>NZ_CP044532.1:0-645154 GCF_026427775.1 Arthrobacter sp. CDRTa11 | reverse complement strand
GTGCACCCTTTTCCCGGCCGCGTGGGCCAGGCCCACCCGCTCCAAGGCATTCTGGACCCTCGCTTTACGCGTGGCCGGCGCAGCATGCCGGCTGGCGGCGTCAAGCCTGTGAAGATTGGCGGCACCTGACAGGAAGGGATAAAAAGCAGGGCCTTCCACGAGTGCGCCTACTCGCGGAAGGACGTCGTGGAGGCGGCCCGGCATCTCCAGGCCAAGCACGCTGACTGTACCGGCCGAGGCCGCCGCAAGGCCCAGCATCATGCGGATGGTGGTGGTCTTTCCTGACCCGTTGGGCCCCAGGAACCCAAACACCGAGCCGTGCGGCACCGCCAGATCCACCGAATCAACGGCCAATTGGTGGCCGAACCTCTTACTCAGGCCCTTAGTTTCAATGGTCAGTCCCGACGTCCCGTTCTCCTGAACGCCCGTCACAGCGGCGGCGCCGGAGCCCGTCACGGGGCCACTGCGCCGGCGGCGGCTTGCAGCCTCTCGGACGGAACCATCCCCACGAAGACGCGTCCGTCGTCGGTGAACAGGACGTTAACCAGGGCGGTGGACAGCAACCGTCCCCCGGGAACGACGACGGCGGCCTGGGCCAGGAGCGGATCATTCAGCAGTGACTCACTCAGGACTGACCCCTGCCCGCCCATTGCGGCCGGGATACCAATCACTGTCTCCCAGCCGCTGCCGGTCACGGACGGCCGGGGCATGGCCTTTCTGTCCCAGCTGGGCTTGTCAGGCGGGACCTGCCCGTCCTGAAGCTCCGGCGGAAGCTGGTCCGCGGGAGGCTGGTCCGGCGGCAGTTTGTCCGCTGGGCTCGGCGGGACGGCCGGGACGTCGCCGGGCAGGGGCGGGGCCGGCTGCGGCTCAACCTGGCCGGGCTCAACCTGATCCGGCTCAACCTGGCCGGGGGTGGTCGTGCCCGGAGATCCCGGGATGGCTGGCGTGGACGGCCAGTGCATGCCCGGGGCCGGCGGCTGGAGCTCCTTGACCGTGGCCCCCGGCGGTGGAACAAAGCTGAACCGCGAATCGTCCGGCGGCTCCAACGACAGGCTCGCGAAACCGCTCTGGAAGGCCGGCTCTGCCTGGCCCCGCGCCGTTACCGAAACCCTCAGCGGCATGCCCGTTTCGCTGTCCACCGCGATGGCGGCACTGCCCACCAGGGTTCCTTCGGTCCGCGGCTCAAGCACCAGGTTGTAGGCAGCGCGGCCGGCAACCTCAACGTCCGGTCCCACCGTCACTTCAGTGGAAGGATCGGCTGCGGCCAGGAGCCTGCTGGCCAGCTCGTCCGGAGTGGGCGGCACCGGGGCTTCAGGCTGCGGCAGCGGCAGGTCACTGGCCTTCGCGGGCAGCGTGAGGTGGGCTGCGGTGTTGTCCTTGGAGGAGTAGAACCAAACGTCGCTGTCCCGCCGGATCAGGTCCCGTTCAGCCAGCCGGTCCACCAGTTGGATCCGCACTTTAGCCGGTCCGTCCATAAAAATTCGGGCTGTGTGCTGGCCGGTCAAAAGCTCCAGGGCTGAGGCTGCCCCTCCCGCGGAGGCCGGTCCAGAGGTGGGTCCTGGCGCCGGGAGTTCAGGCAGGCCCAGGTCAGAGGTCTGTTCCACTGTTCCGGAGAAAGTCTTGGTGGTGTGCCCGGCCACCAGGGCAAGGACCTGCGCGGGAGTCTTCTCGGGGAGGGGGTCACCGGCCCGCGCCGGAATGGACCCCGCCAGCACACCAGCGGCAATCACAGCAGGTACTGCTGCGGCTGGCATCCACCGCAGCCAGGCACGGCTCATCTTGGCCCCGCTTCGTCCTTGCAGCCCATAGATTCAGGGTACGCCTGACGCTGGCCGTCCACACCCCTTTTTGCCGTGCCTGCCCCTGCTGACGCCGGCCAGCCAAGGTTATTCAGGCACCACGGTCCCGGCACCGCCGTCGACCGTTATTCTCTGTCCGGTGGAGATCCGGATGGTGGCGTCTGCAACACCGACCACCGCGGGGATGCCGTACTCCCGCGCCACCACAGCACCGTGGGAGTTGGGGCCGCCCATCTCCATGACCAGGCCGCCGGCGGTGAGGAACAATGGGGTCCAGCCGGGATCTGTTGAAGGCGCCACCAGGATCTCGCCGGGTTCCAGATGCGCCCCGATCGGATCCAGGATGACTCGCGCTGCTGCCGTTGCTGTTCCCGCCGAGGCGGGGCTGCCGCTAAGGGTTCCGGGTGTCTGTTGTGAACCAGGCAGCACATCCGGGCCTGGCAGCGCCTCCGGTTCAGTTCCGTCCGAGAGCAACAGCCGCGGCACATGGCGCCGTTCGAGCTCACGCTCATATGCCTCCTTCCGTGCCTGGACGAGTTCGCGCAGGTCAGTGTTCCCTGTTGAAGGGCTTCCCGCCGAATTACTTCCCGCACCCTGTCCAAGCCCTTCCCGCGCCTCCTCGAAATCAAGGAAAAAGATGTCCTCCGGATCTGCGATGGCGCCGGCAGCGGCCAGGGCCGCCCCCACCTGCTGCAGCTGCGTCCGTACTTCGGCCAGGCCCATCACGATCTGGTTTTTTGGCAGCTCGCGCAGCCCGGCGAAGAGCCGGGTCCGCCGCAGGGCGGCCTGCACCATGGCACCGCGGAGGCGTCCGCGGTTGCGCGCCAGGGACACGAGGCGTGCCACGTGCGCGTCTGCTTCTTCTTCCGCCTTGGCGAACTGAACATCCGGAGCCATGCCTGGGTCATCGAGGCGAAGGTAGTTGGCCAGGACTCCAAGGATGTGCGTGGGAACATCGGACCAGCGGGGCATCCCGACGTCGATCTCGGCCACGGCGCGGTGCCCGTAACGGCCCAGGAAACGTACCAGCCCCGCCTGCAGGACTGCCGGGAGCTGCCCCGCGCCGAACTGGCTGGCCAAGGCCGCCGGTTCCAGCCCTCTTACGGCAGCAGCGGATTCGGCGTCGTCCCTGATGACGGTGGCGAGCCGCCACAGTTCCAGGTCCATCTCGGTGGTCACGTTGTTGGGCAGCCCGCGGAGCACCTGCTGGAGCTGGTCCCATCCGCTGTTTGCGCCGCCCAGCAGTTTCCCTGCCACGGCCAGCATGGCGAATCCCAGTGCGGGCAGCGGAAGGACGGCCGGCACAATCGTGAAAAGGCGCGTGCCAAGGAGCCGCTCGGCATGGTCCAGGCGTTCCGCCGGGGTGGCATCACGGTTGAGCTGCAGCGAGTCATTGAACTCACGGGTAAACCGGTTCAGCCGCCGGAGCGCCGCCTGCGGCCGGAACAGGGCACGGAGCAGGGTTTCAGGAGCGCGGGCATGCGCCGCCGCAGGCACAACATGGCGCAGCAGGCCTAACGGTGTCCTGCGGGTCACCGAAAACCTGGGGTCCTCGAAGACCCGGCGCAGCAGCACCGCGGAACGGGCTTCCATCACGTCGAAGACCCGGGGAACAATTCGCCGGCCGGTGGTGCTCCGGGCCACCGTTGTCAGGTCGAAGTAGATGCGCTGGCCGGCTTCCGCGTACGGGGATGGCCCGCGGTGCGGCTCCGTCACGTCGAATTTCGCTGCCCGCGCCACGGAGGAGGCAATGAGCCGGACGGCCGCCAAGCCCATGGGGGTGATAGGGCGGGTGAGGCCCTGGGCCAGGCTGAAGCAGAGATAGACGCGCGCACCCGCGGCGGCGGTGGCCCGCTCCGGCACCGGGTACAGGGTGGTGATGGGCCGTGACTGGGTCAGCCACAGCCGGCCGGCGTGATCGATGGCCCATTCGATGTCCTGCGGCGAACCGAAAAGCCCCTCCACGCGCAGGCCAAGGGCAGCCAGCTCGGCCGCCTGTCCGTAGGTGAGGCAGGGAGCGCCGGAGTCCGGCAACTGCACGCTCTCTGTCCCGCCACCGGGCAGTGGCCTGACCATCAACCGTTTATCCCCGACCCGACGCTCCAACACCCTTCCCTCCAGCGGATCCACCACATAGTGGTCCGGGTTAACGGCACCGGACACCACAGCTTCCCCCAGACCCGGGCTGGCATCGATGACGGTCTGCTGCCGCCGCCCGGTGACTGGATTGGCCGTGAACATCACACCAGCGGCAGCGGCGTCCACCATTTTTTGGACGACGGCGGCGAGCGCCACGGATGCGGGGTCGATCCCCCTGCTGGCCCGGTAGCTGACAGCCCTGTCGGTCCAGAGCGAAGCCCAGCAGTCGCGCACGGCCGTCAGGACGGCGTCGGCCCCCACCACGTTGAGGTACGTGTCCTGCTGGCCGGCAAAGCTGGCGGACGGAAGGTCTTCTGCTGTGGCCGAGGACCTGACGGCCACCGGGACGTCCTCCCCCAGTTCCGCGTAGGCCTGGGTCACCGCTGCAGCCACCTCGGCCGGAATACTTACCCGTCCGATGATCTGCCGCGCCCTGCCGGCCAGGTCCGCCAACTCCGCTAGGCTCGCCGGGTCCGTGGACCTCAGTGCGCCGAGGACGTCGTCAAGGCTTTCCACTCCACGGTGCGCGGATTCCGTGGCTGATCCGGATTCCGTGGCTGGCCCGGATCCTTTGGCCGGCGAGGGCATGGTTGCCAGCCGGTAGGCGTCGGTGGTCAGGCAGAAGCCGTCCGGGACAGGCAAGCCGCCGGTTATCAGCTCGCCGAGGTTGGCTGCCTTGCCGCCCACCAGGGGCACCAGTCCGGCATGGACCTGCCTGAGGTCCAGAACGAGCTTTCCGTCCGGCGCTCCGCTCTCCGGCTGCCGCACTTCCCTGGTTGCTGCCTGGGAACCGCGAGGTGCTGCACCAGTGATATCCGGCATCTGCACGCCTCCAGATTGGAAGGCTGGACGTTAAGCCGCGCCGAGGATGGGACCGAAGCTGGCCCTGTCCGCCAGCCGTGGGTCCTCCCGGTCCGGCACCACCAGGATGGGGCCCTTGGCGTGGTGGAGAACTCCATCCGACGTGGAACCCAGGAGCATGCCGGCGAAGCCGCCGCGGCCACGGGTTCCCACCACCACGAGTTCGACATGCCGGCTTTCCTCCACCAGCACCTCCACGGGGGAACCATCCTTCAGCACGGACTCGATGGGGAGGTGGGGATAGTGGCTTTTGAGCCAGGCCATGCCGGCATCCAGCTGTACCTGGATGTCCGCAAAAAGCGCTTTGCGGTCCATCGGCGCCGGCACCCAGGCGAGCGAACCGCTGTACTGCGGCACCGCGCAAATGACCCGCAGGGTTGCTCCCAGCCTTTCGGCCTGGGCCGCAGCCTCCAGGACTGCCACGCGGGCCTGCTCGGAACCGTCTACGCCCACCACCACAACGTTCTCGACGCGCTGGTGCCCGGATTTGGCCTGCTCGGCCTTGATCCGCCTGTCCTCGGTGGTTTCGCCGAGACGGTCGGCGCAGATCAGCGGGACAGTCACGGTGGGGCACTTGGCGTGGGCCGGCAGGGCGCTGCTGACCGAACCGAGAAGCCGCCCTACAAAGCCACCCCTGCCTCGGGTTCCGAAAACGAGGAGCTCGGCGGTTTCGGACAGCCCCAGCAGCACCCCGGCCGCGTCACCGTTCTCAACCGAGGCATCGACGTCGATGTTATAGCCGGCCACTTTGTCCAGGGCCTGCTTGACGATGGCTTCGGCGCCTTCACGGATGACCGAGTCATCCACCGTGGCGTAGCCGCCGTCCAGTCCGGACGCTGCGAAGATCGGCACCGAATATGCGGTCACGATATGAAGGGGCCGACGGCGGCGCTCCGCCTCGCGTGCCGCCCAGACAAGGGCGCACTGGCCGTGGTCCGATCCGTCCACGCCCACAACAATCCCTTGCGGAGCAGAACTGGCACCGCCGTCCCGCTCCGGGTCCGGATGCATCTCTTCTGCGCCCATTGGGCCGCCTCCTCGCGATACTGCCTGATATTGCGGCTATTCTGCCAGAAGCAGCCCGTTCCACCCGCACCCGTCCGGCCGCCACGCGCCAGATCAGGAAAGCCCGCCTCCACTTCTCACTATTCTCGGTCCGCAGACACTTAGCAAGCATGCGCAAGGCTGCAGCGGCAACAGTTATCCACAGCCTTTGGACAAAATGGTGAGCGCAAACATTCCTTTCGGAATGTTTGGGTTTGGGCTATCCATGTCAATAAATGTTCTGTAGTCTTCGAGGCATTGTTGGTCCGGGATGTGCCGTGTCAAGGCAGGCCCGGGCCAGGTACTGCGACCGCACTTTGGGGGTAACGGAACGCGTGCAGGGCGACGACGCCTGCGTAAGCCGGAAGCTTCGAAGGAGGAAAACTGTAGTGTCAAGCATGCCTTTGATTGGCGGGACCGAACAGACCACCACTGTGATCATTGGCACGGGCCTTTCCGGCCTGGCCGTGGCCGCAGAGCTGCGCCGGCGGGGCGTGGACTCCATCGTTGTGGACGGACTCGACATCCTGGGCGCCGGGCAGCCGGCCAACACAGCTTCGCTGCAGCGCTGTGATGCTGCAGACTCCGATTCCCTGCGGGAACGGAACGAAATCCTTCGGCACCTGCGCAACTACGCGGCCAGCCACAACATGGACGTCCGCAGCACCATCCGCGCGGTCAAGCTGACCATGGTGCACGGCCCGCAGGACAACCCGGCCACGGATGGCCGCTCGCGGCAGTGGGAGGTCCACACTCCCAACGGCATCCTGGTGGCTGAACACATTGTGCTGACCCGGTGCGCGCACAGCCAGCTGCGGCGCATGCTGAGCGACTTCGGCATCACTGTGGGGCACAACCTGATTGCCGCGATGCGCGCCATCGGCATCTATCTGGTGGGCGTAGGCGAGCTCATTACGCCCTCTCCCAAGGAAGTGCTGCGCCAGGCCAAAACGGTGGGCCAGGCTATCTCGTCCAAGGTCTATCCGGAGAGCGCTCCCACCATCCTGACCGGAAGCTTCGCCATCGTCCCGGGCTAGCAAGCCCAGACAACACAGGCAAACCAGCCCAGACAAACCAGCGCAGACAAACCAGCCCAGCCCGGCTACCTCAGCGTGGGCTCCTCAACGTCCTCTTCTTCCCTGCCGCCCATGAGCCTGCGCCTTGCCGTGACCGCGATTGCTACGAGCAGCCCGATGGCCACGGCGGCAAAAACCACCAGGCTCCACGGAAACGGCTCCGAGGCGTCAGCCGCAGGCTCACCGGGCGAGGTGACCCCGGGCTGCGGGGTGCCCATGCCGGGAACGGCTGCGGCCGTCGTCGCCCCCGCTGCTCCTGAACCAGCCGCCGTCGAACCCGTTGTTGCCGAAGCGGAGGGCGCAGCCCCCGCAGCCGCAGCGGTGGCCGTAAAGCCGAACGTCCCCTCGATGGGGTGTGAATCGGAGCTGACCACCCGCCATGTGACCGTGTATGCCCCCGCCGGCGCGCCGCCCCTGAGCTTCTGGCTGACCACGTTGTCCACGATCTCGACGGCGCCTTCCGCCCACTCAGTCCCCGTGGAATCCTTCACGGAGAACTGCGAGCCGATGGCCAAAGGGTTCCTGTTGAACGTCACGGAGACCTTTTCCGGCGGTGCGGCCACCGTTGCGCCCTGGGCCGGGGTGCTGGATTCAGCGGCGTCGTGCGCGCTGGCCGGGCCCGCAACCCCCAGGATGGCGGCGGCGAAAAAGATCCCGAGCGCAAGGCTCAGCAAATGGCGGATGGAACGCATGTCTGGACTGCTCCCTTTGTGTTGGCTTCCTTACAGACTAGGCGAGTTTGGCGGGCATTCTTCCGGACGGCCCATAGGATTCAGGTATCCCCACAGACTGCCCCGGAGGACTAATGCTTAAGCAAGGCTCTGCCCTGGACCGGTATTTCAGGATCACCGAACGCGGGTCCAACCTCTCCCGCGAGGTCCGCGGCGGCTTCGCCACCTTCTTTGCCATGAGCTACATCGTGGTGCTGAACCCGCTGATCCTCTCCGGCGCCGATTCCAGCGGCAACTCCCTCGGTTTCCCCGCGGTGGCCGCCGTGACAGCATTTGTGGCCGGCGTCCTCACCATCCTGATGGGAGCCTGGGCCAAGCACCCCTTCGCCCTGGCCACAGGGCTCGGCGTCAATGCCTTCGTGGCTGTCACCGTGGCCACCAACCCGGGCCTCACATGGCCGGACATGATGGGCCTGGTGGTGATCTCCGGGGTGACCATGCTGATCCTGGTCCTGACCGGTTTCCGGACCGCGGTGTTTAAGGCGGTGCCGGATGGCCTCAAGACGGCCATCGTGGTGGGCATTGGCCTGTTCATCGCCCTGATCGGGCTGGTCAACGCCGGGTTCGTCCGCCGCATCCCGGACGTCGCCGGAACTACCGTCCCCGTGGGCCTGGGCTTCGACGGGAAACTGCTGGGCTGGCCTACCGCCGTGTTTGTGTTCGGCCTGATCCTTACACTCGGCCTGGTGGTCCGGAAGGTGAAGGGTGCCATCCTGATTGGCATCATCACCTCCACCGTCATCGCCGTCATTCTTGAAACGACCCTGCACATCGGCCCCAGCGTCGCTCCGGGCAAACCGTTCAACCCGCAGGGCTGGTCCCTGGTAGCGCCCACCTTTTCGGAGTGGGCAGCGCCTGACCTGTCCCTGATCGGAAAGGCCAACCCGTTCGGCGCGTTTGAGCACCTGGGCTTTGTGGCCGCCACGCTGCTGGCGTTTGTCATCCTGCTGAGCATCTTCTTCGACGCGATGGGCACCATGGTGGGGCTTGCCAACGAGGCCGGGACGGTGGACGAGCACGGAAACATCCCCGATGTTGACCGCGTTCTGCAGGTGGACGCCCTCGGCGCGATAGTGGGCGGCGGGGCCTCCGTGTCCTCCAACCAGATCTACGTGGAGGCCGGGGCCGGCATCGGCGAAGGAGCCCGGACCGGCATCGCCTCCATCGTCACAGGCCTGTTGTTCCTCGTGGCGATGTTCTTCACCCCGCTGATCAACCTGGTCCCGTTCGAGGCTGTGGCGCCGGCCCTGGTGGTGGTCGGTTTCATGATGGTGTCCCAGGTGGGGAAGATCGACTGGCAGGACTGGGGCATCGCCATCCCGGCCTTCCTGACCTTCACACTGATGCCGTTCACCTACTCGATCGCCAACGGCCTGGGCGCGGGTTTCATCGCGTATGTCCTGATCCGCACCATCCAGGGCAGGGTCCGCGACGTCCATCCCCTGATGTGGGCGGTGGCGGGCGCGTTCCTGCTCTTCTTCGCGGTGGGTCCGATCGAGGCCGCCCTGGGCATGTAGCGCAGGGCTCCTCAGACCGGAGTGTTGGGCGCCTTCCCCTCGTCACCGGATTCCGCCAGCGCGCGCCGTTCGCGAAGCCGGTCCAGCCGGTTCATCAGCGGCGACGTGGTGGCCCCATGGATCACGATGGACAGTGCAACCACCAGCCCGACGATCCCCCACAGCTCCTCGGCCTGGCCGGCGAACTGTCCTTTTCCCAGCGCGTAGGAAAGGTAGTAGAGGGAACCGATCCCGCGGATCCCGAAGAAGGACAGGGCGATGCGCTCCCGCGGACCTGTCTTGCCGCCCAGCAGTCCCACCCAACCTGCCAGCGGCCGCACCAGGAGCAGGAACGCCAACGCCACGAACACCTCGGGCCAACCGACGTCGGCGAGCAGGCCCCGGGCGATTGCGCCGCCCAGCAGGATCAGGATCACCACCGTCATGAGCCGCTCCAGCTGTTCAACATAGGAGTGCAGCACCCGGTGGTAGCCATGCGTGTGCTCGGCAGCCCTGATGGTCACCGCGCAGACAAAAACGGCAATAAACCCGTAGCCTTCGATCATTTCCGTTAGTCCATAAGCAAGGAACGTTGCGGCCAGGGCAACGAACCCTTCCGAATGGTTTGAGAGACGGATGCTTTCCTTCCGCGCCGTGAAGAACAACAGCGCCAGCAGTTTCCCGATACCCCAGCCCAGCACCACCCCGATGGTCAGCCGCCACACCACATCGATCCCCAACCAGGCCGGCAACCACTCCGACGGCGACGCTCCCGCGATGCTGATGGCTATGGCCAGGTACACAAACGGGAAGGCAAGGCCGTCGTTCAGGCCGGCCTCGGATGTCAGGCCGAACCGGACCTCGTCCTCCTTGTCCGCATCGTCGGGTTCGTCGGCCGGTTCGCCCACCTGCACCTCGGATGCCAGTACGGGGTCCGTGGGTGCCAGGCTTGAAGCGACCAGCAGGGCAGCTCCCAGCCCCAGTCCCAGGAACCAGAGGCCCAGCAGCGTCAGGACAACAATGCACAGCGGCATGGCGATCGCCAGAAGCCGCCAGGTAGTGGCCCAGTTGGTGCGGCCGAACGGCCGGTCGATGGCCAGCCCCGCACCCATCAGGGAGATGATGACGCAGATTTCCGCCAGGTGGGTGGTGAAATCGCCATGCAGGACAGGATCCGGATCGGGCAGTGTGGGAATCAGGGCGAAGGCCACCATCCCGGCGCCCAGGAACACCATGGGCATCGAGAACGGGACGTTGAGCAGGATCTTGGGGAGGATTGCGGCGACAAAGACGGCGGCTCCGGCTGCCGCGAACAGGATACTGGGGGCTTCAAACATGGTGCTGCTCCGGCCTGTCTGGTCTCCGGCGGGTGATGGCCCGTGGGCGGGATTGCCCTCCCCAGAATCCCCCGGCGCCTGACGATGCACAATAGTTAGGGCCACGGCCCACAGGGTAAGCCCGCCGGTTCCGGTACGCATTTCCGGAATTCCAGACACCGCCACGGCGGCGCCGCTCGCTTTTGCCCCAGGTATGCGGTGAGCTTGGATTATGCCATTTCCCGCACTCACTGCTGACGTCCCACCCCGGCCCTGGAGCGGGAGGTTCGACGGCGACGGCGGGGAGCACCGGCGCTGGTGGCAGGCAGTTTCGCCGCTGGCACCCGGTGAACCCTTCCCGGCAACGCCGTCCAGCCCCCAGGCGGGTGGGCCGGAGCGCCCGGCCGTGCTTCTGGGGTTTGCCAGCGACGAAGGCGTCCGGCGGAACAAGGGCCGCCCCGGCGCGGCACTGGCCCCGGCCGCAATCCGCGGCGCCCTGGGCCCGCTGGCCTTCCACCTGGACCGCACCGTGTCCGACGCCGGCGACATGGAGGTCCGGAACGGCGCCCTGGAGGCCGGCCAGGCACGTGCGGGGCTGGCAATAGCTGCCATGCTCGACGCCGGCCGCCTCACCGTAGTTCTGGGCGGCGGACACGAGACAGCTTTCGCCAGTTATCTGGGACTCGCCGGATCCGAGGCCGTCCGCGGCGGCCAGAGGCTTGGCATCCTGAACCTGGATGCCCACTTCGACCTCCGCGATGAACCAGTGCCCAGTTCGGGCACCCCGTTCCTGCAGATGGCCGAAGCAGAAGCCGCCGCGGGGCGCGAATTCCGGTACGCCGTCGTCGGAATTTCAGAGCCGAACAATACCCGGGCATTGTTTGGCACAGCCAAGCGGCTGGGTGTCCAGTACCTGCTGGACGAGGAGTGCACGGAAGCGCGCGTGCAGGCGTTTGTGGCGGAGTTCCTGGAACGGGTGGATGTGCTGTACCTGACCATCGACCTTGACGTGCTGCCGGCGTCGGTGGCCCCCGGCGTGAGCGCGCCGGCAGCCTATGGTGTTCCGCTGGCCGTTATCAGCGCCGTCTGCCGGCAGGTGGCTGCGAGCGGAAAACTGCTGCACCTGGACGTCGCCGAGCTAAATCCGGAGTTCGACATCGACTCCCGCACGGCGAAGGTTGCGGCCCGGCTGGTGAACACCCTGCTGCGCTAGCCAAACTACTGCGCTGCCAAACCGCTGTGTTGGCCAAACCGCTGGAACAAGCTAAGTAGGCTGTCTAATGAAGTTTATGGACACCTGCACGCGAAGGAGCCGGCCATCATGAGATATCCGCGCAGTTCAGCAGCCCTGGCGTTGTTCTCCGCGCTGGCCCTCACCGGCTGCGGCACCGCCTATCCTGCCGATCCGTCGGGAACCCTGGGCCGGGTCACGGACGGCACCCTTCGGGTTGGTGCCAGCTCCAACGCGGACTGGGTGGAGGTCTCCTCAGGCGGCGGCGACGTCAGCGACGAGGACGTGCAGGGCAGCGAGGCCGAGCTGGTGCGGCGCTTCGCCGCGAAGCTGGGAGCGGAGATCGACTGGGTGTCCGGCACGGAGTACGTCCTGGCCGAAGACCTCAAGCGCGGGAACCTTGACCTGGTGATCGGCGGCCTTGACGACAAGACTCCCTGGTCCACGCATGCCGGCCTGACCATGCCGTACACCGAATCCGTTGACGGCCACGGCTCCCGGCACAGGCACGTGATGCTGGTGCCCATGGGTGAGAATGCGTTCCTGCTGGAGCTGGACAGCTTCCTGAAGGAAGCGGGGGCCGCACAATGACCACCGTGAAGAACGGCCGGGCCGCAAGCTTTGGCCACACCAAGCTGCCGGACGAACAGCGGGAGGCGCTCCGCAGGGCCGTGAAGTTCGAATGGATCACCATCGGCTTCCTGGCTGTCTCCACCGCACTGGTCTTCGCCGTGCTGGGCAACTCGCAGGCCATGAAGGCCGCCTGGGTGGAGGATGTCCTGTCCTTCCTGCCGCCGTTGGCCTTCCTGCTGGCCGCGCGCGTGATCCGCAAGCGCCCCAGCGAGGAACATCCCTACGGGTACCACCGCGCCGTCGGGATCGCCCATGTGGTGGCCGCTGTGGCGCTCACGGTGATGGGCGCCTACCTCATTGTGGATTCGGCCATCGGACTCCTGGGCAACGAGCACCCCACCATCGGCGGTTTCGACTTCTTTGGCCAGACAATCTGGCTTGGCTGGCTGATGATTGGCGCCATGATCTTCACCGCCGTCCCGCCCATCTATCTGGGCCGGGTCAAGATGAAACTGGCGGAAAAGCTGCACGACAAGGTCCTGTACGCCGACGCCGACATGAACAAAGCCGACTGGATGACCGCTCTTGCCGCCGCGGTGGGGGTGGCCGGCATCGGCCTTGGCCTGTGGTGGGCGGACTACGCCGCAGCCCTGCTGATCTCCGCCAGCATCCTGCAGGACGGCTTCCGGAACACCCGCGCCGCCGTCTCTGCCCTGATGGACAAACGGGCCCGCACGTACGACGACGCCGAGCCGCACCCGATTGGGCGCCGGCTGGACGAGTACCTTCGCGGCCTGGACTGGACCGAGAGTGCCCAGTCCAGGATCCGGGATGAGGGCCACGTGTTCCATGTGGAATCGTTTGTGGTCCCGGCAGCAGGCCGGATGCCCACCCTGGAACAGCTCGAAGCTGCCCGCCTTGCCTGCATCGGGATGGACTGGAAGGTCCAGGACATGGTCCTGGTCCCGGTCGCTGAACTTCCGTCGGAGTTCCTGCCCGGACCCACCTCCGGCGGTGAGCGCTGAGTGTCGAACCTGTGGCCTACGCCTCGGCTCCCTTGAGGACGTACCGCCGTTCGGGCCGTCCCGCTCCGTATCTGAGCCGGACCTCCAGTTCGCCGACGTCGTACAAATACTCCAGGTACCGGCGTGCACTGACCCTGGACGTGCCCAGCAGGACGGCAACCTCGGCGGCCGAGAGGTCCCCGTCCGCCTCCTGCAGGGCCGCTTCCACCAGCTTCAGGGTTTCGATGCTGCACCCCTTGGGCAGCGGCCGCTCGCTCCGGTCCAGGCCAAAAACCCGGTTGACGTCAGACTGCTCCGCCACATCCTTTGACGAATCCAGGCTCTGATAGGCGTTGCGGTAATGCTCCAGGCGTTCCTGGAGATCCGTCTGTGAGAAGGGCTTGATGAGGTAGTGGACAATACCGCCCCGCAGCGCTTTTCGGACGGTTTCCACCTCGCGGGCAGCGCTGATGACCAGGACATCGAGTTCGGGGGCGACGTCGCGCAGTTTCTGCATCAGGTCCAGCCCGTTGATGTCCGGCAGGTGAATGTCCAGCAGCACCAGGTCCGGCATCAGGCGGGCCGTTTCAGCCACCGCATGGGCGCCCGTGTGGGCCGCGCCGACGACTTCAAATCCCGGCGTGCGCTGGATGAATCCCGCGTGGACCTTCGCCACCATAAAGTCGTCATCGACTATCAGGACTTTGATCATGGCTGTGGTCTCCTTTGATTCAGCCGTGCGGTGAAGACTGCTCCGTTGTCATTGGCCACCGTCAGGTCACCGCCGGTTCGCCGGCAAATCACCCGCGAGAGCGCCAGTCCAAAGCCCCGGCCGCCCCCGGGGCCGGTCCCCTTGGTGGTGAAGCCCTGCCGGAAGATCTCCTCGACGTTTCCGGCGGCCACGCCCGGACCGGAGTCCCGGACGGTCACGGTGACGGCGTGGTCCTCCTCTTCCACCAGCACCCGGACCGAGGCCCCGGCCAGCCCGGAGACGGCGTCGAACGCGTTATCCACCAGGTTCCCGACGACGGTGGCCAGGTCCCGGGAAAGGTCATCGTCAATGCGCCCCAGCGCTGAGTCCGGGTCCAGCTGGAGGGCCACGCCGCGTTCCGTGGCAAGGCTGGATTTTGCGATCAGGAGGGCCGCCAGCGCCGGGTCCTCGATGCGGCTGGTCACTTCATCGTTCAGCCGGGTCCTGTCCACCGTGGCGCCATTAACGAACTGGACCACCGAATCGTACTCACCGATCTGGATCAGCCCGGAGATCACATGGAGCTGGTTGGCGAACTCGTGCGCCTGGGCTCGCAAGGTGTCGGTGGCGGTCCGGGTGGCACCAAGTTCGCGCTCCAGGGAGGAGAGCTCGGTGCGGTCGCGCAACGTTGTCACAGAGCCGATGTCCCGGCCGTGGGAACGGATGGGGACGCGGTTCAGCACCACCATCCGGTCGCCCACCAGGACCAGGCGGTCAGGGCCCGGCTGGTCGCGTGTGAGGACTTCCTTCAGCGCCGGGTCCACCGCGAGCGCGCCCACCTTTTTGCCCACGCAGTCTGCCGGCAGGCCCAGCAGTTCACGGGCGCTGTCGTTGGCCACGGTGATACGTTCGTGCGGATCAAGCGCCACCACGCCTTCTTTCAGGCCGTGGAGCATGGCCTCGCGGTTCTCCACCAGCCCGGTGATTTCGCTCGGCTCCATGCCCAGCGTCTGCCGCTTTACCCGGCGGGCCAACAGGAGTGAGCCGGCCACGCCCAGCACGCTGGCAACCCCCAGGTACGTGAGCAGGTTGGGGATGGCGTCGCCCAGCCGCTCCAACGTGGAGGGGTAGTTCCGGCTGACGGAGGCGATGCCGATCATTTTTCCGGTGTCGTCCAGGACGGGGACGTGGGCTGACAGGAAAGCACTGCCGGATCCGCCCACCACCCCGGTCCAGGCCCTGCCTTCCAGCACACGGCTTCCGCCAAGTTCCAGCGGCTGGCCCAGCAGGCCCGGGTCAGAGGAAGCAACCACCGTCCGGTCCATTTTGGCCAGCACCACCTGGGGTGCCCCGGAAACGGTGGTGACGGTCTCCACCACGGCCGGAAGCGCCGCGCCGGCCCGCGGCTCGGCTGACGGCAGCAAGGCACGGACTGTGGGGTTGCTGCCCAGGGATTCGGCCGCGGACAGCGCCCGGCGCCCTTCGATCCGTTCAAAGGCGGCGGCTGACTGTGCCAGCGAGATGGCCACAACAGCCACCAGCACGGCCAGGACTATCAGCAACTGCAGAACCAGGTACTGCCCAGCGAGGGACATTCCTCTTCGTCGAGTCACTGTTGTTGTTTCCTCTGATGTTTTCGCAGATGCGGCGGTGGGTGACGTGGAAATCCGCCTTGGGCCGTGGTTCCGCGCTGGCTACCGGAACTATACCGCGTCGGCTCAGGGGGTGGGACGCCGGAAACGTGAACGCAATGAACTTAACTTTTTCTGCGTACATAAGAGTGATTCGGGTCACTTCCAGGCCTAGCATCAGAGCACAAGTCAGTTTCTACGAGTATTTACCAACGAGAAGAGGAACACCATGCGCCAGATCCGCGCAATGCGAGTCGCCGCCGTCGCCGCCGGCATCGCCCTGATGGCCACCGGCTGCGGTGCCACCGGGGGCTCCACCAACACCGCCAGCCCCGGCGCTGCTGCCGGCCCGGTAACCAATCTCCAGATCATGGTCCCCAACACTCCGGGCGGCGGCTACGACACCACCGCCCGCGTCGCAGCAAAGGTGCTCGACGACGAGAAGGTGGCCACCAACACTGAGGTCTTCAACCTCGCCGGGGCAGGCGGAACGGTTGGCCTGGCCCGCATCGTCAACGAGAAGGGCAACGGCGATCTCACCATGCTGATGGGCCTGGGCGTGGTGGGTGCGAGCTACACCAACAAGTCCGAGTCCAAACTGACCGAAACCACCCCCCTGGCCAAGCTCATTGAAGAGCCGGGCGCCATCATGGTCAACAAGGATTCGCAATACAAAACCATCGATGACCTGGTCAAAGCCTGGAAGGCAGACCCCGGTTCCATCAGCGTCGGCGGCGGCTCCTCCCCCGGCGGCCCGGACCACCTGCTGCCCATGCAGCTCGCCGGAGCCGTGGGGATCGACGCCACCAAGGTGAACTTTGTATCCTACGACGGCGGTGGAGACCTTCTCCCGGCCATCCTGGGCAACAAGGTTGGCTTCGCAGCCTCCGGCGCCGGAGAGTACATGCAGCAGATCCAGTCCGGTGAAGTCCGCGTGTTGGCAACCAGCGGCTCCAAGCGGCTGGAGGGCGTGGATGCACCCACGCTGAAGGAATCCGGCATCGACCTGGAATTCACCAACTGGCGTGGCATCGTGGCTCCTCCGGGAATCAGCGAGGACGACAAGACCAAGCTGATCGCAGCCCTGGAAAAGATGCACGGCACCGATGGCTGGAAGGAAGCACTCAAGACCCATGGCTGGACTGACGCCTTCATCACCGGCGATGAGTTCAAAACCTTCCTGACCGACCAGGACAAGCGGGTGGCGGACGTCCTCAAGAAGCTTGGCCTGGCGTGAGCTCCTCCCCAACTTTGGCCTCCAGGCTCAAAGGCCGCTCCGAGCTGGGGGTAGCCCTCCTGCTCGGAGTGGTGGGCGTCCTGGTCCTGCTGGACGCCATCGCCCTGGTAACCCCGTACTCGCAGTCGGATCCGGTGGGACCCAAGACCCTGCCGTACATCGTGTCCGCCATGCTGATCGTCTGTGCAGTGCTGTTGGCCATCAACGTGCTGCGCGGCGGACAGGGCGAAGCAGAAGGCGGCGAGGACGTGGACCTGACCCACCCGGCCGACTGGAAGACGGTCCTGCCGCTGGTGGGAGCTTTCGTGGCCAACATCCTGCTGATCGACCTGGCAGGCTGGGTGATCTCCGGGACCATCCTGTTCTGGGGCAGCGCCTGGGCACTGGGGAGCCGGCACTACGTGCGTGACGGCATCATTTCCCTGGCCCTCTCCGTGATCACCTTTTACGGCTTCTACCTGGGCCTCGGTATTCCGCTGCCCGCAGGCCTCCTGAAAGGGATTCTCTGATGGACGTCTTCTCCTCCCTCATGGACGGCTTTGCCACCGCCCTGACCCCCATGAATTTCCTCTACGCGGTCATCGGTGTGCTGCTGGGCACCGCCGTCGGCGTCCTCCCGGGCCTGGGCCCGGCCATGACGGTGGCCTTGCTGCTCCCGGTCACGTATGCCCTGGAACCCACCAGCGCGTTTATTATGTTCGCCGGCATCTACTACGGCGGCATGTACGGCGGCTCCACCACCTCCATCCTGCTCAACACACCGGGCGAATCGTCGTCAGTGGTGACGGCCATCGAAGGCAACAGGATGGCCAAAGCCGGCAGGGCCGCCCAGGCCCTGGCGACGGCGGCCATCGGCTCATTCGTTGCCGGCACCATCGGCACCGCTCTGCTCGCCGTCTGCGCACCCATTGTGGTGGAGTTCGCCGTCAGCCTCGGAGCGCCCAGCTACTTTGCCATCATGGTGCTCGCCCTCCTGGCGGTGACCGCCGTCCTTGGCTCATCCCGCCTGAGGGGCTTCGCCTCCCTGGGCCTGGGGCTGGCGATCGGCCTGATCGGCATGGATTCCGTGACGGGCCAGCGGCGCCTCACCTTCGGCCAGCCACTGCTGGCTGACGGCCTGGACATCGTGGTGGTGGCAGTGGCCATCTTCGCGGTGGGCGAGGCACTTTGGGTTGCCGCGCACCTGCGCCGCAACCCGCTGCAGATCATCCCGGTGGGACGTCCCTGGATGGGCAAACAGGACTGGAAGCGGTCCTGGAAGCCCTGGCTCCGCGGAACGGCCTACGGCTTCCCGTTCGGTGCACTTCCGGCCGGCGGCGCCGAGATCCCCACGTTCCTGTCGTATGTCACGGAGAAACGCCTCAGCAAGCACCCCGAAGAGTTCGGCAAGGGCGCCATCGAGGGTGTGGCCGGGCCGGAGGCAGCCAACAACGCTGCGGCCGCCGGCACCATGACCCCGCTGCTGGCCCTGGGCCTGCCCACCAACGCCACGGCTGCCGTGATGCTGGCAGCCTTTACGTCCTACGGCATCCAGCCAGGACCCCTGCTGTTCTCCAACGAGGGACCCCTGGTCTGGGCACTGATCGCGAGCCTCTTCATCGGCAACTTCCTGCTGCTGCTGATCAACCTTCCGCTCGCGCCGCTGTGGGCCAAGCTCCTGCAGCTCCCCCGGCCCTACCTCTACGCAGGCATCCTCTTCTTCGCCACGCTGGGCGCCTATTCGGTGAACCTGCAGGCGTTCGACCTGGTGCTCCTGCTGGCCCTCGGCGCGTTGGGATTCATGATGCGCCGCTTCGGCCTCCCCGTGCTGCCGCTTATCCTCGGCGTTATCCTTGGGCCGCGGATCGAAGGCCAGCTGCGCAAGAGCCTGCAGCTCAGCGCCGGTGACCCCGCCGGCCTGTGGAGCGAGCCGATTGCCGTGGGCACCTACATCCTCATCGCGATCATCCTGGCCTGGCCGCTGCTGTTCAAGCTGTACCGCCGCAACCGCCCGGCTCCCCTCCTGTCCGCAAACGCCACCCGCGGAAACGAGCCGACGGACGTGGCCAGCGGCCGCCGGGCGGACACACACCACAGCGGCGACGGTGGCGGCGATGGCGGTGACGGGGGCGACGGCGGCTAGTACGTCCGGGCCCCAGCCTCCCGCCTTCGTGGGAGGAAACAACAGTCCAAACCACAGACCACTTACCACTGACCACTGACCACTGACCACAAGGAGCAACCATGACGATCGTGGTGGGATACGTCCCCACACCAGAGGGCGAAGCGGCGCTGACCCAGGCCATTCTGGAGGCCCGGAAAAACAGCACCACCCTGCTGGTCATCAATTCGTCCAAGGGCGATGCCCTGGTGGACAACAGATACGCCCAGGAGCCGGAGATCCAGAGCATCGAGGACCGACTGGCAACCCAGGGAATAGACCACGTGATCAAGCAGCCGGTCCGTGGGCATGACGCGGCAGCGGAGGTCCTCGATGCCGCGGAGGAGCACAATGCCGATCTGATTGTGATCGGCCTGCGCCGCCGCACGCCGGTGGGCAAGCTGATCATGGGCAGCACGTCGCAGCGCATTTTGCTGGAGGCGGACTGCCCGGTATTGGCGGTCAAGGCCAGTTAGGTCCGCCCGCTCCGACTAATCCGGGGCTTGTCCGCGGTTCCCCGCCTTCACGGCGCGGTTCTGCGGACAAGCCTCGGATTTTTTGTGTCAGGCAACTTCATTAATGCGGAAGCGCGCGCAACCGCAGGGCCTGCATGCCGCCGTCGACCGTTATTGATGTACCGGTGGTGGAGCCGGACTGCGGGCTGGCGAGGTACGCAACAGCCCCGGCCACCTCATCCGCCGACACCAACCGGCCGTGCGGCTGGCGGGCTTCAAGGGCGGCGCGCTCCACAGCGGGATCCGGGGCAGAGTCCAGGAGCCGGGAGATCCAGGGTGTATCCGCGGTGCCGGGATTGACGCAGTTCACCCGGATCCCTTCGCGGAGGTGATCCGCTGCCATGGCCCGGGTCAGGGACAGCACGGCGCCCTTCGTGGCTGAGTACAGTGCCCGTTGGGGAAGGCCCACCGTAGCCGCCACCGAACAGATGTTCACGATGGCAGCGGAGGCTGACTGCCGCAGCGCCGGAAGCGCCGCCCTGCTGACCCGGGCCATCCCAACGACATTAACGTCCCACACCCTGTGCCACTCGTCATCAGTGTTGTCCTCCACGGTGCCCTGGGCGCCCACGCCAGCGTTGTTCACCACAATGTCCAGCCGGCCGAACTCCGCGACGACGGAGCCGACGGCGGCATGGACGGAGGCGTCGTCGCCCACGTCACAAACGGCATGGAAAGCGCCGGGGGCGGACCGGCCAGGGTGGCGGTCCAGGGCCGCCACTTCGGCGCCGAGCGCCTGAAACCGCCGGACGACGGCATCGCCGATGCCGGAGGACCCTCCGGTCACGATGGCCACCAGGCCCTGCAGCTCGGTCATGCGCCTGCCCTCTCTTGACTTGGACGGTTCCCCTTTGATGGTGCTTCGAAGGATGACGGGTGATCAAGAGGGGAAGGCTACGAAGTTTCCCCCTGTTCCTGCCGCCGGCCATCCTTGGCAACCCACAAGGATAACGATTTCCTAAATAGTGGGCGAATGACGCCTGGCAGGAAAAGAAACTCGGCTTCAGGTCTTGAATGTGGGGGCCATCACGTGACAGTATCAGCGGCAAGGATAACGTTTTCCTCGCTGCAGGCAAGTAGGCGGCGAGGCGGCAGGCCAGTTGCCGGATAAAACCATCCCGCGACAGTCTCCACCCGAAGAAACACCACAAGGAAGTGAACAGATGAGCCTGAAAAACACCAAGCGGAAAGCGCTGTCCATCTCGGCAGCGGCCGCAGCAATCGGCCTCCTGGCAGGCTGCGGCGGCGCCCCGACGCCGGCGGCCGCTCCCGCAGCCGACTCCGGCCCGGTCACCATCGATGTCTGGGGTTGGGACGCCGAATCCACCCCGAACGTGGTGGCCGCGTTCAACGAGAGCCAGGACAAGATCACGGTTAACTACGTTCTTCAGGCCAGCCTCAAGGCCACCCAGACGAACTTCAGGAACGTCATGGAGTCGAAGAAGGACATCCCCTGCTACCTGCCGGGCATCGGGCCCATGGCCACCACGCTGGTCAACGGCTGGGCCCAGGACATCACCCAGTACGTAGAGCCGATCAAGGACGTTTACAGCAAGGGCGCGCAGGCGGCTGCACAGGTTGAGGGCAAGTTCTTCGGCTTCCCGGCGGGACCCTCGGCAACGTTCATGATGGCCAACAAGGCCGTTTATGAGAAGTACGGACTGGCCGTTCCGAAAACGTGGGAAGAGTTTGTCACCACCGGCAAGGAGCTGAAGAAGCATGGTGTGACGGTGATGAACCTCGCCGGAGAAGACCCCTCAACACTCCTGCAGATGTCCCAGCAGGCCGGTGCCAGCTGGTTCGAGATCGATGGGGACAAGTGGAAAGTCAACCTCCAGGACGACGCCACCATGAAGGCCGTGGACGTCATCCAGCAGATGGTGGACAACGACCTCGTAGCCCACCAGACCTACCAGGACAGGCCGGCCCTGTACTCCTATTTTGACAGTGGCCAGCTTGCCACGGTTCCTCTCGCCTGGTGGTCAATGGCCGGATACCAGACCAACTTCAAAACCTCCCTCGGTCAGTGGGAAGCAGTTGACGTTCCTCAGTTCAAGGGTGCCAAGGAGTTTGTTAGCTCCGGCATGGCAGATCCCGGCTTCGTTCCGGTCGGCTGCGAAAACCCCGCCGCTGCCATCGAATACGTCCATTGGGTAGCCAGCTCCAAGGAAGCCATCGAAGCCGGCAGAAACAAGAAGACCGGGGCAATTGGAGTTCCCGCCCACCTGGCTGACGTGTCCGAATACACCGACGACGTGGTCCCCGACAAGATCTTCGGAGACCAGCCCGCCGCCGAGGTAGGCAAGGTCATCGCCAAGGCCCAGAATGCAGCCGTTGGCAAGTTCGAGCGCGGTCCGAACTACGACGCCTGGTTCCCCGAGATGCAGGACCAGTGGGGCAAGGCCATGGCCAAGCAGATCACCCTGAAGGAGGCCATGGCCAACGTCCAGACCTTCATCACCAAGGACCTGGACACCAAGGGCATCAAGTACGAGGTCAGCAAGTAACTACCCCGGTTCTCTTCGGAGATCCGCTACAGAGAGGAGACGCGGATGTCTTCCAGTTTAGAAGTCCGTAAAACCCTAGACGGCAAAAGGCAGGAGCCTTCCAGGCCGGCACGGACACAAGGAAGCTCCGCGTCTCCCCGCTGGTCGTGGCGCAGCATCCAACGGGTCAAGGGCGCCTCGTTCACGTGGCCGTTTGTAGTTGGCTTCGCCGTTTTTACCCTTCTTCCCGTGGTAGTCGGACTGGCCCAGAGCCTGTACGCCTCAAAGACCACGGGACTCGGATTCGGCACCCCAACCGTCAGTTTCGCCGGCTTTGACAACTTTGCCCGCGGGCTCGTGGACACGGTTTTTTGGGAATCGATGCTCCGGGTCAGCATCTATGCCGTGGTCATCGTCCCAGTGACGCAAGTGGTCAGCCTCATGCTTGCCCTGCTCATTGATGCCGTACAACGGCGCGTGGCCAACAGGTTCCGCCTGATCCTGCTGGTGCCCTACATGATTCCGGGGATTGTGGCGACGATGATCTGGATCTACCTCTACAGCCCCATCGTGGGCCCTTTGACGCCTGTCCTGAAATTCTTCGGCCTGGATGTTGACTTCTTCAGCGGCGAAATGATTTGGGTGTCCATTGGCAACCTCTCGGTTTGGGGCGCCATCGGCTTCAACATGCTCATCCTCTACGGGGCCCTGCAGGCGGTGCCGCGGGAGATCTTCGATGCCGCCAGGGTTGACGGGGCTTCCGAGCTTCGAATAGCCCTCTCCATCAAGGTGCCCTATGTTCAGACATCCCTTGTGCTGACCGGGTTGCTCGCAATCATCGGAACGCTGCAGATCTTCGCTGAGCCGACGCTCTTCAGGTCCATCTCTCCGGAAACCATCACGAAGGACTTCACCCCCAGCATGGTGATCTTCAACCAGGCATTCCAGGTTGGAAACCTCAACTACGCGGCCGCCCAGTCCATCATCCTCGCCGCCGTGGTGGGGGTAGCTTCAGTGCTCATCTACCGTCTGACGAAAAAGGTCGACTCATGACCCTCACTTCAATCCGCTCCAAGGCAACCGGCCCTGAAGAAGACACCCCAAAGATGGAACCCAAGGCCAGCCGCCAAAAACGGCGGCTGCAAAGAAAAGCAGAAGCGGCCGCTGACTCCACCGAACTGTCGGGCAAGCGTGGAGGTTCCCGTCTTACTGTCATCATCGGCCTGGTGCTGTTCGCCTTATATTCCATAGGTCCCGCATGGTGGCTGATTGTTTCGTCAACCAAGACAAAAGAAGACCTGTACACCACTGACGCCATGTGGTTCGCCAACTTCAGCCTGTTCGACAACCTGTCCTCCCTCTTCACCTATCAGGACGGCATCTTCGGAGTCTGGATGTGGAACTCCACCCTCTATGCGTTTGCCGGTTCCATCGGCCATACCCTGGTCTCCCTGGCTGCGGGGTATGGGCTGGCCATGTACTCCTTCCGGGGCAAGGGCACCACCATGGGCTTTATCATCGGCTCGTTCCTGATTCCCGGCGCCCTGCTGACCATTCCGTCCTACCTGCTCTTTGTGCAGATGGGCCTCTACGACACCATCTGGGCCATGATCATCCCCGCATTCTTCAGCCCGTTTGCGGTGTATCTGGCCAAGATCTACGCCGAGGGTGCTGTTCCGAGTGAGCTTCTGGAAGCGGCCCGGATTGACGGGGCAGGCGAATACCGGATCTTCTTCCAGATTGCGTTCCGCCTGCTGACCACAGCCGGCGCCACCATCTTCCTCCTGCACTTCGTGGGCTCCTGGAATGCTTTCTTCGGTCCCATGGTGTTCCTGCGCGGAGCGGACAAATGGCCCGTGATGCTGGGGCTGTATTCCTGGCTGCAGCGTGGCACCGACTCCACGGTGGACCTCACGGGGATGGTCATTACCGGCTCCTTGGTGGCCACGATTCCCATGGTGATCCTGATGGTGGCCATGCAGCGCTACTGGCGCTCGGGAGTGGCGATGGGCAGCCTGAAATAACCCCGCAACCGTTCCGACTGATAGCCTAATAAACGGCCTGCGGGGACAGCTAAACAGCAGACATCTTACATTTGTAAACCGGTGACGGTAGGCTTGGCACACTCACTCCGGCACGCATGAGAAGAAAGTTTCACCATTATGACCACCACCTTGGAACGCCCTGTGGCCAGTTCGCCGGCAGTGGATACTCCCGAACTTCCGTCCATCGACCTCCACTTTTCCAGTGCGGACGAGATGCACGAAGGCCTGGATAACGCTGTTGCCACCCTGATCGAGACAGCCGCCAAGGACGCCGCGTGCGGCATCCTTGTCACCCGGCTGCACCCCGGACGGTACATTGTGGCACTGGATGATTCAGTGCCTTTCGGCGAGACGTACGAGAGCATCGCGGCCTAAGAACCGCCGCCTCCTGCCGTTCCGGCACCACTGCTTTTACGGCACCACTGCACAAAAAGAAGTCCCCGGCTCCAGGCTTCCTCCTCCAAGGGGGATGCCCGGCGCCGGGGACTTCTTTGCGTCGGCAGTTTGGGGTTAGCTCCTGCGCACCTGCACACCGTCGGATTTCAGGAAGAGCTGCTTTTCGGACGGGCTGGCCGGCACAAGCCAGAGCACGTTTCCGCTCTTTGACACTTCTTCCACTTCACCCGATGCAACGACATGTGCGTGCTTGATGATCTCCACCCGATCTCCAGGACTGAGGGTTCCCCAGTCTGAAATGGTGGCCGGATGGGCGTTGCGCCTCGATAAGACTGCCCCACGTGCTTTCATCTGAACTTCTACCCCTTTGTATACGTTCTGCGCCACAGCCTCTTTGATGTGACTTTCACTACACCTTCAGTTCTACTACACTTCGCGCGCCGTCTCCGACCGTGTCGACACATATTTCGGGAGGCAGCAAAAATAGTAAGCCAGACTGAAGATTATTCCCTTTTAGGCGAGGATCCCGACGGCGGATTCGGCCGCCGCCCGTACCTCCCCCGACGCCACAAGCCGGTCAGCCGCTTCAAGTTCCGGGGACAGGTACCGGTCGGTTCCGGGGCCTTCCACCACGGAACGGAGCGAGGCGATGACTGCGGCACCGGCTGGTCCCGGGGTCAGTTCCCCGCCAGACAGCTGGGCCCGGATATCGATGGCCCGTGCCGAGGTCACCAGCTCGATGGCCAGGACTCGGCGCAGGTTCTCCACGGCCTTGCGCAGTTTCCGGGCAGCGTGCCAGCCCATGGACACGTGGTCCTCCTGCATGGCGGAGCTGGGAATGGAGTCAACGGAGGCTGGAACAGCCAGCCTCTTGTTATCCGAGACCAGGCCTGCCTGCGTGTACTGCGCGATCATCATTCCCGAGTCCACGCCCGGATCCCCAGCCAGGAAGGCCGGCAGGCCATGGGAACGCGCGGGGTCCAACATCCGGTCCGTCCTGCGCTCGGCAATGGAGCTCAGGTCCGCCACGGCGATGGCCAGGAAGTCCAAAACGTAGCCGACGGGGGCTCCGTGGAAGTTGCCGTTGGAGCTCACCCGGCCGTCCGGCAGGACCACAGGGTTATCGATGGCCGCCGCCAGCTCGCGGGAAGCCACCAGCGCGGCATGGTCAACGGTGTCCCGGACGGCGCCGGCCACCTGCGGTGCGCAGCGCAGCGAGTAGGCGTCCTGGACTTTCGAGTCGCCCACCCGGTGCGAGGCCACAATGGGCGAATCCGAGAGCACCCGGAGCATGTTGTCCGCACTGGCTGCCTGGCCCGGATGCGGACGGAGTGCGGCATGGAGCTCGGGCAGGAACACCTGGTCCGTGCCGAGCAGCGCCTCGACGCTCATGGCGGCCGTGATATCCGCCGTCGTCAGCAACTGCCGGATGTCTGCGATGGCCATCAGGAGCATGCCCAGCATGCCTTCGGTGCCGTTGACCAGCGCCAGGCCTTCCTTCTCCGCGAGGGTGACGGGTTCAATGCCGTGTGCGGCGAGCAGCTCCGCCACCGGTGCTTCGCCCCGCCCACCGAACGTAACGCCGTCGGGCCCTTCCGCTTCGCCCTCCCCCATCAGCACCAGGGCGCAGTGGGACAGCGGGGCGAGGTCACCGGAGCAGCCCAGCGAGCCAAACTCGCGGACCACCGGGGTGATGCCGGCATTGAGGACGTCCACCATGGTCTGCAGGACAATGGGGCGGACTCCGGTACGGCCGGAGGCCAGCGTCTTGGCGCGGAGGAACATGATGCCGCGCACCACCTCGCGCTCTACGGCCGGGCCCATGCCTGCTGCGTGGCTGCGGATAAGGGACTTCTGCAGCTGGGTGCGCAGCTCATTGGGGATGTGCCGGTTGGCCAGCGCTCCGAAACCGGTGGAGATGCCGTACGCCGGGACGTCGCTGGAGGCAAGGTCATCGATGTGCGCGCGGACTTTGGCCACCGTGTCCAGGGCTTCCTGGGAGATGGTCACCCTGGCGTTGTGGCGCGCGACGGCCACAACGTCCTCGGGTGTGACACCGCTGGAGCCGAGGGTGACGGTCAGTGATTCATGGGTGAGGGTGGTCATGTTATTTCTGTTCCTTCATGGGGATGCGGACGCCGCGTTCCTTGGCGACGTCTAGCGCACGGTCGTAGCCGGCGTCGGCGTGGCGGATGACGCCCATGCCGGGGTCGTTGGTGAGCAGGCGTTCGAGTTTTTGGGCGGCGAGGTCGGTGCCGTCGGCGACGGAGACCTGGCCGGCATGGATGGAGCGGCCGATGCCGACGCCGCCGCCGTGGTGGAGCGAGACCCAGGTGGCGCCGGAGGCGGTGTTGAGCAGGGCGTTGAGCATGGGCCAGTCGGCGATGGCATCGGAGCCGTCTGCCATGGCTTCGGTTTCCCGGTACGGGGAGGCCACGGAGCCGGAGTCCAGGTGGTCGCGGCCGATCACGATGGGGGCCTTGACCTTGCCTTCTTTGACTAGCTGGTTGAACAGCAGGCCGGCCTTGGCGCGGTCGCCGTAGCCCAGCCAGCAGATCCGGGCCGGCAGGCCTTCGAACTCCACCCGTTCCTGGGCGGCGTCAATCCAGCGGTGCAGGTGCTTGTTCTCCGGGAACAGCTCCTTGATGGCCTCATCGGTAACCCGGATATCTTCGGGGTCACCGGACAGTGCCACCCAGCGGAACGGGCCCAGGCCTTCACAGAACAGCGGGCGGATATAGGCCGGAACAAAGCCGGGGAACTCGAACGCCCGGTGGTAGCCGCCCTTGCGGGCTTCGTCCCGGATCGAGTTGCCGTAGTCAAAAACCTCGGCGCCGGCGTCCTGGAACTCCACCATCGCCTGCACGTGCCGGGCCATGGAGGCCTGCGCCTTCTTGGTGAAGCCTTCCGGATCAGCCGCGGCCTCCCGGTGCCAGTCCTCCACCGAAATGCCCTCCGGGAGGTAGCTCAGCGGGTCGTGGGCGGACGTCTGGTCCGTGACGATGTCCACGGTCAGCTCACCGGCCTTGTGGCGGCGCAGGATCTCGGGGAAGACCTCGGCGGCGTTGCCCACATAGCCCACGGACCAGCCGCGGCGCTCTTCCTTGGCCTTCTGCACCTTGGCGATGGCGGCGTCGAGGTCTGTTTCCACCTCGTCCAGGTAGCGCTTGCCGGCGCGGCGGCGCAGGCGGGTCTCGTCGACGTCCACGATCAGGCAGGCGCCGTCGTTCAGTGTCACGGCGAGGGGCTGGGCACCGCCCATGCCGCCGCAGCCGCCGGTGAGGGTAAGGGTTCCGGCCAGGGTGCCATTCTCGTCCCCGGTGAGCTTGCGGGCGATCGCGGCGAAGGTCTCGAAGGTGCCCTGCAGGATGCCCTGCGTACCGATGTAAATCCACGATCCCGCGGTCATCTGGCCGTACATCATCAGGCCCTCAGCCTCCAGCCGCCGGAACTCGGGCCAGTTGGCCCAGTCACCCACCAGGTTGGAATTCGCCAGCAGCACCCGGGGCGCCCACTCGTTGGTGCGGAAGACGCCCACCGGTTTGCCGGACTGGACCAGCAGGGTCTCGTCCTTCTCCATGGTTTCCAGGGTGCGGGTGATCGCGTCGAACGCTGCCCAGGAACGCACAGCCCGGCCCGTGCCGCCATAAACCACCAGGTCATCCGGGCGCTCGGCCACCTCGGGATCCAGGTTGTTCATGAGCATGCGCAGCGGGGCTTCCGTCTGCCAGCTCTTGGCGGTGAGCTCGGTGCCGCGGGCTGCCTTGACCGGGCGGGCACCGGTAGTGAAATCGGCGGGTGCCATGAGGGGCTCCTTCGTTGCTTGTGCGGTTCGTAATAGTGCTTCTGTATCTACTAAAGCCCCTCATCGGCGCCGCAAACAGGGCTTTCCAGTGGGTGCTGTCCGGTATTCCAGACAGACCCGCATACCCCCATCTGACTCGCATATAACGTCGTCAAACGCGTGTTTCACGACGTTAAGTGCGAGTCAGTTGGGTGGGCAGGGGTACTTGGTGGCGCAGGCCTATTTGGCGGGGCGGCCGTGGATCCGGACCGAGAGCTCGTCGGCCACCTTCTGCACCCTGGCTGCGAGCGCCGGCCACTGGTCAGCGGGCAGTTTGTCCTCCAGAAACGTCACCGCCACTGCCGCCGTCGGCCATCCCACGTGGTCCGTCACCGCGGCGGCAATGGAGCCAAAGCCGGGCGTCACCTCACCGTGCTCTGTTGCATACCCGCGCTGCCGGACCTGGTCCAGGTGCGAGGACAGCGCCGAGTACTTCATGATGGCGCCCTCCACCTCATGCCGGGAGGTGAAGGCGGCGGCGTTCGGGTATAGCGCCCGCACCTGCGACTTGGGCAGCGCGGCAAGGATGGCCCGGCCGCTGGCGGTCAGGTGGCTGGGCAGCCGGACCCCGACGTCGGTCACCAGGGACGGGCGGTTCTTGGCGCGCTCCTCCACGATGTAGAGCACGTCCCGGCCATGCAGCACCGCCAGGTGCGCGCTCTCGCCGATCACGTCCACCAGGGACGCCAGCAACGGCCGGCCCAGCCGGGACAGCGGCTCCTGCCGGGAGTAGGCGGAACTCAGTTCGAAGGCACTGATGCCCAGTCCATAGCGCTGCTCCTCGTGCAGGTGCAGCACAAACCCGTTCGCCTCCATCACCCCCAGGAGGTGGTAAACGCTGGAACGCGGCAGTCCCAGAGCGGTGGCAATGCTCGACGCCGCCATGGGCCCCCGCTTGGACGCCAGCAGTTTGAGGATGCGCAAAGTATTCTCGGCAGCCGGGACTTTGGATGTCACCCTCGATTCGGCCATGGTTATAGCACCTGCCATTCTGTCCTCCAAAATTTTTCCTCAAAGGCTGCCAGCGGATGTCCGGGATACCGTACTAATTTTGGCCCGGTTTCTACGCCCTCCGGGCCATCAGAATACATCGCTGTCCGGAATGCCAGACGCCCTTGGGCCGGTGCCGATACCTAATTCTGAGCAGGACGCCGAGCGGTGGTCAGGGCTTTCCTTCGGACGTTGCCCGGTCGAAGCGGTGCAGGAAGTCACGCAGGACTTCCAGGTAACGCTCCCGTTCCTCAAGGTGCGGAAGATGGCTGCTCTCCTCAAAGATGACCAGCTCGGCTCCCGGCACAAGGCTCCGGTAGAACTCCGTCTCCTCAGGCCGTGTTTCACCGTATCGGCCGCAGATGAACAGCGTCGGCACGGCCACGGAGCCGAGGCGGTCCGTGATGTCGTAGTCCTTGTGGATGCCCGAAATGATGAACTCGTTCGGACCCTGCATCCGCTCATAGATTGACTGGTTCAGCTGGCCGAACGAGCGCATCAGCGCATCGGGCCAGGGATTCAAGCGGCAAACGAAGCGGCTATAGAACTCCATCGCCGCTTGCTCATACTCCTCGGAGTCCATGGTGCCGGCCGCCTCATGCCGGTCCAGCACCTCCTGCACGTCGGTTGGCAGCGTTGCACGAAGGGCAGCTGTGGCGGCGGCGAAGAGCGGCATGCTGAGGCAGGGATCCGACAAAACCAGGCCAGCCAATCGTCCCGGCGAACGCAGCGCGTACTCTGCCGCGATGATCGTCCCCCAGGACTGGCCCAGCAGGTGGACCCGCGAGAATGCGAGAGTATCGAGGACTTGGCCCAGTTCCTCGACCATCCGGTCGTTGGTCCAGAGGCTGATATCCTCCGGCGCATCCGATTTGCCGGCACCCAGTTGGTCATAAAACACAACGGCCCGCTCGTCCGCCAAAGCTTCCAGCGGTTCCAGATAGTCATGCGTGCCGCCGGGGCCGCCGTGAACGGTAACCAGCGGGACCGCTGTGCCTTCACCGACAACCGAGTACCAGGTGCGGCCGCCACGGACCGCTGCGTAACCTTCTACCGCGTGCACATGGGCAGGCACGGTGCCTCCAAAACAACGCCCACGAAAGGGCTGCATCTTCCTTCGATTACACTCCTGCCCGCCATCCTCGTCAATATCCTTCTTCGATGCTGCGGCGGCTGGGGTTCAGGGAAGCCACCACCACGCGATACGTCCGACCCCGGCAGCGTCAGCGAATAGGACTTCCTCCGCCGCGAGGAAATAATGTTCCCATGCAACCGGAATGGAGCCCACGCATCAGCTGGACGGATCTGCCTGTCCGGGTGCGGGCAGGAATTGAAGAAATTCTTGGCTCACCGGTGGTGGAGGCATTGGGCCAGCTGGGAGGGTTCTCTCCGGGCACCGCGGACAGGGTCCGCACAGCGGCAGGCGGCAGGGCGTTTGTGAAAGCAGTGGGCCGCCAGCTGAACGAGCAGTCGCCGGTGATCCATCGCAAGGAAGCCAAGGTTGCGGCCGGGCTGCCGGAGGGCCTGCCTGCTCCGTCACTGATCGGGACCTTTGACGACGGCGACTGGGTTGCGCTGGTCCTCAGCGACGTGGAAGGCCGGCACCCGCAGGTCCCGTGGCAAACTCAGGACGTGCTCCTTGTCCTTGATGCCCTGGTGGACATTGCCCGGGCACCAGTCCCGCCTGAACTGGAACACCTGCCCAGGCTTGAGGAAGAGCTGGATGAAGCATTCCGTGGCTGGGGCCGGCTCAGATCGGACAACCCGGAAGGCTGCGATCCCTGGATCCTCGGGAACTTGGACATCCTGGAGGAGCTGGCGGAGTCCGGGCTGAGGGACCTGGCCGGCAGATCCCTGGTGCACACTGACGTCCGCGCCGACAATGTCCTGATCACCGCGAAGGGCGCAGTCCTGGTGGACTGGCCCTGGGCATCCATCGGCTCGGCCTGGATGGACGCGCTGACGGTCCTGATCAACGTGCGCGTGTTCGATCCCGCTTACGACGCCGATACTGCGCTCCGGTCCCACGCCGCCTTTGCCTCCAGCGACGCTGACAGCATCAACCGGGTCCTCGCCGGCCTGGCTGCATACCTCATGGACGCCGCCCGGCAACCTCCGCCGCCCGGGCTCCCCACTCTCCGCGCTTTTCAGCGGCGGCAAGGCGAAGCGGTCATCCGATGGCTCCGGGAGCGGCTGCAGCTGTAGAAGTCAGCCGGCGGGCAGCCGCAGCTCCATGCATTGCAGGGCCATACGCTCTTCCCAGGACGGAACCATCCGGAAGCCGAGGCGGAGATAGGATCGCACGGCGGGTTCACGCCATTCCCAGACGGTGAGGCGCACCGCTTCAGCGTTGTCTGCCTGGGCGGCGAGGATGGCCTCGTTCAGCAGTGCCGATCCCACTCCGGCACCGCGAACCGACGGCTCAACCCAAAGCCTCTTCACCTCGCTGGCCGCACCGCCCGAAGGAGTGAGGACCACCATGCCAACAGGCCGGACATCCTGCTGGGCAATGAAGACCCGCGACCACGCAAACGCCTCCGCAGGGCAATCGATCTCCTCCTGGTACTTCCGCGGCAGAAGGCCGTCTCCGGTCAGCAATCCAACCCCGTTGGCCGCCTTCTCCAGCTCGGTTTGCCGGTGGTAGGACTGCAGCAGCCCACCGAGGCGCCGCCCGGTCTCCCCGTCGGCCAGGTCTGCGGAAACGATGGTCATCATCCGCCCATGCTATTACCGATCAAAGCCGTCATTGGCTCTACCGTTTTTCAAACTCCGACGGCAGCTTAAACGGACGACGGCGGCGCCATCCCTCCGCTGCCATGGACCGAGGTGGGTGCCGTGGCAGCGGCGGGGGCGCCGCCGTCGTACGGGTGGTTCTGTTGTGTGGGTGGTTCTTAGGCGGTGTCGCGGCGGGCGACGTTGTAGAAGCGGATGTTTTCGTATTCTTCCAGGCCTTCGGCACTTCCTTCGCGGCCGAGGCCTGACTGCTTGATGCCTCCGAAGGGGGCGCCGGCGTTGGACGGCACGCCCTGGTTGATTCCCACGATGCCGGTCTCGAGACGATCGGCGACATTAAGGGCGCGGTCCAGGTTCTCGGTGAAGACATAGCCGGCGAGGCCGAATTCCGTGGCGTTGGCCCGGCTGATGGCTTCGGCTTCGGTGCTGAAGCGCTGGATGGCGGCGATGGGGCCGAAGATCTCGGACCGGGCAACATCGGAATCTTCCGTGACCCGGTCCAGCACGGTGGGGGCGAAGAAGTTGCCGGCCGAGTCGTAACCGTGGCCGCCGGTCAGCAGGCTGGCGCCCAGGTTGACGGCGTTGTCGGTGTACGCCTGCATTTGAGCCACCGCACGGTCATCGATCAGGGCACCGAGTCCGGTCTGCTTTCCAAGGCCGCTTCCCACCGTGACCTGGGCGAAGCGTTCGGTGAGTGCCGCGACGAAGTCATCGGCGATCCCGTCCTGGACGTAGATCCGGTTGGCTCCGATGCAGGACTGTCCGCCGTTGCGCAGCTTGGCGGCAAACGTTCCCTCCACGGCGCGCTGAAGATCGGCGTCGTTGAAGACCAGGAGCGGGGCGTTGCCGCCGAGCTCCATGGAACTGCGGAGCACGTTCCTGGAGGCCAGCTGCAGGAGTTGGCGGCCCACCGGCGTTGAGCCGGTGAAGGAAACCTTCCGGACCCTCGGGTCAAGCAGGACAGCTTCGCTGAAGGCCCCGGACTTGGAGGTGGTGATGACCTGGACCAGGTCTTCAGGCACCCCTGCCTCGATGGCGAGCTGGACGGCGAAGTACGTTGTCAGGGGGGTTAGGGTGGCAGGCTTGATGACCACGGGGCATCCTGCTGCCAGCGCCGGCGCGATCTTTCGGGTGGCCATGGCCAGGGGGAAGTTCCAGGGCGTAATCAGCACCGCCAGACCAACGGGGGAACGGCGCGTCAGAAGGCTCGCCCCGCCGTCGGGCGTGTCCCGGAAGTTTCCGGCAGGGCGCACAGCCTCTTCGGCGTACCAGCGGACGAAGTCGGTACCGTATTTGACCTCGCCGCGGGCCTCCGCGAGCGGCTTGCCCATTTCGCGCGAAATCAGGTGCGCGAGATCCTCGGTGTGGGCAACAAGCATGTTGTACCAGGCGTGCAGCACATCCGCGCGCTGACGAAGGCTGGTCTTGGCCCAGGCAGCTCCGGCTTCATCGGCCTTTCCCACAGCTTCCAGTGCAGCCTCAACGTCAGCGTCAGGTACATGGGCGATGGTCTCAGCCGTGGCAGGATCCTGGACTGCGATTCCCTGGCCCGGAAGGTTGATGGACTTGATGACGGCATCCGCGTGGCGGACGCTGTCCGGGTCCGCCGCAATCAGCGGCGTAGTGACTGGTGAAATGAGGCTCATTGGTTCTCTCTTTCGGTAATGACTTGCTCAATAGCGGCGGCAAATACGGTGGTTCGGGCGGTGGGGCGGTTCGGACGGTCGGAGGGGGCCATCAACATGCGGTGGCTGGGAGCGCGCCCGTGGCCAAGCGTGGGGGCTGGGATCAGGAGCTGGGTTGGTTTCGGGCTGCTTCCAACATGGGGACCGACTTCTTGAGGTGCCATTCGATTTCGGTGAGATAGCCGGTTTCATCCCGTGCCTGGATAAGTTCCTGGAGACGGCGGTGCTGTTCCAGGACGATTTCCTTGCGTTGGTGGATGTGGCGGAACTGCCGGACGCACAGCAGGGTCTCGGCTGCCAGGGTGGAAAACATCCTGTCCAGCCGGGGGCTGAGGGTGGCCCGCACGATGGTTTGGTGGAATGTCAGGTCCGCGGTGGCCACGTCCTGCCACCTGTCCTCCTCCAAAGCGTGGTGCATGCGTTCCAGGATGACGTTCAGCTCGATGGCCAGCCCGGCAGTGTCGTGCTGGAGGACCAGCCGGCCTGCCTCAAGCTCGATCGCAACCCGCGCCTTATAGATGTCCTCGATGTCTTCGGGGCCCAGGTCAACAACGGAGGTGCCGTAGTTGCGGGTGCTGACAAGGAGTCCCTCCTGCACCAGCCGTTGGACGGCTTCGCGCAGCGGCCCGCGGCTGATGTTGAGGTGGGCGGCCAGTTGCACTTCGTTGATGTTCGTGGACGGCGCGAAGGTCCCGTCCAGGATCCGCTCACGCAGATACTCGGCAATGAGGTCTGCTGTCACTTTTGATTGGAGCTTGATGGCGCCGCTGCCGGGGCTCAGGCGCGAACCTCCTTCTGAAAGAAGGCTTTTGTGCTGCATGCTGGCGCCCATATTTCCGACGCCGGCCACGGCCGCTTTCATTTGGGATACCACGTCCGCTGCCCCTTACTCTTCTGACTCAGTCGACGCTGACACCTGACTGCCAGCCACTTTAGGCTGAATAGTGTAAACAGTCAACAATCAACCGTTTGTGCATCACGGCAATACCCTGTCCAAGAAGGGACCAGCCAACGGGTTCAGACGCTGACCACAACCTTTCCCCGGGCCCTGCCCTCGTGCACATAGTCAATGGCAGCCGCCGCTTCAGCAAGTGGGTAGACAGTATCGATGGCAGGCCTCACCGTGCCTGCCTCAATCAGTGACGCCAGGTACTGAAGGTCCTGATGGTTCTCCCCTGCCACCAGCCCTTTGAGCTTCTGGCCCACGAACGGCGTGAGCAGCGCAGCGCCCAGGGACCGCTCAAACCCTCCGGTCAGCTGACCGCCGCCTTCACCGCCCACAATCACCAGGGTTCCCTCGGGGGCGAGTGTTTGCCGCAGCACTGACAGGGGCCTGTTGCCGGCGGTATCGATGATGACGTCATAGCGTTGCCCTGCGGCAGCGAAATCCTCCCGTGTATAGTCGACGACCTGGTCAGCACCCAGCGAGCGGACCAGGTCCGCCTTGCCACCGCTGCAGACGCCGGTGACCTCGGCACCGAAGACCTTGGCCAGCTGAACCGCAAAGGAACCAACACCGCCTGCCGCACCGATCACCAGCACGATTTGACCCGGTGTCACCTGCCCGGCATCGCGTACCGCCTGCAGGGCGGTGCCCCCGGAAATGGGCACGGCTGCAGCCTGCTCAAAGGTGAGATTGGCCGGCTTAAGTGCCAGCCTGCCCTCCTTGGCGGTGGCGTACTCGGCGAATGATCCCTCGCAGGTGCCGAAGACCTCATCACCGGGCTGGAAGCGGGTCACGCCGGTTCCTACAGCCTCCACCACACCTGCCACATCCCGCCCCCGGACAGGGACCTTGGGCTTTTTGAGGCCGTACCCAAACACCCTGACCAGGTATGGCAGTCCGGTCATGAGGTGCCACACCCCCTGGTCGACGCCGGCGGCACGGACCCGAATGAGGACCTCACCGTCGCCTGCCGTGGGTTTGTCGATGTCGCGAAGCGTGAGCACGTCCGCGGATCCGTAGATGTCCTGCACGATAGCTTTCATGATGCGTCTCCCTCATGGTGCAGGTACTGGAACACGTCCTCCAGCGGAACGCTGAGGACGTGGGCTATCTGGAAGGCCATCTCCAGGGAAGGTGAGTACCGGCCCTGCTCGATGGCGATGACGGTCTGTCGGGTCACGCCCACCCGCTCGGCAAGCTCGGCCTGAGTCATTTCGCCGCGCTCGAACCGCAGACGGCGGATGGAGTTGGTCACGCGCGTCGGCTTCACCACGGCTGGAATCCCCTCCGGTAAGCGACAATCTTTGCCACCGCGCCCAGGATGGCCGAGAGGACGAACATCAGATAGATCACGTTGGCAATCCAGAAGTGGTCCAGTTCAGCCATGGCCATCAGCAGTGCCGCCACTCCGCCGATCACCACAAAGGACTGCCCGATGTACTCGCCGAACCGATAGATTTCCCTGTCACGCTGGTCCTTCCTGCCCGCCTCCCTAGGCGCCGAAATGCCCATCACGGCATGCAGCGCGATGGATACCAGGATGGAGGCACCGACCGTCCACAACAGCGGCGAGACATACGCGACGTCGGTGAGGGGGGTGGTTCGGGCCTGGCCCAGGATGATGGCGAGGTAGATGCCATAAGAGCCCACGGCCACCACACCCATGATCCAGGCGCTCTTTTCCTCGTAGGACATTTTCACTCCGGATGTAAAACAAAGCTGACATGACTAAAGTAAAGAAACTTTGACATGGTGTCAATAGTTCTAGACCAAGGTATGCAACTTCGATGCTCCCGTCCGGAGACTGCGGGCTCGGCGGCGGGGGGCCAGGTGGGGGAGGTTTTGTTCATTCTGGGAAGAATTAGCCTGCATCGCCATGGGCTGCCATAAACTGGTGGCAGTAAAGGGCCGGGGGGCTGGTATGGAAAATCGACGCGTCTGTCTCGTCATCGAGGATGACGAGGACATCCGGGGACTGATCACGCTGGTCCTGACCCGCGCAGGCTTCGAAGTGCGGGCGGTGGGCACGGGCGCTGAGGCCATTGCGGCGGCGGGTGATCCTTCATTGTCCTTGGTCACCCTGGACCTGGGCCTGCCCGACGCAGACGGCCACGTGGTGGCGCGAGCCCTTCGGGAACTGACCAATGCTCCGCTGTTGTTCCTGACGGCACGATCGGACTCCGATGACTTGCTGGCAGGAATGGCTTCCGGCGCCGCAGCCTATTTGACCAAGCCCTTCCGGCCCAAGGAGCTGGCAGAGGTGGCCGAGATGCTGTGCGCCGCCTCCGCGCCGCCTCCGACTTCGGCTTCGACTCCTGCTCAAGCACCGGCCCCGGGCCAGGGCCCGGACAAGGCGAACCGTCCTTCTACCGCCGAGTTGGACGTCAACCTCAGGTATTTAGTCCAGCCATAGATTGATCCTGCGACAGACAGCCGCATCCGCCGCCCGGTACAAGTGGCCGTCACGCCAAAAGCGAGTACTCCGTGCCGCGCAATCTCAGTAGACCCGTGGGGAAATTGGGGTAGATGTTATTGATGTTACTGATGTGATTTGTCGGTACATTGTTTTGTAGGTGCCAGCCGGAATAGGAGGACCATCCTCAGCTGGGTGCGTTCCGGCACCTGCACCGCCAGTGAGCGACGACGTCGCCCTGAAGGAGTGGTATCCATGGCCAAAGCTGCCCGGAATCGCGTCCACGAACAACTCCCGGCCAGTCCGGCGGGCCTGGTGGAAAAGGCGTGGAACCGTATGCGCACGGTTCCACGCCCATCCTGTCCTTACAAGATCGGTGAGGCGGTGATGGGAGATGACCCCTTCAACGGCCGTCACGACGGTGTGGTGGTTTCGCTGAGCGGAACCTCTGTAGGGGTGAAAACCAGCCACGGCATCCTCTTTTACGATCACCGCCAGCTGAAACGCCTGGACTAGATGTACAGGCCGGGACGGCCCTGCAGCCTCCATGGCGCTCGCCGGCCGGCACCTACCGGGCGGACCAGCCGCCGTCCATGGTGTAACTGGCGCCGGTGACCATGCCGGCCTGATCCGAGGCCAGCCAGGACACCAGTGATGCCACCTCCTCCGGTTCCACCAGCCGTTTCACGGCCGATTCGGTAAGCATCACCCTGGCCAGGACCTCAGACTCCGGGATGCCATGCACCAGGGCCTGGTCCGCGATCTGCTTCTCTACAAGCGGAGTGCGGACGTATCCGGGGCTGACGCAGTTGGAGGTGACCCCGTGCTCCCCGCCTTCGAGCGCCGTCACTTTGCTGAGACCTTCCAGTCCGTGCTTGGCGGAAACGTAGGCGCTCTTGAACGGTGAGGCCCGGATGCCGTGCACGGAGGACACGTTGATGATGCGGCCGAACCCGTTGGCGTACATGTGCGGCAGGGCGGCCCGGATCAGCAGGAAGGGCGCCTCCAGCATCAGGGCGATGATGCGGCGGAACTCCGTCGGATCAAACTCCTCGATGGGGCTGATCCGCTGGATCCCGGCGTTGTTCACCAGGATGTCGCAGTCCAGGCTCACGGTGGCGAGCTTGTCCATGTCCAGCAGGTCAACGGCCCAGGCAGTGCCGCCCACTTCATCGGCGAGGGCGGCAGCACCGTCACTGTCGACGTCGGCCACCACCACCTTCGCCCCGCGGGCGGCCAGGTCCCGGACGCACGCGGCGCCGATTCCGCTGGCGCCGCCCGTCACCAGGGCCTTGCGGCCGTTCAGTGTGTTTTCCATAGCAGTTACGGTTCCCATCGTGTTCCCGTCCATCAACCCGTCATCAACCACGTCCGGCCGTCCGAGCAGCTCAGCGGGTGCCTGCCGGAAGCAGTCCCTCGCGGGCGGCGTCGGCCTTGTCCACTTCCTCCAGGGCGATGCCCTTGGTCTCCTTGAGGCTCAGCACCGCCACTGTGGTGATGGCGCAGGCCACCACGAGGTAGATGGCGGTGGGGACCCAGGAGCCCGTGTCCTTGAGCCACTGGGTGGCCAGCAGCGGGGCGAGGGAACCGGCGAAGATGGACGTCACCTGCGAACCGAGCGACACCCCCGAGTAGCGCATCCTGGTGGGGAAGAGCTCGGCCATGATGGCGGGCTGGCCGGCATACATAAACGCATGCAGGCACAGTCCGATGGTCACGGCCAGGACGATCACCACAGCATTGCGGGTATCGAACATCGGGAAGGCGAAGAACGGCCAGGCAGCACCGGCGATGGCGCCGAACAGGTAGACGGGCTTCCGTCCCAGCGAGTCCACCAGCCGCCCCACCTGCGGGATGACCAGGAAGTGGATGACGTGGGCGATCAGCAGGGCCAGCAGGAGGGATGAGGTGTCGTACTTGTGAACGCTCTTGAGGTACACGATGGCAAAGCTGACCACGAGGTAGTACATGATGTTCTCCGCGAACCGGAGTCCCATGGCCTGCAGGATGCCCTTGGGGTATTTGCGGACCACCTCGAAGACGCCGTAGCTGACAGCCTGCTCCTTCTCCACCAGGGCCTTGGCTTCCAGGAAGATGGGGGCCTCGGTGACGTGGGTGCGGATGTAGTAGCCCACGAACACGATCACGGCGGAGAGCCAGAACGCTACCCGCCAGCCCCAACCCAGGAAAGCTTCAGGGCTGAGGGCGGTTGACATGATGAACAGCACCAGCGTGGCCAGCAGGTTGCCCACCGGGACCGCGGCCTGCGGCCAGCTGGACCAGAACCCCCGGGACTTGTTGGGGCTGTGTTCGGCAACCAGCAGCACCGCGCCGCCCCATTCGCCGCCGAGGGCGAAACCCTGGATAAAGCGCAGGGCCACCAGCAGGGCCGGGGCCAGGTAGCCGATGTCGGCGAAGCCCGGGAGGCAGCCCATCAGGAACGTGGCAACGCCTACGATGACGATGGTCAGCTGCAGCGTGGGCTTGCGGCCCAGCTTGTCACCGATCTGGCCGAACACGATTCCGCCCAGCGGACGTGCCACAAAGCCCACCGCGTAGGTGAGGAAGGCCTGGATGATGCCGTCGAGTTCGTTGCCGGTGGCAGGGAAGAAGTACTTCCCGAACACCAGGGTGGCGGCGGTGGCGTAGAGGAAGAATTCATACCATTCCACTACGGTGCCCACCATGGAGGCGGCCACAATCTTTTTGAGTCCGGATCCCTTGGATGCGGATCCGGCGGCATTGTCTGCCGAGCGCTGCTCTACGCTCATGGGGTTTCTCCTTAGTGTCCACATTGACACGTGCCGTGGTTCACAGCACTAATGGCTCCCCCGAGTATTGCTGCACAAACATGTGCACTCAATAACCAAAAGAGCACCTCTCATGTGCACAATTGCAGATATGAATGCCAACCCGGATGACCTGCTGGTACTGCTGGCGGTTTCCCGCTCAGCTAAATTTACGACGGCGGCCCAGGCGTTGGGCCTCAACCACACCACTGTGTCACGCCGGATAGCGGCCCTGGAGAAGGCCCTTGGCGGCCGGGTCCTGGCCCGGGCGGCGGGCGGCTGGGAGCTGACGGACCTTGGCACCCAGGCGGTGCGGGCAGCCGAACAGGTGGAGGCTGCGGTGAGTGCGCTGGGACCGGCAGGCAGGGCGCCGGACCCCATCACCGGCGTCGTCCGCATGACGGCGACAGACGGCTTCAGCGCCTACATCGCCGCTCCCGCCGTGGCCGGGCTCCGCCGTGAACATCCGGGGCTCAGCGTGGAAGTGGTGACCATGACCCGGCGGGCGCTGCAGCAGCGTTCCGGGCTGGACATCGAGGTGGTGGTGGGTGAACCACAGGTCCACCGGGCCGAGGCCGTCAGGTTGGGCGACTACATGCTGGGCATGTATGCCTCGCGCTCGTACCTGGAGGAGAACGGAACCCCTGCCACCGTGGCTGACCTGTCTGAGCACCCCTTGGTCTACTTTGTGGATTCCATGCTTCAGGTTGATGACCTGGACGCCCCGCGGCGCCTTGTCCCGGCCATGCGTGACGGGCTAACGTCCACCAACGTCTTTGTGCATGTGGAGGCCACCCGGGCCGGCGCCGGCATCGGATTCCTGCCCTGTTTCATGGGTGATCTCCACTCGGATCTGGTCCGGCTGCTGCCCGAGGACTTCGCCGAACTGCTCCCCTATTGGATGGTGCTGCGCCCCGATTCGATGCGCCGCCCTGCGGTTGCCGCCGTGGTGCAGGCGCTGCGGGACCAGACGGCGGCACACCGCGAGAAACTGCTGGGCCGGGGGCTAGGCGGACGCGAGAGGGTCGTGGCGGACCGGTGACCCTGCGGCGAAGGCGCGCACCTGGGCGTCATCCCAGATATGCGCCGGCACCGCCCCGCCCAAGAGCTTGCGGGCCAGCTGCGGGTCGCCGTCGAACGGGACATCGCTGCCGGCCATCACCATGTTCCCGTAGCGGCGGCCTTTCAGCATGGCAGGATCGGCGATGATCATCGTGTGCTCAAAGGAGGCTGCGATGGTGGCCGCGTCCTCCCGGGCATTCAGCAGGTTGGGGGCGTCGCCGGAGTTGACCACATACATGCCGCCCGGAGCCAGGACCCGCCGGATGTGTTCGTTGAACTCCGCCGTGGTCAGTGCCCGCGGCGTCAACGACCCGGCAAAGACATCCCTGATGATGAAGTCGCGGGTGTCAGGCGTGAGGGTTTCGGTCACTTCGCGGGCCTCGCCCACCCGAAGACGGAGCAGCGGAGCCTTGGGAAGGTCAAACCAGCCGCGGACGTACTCGGCCAGTTTTCCGTCCAGCTCCACCACCACCTGGCGGGCATCGGGGTAGGCGGCGTGAAAGTAGCGTGCCAGGGAGCAGGCGCCGCCGCCAAGATGCAGGCCGCGAAGCCGCGCGGGCTGGCCTGTCTTTGGTTTCGGCGGCCACCGTGATTCAATGAGCGCCGCCATCCAGCGCATGTATTCGAAGTCCAGAAAGAGCGGGTCGGCGAGGTCTATGTGGGAGCTCATCACGCCGTTGATCTTCAGGAGCCAGCCGTTGGAGTTGTCCTGGTCAGCAATCAGCTGGCAGTCGCCGGTATCGATGTAATAGACGCCCTCAACAGGGCCGTCCGGCCGGGTGCCCTTGGGCACTTCCACAACGCCCGCCGTCGAACCTCCACTGGCGCGGCCTCCTGACCTGCCGCGTTTTGCCATTACCCGTGCCCCGCTTCAGTCATGGCTCAACTTTAGTTGACGCTAGTTGGTCTGCTCTGCCCCTTTGCCCTCGCGGATCCGCTGGACCACGGCCGTGGTGGAGCGTTCCGCGACATAGTCCAGGATGGCCACCCGTCCGCCGTACTCCTCCACAGCCGCCGTCTCCGCCAGCATCTCCGGCGTGTAGTCCCCGCCCTTGGCGTAGACCTCGGGCCGGAGTTGGGAGATCAGCGGGCTGGCCGTGGGCGTATCAAAAACCGTCACGTAGTCCACACAGCTGAGGGCGGCGATCACGGCAGCGCGGTCAGCCACGGTATTGATAGGCCGGCCCGGGCCCTTGAGCCTGCGCACGGAGTCGTCACTGTTCAGCGCCACCACCAGCACATCCCCGAGCTGCTTGGCCTGGTTGAGGTACCTGGTGTGGCCGCTGTGCAGCACGTCGAAGCAGCCGTTGGTCAGCACGATCCGCTGGCCCTGGGCGCGGTGCACCTCCAGCTGCCGGTCCAGTTCCTCCACGCCAAGCGCGGTATCCGCGAAGCTCTCCAGGTGCCGGCTCAGCTGCGCAGTGCTGCAGACGGAGGTCCCCGGCTGGTGGACAACCACGTCCGCGGCTGCCTGCGCCAGGTCCAGGCTCGCCGTCAGCGGAAGTCCTGCCGAGCGGGCAACCGTCAGCGCCGCCACAAACGTGTCACCGGCGCCGGAGGCCTGCTTCTCCGCGGCCGGCCGGGCCCAGGTCCGGTGCGTGCCGCCGCCGGCCGAGAACAGTACTGTTCCGTCCCGGTCCAGCGTGACCACCAGGGAGCTGGCTCCGCTGGCCTCCAGCAACGCCTCCCGGTTCGCGCTCACCGCGTCGATCCGTTCAGCACCCTCCGGCAGGCGCACGCCAAGCATCCGCGCGGCTTCCTGCGCGTTGGGGGTGGCCAGGTCGGGACGCAGCCCGGCCCACAGGCGGGGGTCGTGCGCGTCGATGACCGTCAGCGGCCGGGTACCAAGCGTGCCTGCTGCTCCTGCCTGTGCGGCCACCTCCGGTTCCGGTGCATGCGGCTCCTGCCTCTCCAATTCCGGGCGGGCCAGAGCTTCGACCAGGCTGCCGCGGACCGGGTCCGCCAGGACTCCGGTTCCGTAATCGCAAACCATAACGGCATCCTGGTGGCCGACGGCGGCTCCCACCGAAGCGGCCAGCGCTGCCAGCGCCTCTTCCGGAACGGCCTTGGCGCAGTCATCGATGCGCAGGAGCACCTGCCCGCCGCTGCTGATCCGGATCTTGGTGGTGGTGACCATGGCTGGGTGGCTGTGCAGGTGCCGGACGTCGATGCCCGCCTCCACCAGCTTTTCCCGCAGGACCACGCCGGCGTCGTCGGTACCGATGATGCCTGCAACAGACACCCGGGCACCCAGGGCAGCCAGGTTCATGGCCGTGTTCGCAGCACCGCCGGGAGCGAAATCCCGCGTGGTGATGTCAACCACGGGTGCGGGCGCCTCCCGGCACAGCCGTTCGATGCTGCCGCTCCACCAGCCGTCCAGCATCACGTCGCCAATGACCATCACGGCGGGGTGTTCGGCAGCAATCCGCCTCGGCAGCGATCCGGACAGTGCGCGCTCGCCGGCCAGGTCCCTTGAGTTGGCACAGTCCCTTGAGCCGGCAAGGTCCCGTCCACCCGTGCGGTCCAGCGGGCTCATGGTGTGCCCTGATCCAGCGTCACGGGCGGCGCAGCGACGTGCACCACTTTCACCCGGGTGAACTCATCCAAAAGCTCGGGTCCGTAGCCGAAGCCTTCGCCGCTGTCGCCGCGGGGTTGCGCTGAACCTCCGGGGGCGCCGCCAAACACCTCATTGACCTTCACGGTCCCTACGGGAAGGGAGGCAATGGCCTGCTGCGCATGGGCGATGCTCCCCGTGAGTACCGTGGCGGCAAGCCCGAACCGGCCGCTGCAGGCCTCCCGCAGCCCTTCTGCGAAAGTTGATACCACTTGCACGGGTGCCACCGGCCCGAAGGTTTCCTCGGTCATCACCTGCATGCTCCCGGTGCAGCCCAGCAGGACGGTGGCCGGGTAGTGGGCGCCCGGCCCGTCCGGAACGGCGCCGCCTTCCACGGCGTGCGCACCAAGCTTCACCGCTTCGGCAACCTGGGCGTGGACAGCTTCCCGCAGCCGCGTGTCCACCAGTGGTGCCACGGTGCCGTTGCCGTTGCGGAGGGCGGCTTCGGCTTCCAGTGCGGCGCAGAACTCATCGGCAATAGCCTCATGAACGTAGATCCGCTCCACTGAAGTGCAGATCTGGCCGCTGTTGGCGAAGGCACCGATCGCCGCCTGCTCGGCAGCCCACACAGGGTCCACATCGCGGTCCACCAGGAGCGGATCATTGCCGCCGTTTTCACGAATGAAGTGCGCGCCGGTGGCCGCGGCGGCCGCTGCGATCCGGGCGCCCGATGCGCTGGAACCCACATGCGCGATGACGTCCACCCCCGCGTTTGTCAGCAGGGCACCCACGCCGGCACCGCCGGAGACGGTCAGCAGCACTCCCGGCGGGAAGGCCGGAGCGAGCACCTCTCCCAGTGCTTCGCCTAACCGGGGGCAACGTTCGCTGGGTTTGTGTATCACCGTGTTGCCGGTGGCCAGGGCGGCACCGATCAGCCCGCAGGCAACCGCCACGGGATCGTTCCAGGGCGTCAGCAGAACGGCCACTCCACGCGGCTCTGCCACCGTGTAGTCCGAGGCCAGGCTGTTGCCCCTGAGGCTGCGCCCCCGGTGCAGGGGTCCGAGCTCGGCGTACTGCTCCAGGGTGGAAACCCCGGCGGCGATCCCGCCCAGGGCTTCCTCCAGGGGGCGTCCCGTCTCACTGCTGTTGAGCCCGGCCAGCTCATGGGCGGCGTCCTCGAGCGCCCGGGCCGCCGCCCGCAGGCGCGAACCCCTCTCCGCGGCGGCGGTGAAGGCCCATTCGGCTGCGGTCTTGCGTGCCACATCCACGGCTTCGGTTACTGTATGGGGTTCAGCCTCCGGAACTGTCCACAGGGTCTCGCCGCTGCGTGGATCCCTGATGGTGACCCCGGAACCGTCCCCGGTGACGTGGGTGGGCCGTGTTGGCGTGGCTGGTATCGGCGTGGCCGCTGATGCGGCATCCGTCTGCCTGGCAGTGGTATGCATGGATCTCCTCCGTAGCACTCTCCTGTGCCGTTCTGTGCTGGTGCCGTTCTGTGCCTGTGCCGTCCTCTGCTGTCCCGTACCCAGGGAGCCGGTGTTTACACGAACCTGATGAAAGCTGAGTCAGCTGCCGGGACCTTGCCGGTCCCCAGGCCATATGGCGTGGCCGAGGATGTGGTCCACCGGGGGCACCAGCGGGCCGGCAGAGAAACCGAACCGACGGTTCTCCCGGATGGTGAATCCAGCAGAGGAGATGGCCTGCAGCGTGTCCCGGTTCGGATGGCAGCCGCCGGCCAGGCGCTGCCAGGCCGGCGTCACCAGGTCCTGCAGCGCAGCCAGGACTTTATGGCCCGAACGGACATGCTCGTAGTACGCCAGTGCGCCGCCGGGCCGCAGAACCCGCCGGATTTCTGCCAGGACGGCGGCCTGGTCCTCGACACTGCAGAGCACAAGACTTGTGACCACGGCGTCGGCACTGGCGTTCGGCGCGGGAATCGTCTCCGCCGCTCCGGCCACCACCCGGACCGGAACCGGGGCGGACACCGCCTTGGCCTTGGCCAGCCGCCGGAGCTCATCATCAGGCTCCACCGCCAGAACCTCGGTGACAGAGCTGGGGTAGAGCCCAAACGCTGAGCCTTCCCCTGCCCCGATTTCTATCACCTTGCCTGACAGGCCGGACAGTGCGGCACGGCGGTGCTCCGTGGCGCCGCGTTGGTTCATCACCTCCACCGCCCGCGCATAGCTTTTGGCAAAACGTGGGTGCTGCAGGTGGGGCGGCCCTGTTGGCCGATCCAATTCGTGTCCCGTCACCGCAATCCTCCCTGGCATGGACCCCTCTTCAAGAACACGACGTCAGAAACCAGCCGTCAAGGGCCGGCCTTAAAACCGGCCGTCAAGGGCGGCATTCGCGGATCGGACAGCGGGGCTCAGGGCCAGGAGCCCTCCTCCTCGTGGCAGATGAGCATCTCCCGCACCTCGCAGCCGGTGGGCTGGGACAGCACAAACAGGATGGCCTGGGCCACGTTGCCCGGGCTGTTGAGCCGGGAGTCGTCCTGCGGTTTGTACTGCTCGGTCCTGTCATCAAAGAAGCGGGTCTTCATACCGCCGGGGATCATGGTGGTCACGCCGATTTCCCCGCCGGTCTCCGCGGCCAGCGCATGGCTGAAGCCCACCACGCCAAACTTGGAGGCGCAGTACGCGGTCGCATCAGCCACCGCACGCTTTCCCAGCGTCGAAGCCACGGTCACCACCCGCCCCCGGGAAGCCTTGAGGTGGGGCAACGCGGCGCGGACAACCGAGACTGTGCCCAGCAGGTTGACGCCGATGACCTTCTCCCATTCGTCCGCGGCAACCTCCGCCAGTTTGCCGCAGCGGTCGATTCCCGCCGCCGTGACCACCGCATCCAGCCCTCCCAGCGAATCCGCTGCCTCCTGGACAGCCTGCTCAACGGCAAGCCGGTCCGAGACGTCAACTTCGAACGCCTTAGCGGACGAAACTGCGCTGATGTCGCGGTCCAGGACCACCGGCGTACCCCCTGCCCTGAGGACAGCTTCGACGACGGCGGCACCCAGTCCGGAGGCCCCTCCGGTAACCAGGACGCGGCCGGGCCAAGGCGACTGAATGTTCATGGTGTTCCTTTCGCTTGGAAACAAAATGCTTCGAAATGAGGCTGCTTTTGATCAGCTGACCTTCGCCAGGGCGTCGGCCAGAAGGGTGGTGGAGCGGGCCGGATGGTAGGGAACGGTGACGCAGCGTCCGCCCCAGCTCTCCACCAGTTCCGCTTCGGGCAGGCGCGCACCTTTGTAGTCGCCGCCCTTGACCCAGATATCGGGCCGAAGCCGGTCCAGCGCGGCCTCCGGCGTGTCCTCGTCAAAAATCATCACTGCGTCCACACACTCCAGCGCCAGCAACAACTCCGCCCGGTCCTGCTGGCCCATGATGGGGCGCTGCTCTCCTTTCAGGCGGTGGGCCGAGGCATCCGAGTTCAGACAGACAATAAGGCAGTCCCCCAGTTCCCGGGCTGCTGCCAATGACCTGACATGCCCGGCGTGCAACAGGTCGAAGCAGCCTCCGGTGGCAACCACCGTGCCGCCGTTCTCCCGCACGCTGCGGGCCAGCAGGAGCGGCTCAGTGGTGCGGTGCCTGGCTTTCCCCGGCGCGGAGGGATCCGGCAGGGACGCCACCCCTCCGGCCGCCAGGAAATCTGCGGCCTCATGGACAGCGAGTACGGACGCGTCCTGAAGGTCACGGCCTGCCAGCAGGTGGACGGCCAGGCTGGCGGCCAGCCTATCGCCGGCACCGCAGGGATCGCCCACCTCCACCCGGGGAACGGGAACAAGCTGGGGCGTTGGGTCCCGCCGGGTCAGGAGAACGGCGCCATGTTCCCCGGTGGTCACCAGGACGGCACGGCTGCGCCACTGGTCCAGCAGGACGCCCGCAACGTCCCCGGCTCCATTGGAGGAGGCCATGTTTCCGGGCGCCGCGGTCCCGCTGCCGGCGGCCTTGTGGGCTTCGGACAGGTTGGGCGTCACCACGGCTACCCCCGGAACGGGAGGGGCCCCGGAGGGGTGCGGGTCCCATACGATGGGAACATCGTCGGCCAGTCTTGTCAGAAGTTCCCTCAGCTGTGCGTTGGCGGCCAGACCGCGGCCGTAGTCGGCAACGATGATGGCCCCGGCCTTTTCCACGGCCCGCAGCATCGCTGGAGTCACCTCGGGTACCGGCGTTGGCCCGCAGCCCTGGTCAAAACGGACCACGGGATGGGAGCCTGCCCGGACCCGGGTCTTGACCGGCGACGGGAAGCTGCTGGGCCCGGCCACAAGCCGGACTCCCGCGAGCGCCGCCTCAAGCTGCCGTCCGGCGTCGTCATCTGCCAGGACCGTCACCAGGGTGACGGGCCAGCCGTCCTCCGCCAGCATCCGGGCCACCAGCCCGGCTCCCCCGGCCCGGCGCCTGATCCCGGAGACGTCAACTACGGGCACAGGGGCATCGGGACTGAGCCGGGTGGCCTCGCCGGACAGGTCAACATCCAAGATTGCGTCGCCCACCACAACGATCCTCATGCCCGGCCTCCTGCTTCTCCATCAGGGCTGCCAGAGTAGTCCCTGCTGTGGTTTCCGGCTCCGCTCCGGTTGACCTCCAGGTCGAAGGCCCGGCAGATGGCATGCAGCGCGATCAGGTGCCCTTCCTGGGCGTTGGCGTTAATGGCTTCAATGGTCACGGCCTCGTCACAGGCCAAGGCCAGGGGGTTGGGCCCGGGTCCCGTCAGTGCCCAAGTGGTGATGTTGAGCCGGGCGGCTGTTTCCGCGGCCCTGAGCAGGTTGGGGCTCTTGCCGCTGGTGGATAGCAGGACCAGCACGTCACCGGAACGGCCGTGGGCCCGGATCTGCCGGGCGAACACCTCGTCGTAGCCGTAGTCATTGGAAATCGCCGTCACCGCCGAGGTCTCGGCGTGGAGGGAGATCGCGGAGAAGGGGATCCGCTCGCCGTCGAACCGTCCTACCAGTTCAGCGGTCAGGTGCTGGGCCTCGGCGGCCGACCCGCCGTTGCCCGCGGCCATCACCCGCTGCCCCCGGAGCAGGCGCTGGGCCAGCTCAACTCCCCACGCGGCCAGGCGGTCCGACTGGCTCCGGAGCGAGTCCAGCGCAGGCAGGACGTTGTCCAGGTGGGCGCGAACAGCATGTGCCGCGGCCGCGTCCACAAGGGCTGTTCCCGCGTCCATAACGGCTGCACCGGAAGGAACGGGGGAAGGCACTGCGGAAGGAAGCGCCGGGAAAAGCGCGCCGTGGCGGGCCAGGGCCTGGACGTCCGCCTCACGAAGGGACCATTCGGCAGTCACAGCGCAGCTCCTTCCATGGGGACCCGGCCGGCCGAAGCTTCCGCCATCGCCAGCTTGTAGGCCTTTTCGGTTTCGACAGCCACCCGATCCCAGGAATACCTCGATCGGGCTCTCAATTGCCCGGCTCTGCCGAGTTCGGCCGCCAGGGCTGGATCACCCAGCAGGAGCGCCAGGGCGGACGCGATCGCTTCCGGATCCCGCGGCGGTACGTGAAGCCCGGTGCCGTGATCAACCACAGTGTCGCGGAGCCCGCCCACTGCCGCAGCCACCACCGGCACTCCACAAGCCATGGCTTCGAGCGGGACGATGCCGAAGGGCTCATACCAGGGTGAGCAGACCACTGCGTCGGCGCTTCGGAAGATCCCTGGCATGGCGGCCCGGGGTACCTGCCCCTGCAATGTCACCCGATCCGAAAGGTTCAGTTCCTCGGCCAGCCCCAGGAGGCGGCGTACTTCCGGGTCAGCATCAAGAACCTTGGAGTCCCCGCCACCGCCCACAATCAGGAGTTCGACGTCGTCGAATCCTGCCTCGCTCAGGAGCGGAAGTGCGCGGATCACCAAATCCACGCCCTTGCGCGGAACCAGCCTGCCCACCGAGAGGATCCGGTGCCTCCTTGGCCGGGGGTCGGCGGGTCCCTCCGTGGAGAAGAGGTCAAGGTCAACACCGCAGGGAGCGATGGAAATCTTGCTCGTGTTGATCCCCATGGCCTTGAGTTCAAAGACCTCATCCGAACAGGTGGCGATGATCCTGTCTGCGGAGCGTCCCACCCCGGGTTCCAGCCAGCGGCGCTCCAACGGACTGGTGTCCTCGGCGCCCTGATGCCTCCGTTTGACAGTTCCCAGGGCATGGAAAGTCTGGATGACCGGCACCTGGTAGCCTGCCCCCTCCCGCCGCGCCGCGTACAGGGCCGCGAGGCCGGACATCCAAAAATGGCCGTGGACCACGTCGGGCCGACGCTGCCCCCAATCCTTGGCGACGCCGTCCGCAAGCTCCCCCATCAACGGAAGAAGCTCATCCTTGGGAATGTGGCAGGCCGGTCCGGCATCCACATGGACCACTTCCAGCCGGCGGCCCACCTTCACCCTGGCGGGAAGCTCCGTTGCGTCCCTCCGGGTGTAGACGGTCACCGTGTGCCCCCTCTTGGCCAAGGCCTCGGACAATGCCGCAACATGCACGTTCTGCCCGCCGGCATCCACCCCGCCCAGTGCCGCCAGCGGACTGGCGTGTTCTGAAATCATGGAGATTTTCATGGGGTCTTCCTCTCTCGCGCCGGAATCAGGATCTTCTCTTCCAGACGTTCGTTGGCTTTCGGCCGGGGCGCCAGGTCCGCCAGCACTTCATCCCAGCGGCCCAGGAACCTGTCCAGGCTGTAGCGCGCCAGTGCCGCTTCCCTGGCGGCGGCGCCCCGCCGTCGGGCTTCTTCCGGATTGGCCACCAGCCGGGCGGCGCAGCGCAGCAGTTCGTCCATGTCGGCAGATATGGCTCCCGCTTCGGGCGGCACCGCCCGCGGCGCTTCCGTGGCAGCAAGCGCTACCACCGGCATGCCCAGGTGCATCGCTTCCAGGAGGGACAGTCCCAGGGAGGTCCACCGCATGGGATGGACGTAGACCCGGCATCGGGACAATTCCCTGTGCAGTTCGCGCGTCCTCAGATCGCCCCGCGACGTGAGGCGTGATTCCCCTATTCCGATGGCGGCTGCCAGTCCTTGGGTTTGCATGCCGAAGACCTGCAGCGGCGCCACGGAGGCGAACACCGGCAGGAGGTCCGTACCGGTCACCCGCCCACGCCGCACAGGCTCATTGACCACCACTCCCAGTTCCGGCAGCTCTCCCGTATAAAGGAGTCCCGGGTCCGGGATCCCGTGCTCAATGACCAGGGTGGGGGCCGAGCCGCTGTCCCAGGCCAACCTGTTGAAATGGGTCACGTGGACCACCGGAATGCTTGCCTGCTCAGCCAGCGGATGCCGGATGAAGGGAAAATTCCCCTTCGGAGTGTTGTGCTCCACGTACACCGCGGGCAGGTCCCGGCCAGGGCGGCGGCCCAGCGCCCTGAACACTTCCGCAATTTCTTCGGGACGCTGAAGAACGACGGCGTCCACGGCGTCGGCGTCCAACTCCGCCAGCGCGACTTCCCGGACAGTGGCTGGCCACTCCCTGCCTGCCCGGCCCAGGCCCCAGGGCCCGCCCTCCGGCAGGACGGGCAGCAGGTATTCATGGCGTCCACGGACGAACGCGTCGGTCCACGAACCGTGGACGTGCCACAGCAGGAGTCTCATCGTTTGCGAGCCTTTCTTCGGGTGCTGAGGTGGGTGCTGAAGGAGGTGACCCCGCCGATCAGACGCTCCACGGCCTGCACCACCTCCTCCGGAGGCACGGAATCCAGGCAGGGATGGCCTGGCACGGGACAAACCCGGGCACGCGTGAGCCGGCACGGTGCACTTTGGTCGCCCAGAAGTTCCAGGGGCACACCGTAGGGGGCCCACCGCACTGCAGGCACCACCGGGGAGAAGAGGCAGGCGACCGGGGTTCCCACGGCGGCAGCCAGATGGGCCGGGCCGGTGTTGCCGATCACCACTGCCTCAGCACCCGCCAGCACCCCCGCCAGGGTGCGGAGGTCGGTGCGTCCGCCCAGGTCCAGGGCCGATGGTCCTGCCACGGTGGCCGTCAGCGACGTGTCCCCGGGCCCGCCGGTCACCACTACCCGGTGACCGGCTCCTTCAAGGAGTTCGACGGCGGCCGCATGGTGAAACGGCGGCCAGGCTCTCGCCGGCACTGCCGCCCCGGGATGGACCACCACATAGGGACCTTCCCCCACCAAATCCTTGACGTCCGGAACACGGTCCACCCGCAGTTTGCCGTCGTCTCCTGCCGGCAATGTGAAGCCGGCAGCCTGTGCGATACCGAGGGCCCGTTCTGCCTCGGGCTGGTCTTCCGGAAAGTCCTCGCCAGGCTTGAGCCTGACATCCAGGAGGGAACCGGCGTAGTCCGTGGAGGCTCCGCTGATCCTTTCCACGCCGGCAAGGCGGAGCAGCAGGGCAAGCGGCAGCGGGGACTGGTGGAAGGACGTCAGGATCACGGCCTCGGTGATCCTGGAGTTGCTGACGTAGTCCACCAACCTGTCGGCGTGCGGCCAGGTCATCTTGGGCGCAGGATTCATGATCCACGGGCAGTCCCAGCTGTAGACTTCCGCCGCCCCGGGCAGCATGGACGCAGCGTCCTCTCCCTGGCTGCCGCACAGCATCACCACCTGGTTTGGCTGGCTTCCATCCGTCCGGCGGCCATTGGCAACGGCCCGGACGGCCGGGCCGGCGAGCAGGACGTCGCCCATGCTGTCCAGCCTTGCCACCAGGACGCGTCCCATTACTGTGTCCGCTCCAGGAGCAGATCCACGGCCCCGGCAAGATCACTGGCAACCAATGCGGACCGGCTGACTTCGTCCGGGCGGGTCACCGCAGTAGGCACCAGGATGCCTCTGGCGCCGGCAGCCTCGGCGGCGAGGATGTCACTTCCAATGTCACCGATGAGCGCGGCCTCGGAAGGTTCGATTCCCAGTTTCCGGCAGGCGATGTGCACCATTCCCGGGGCGGGCTTCCGGCAGGCGCAGCCGTCTTCCTCCGAGTGCGGGCACACCTCCCACACATCAAAAGGACCCAGGAGCTCCTCCACCCTCGCGTTGACGCCCGCCACGTCCGCAGCGGTGAGGATGCCGCGGGCAATCCCGGACTGGTTGCTGATCACTCCGGTTGCCAGCCCCTGGCGGCGGAGGGAATCCAGCACGTCCTTGGCCCCCGGCATGGGCTGGACCAGGCCGGGATCCCCGTTGTAAGGCACATCAACCACCAAGGTTCCGTCCCTGTCGAACAGGACAGCCTTGAGCTGCGGAGTTGCGGAGCTTCCCATATCCACCTTGTTCCCCGGAGCAGCAGCTCCTAAACAGCGTGGAGGCACTTCTTCTCCTGGCCGGCGCCATCCCGCACCTAGGCGCGAACGGACACTTGAGGCCCTGACTCCCAGGGCCACAAGTGTTCTTTCGCGTGTTCTTTCGCGCAGGTGGGGCTTGGAGGAGAGGGCCAGCCGATCCCACCTCACCGGGTGGAGACTCGGGAACGGCTGCCCCGCTGCGATCCATTGGACGGCCGGCCGGATCCGGCCCTTCGCGGAGCAGCGGACAGGTGCAGGGCTTCCCCGGTCCTGGATTCGGCAACGTAGCTGTTTTCCAGAAGCCTGCGCTGCAGTTCCACCAGCACGCGGGCCAAACGCCGCGAAACCTGCATCTGGGACATTCCCAGGCGTTTGCCCAGTTCAACCTGGGTCTCTTCGCAGAAGTACCGCCGGTATAACAGTTCCCGGTCCCCGGGATCGAGCTCCTCCATGGCTTCCCGCAAGCAGGCGAGCTCTTCGAGCCGTTCCAGGGGCGTTTCAGGAGCGGCGAGCACCTCTGCGATCGGAGGCGCATCGCTGTTCGGGTTTACGGCGTCGAGCGAGTCCGGATGCAGGCTGCTCGACGCCGAGATGGCCTCCTGCACCTCCCCACTTTCCACTCCCAGTTCCTGGGCTAGCTCGTCGACAGTGGGGTTCCTTCCCAGCGTCTGGGCCAATTCAGGCTCCACGCGGAACAGGCGCGAACGCAGATCCTGGATGTGCCTTGGTGGCCTGACCACCCAACTCCTGTCGCGGAGGTACCTCTTAAGTTCGCCAGTAATAGTGGGCGCTGCATAGGCCGGAAAGCTGTCACCTTTTGTCTGGTCAAAGCCTCGCGCGGCCTTGACCAGGCCCAGGTATGCCACCTGGTTGAGGTCGGCCCGCTCCCGGCCTCGGGCCTCAAACCGGGCGGCCAGCGCTTCAGCGAGGTCCAGGTAGCTCAGGACCAGGTCGTTTTCGAAAGTTTGTCGGAGGCGCCCACCCCTAACAGGAGAGTTGGGTGGAGGAACCTCCACCGGACGCGTCTCAGCTCTGGTATTCTCCACGGCAAGCGCAGCAATAAGATCAGGCATTGTCGTTGGTTCCTTCGGGCTCGGATTCCGAAAGCCTGCGGCAAGACTTAGAAGTAGGAAATCATAAGGCTGCTTATTAAACAATGCTTCCCGATGAGCGGCCCGGCGTGCGTGAGGAAGCTCCCGGCCTGGTCACAGGAGATGTGGTTATGCGAATCGTCATCATCGGAGCCAGCGGAAACGCCGGCACAGCGCTCCTTCGCAACCTGCAGGGGCAGCTGCTCAAGCGCCCCGGTAGCCTGCAACTTGCAGGAGTGAGCCGCCGGCTCCCCGATACCACCCTCCCGCCATACCAGGGGGTCGAATGGCACACCATGGACGTGGGCAGGGATGCCGATTTTCCGCTGCTCCGCTCTGCCATGGCAGGGGCAGACGCCGTGGTCCATCTGGCCTGGCTGCTGCAGCCCAACAGGGACCTGGCCACCCTTCGCCGAACGAACGTCACGGGAACCGCGAATGTCCTCGAAGCTGCCCGGCAGGCAGGCGTGGGGCACATTGTGTGCGCATCATCCGTGGGCGCCTACAGCAAAGCACCCAAGAACCAGAGGACCGATGAATCCTGGCCGGCCACGGGGATCCCGTCGTCGCATTACAGCCGGCACAAGGCGGAACAGGAAGCCCTGCTGGACCGGTTCCAGGCTGAACAGCCAGGGGTCAAAGTGGCCAGGCTCCGGCCCGGGCTGATCTTTCAGGCGGATGCCGGCAGCGAAGTGGGACAGTTCTTCCTGGGCCCCATTCTTTCCCGGCTGGTGCCGCGTAGGCCTTGGCTCCCCCTACTGCCCGCCCCTGATGACCTCATATTCCAAGCTGTCCACGCCGAAGACGTTGCCGAGGCATACTGGCGGGTCCTGGACCGCGGCGAGTCGGGGGCGTTCAACGTCGCCGCCAAGCCCGTCATCACTCCACAGGAACTGGCCAGGTTCCTGCGTGCAAGACGCATCCTGCCCATTCCCATGAGCCTCCTGCGGGCCCTGGTGGATGTCACCTGGAAGCTCCGCCTGCAACCCACTGATGCAGGCTGGATTGATATGGCCGCCGGGGCCCCCATCATGGACACCAGCCGGGCCCGGAGGGTCCTGGACTGGGAGCCGCGGAGGTCATCCATGGACGCGCTGGCCCAGATCCTCCATGGCATGGGAGCGGGGGAAGGAGTGCCTCCCTCCCCCGCCCTCAAACCCAGGCGGAACCTGGCTGCGGCTTCCCGTTCCGGGCACCCCCAGGTTCGATAAAACAGTCCAATAAAACGGTGCAATAAAGGCGGGTGCAGCCAGCAGGCCCTGCCCCTTATTAAAGGACTGATACAGGACCTTAGATGCCGGCTCCTGGATGCCGGACCCTGGATACGGCTTCCTAGATACCCGAGCGCGGGTTTTCGCGGTCAGCGTCAGCCCGGGCGGCGTCAGCCCTGGCAGCGCCACCGCGGGCTTCCCGCTCGCCACGAGGGTTCCCGTCGTCGCGCACGTCGTCATCGCGCACGTCGGGATCAACGGCGTCGGCCTTCCGGCTCTGCCGGGCTACATCTTCGCGCAGGGACTGGGCATTGGCTGCCTTCTGGTCAGCTTCCTGCTTAAGCCTGGCAGCTTCCACCTGGGCCTGTTCCGCGTCAGCACGGGCACGAGTTGCCCGTGCCTCATTTTCACGGGCATCCAATTCGACGTTCTGGGCGTCCCGGCGAATTTCCGCGGCCTTTTCACGTTGCGATTCTTCACGCTTCTGCTGCATTGCCTGACGGCGCTTTCCGGTCAACAGGAGCACCAGAATAAGCGCCACGACAACTATTGCAACAACCACCCAAACCCACGGTGCTGTTTCCAAAGCTACCCACCTCTTTCCACTTCGTTGCGGCCGGGCCGGGGTGCTGCCAATTCAACAGGCACGACAAACCCGTTTGAAAGTAATTTACCAAGGGTACTTACTATCTGTTAGTAATCATGCTTACTATTTTACGGCCAGTATCGCTGGTTCTTGATCAACAACCGGCCTTCTTGGAAAGAGAGAGCGAAGATGACAGAGAACCAATGGCCCGAGGACCCCACGTACAGGGTTCCGCCGGCCACACCAGGGACTACCGAAGAGCGGAGCCCCAGCACGTTCCCCTCCGCTGCCCAGACTGCGGGGACTCCGCAGACAGGCACTCCGCAGACAAGCGGGGCCTATGAGACCTCCTCCCGGAAGGACGCTGTAAAGCAAGAAGCCGGGGACGTTGCCCGCACTGCAGCGGATTCTGCCCAGAGCGTGGCCCAGACTGCCAAGAGCGAAGCGGCAAACGTCGCGAGTGAGGTCAAGGCTAATGCCAAGGACCTCCTGTACCAGGCCCGGAACGACCTCACCCAGCAGGCAGGCACGCAGCAACAGAAAGTGGCTGACGGCCTTCGCTCCGTTTCTGACCAACTGCATTCCATGGCCCGCGCATCTGACCAGCCGGGCGTTGCCTCCGACCTGGTCCGCCAGGCTGCAGAACGTTCCTCCTCGGTTGCATCCTGGCTCGAAGGGCGGGACCCTGGATCACTCCTGGATGAAGTAAAGACCTTCGCCAGGCAGCGTCCCGGCACCTTCCTGCTCCTTGCTGCAGGGGCAGGCGTCCTGGCGGGCAGGCTGACCCGTAGCCTGAGCGCCGGTGCACCGGAGTCCACCACAGGTTCTGCTGCCGGGTACACGGGCCAGTATTCCGGCAACCAGTATGCAGCCGGCCAGTACGAGGCAGACCAGGCTGCAGGCTACGTCCCCGCAGGCGGGGGTGCGGTTCCGCCGCCACCGGTCCAGCTCCCTGGCCCGTCTACCACTACGGCAGGGTACGACGGCGGCGCGCCGGGAAGCGGCTATCCCGCTGCCTCCACAACGGCAAGTCCCCTGGACAGCCCGCAGTTGGTAGAGGAGCCGTGGTCCGGAAACAGGACCGCAGAGGATCCACTGGGCGACAGGGCACTGGCGGATGATCCGATGGCCAACGACCCACTCACCCGGGACCGTTCCGCGGACGGCCAGACTGGCAGGCCGTGATGAGCAGCGAGATGCCGGAGACTCCTCCGAGCGCAGCGCACGTCAAGGCTGACAACACGTCCTTGGGAGATCTGCTGGGCGAGGTAACCCGTGACTTGTCCACCCTGATGCGCCAGGAACTCGAGCTCGCCAAAGCAGAACTCAAGCAGACGGCCACCAAGGCGGGCAAGGGCAGCGGAATGCTCGCCGGAGCGGGCGTGGCCGGTCATTTTGTCCTGCTGTTCCTTTCCATCGCCCTCTGGTACGCCTTGGGCGAGCTGATGGGCCTGGGCTGGTCCGCCGTCGTCGTGGCGGTCATCTGGGGCATCATCGCCGCAGTCCTGGCTTCCATTGGTCGCAAGGAACTCAAATCGGTCAAGGGCCTGCCCCAGACCACCGAAACACTCCAGGAAATCCCCCCAACCCTAAAACCCGGTGAGGTAAAACGATGAGTGACAACCCGGACGCGATCCGTTCAGATATTGAAGCAACCCGTGCCCGCCTTGGCACCAATGTGGATGCCGTGGCTGACAAGGTCACTCCCTCCAACATCGTCCACCGCCAGACAGACAAGGTGAAGGACGCCGTCTTCGGAGTGAAGGAGAAAGTCATGGGAGCAGCAGACAGCGCCACTTCCAGGGTGCAGGGTGGGGTCCACAACCGCACCGACAGCGCGGGCAACATGCTCAGTGACGCCGGCACGGCAATCAGCGATGCCCCCCAGCAGGTCAAGGCAAAGGCCCAGGGCAATCCCCTGGCTGCAGGGCTTATCGCCTTCGGCGCTGGGATGCTGTTGTCCTCGCTGATTCCGGCCAGCGAAAAGGAACGCGAAGCGGCGGATGCCCTCAAGTCGGCCGCAGAACCCATGACAAGCGAGCTGACGGAGGCCGCGAAGGAAATGGCCGAAGGCATGAAGGAGCCGGCCCGGGAAGCCATGGAGAACGTGAAGGCAACCGCTGCTGAGGGCGCTGAACATGTCAAGGCTGAAGGCCAGGTTGCGGCCTCTGATGTGAAAGACCGTGCCACTGACGCCAAGGACCACGTTCAGAACCCCTGACAGGCTCTGCAGCAATCAGTAACAGCCACGACAGAAATCAGCAGCGCCAAAGACAGGCCGGCTCCCGCCTCCCCCGGCGGAGCCGGCCTGTCCGTCTTACCACAATCGAGAGGACACACCATGGCCACTCAGGACAGTTCCGAGACGAGCACCGCCAAGGCCGGCAGCGCTCCGGCCCCCGACGACTCCCGTAAGCCGGACAGCCCTACAGATGTCACCAAGCCCTCATGGAAGTACATCGCCAAGAAAACCTTCCGCGAGTTCAATCAGGACCAGTGCCCCGACTTGGCGGCCGCACTGACGTACTACGCCGTCCTGTCGCTGTTCCCCGCGCTGCTGGCGCTCGTTTCGCTCGTCGGCATCTTCGGAGACCCTGAAAAGACGACCGCGGCGCTACTTGAGATCGTGCGCGGCATCGCGCCAGAGGATACGGTGCAAACAGTCAGCGGCCCGGTGGAGGAACTCGCTGCCTCCCCCGCTGCAGGCTTTACGTTGTTCATCGGCCTTGCCACCGCCCTCTGGTCCGCGTCCGGATACGTGGGAGCGTTTGGCCGAGCCATGAACCGTGTTTATGAAGTCGACGAAGGCCGCCCGTTCCTGAAGCTCCGCGGAACCATGCTGGCAGTCACCCTGCTCGCCGTGGTCATTGTAGCCCTGCTCGCCGGCATGCTCGTGCTCAGCGGCCCGGTTTCGGAAGCCATTGGCGGCGCCATTGGACTGAGCGGGACCATCCTCACCGTCTGGAACATCGCTAAGTGGCCGGTTATCGTGGCGCTGGTTATCGTGATCATCGCCGTCCTGTACTACGCGACGCCGAACGTCAAGCAACCCAAGTTCCGGTGGATGAGCATTGGCTCGTTCCTTGCGTTGGTCATTTTCCTTCTGGCCTCCCTGGGCTTCGCCTTTTACGTGGCCAATTTTGGCAATTACAACAAGACCTACGGTGCATTGGGCGGCGTGATCGTGATGCTGCTCTGGCTGTGGATCCTCAACATGTCCCTTTTGTTCGGGGCGGAACTCGATGCTGAGATGGAACGCGGACGCCAACTCCAGGCAGGGATTGAAGCGGAGGAAACCATCCAGCTGCCCCCACGGGACACCAAGAAGAGCGACAAGCTGCAGGAACAGGTAGAGGAAGACATCCGTCGTGGCCGGGAGCTGCGCGAAAGCCGCGGCGGGGACATGCAGCAGGGAAACGGGGACGAAACCGGCAGGGATCTCCACAAGGGAAGCCGCCGGGACTAGGCAGGACCTCGAACTTGGAGGAAAATTAACAAAAGAAGCAGGTCCTGTCCAGGTTTCCCGGGTTTAAGCAATGGCCCGGGTGTCAGGCGGGGTCGGCGGTGAGATGGCCTCTTCTGAGACCGAGGCCAGTCCCCCCAGTCGCCGTCGGCCCCCTCGATCTGCAGCCACTCGTCCTCCCCTGTCTGGGATATCCGTGGCCGGGCCTGGCCCTTGACTGGACCTCAGGGGCTTCACCCATGGACTGGACACAGTCAGCCCGAATGCCATAACTTCGTGATTATCCTGCTGGCTTCAGGCCGGCCAGGGCCGCTGAAGCAGATCGGCGGCATCCCATCGACGACGAATGAGCGGACATGCCTGCGACCCACTTTGAGCAATTCCTGGCCGAAGCGGTCACCCATGACCGGGAACCCGGTTCCGGCCTCAAACGTGATGAGCTGTACGGCCTGTACACCAGCTGGTGCCTACTCCACCAGGTTGAGCCGCAACTGCCTGAAGCCCTTTGGGCCGCGCTGAAAAGGCATGGCATCGCGCCGGACGACAATGGCCTGTCCATGACAGGTCCCGCCGCGGCGGACTACATCGTTGCCAGCGCACCGGACCTGATCTGACCAACTGCCGGATGTGACCTGGCTGCCCCTCAAAATACGCGTGGGGAGCACCTGTCCCGGCAAGACGGCAAACCCCTCGGCGGCCCTGTTTGCAACCGCCAAAGCTGGCTAGCATTGAAGCATGACCAGCCGGCATTCCGCTGGCCGGCATCAAGCCACAGGGAGAAATGCCATGGGTTTGGACGACAAGATGGAGAACACCGGCGAGAAGCTCGGCGGCAAGGCCAAAGAGGCTACCGGTAAAGCTACCGACGACGAGGGCCTCGAGGCCGAGGGCAAGATGGACCAGACCAAAGCCGACCTGAAGCAAGCCGGCGAGAAGGTCAAGGACGCCTTCAAGAAAGATTAACGAACGAAATTTCGCCCTGGCATGGATCCGCCACTGGTGTACTCAGCGGACCAATGCCAGGGCGAACCCGTCCCACCCCTTGGAGCCCACGGTCTGGATGACCGTGCCGTCCAAGTGCGGGTGTTTCCCCAGCAGCTCCAGGGCGCCAATGATCCCTGGCGCGTTGACCCTGTCTACGGAAGGGTCCAGTACCGCGCCTTCCCAAACGGCGTTATCCAGCACTACGACTGTTCCCGGCCGGCCCAGGCGCACAGCCCATTCCAGGTAGGCAGCGTCGTTTTCCTTGTCCGCGTCAATGAAGACAAAATCAAACGGCTCCTGGCCTTCAGAGTGCAGGGCGGCAAGTGTTTCCAGGGCGGGGCCAATCCGGATCTCCACTTTTCCGCCGAGGCCCGCGGCATCAACATTTGCCCGCGCTACGTCAGCGTGTTTGGGGAGGTATTCGCACGTGACCAGCCGGCCGTCGTCGGGCAGCGCCTGAGCCATCCAGATGGTGCTGAACCCGGCCAGCGTCCCTATTTCAAGAACACGACGCGCGCCGGACAACTGCACCAGGAGATTGAGGAGCTTGCCCGCATTGGGCGCCACTTCGATCGGCGGCATCCCGGCATCGGCGGCGGACTGAACCGCACGTTGGAGCGCTTCGTCAGGATGAACTACGGATTCGGTGAGGAAGTTTTCCACTTTTACCCACCCGGGCTGGGTCTTGTGCTCAAACATGGCCACAGTCTGGCACGGAGGATTCCCCGGGTCTAGGGCGCAGTCCGGAGCATGCAACCAATCGCCCTGACGGCGCGCTACTCCGGGAGGACCGGCTGCTGTATCTTGTCCGACACATTGCGCGTAGGCTCAAAACAGAAGCGGTCTTAGGCAGGTGCTCACTATCCCGTTGAAGCGTCACACCCGCTCCTGAACATCCTGTTCGGAGCACCAAGGCCGGCGGCCACACCTCCGCCCGGCCCATTCCTGTACCGTTCGCCAGGCACAGGACCTATTGAGAATCGAGGCTCATGATGGCCTCCAAACCCCTCCCTGCGATAACCCATGACCACCTTCAGGACCTGTTGCTGGAAAGCAAGGACTTTGACGCGTTCCTGTTGGAACTCACGCTCTATTCGGCCTCCCGGCTAGGCGACCGAGGACCCATTTCGTGCGCCATCTCCGTGCAGCGTGACGATGGACTGTTCACGGTGGCCAGCAGCAGTGACCAAGCCCGCATGATGGATGAAAAGCAATACGAGCTCGACGACGGCCCCTGCCTCACTGCACTCCGCGGCGGGCATTCGGTGATGGTGGAGGACCTGACAGCCGATGCACGCTGGAGCGAGTACTACGCGGCGGTTAAGGATTTTGGTGTGCTGTCCGTCCTCGCGGTGCCAATCGACGCTGGGCGGGAGGCTTCTGCAGCCTTGAACTGCTATGCCTACCGAACCTCAGCCTTCAGTCCCGAAACTGTTGCCTCCATTGAGGAGCACTCACAGTCCATCTCCCGCATCCTCCGCATAGCACTCCGCCTGCATCCTCACTTGGACCCTGAGGCATATCCGGACAAGTTGCGGGAAGCACTGCGCTCCCGCGCGACGATCGATGCTGCACTGGCCCTCGTGATGGTCCATACCCGCTCCAGCCGCGACGCTGCAATTTCGCTTCTCCACGACGCCGCCCAGGCAAGGAACGTGCGGCTTCGGCTGGTAGCGGCAGACATCGTCAACGGTGCCGAAATCCCGGAAAAACGGGCCTAAGCACGGGCGCCGAAGTTATGCTGGAACCAGCGGCAGCCGTGGATCTTCCTGCCGAATCACCGGCAGGAATGGCAATGGAGGCCAACAAGTGACGCGAAGAGAGCCAGTGACAGGCGAGTTGCGGGCGGTCTTCGCCCGCGTCTCAGGCCTGCTGCTGACGGAACAGGTGGCTGGGTCAGCCATAGCCAAAATAGCCCGGGCAGCCTTAGAAGGCATTCCCGGGAGCGTCGGCGCCGGCGCCACCCTCATTAACGCGCAGGGTCAACCCATCAGCAGGGCTTCCACGAATGTGTTGGTGGAAGAGGCCGACCAACTGCAGTACGACCTGGGGGAAGGCCCATGCCTCTCAGCGTGGGCCGGAGCAATGACAGTCCGCGTCGACGACAGCCGCATCGAGACGCGGTGGCCTCAATGGAGCCGGGCCAGCGCGCAGGTTAGTTTGCTCTCGTGCCTCAGCGTCCCCCTCCTGCTGCCGCCGGAACAGAACCTTCAGCGTACGGAGGCCATTGGCGCACTGAAGGTCTACTCGGACCAGGCCCATGCATTCGATGCCCACAGTGAACATCTCCTGGAGCTGCTGTCCGCACCGGCAGCCGTGATGCTTGCCAACGTCCAGGCGCATGAGAGTGCGGCTCAACTCAGTGACATACTGAAAGACTCCCTGCACAGCCGGAGTGTGATCGACATGGCGAAGGGGGTGCTGATGGAACGCCAGAACCTCGATGAGCGTGCCGCCCTGCGCGTGCTCACCACGCGGTCCCGCGAGGAAGGAGTCCCCCTCAGCGACGTCGCCCTCAGTGTTCTTGACCGGCATGCCGAACCTGACCACGAACGTCCATGAGTGTTGACGAGACCGCAGAGGAGCAGCGGGACCGGACGTCCGCTGATTTCGAAGCGGCTGGGCTAAGCCTGGAAGCGCTGTGGATGCACTATTTCAGCATCGGCGGTGACGCGGGTGAGCTGGAGATCGATGCGTACCTGAACGGGTCCTATATGCTGCGCGGCGTTCAGCGGGACCTCCTGGACCATGCCATCCACGAGCTAGACGGTAACGGCTCCCAGGCGGATCGCTAGGAGCCGGAGATTGCCTGTTCCAGGCGGTCCACTTTAGCCACGAGCTCCCCGGAGTACCCGGGACGGATGTCAGCCTTGATCACCAGCGAAACGCGGCTTCCGAACTCTCCAACCGCCTCGGTGGCCTTTTTCACAACCTCAAACACTTCATCCCATTCACCCTCAATGGTGGTAAACATCGAATCGGTCTTGTTGGGCAGGCCCGATTCCCGCACGATTTTCACGGCGGCGGCGACGGCGTCGTGAACGGACGCGTCGGACGGGCGGGAACCACCCGCGGGGGTACCGGACGGGGCCACAGAAAATGCAAGCAACATAAAGCCAGTCTGGCACGGCCGCCGTCGATGACCTTGCAGGCCCCTTATCTGCCACACGTCATATAACCGCCTACCCTCCAGTAACCGTGAACGCCCCGGCCTGCGTTGCTACCCTGATCGGATGAACCTCGCAGTCGCCCGCAAGCCGCTCCGTGCAGATGCAGCGCGGAACGTGGACAAAATCATTACTGCGGCACGTCAATGCTTCCGCGAATTTGGCCCGGACGTGCCGTTGCAGACGATTGCGACGACGGCGGGTGTAGGCCCTGCCACCCTTTTCCGTAATTTTGCGGACAAGGAGGAGCTGGTCCTCGCAGCCCTCAACCGTCAGCTCAGGCTGACTGTGGACCCCGTGATGGACGACGCCCTTGCCGACATCGATGCGGCCAAGGGCCTGCTGCGTGTCGTGGAAGCGATCATGGACGCCGCAAGTGCTGACGCCAACCTGCTGGGCGCAGTTGCCGGGCGGCGTGAGCTGCTCGTTGGCATCACAGGATCGCTGATCGATTCGATTGGTGTCCTGCTGGCCCGCGGGCAAGGCCAGGGAACCCTCCGGGCTGACATCTCCATGACTGACATGTTCCGGCTGCTTGCAATGCTTATTGGCGTCGTGGATACCATGGAGCCCGGGTCCGACGCCTGGCGCCGGCCGGTGGCGCTGGTCGAGGATGCCATTCGTACGGAACGCCCCTCCCGGCCCCTTCCGCCCCACGTTCCTTTGCCAGCTGCCCAGCTCCCTGGCTCGCAGTTTCCTGGTTCTTCGCAGTTTCCAGGTTCGCAGCAATATCCTGGTTCACCGCTCCCCGGTTCACGCTTCAGCTAGGGCACTTTGGGCGGAAAGTCAGCCGGCAGGCAAATGGCCACATGACCATTGTGGGCGCCGTTTGGTTGGAATAGACTCAAGTAGGGTTACGCAGCCAGCCTCGAGATTCCCAGATGGAGCCACCCCATGAACCACATTCTGCGTAATAAGCCCAGTCGCATTACCCTGAACAGCTCCCAGCTTTCAAAATTCCTTAATGATCCCCGCGGCCCGGAGGAAGTCCTTCCCACCCTCCCCGCGGAAGAGCTCGCAAGCCTGTTGGACGCCCTCTACCAGAATCTTGATACGCCCGAACCCGAGTTCGGGGCGCAGGTCTGGTATGAGCTGGGCGTTGAAGAAGCTGCCCGAAGGGCTGTCTCACCGGACGCCGCTGCCCACGGCGTAGCCTAGCTACCCGCCCCGCACCCTCCACCATTCCTCACCAAGCTGCACTCTTGCGCCAGCCCACGCGTAACTGTCATGCGCTTTGGGGCTGCGGTATACGTCTAATCGGGATGACAGCTTCCGCGCACGGCTTTTAGCAGGGGGCGATACCCCTGACAGCGTGCCATTCCCGCTGCAGCCCTACATCGATTTGCGGTGCCTATCTAAAGTTGTCCGCCTTGTCATCCTTGCCGGCCGCGTCATCCTTGCCGACGTCGGCCTGCCGATCCGACTCATGGTGATCCGACTCCTGGTGGGCGTGCTCCTTGGCTTCCATCAGATGCTGCTGCAGCTTCTCTTCGGCCTCGCGACGGCGGCGGGCCGTCTCACGGAGTTCCTTCGTGGACTGGGAGCCGCCTGGGTCCACATACGCAGACCGCGACTTCGCCGCTGTTTCAAAGCCAGGTGTTCGAGTCTCGGGTCGGCGCCCGGTAGTATCCCGGTCATCGTCTGGACGTTGTTGTTCGTTCATCGCGATTCCTCCTCTTGGCCCGCAAACCTGGTTGGCGGCCTCTCTCCAGTGGATCACAGATCCTCGGCAGAAGCAGGTCAGCTTCCCGGGCCGGCGGCAGTTTCCCCTGTGGACGGAGCCGGAGTTGGGGCAAAAGCCAGGCCCAGGCTCCGCTGGTTCGAGTTACTGATTCCGGCGTGTTGGGCAGCCAAGTGGACGCCATCTGAAACCGCCATTCCTTGCGCCAATCCCGCAGCAAGGGCAGTTGAAAATGTTCCTCGAACCTTTCCGGAGTCCGCACCCGCCGGGGATGTCAGGACAGAAACTGAACTTGCGTCCCAGCTATGCAGCAGCACGCCGGCCGCTTCCGACGCCGAATCCTGGCTCCGGACGTCGATTCCGCTGGCATGTGAGGCGGACGACTGGCCTATCGTCACCGCGCTGACCCCAGGTACGGGAGCGGGGCCGTCCCGGTGCTGGTCCCACACGATGGGGACGCTGGAGGCCAAAACACCCAGCCGCCAGCGGAGGCGGTCGTTCCACGTCACTCCGCGTCCGCCGTCGGCCACCATTATCGCGTCCGCAAAGTCCAGGCAGCGCAGCATCTCTTCAGTGAGGTCCTGGCCTGCCGCCACACTGACGCCAGGCAGGACGGCGGCAAGCTGTGACGGCGAACTGTCGCCAGGAAGGACAGTCAGCAGCTGTACGTTGTTGCCGGTCCGCGCAAGCAGGGATGCTGCGCGTGCGGCGCCTCCGGCTGCGGTGCCAAAGTGCCCTGAATCAACAAGGAGATCGCCCACTACGGCGATCTTCATGCCTTTCCGTCAATCATTGGGCGCCGCTTCCCGGCTGAGGATCTCGTTGCGTACGGCACGGTGGAGGGCCGCAGTCTGGGATCCCTGACCGATTTCCATGGCGATCATGAGCCGCTGGGAAAGGAACTCGAGGTCCTCCGCGGGAACGTCTGCCAGTGAATCGAATCTGGTGAAGAACCGCTTGACGGGGAGGCCGGCTCTCAGCCGCGCTGAGGCAATGGTGCGGGTCAGGCTCGATCTATGACCGGCGGCATGCAGTTGATTTTTCATGGTCATCCTTACGATGAAGTTCCATGGCCAGCTGCATAGCCACTTTCATAGTACAGTGCCTGTGATCGGCGCCACCAGAGGACATCAATTCCACCCGATCAGCCGGAGTACGGCCGCCGTGCCCGCCCCGGCAACCACCACCAGTAGGAACGGTGCCCGAAAAGCCAGGGCGACGGCGGCCGCTGCCAGCGCTCCCAACCTTGCGTCAAAAGCAAGGGTTTGGCCCGTAGCCACGGCATTCACGATGGTCAGGGAGGCCAGTAGCCCGATGGTCAGGGTCCCGGCCACCCGGGACATTCGCGGATCCTTGAGGAACTCAGCGGGAACAAAATAGCCCACCAGCTTCCAGCCGTATGCCAAGGCGCAGGCCAGAAGCAGCCAAATCCAGAGATTCATGTGCCCTCCTCCCTGGACGCATGGTGGCCGCCGTGATGGTGTTCGGCGTAGGGATCAACATCCGGCTCCAGCCCTTCGTCGCTGCGGCCATGTCCGAACCAGCCCATGACCGCGGCCACCACCGCGGCAATGAGGATCGGTACACCTGCCGGCACGAACGGCACTGCCACCACGGTAGCCAGGGCGCACACGACGGCGATCGCCACCGGTTCCCGTCCCTTAAGCCTGGGCCAGAGCAACGCCAGAAAGGCTGCCACCGCGGCGCCGTCCAGTCCCCACTGCTTCGGGTCACCCAGCCCGCTGCCCGCGAGTGCCCCCACCGCGGTAAAGAGATTCCACAGAACGTAGATGCCCACGCCGGCAGTCCAGAAGCCGCGGCGCTGCTCCGCAGGGTCCGTCTGCCCGGTACTGGTGGCAGTGGACTCGTCGATGGTCAGCTGCGCGGCCACATATTTGCGCCAGCCAGTGGGATGCAGGAGTGCATTCAGCTGGATGCCGTAGACCCCGTTGCGCATGCCCAGCAGCGTGGCCGCACTCATGGCGGCAATGCCCGAGCCACCACCTGAAACAACACCAATGAACGCGAACTGTGAGCCGCCGCTGAAGAGCAGCAGGCTGAGCGCCATCGTCTGCCAGAAATCGAGCCCCGACGTGACCGAGAGCGCCCCGAACGACACCCCGTAAAGCCCCGTTGCGATGCTGATGGAGATCCCCACGCGCACCGCGGGCGATGCCAGGAATTTCACGGCAGCTCACTATGGCAGAGGCGGCTGGGAGGCATGGTTCTACTCAATCACACCTGATAGGACGCGACGTACACGCGGACGAGTGCTCGCCAGGGTGGGCTAGACGGGCTGGCCAGAGCTGGACGGCTGGCCAAAGCTAGACGGGCAGCTGAAGCTGCGCCAGCACTCGAGCAGGCACGTTGGTGGTGATTTCGTGGATGCCCAGTCCCTGGCACAGCGCCACGTCCCGTTCAGAGTCAACCGTCCATACCCGGAAACGGCGGCCGGAATCCAGCCAGCGCTGGACGTTCCGGGCGTGCTGGCGTACGTAGTCGATGCCTGGACCGGCCAGCCGTACTTCGCAGTCGTCCAGGATCCTTTCGCCTTCGAGCTGTGCCGCCTTCATAACGTTGGCGATGGCACTGCCCGTGAGCAGGCCAAGGCCCAGCTCCTCCCGGATTTCGTGAACGTCGATGTCGTCCACCAGTTGGCAGATGAATTCAGCAGGCACCTGCCGGAGCAGGTGCTTCACAGAATCCGGGCTGAAGCTCATGAATGTCACCGTGATGTTGTCCAGGGACGACGTTGCCGGGTCCCAACCCTCACTGCGCAGAACGTCCAGCACCCGGTCCTCGAGTTTGAGCTGGAAGGGGCTTGGATGTTTGAGCTCGATGGCCAGCGCAATCGGCCGCCCGGCCCCGCGCAGGAGATCCAGGAGTTCCGAGAGGGTGAGGAACTGCTCGGACCGCGCCCCGAACTTCTCGGGAATCCTGGCACCTTTCCAGGAGGAAAAATCGAGGAGGCGCAACTCGCGGAGCGAGCGCTCGGCAACAGGACCGGTGCCGTCTGAAGTGCGGTCCAGGTTGGCGTCATGGATCAGTACGGCATGCTGGTCCCGGGTGAGGTGGACATCGCACTCCACCCCGTCTACGCCTTCGGCAAGGGCCTGCAGGTAGGCCGCCCGCGTGTGTTCGGCAAACAGGGCGCTTGACCCCCGGTGGGCGAAGACCAAGGGCCTCACGTGCATAGGCTCGTCCGTTGTCATGAGGACACGCTAGCGGACCGGGGTATCGGCTGCGGGACTAGGCTGGGCACATGCAGGTGAACTCTGAACCAATTACCCAGCAGGCCCCTCACGGTCCGTCCGGGCCCCTGCAAAGGGGACCCGCCGTCGTCGGACATCAATTCAGCGCGGGGGACGCCGAAAAGGCGGCAGCGCTGCGGAAGATGAAACTTGTGGCGCTTGGCCTCCTGATCGCCATGGCCATCGTTTTTGTTTTCGCCTTCGCTTTGCAGCGGGAGTACCCGTGGCTTCAGTATGTCCGGGCAGCGGCGGAGGGCGGCATGGTAGGCGCCCTGGCCGACTGGTTCGCCGTGACCGCCCTTTTCAAATACCCGATGGGCATCAAGATCCCGCATACCGCCATTATTCCCCGCCGCAAGGACCAGATCGGCGCGTCACTGGGCGAGTTTGTGGAAACCAACTTCCTCTCCGAGCAGGTGGTCCAGGACAAGCTCGCGAGCATCAACATCGCACGGAAGGCCGGCGAATGGCTCGCCGCCCCCGGCGGGGCAGAACGCGTGGCCAAGGAAGGTGCCGCCGTCATTCGCGGTGCATTTAAGGTCCTGAACGACGACGACGTCCAGGCAGTCATCGAGGGCATGGTGCGCAAGCACCTGCTGGCTCCGCCGTGGGGACCGCCGGTGGGCAGGATGGCGGAAAGGATTTTCGCCGACGGGCACCATCACCAGCTGGTGGACCTGCTGGTGGACAGGGCTGCGGACTGGGTCAACGACAACCATGAGACTGTCAGCAGGCTCGTCTCGGACCGCTCGCCGACGTGGGTTCCGCCGTTCGTGGACGGTCTGGTGGGCGACAAGGTATATGTGGAAATCCTCAAATTCACCCGCGCTGTGCAGGCGGATCCCAACCACCAGGTCCGCAAGTCCATCGACAAATACCTCAACGACCTGGCGCAGGACCTGCAGTACGATCCGGCGATGATTGCCCGTGCTGAGGACATCAAGAAGCAGGTTTTGGGAGACCCGGAGGTCCGCGAGCTGGCTTCCCGGACCTGGGGCACAGTGAAGAGTGCACTGCTGAACGCCGTGGACGATCCCGACAGCGACCTGACGGTTCGGTTCAAGGCGGCCGTCCGCGACTTCGGCTCGCGCCTGGTGAACGATGCTGAGCTCGCTGGCAAGGTCAACGCCTGGATTGGGGACGCTGCGGGCTATCTGGTCCGCACCTACCGCTCCGACATTGCCGGCGTTATCACCGACACTGTGGCGCGCTGGGACGCCGAGGAGACCTCACAGAAGATCGAGCTGCAGGTGGGCAAGGACCTGCAGTTCATCCGTATCAACGGCACAGTGGTGGGTTCGCTGGCAGGGTTGGCAATCTTCACAGTGGCGCATCTGGTGTTCGGCTGACGGGCCCTCCGGTTACAGCACAAAGCTCTTAGGCCTTGGCGTTGGTGCCCGAACGGACACTTAATCCCCTCCCTTGAGCGCGAACGAACACTTAAGCCCCCATGGGCGCGAACGGGCACTTAAGCCCCTCGCCTGGGCGCGAGCGGACACTTAAGCCCTTGGCTGCCTGCGGGTGATCGAACGAGCTCGGGGAGGGATGAACTCAGGCCGGAAGAGCTCACCAGGGCCGGAGGGAATGCCCTTTTGCTGCAGCTTGCGGGTGCGGAACGTCTTCGGGAGCAGGCGAGGTCCGGGACCGTTAAATGTCGGTGCCCACTGACAGGCTGAGGGTATGGACAACGGGGAAGTCTTGGAAGCAGCAGAAGCACCTGGTGCTGCCCTGATCCGGCCTGACTCCAAGCCGTGCTCCGCTGCCGTTGATTCTTTCCCGGGTCCTGATGCTGATTCCAATGCCCCCAGGCATCCTGATGCTGCTTGTGGCTCCCGCGCCGGCTCTGATCAGGTGGCCGCGTCTGATGCTGACGCTGGTTCTGATCCGTTGCGGGATTTGGCGGAGGAGTGCCTGGCTGTCATGGCGGAGGCGGCCCGTGATGAGGCCCGGGCCGCTGCCCGGAAGGCCCGCGCGGCTGCCACTTACGCGGATAGCTGCCGCCGCCTGCTTCCCCCGTCGGCCTCGCTGCACGAACGCTCAGCGGCGGAGATGGGCATGGTCGCTGAGGTCGCCTGTGTCCTGACCATCAGCGAAGGCACCGCCTCAGCCTTCCTGGTCCAGTCCCGCCAGCTGAGCACCGAACTGCCCCGCACCCTGACTGCCCTGCAGGCCGGGGCCATCTCGTGGCAGCACGCGCGGATCCTCTGCGATGAAACCACCGGCCTGGGCCCCGCCGGCGCGGCAGCCATGGAAACCCACTTCCTGGACCCCGACGCCGCGAAGGCTTCCCGCGCCTGCCTGGCCGGGGACCTTACACCCTCCCGGTTCCGTGCCAGGGCCCGGACCTGGCGCGAACGCCACCACCCCGTCTCGATCGAAACCCGCCACACCAAGTGCATCCTGGACCGCCGGGTCGAATACACCCCGGACCGCGACGGCATGGCCTGGCTCTCCGCCTACCTCCCCGCCGACCAGGCCGCCGCCATCTGGGAACACACCACCACCACAGCCCGGGCCCTCCAAAGCCCCACCGAATCCCGCACCCTCACCCAACTCCGCGCCGACACCCTCGCCACCGCACTCCTCAGCGGAGAAACCACCACCGGCGACAGTAACGGCGGCGCCGGCGCAAATAGCCTTGCCGATCCCGGCGGAGAGCGCGCTGCCGGGCAGGTCCCGCCGCCGCGGGCCCAGGTACTGGTCACCGTGCCCGTCTTCTCGCTGCTGGGCCTCACGGACGAACCTGCCACCCTCGACGGCCACGGCCCCATCCCCGCCTCCATGGCCCGGAACCTGGTCGCCAACGGAGCCCACTCCTTCCACCGCGTCCTCACCGACCCCCGCGACGGCGCACCACTGGAAATCGGCCGAACCAGCTACCGCCTCACCACAGCCATGCGCCGCTGGCTCAGACTCCGCGACGCCAAATGCCCCTTCCCCGGCTGCAACAACCACTCCCTGGACAACGAAGCAGACCACCTGCTCGCCTGGGCCGACGGCGGCACCACCGGCATCAACAACCTCGGCCAACCCTGCCGAAAACACCACCACCTCAAACACCACTCGGCCTGGCAACCAACCCCAGCCAGCAAAAGCCAACCACCCGGCTGGACCTCACCCACCGGCCGCCACTACAACAGCGAACACCAAGACTGGGAACCACCCAACTGGCCGCCAGGGATGAATTCCTCTTAGGCCGTGCACTCTGAAGGGTTGGATAGCAAAGGCTCAGGAATTCCTGAACCCGTAGACCTAGGCGAAGGACTCCAACTGAACCCCTGCTGCCTCAAGCCCTGCCCGAACGCCCGCGGCCATCTCCACAGCGCCCGGAGTATCCCCGTGGATGCAGAGGGAATCGGGCCTCACCTGCACTATGGTCCCGTCCACGGCCTCCACCTCGCCCTTGGTGGCAAGGCGAACGGCACGCTCAACGATCGAGTCGACGTCCTGCAGGACGGCGCCTTCCTGTGAGCGCGGCACCAGAGTGCCATCCGCACGGTAGGCACGGTCCACAAAGGCCTCGATAAAAACAGGGTGGCCGGCTTCCTTAGCCTGAATGAGAAGCTCCGATCCCGGCAGGCCAAGGATGGGCAGGCCGGGATCGTAAGCCTGGATGGCTGCCACCACTGCGGAGGCCTGGTCCGCGTCATGGACCAGCCGGTTGTACAGGGCGCCATGAGGCTTCACATAGTCAACGGATGCCCCCACCGCATGGGCCACACCGTCGAGCGCGCCAAGCTGGTAGAGCACGTCACCGAAAAGTTCGTCGAAGGACATGTCCAGGGACCGCCGGCCAAAGCCCGCCAGGTCCCGGTAGCCCACGTGGGCGCCCACCGTCACGTCGAGTTCGAACGCCGCGCGGCAGCTGTCCAGCATGGTGACGGGATCGCCGGCATGAAAACCACAGGCCACATTGGCGCTGGTAACCAGGCGAAACATTGCGGCGTCGTCCCCCATGGTCCAGGAGCCGAATGATTCGCCAAGATCAGCGTTGAGATCCAAAGTTGTTGCCTTCCAGCGTGAGGTTGTCCGGTGCCGCGGCGGTTGCTTTAAGCTCTCCCGGGATGGTGTCGGGCATGGGACCGAAGGCCTCTTTGGCGTTGGCCACCACTGCCCGGCCCATCATGAGGTTACCCGCCCCGCCCACCACAGCACCGATACCGAATGGAAGGGCTCGGCCGAAGAGGGCCGTGCCCTGGCGCCTCAGCAGGTTTTTGAGGAAGGCTTTCTGGATTCTGTTCCGGATGGAGCCGAAGCTGGGGGACGGCATGGATTTGGAAAGAACGTTGCCCCACGCCTTTGTGGCACCCACTCCCCTGCCCGTGGCCTGGCCGCTCAACGTGCCCAGCAGTGCAGTTCCTTCCTCGCCCAGCATGATGGCCATCACCATGGTGCTGGCTTTCTCCGGGTTGGTCAGGCGGATGCCATGAAGCTCTGCGAGCGACGTGGCGTACAGGGCAGTGGCCTCAAGGAAGCCCACGGTGGCTGCGGCGGACAGCCCCAGGGAGGCGATGGTCCCCACCCCGGGAACTACAGCCGTGGCCCCCACGATCGCACCTCCTCCGGTAACGGCACGGAGGTAGTCGCGTTCCAAAATATTGGCCAGCTGCGCTGCCGAGGCGCGCGGATGCTTCCGCTGCAGCCTCTTGATGTACGTGAGGACCAGAGGCCGCTGGATCTCTACGGCCCGGAGCAGCATGTTGTGCAGGCCGGGTTTCGGTTTACCTTCGGCGTCGAACACCGCATTGTGGGCGGCTTGCTGGGTGATTCGTACTGCTGGATTGCTTCGATTGGCCATGGTCACCTCTGCTTTTGTCCTGCTTCTGTTCCGCTGGCGGTTTTGGCCGCAGCCTGCCTTAACAGTAAGCGTGCTTAATACTTGGGTGCCAACACCAGGCCCCATTTCAATCAGCTGGCCACGGTTCCCGTCCTCCAGCGACCCGCCATCGGTCAGCCGGAAACAGTGGATCCTTGGGCATGGGCGGGCTGGGTGAGGTTCGGTCTGTTCCTCGCCGACCGGAACTCGAAGATAGCCTCTACAGGTCAGGTGGTTAGGTCTCTTTCGCCCACCTGCCAGCTGGCCACCGCGGCAAAAGCGATGGCGATGACGGCCATCAGCAGGGCGCCTTCCGGGTTGAAATCCTCCACTGGCATGGCTGAGGAATGCCGGAAGGGGCTCAGGTCCTGAAGCCACACGGGCAGGTTGAGCAGTTCTCCGAACTGCCCCAGGACCAGCGCGGCGGCCAGGGCACTCCAGCCGACGGTGCTGCTCCAGCGGGGGGCAAGCGCGAATACCAGCACTGTCACGGCAGGGAAAACGAGCGCTGCCGGGATGTGCGCCAAGGCGGCGGCCAACACAGTGCCGGGGCTGCTGCCCCCTGCTTGCCCTAACGCCAGCACGACGGCGGCTGAGGCTCCGGCGGCCACGGCAACGGCCGTCGTCGTAATTGCCGCAACGGCGAGGGTGCTGCCCAGCCAGCGGAATCGCGACGCCGGCACGGACAGCAGCAGCTCGGCCCGCCCTTCCGCCTCTTCCGACCTGAGCCGCAGGACGGCTTCGATGCCCGCGGCGGCGGCGAGGATCCCGGCGATGCCCAGCATGGCAGTGGTGAACAGGTCTACCAGTCCCGCGTCGCCGGGAACGATGCGGCTCATCAGTTCCGCCACGGACGGGTTTCCTTCCAGTGCGCCGCGGACTACCGGGCCAAGACCTCCGGCTACTGCCCCCAGCGCAGCGGTGGTGAAGCACCAGCTGGCCAGGCTTCCACGCTGCAGCCGCCATGCCAGGCCCAGCATCGACGCCAGGCCGGCGCCAGCCCGTTCCGCGCCTGACTCATCCGCCGCGATGTAGCTGGCGCCGAGGTCCCTGCCGTTACGGAGCGCCACTGCACCCCCTGCCAGGACCACGGCAACGGCCCCGATCACCAGCAACGGCAGCGAGTCCGTCTCGGTAAAGGGCCGGATGCGCTGGCCCCAGCCGATGGGTGAGAACAGCGATGGCCAGGCAGCGGTGACGTGCAGCAAAGAATGGTCGGCTGTGCCGAGAGCGTCGCCGGCACCGCGGATCAGGTATGCGCCACCCACCAGCGCGGCGGCTGTCCCGTTGGCGCTCCTGGCGGAGGGCATGACTTGGGCTACCAGCGCGGCGGCCGCCATGAAGAACAGGCCCACGGCGCCCACGGCTGTCCCCGTCAGGAACGATCCTTGGACCGGGAGGCCGGCACCGAGGAATCCAGCGGCAACGGCCAGGGCAAGGACCACGTTTGCGCACGTGCCAAGGAGCAGGGTTGCGTACAGGGACGTCACCCGGGTGACTGAGGTGGAACCGACCAGCTCAAACCGGCCCTGGTCCTCGTCCCCGCGGGTGTGCCGGACCACCAGGAATGCGCTCATCAGCCCGGCGAGCACCGCCGTGAACGAATAGCCCTGGAAGAAGGTGACAGCCCCGGAGCTGATGCCGTCGGGCAGGCCCCGGAGGAACAGGAACGCCGGGCTGGCCGCGGCGACAGAAATCAGGGCGGCGCGCTCATTGTCCTCGCCAAACTGCGTGGTGACGGCGGAGGCAGCCGCGTAGCCCAGTCCGGCGATGCCCAGGATCCAGGCAGCCAAGGTTCCGCGGTCCCTGCGTGCCTGCAGCAGGGCCAGCCGGAGAACGGCGCGCATCACAGGACCTGGCTGTTTGGGCTCTTGTGGCTTGCCTGGCCGTTGTGGTCCGTCTGACCGGCAGCTTGCCCCGCATCCTGCACGCTGTAATGGCGCATGAACAGCTCCTCCAGGGAAGGGGGCGCGGCCGTGATGCCCGTGACGCCGGCAGTAGCCAATGCGTCCAGGACGTAGCCCAGGTCCGCTGCGTCGGCGTCGAACTCTATGACCGACCCGTCAAAACGGAGGTCGTGGATGCCCCGCCACGTGGACAGCATCTCTGGTGTCGCCGCGGACGTGACCCGGAAGCGGGTGCGGGTGAGGTGACGGAGCTCGGCCAGGGTTCCGGATTCCACGGCCACGCCGGACCGGATGATGGTCACCCTGTCGCAAAGCTTTTCCACCTCGGCCAGGATGTGGCTGGACAGCAGCACCGTGGCCCCGTCCGCGGTGACCCGACGGACATGGCTGCGGAACACGGCGTCCATCACGGGGTCCAGGCCCGAGCTTGGTTCGTCCAGCAGGTAGAGCCTGGCCGGCCGGGAAAAGGCGGCGATCAGGGCAGCCTTCTGCCGGTTGCCTTTGGAGTAGGTCCGCGCCTTTTTCCGTGGATCGAAATCGAGCTCGTCAATGAGCTGCCGGCGCAGGTTTTCATCCGCTCCGCCGCGCAGCCCGGCCAGCAGATCGATGACCTCGCCGCCGGTCAGGTTGGGCCAGAGCGTGACGTCCCCGGGGACGTAGGCAACATCGCGGTGCGCCCGAACCGGCTCAGCCCACGGGTCCATGCCGAACACCCGTGCCGTTCCCGACGTCGGCCGGATCAGGCCCAGGAGGATGCGGAGCGTGGTGGACTTTCCTGCCCCGTTCGGCCCAAGGAAACCGTGAACCTCCCCGGCCATGACGGACAGGTCCAGGCCCGCGAGTGCGGCGGTCCGGCCAAAGTTTTTCACAAGGTGGGCGGTGTGGATGACGGGAGATGAGTCTGTGCGCATGGCCGGTTCCTCGGGTCGCAACATCACACCCGAGGCGGGCTGCCAGGGGCATGCCGCAAGCGTTTTCCGCATGCGGGCCGACCAGGCTTCCCGGCTCTCCGGTCCACATCTTACAAGCGTCGAGTGAGCTGCGGAAGGGCCGCATTGTCGGACAACGAGCCGCCTGCAGATTCTCCACGCTTAGACTGAAACCTATGCCAACCCCCAAGGCCCTGCGGCCGTTTGTCCACCGTGAGTACCGGGTCCTGATCGCAGCGTTGGCCATCTCAATTTTTGGTTCCGGAATGTGGGCTGTGGCCATGGTTTACCAGGTGATCCACCTGGGCGGCGGTCCGCTGGAGCTCTCCCTCGTTGCCACCGCAGGCAGCATCGGGCTTGTGGCTTTTGTGCTCGCGGGAGGCATTGCTGCGGACAGGGTCCCGCAGCGGCTCCTGATCATTGCCGTGGAAGGAGCAAACCTGGCGGTGATCGCCACTCTCAGCGGGCTGTCCATGGCAGGGTGGCTGCAGCTGTGGCATGTTGCCGTGGGCGCTTTTGTGCTGGGAGTGGGGGCCGCGTTCTTCTTTCCGGCCTACTCAGCCATCCTGCCCCGTATCCTGCCGCCGGAGGACCTGCTAGCGGCGAATGGCATGGAAGGGTCCATGCGCCCGATCCTCCAGCAGGCAGCAGGACCCGCTGTGGCCGGAATCCTGGTAGCGGCCTTGTCGCCTTCCCATGCCGTGACCGGCGTGGCCGTGTGTCACTTGATGGCCTTCATCGTCCTGAACTTCCTCGGCACCCACGCGCTCGACGCCCCAGAGAACGGCGCCGAAGACCGCAGTATGGGAGCGACGCACGGAGTCGCGGATGGGACTGACGCCGGATCCCCGACAACAGGCACCCCGGCTACAGGGATCCCGGCAACAGATGCGCCTGCACCGGGTGCGCCCGCCAAGTCGTCGTTTTTCCACGATCTCCGGGAGGGCATCAGCTACACGCTGCGCACTCCCTGGCTCCTGTGGACGCTGCTGTGGGCATGCATCTCGGTGCTGTTCCTGATCGGTCCCATTGAAGTGCTGATGCCCTTTGTGGTCCGTGATCAGCTGGGCGGCGATTCCAGCATGTTTGGCTTCCTGCTGGCCACGATGGGCGTGGGCGGAGCACTCGGCTCGCTGGTGACTGCTTCCCTCAACCTGCCGCGCCGCTACCTGACAGTGATGATGGTGTCCTGGGGTGTCGGGAGCCTGCCGCTCGCCGCCGTCGGCATTATGGACAGCTTCTGGGCGGTGGCTGCCGCCATGTTCGTGTTCGGAGCCACCGGAAGCGTGGGCATGGTTATTTGGGGCACGCTGCTCCAGCGCCGCGTCCCGCCGCACCTGCTGGGCCGGGTCTCCAGCCTTGACTTCTTCGTTTCCCTGGCCCTGATGCCTGTCTCCATGGCCTTGGCGGGTCCTGCCGCGCAGGTGCTCCCCATCTGGCTGATCTTCCTGGTGGCCGGCTGCGTCTGCCCCATCGTGGCAGTGGTCGCATCCATCGTCGCGAAAATGCCGCAGGACGAACTGGCCCACCCGCTGGACAGGGCCCCGGGGATGGAACGAATGGAACGCACGACGGCGGCAGGAGACTGACGCGGGCAGCGTCAGTCTCCTGCCGTCCCCGGCGCGGCTACTGAAAAACTAGGCGTGCGCCGCTACCCCAGCCCTAGGCGCGGGCGCGGACTACGGGCAGGCTCGCCGTCGGCGGTCCGCTGGGGAAGACAGTGGGTTCCGGAACCGGAACCGGTTCCAGGGCCACACGGACGGGATCGTTGCCCACCGTGAACACCTGTCCGCGGACGTCTATGCCCAGCGGCTCGCCGTCGCGGATGCTCAGGGTGATGGAGCCGTCCTCAAGTTCCACGAGCAGCAGCCGGCCCTGGATCTTGAGGTGGAAGGACAGGAACTCCCAGTCGGCCGGCAGCCGCGGGTCGAAGAACGGTACCGGCCCCTGGTCGCGCAAACCCGCGAAACCGGACACCAGCGAACTCCACACCCCGCCGGTGGAGGCGATGTGCACGCCGTCGATGGTGTTCCCATGGGTATCGTCAAGATCGATGAACACGGCGTCGGTGAAGTGTTCCAGGGCCGCTTTCGGATAGCCCACCTCAGCGGCCATGATCCCCTGGACGCAGGCCGAAAGCGTGGAGTCTCCGGTGGTGATGGGATCGTAGAAGTCGAAGGCCCGCCGCTTTTCTTCGGCGGTAAATTCCTGCCACTGCAGGAACATGGCCAGCACAGTGTCCGCCTGCTTCAGCACCTGGTGGCGGTAGATCACCAGCGGGTGGAAGTGGAGCAGCAGAGGGTACTTTGAGCGGGGCGTTGTCCAGTCCCAGGGCTCCAGTGTCATGAAGTCGTTGTCCTGGGAATGGACCTCCATCCGCTCGTCAAACGGAAGCTGCATCCGGTCGGCCGCTGCCGCCCACAGCTGGCGCTCGTCGTCGCTGATTTCGACATGGTCCAGGGCGGCGGCGGCACGGAGGTTAAAGCGCGCCATCACATTGGTGTACAGGTTGTCATTGACCACGGCTGTGTACTCGTCCGGGCCGGTGACACCGTGGATGTGGAAGAGGCCGTCGGTGCCGAAGAACCCCAGCGAAATCCACATCCGGGCAGTTTCGATCAGCAGTTCTGAGCCCATGCCGTCACGGAACACTTCATCTCCGCTGGCCCAGTGGTACCGGTTGGTGGCGAAGGCGATGGCAGCGGCAATGTGGAACTGGGCGGTACCGGCGGCGTAGTACGCGCTGGCTTCCAGCCCGTTAATGGTGCGCCACGGGAACAGCGCCCCGTCCACGCTCAGCTCCTTGGCCCGGACCTTGGCTGCGGGGAGCATCTCGTGCCGGAACTCCAGGACCTGCCGGGCGCCGGCGGGGTTGGTGTAGGTCAGGTACGGCAGGAGGTAGACCTCCTGGTCCCAGAAATAATGGCCCTCATAGCCCGAGCCGGTGACGCCCTTGGCGGGGATGCCGGCGACGTCGGCACGCGCGGTTGCCTGGGCCAGCTGGAACAGGTTCCAGCGGATGGCCTGCTGCAGCGCCGGCTGGCCGCCCACCACGATGTCCGATGTAGCCCAATAGCCGCGGTAGTGCTCCTCGCTCTCGGCGAAGATGTCCCGGACAGCACGAAGTCCTGCTTCTGCGGCTTCCGCCGCATCCTGGCCCGAATCCTGCACACCGCGGCCTGCGGCGTAGCTGATGCTTTTCTCCAGCAGGAAGGGCTGATCCGCGCCGACGGCCAGGACGTAGCGGACGCTGCTGTCATCCTGGTCAACCAGTGTGTCGAACGGCTGATGGCCGGCTGAGGTCCAGTGATCCACAGCGAGTCCTACCCGCTGCCTGGATTCGGCTGCTTCCCAGGAGAGCCGGAGTGAGCCGTCGCCGCCGTCGAGCCGCAACGGCAGCAGGACGCGCCCCGCGTGGCGGCCGGCACGGCGCGGATCGTGCGCGGAGTGGTCCTCCACCGGCTGGTCCTGGCGGTTGATGACTGAGGACGTCACATCGGCCGAAACGTCCCGGTCCGCCGATACCTCCAGTGAAATGCCCAGGCTTCCGCGGGAGGCGAATCCAACCGCCCGCCGTTCTGTGGTGGTCACCGTGGCCCCGGAGCGGCACTGCCAGGTGATGCGGCATTCATAGATGCCGGTGGAGAAGTCCACGGACCGCCGGTAGTCCACCACGGCAGATTCCGCCAGGCTGAGGGCCTCACCGTCAATGACAACCGTGAAGTTGTTCGCATCCGGGATGTAGATGATCCGCTGGCCGGTCCGCGCGAATCCAAACGCGTTCTCGGCATGCTTGATGTCCCAAATTTCGTGCAGCCCGTTGATGAAGCTGCCAGGCAGGTCAGCGTCTGCCGCCGCCCAGTGCGCCCCGCGGATACCCAAATGGCCGTTGCCCAGCGCGAACAGGGTTTCGAGCGTGCCGGCGTTGCCCGGTTCATGGCGCGTTTCAACCAGTTGCCAGGGGGTATTGGGGAACCGCTCGCGGTCCGCGGTGATGAGAGCCATGGTGTTGGGGTCCTTTGGCATTGGTGCTGGGCAGCCGATTCTTAGGCAGCTGAGGGAGATGCGGCTGGGGGGACAGCCTGGGGGGAACCGCGGGGGGTGCGGCAAGGGTGGAGCAGAAAGAGCTGGCAGCCGGGGAAGCTGGGCCTTAGAGGAGTTCCTTGAGGTCGTTGACCACCAGGGTGGCTCCGGCGTCCAGCAGCGTCTGGCGGCCTGCGCCGCGGTCCACGCCAATTACCGAGTGGAACTGCCCGGAATGTCCTGCCTGGACACCGGACACTGCATCTTCGACGACGACGCATTCCTCACTGGGCAGGTCCAGCAACTGGGCGGCGTAGTCGTACGTAGCGGGGCTTGGTTTGCCGGGGAGGCCTTCCGCCGCTGCCACAACGCCGTCCACCACAACCCGGAAGTGCCGGCTCAGGCCAGCTGCCTCCAGCACCGCCGGTGCGTTACGGGAGGAGGAGACGACGGCGATCTTCAGCCCCAGCGCCTGCGCGGCTTCGATGAAGAGCACAGAGCCCTCAAACGGCTCCACTCCGCTGCTGACGATGTCATTGAAGATCCGGTTTTTCCGGTTGCCCAGGCCCTGGACGGTGAGGTTGGCGGGGTCGTCGTCCGTGGGGCCTTCAGGAAGCACAATGCCGCGCGAGGCAAGGAAGTCCCTGACGCCGTCGAACCGTGGCTTTCCGTCAATGTGGTCGAAGTAGTCGCTTTCCTGGTACCCGGTGACGCCAGGCTGCGAGGCAAGGTAGCCCTCGAAGAGTTCCTGCCACGCCCTCTCGTGGACAGTCGCGGTGGGCGTCAGCACGCCATCCAGGTCAAAGAGGATGGCAGAGGCACCGGTCCAGGAGGGACTGATGGTTTTCAGCAGGTCTGTCATGGGCGGTGCGGTGTCCTTTCAGACGGCAGGCAGCCCCGGAGGGCGAAAAGCATGTTGATGGCGGCGTCGGTGACCGCAGGATCAGCGAGCGGGGCAGACGGGCGTGGACCGAAATTCCACGGCAGGCCGGAGGGCTGCTGATAAAAGTCTTCTTCCATCATGGCGGCCGTGCTGCGCCGTGACAACCCCACGGCACCCAAGGGGAGGTGCTGCGCGGGCAGCACCAGGGAGGCTGTGCATCGGTTGTGTCTCCTGTTCAGCGCGGCTCAGGGCCGCTAAAACGGCCGAAGTCGAGTGTAAGCGCTTACAATTTTGGCGCGCAACTGTTTTTTCGAGCACGCAGGACTGTGACGAAATTCTCAAGGATGGCGAAAAGCTACGGGCAGCCCAGACGGTCCGGCAACAAGCCTGGAAGAGGGCCGGCAACAGGGCCTCCAGCGCGAACGAACAGTTGGGGCCCCTCATGACAGCTAACTGAGAACGTAGTGGCGGAGGAACGCGCTCACGTCCACCATCTCGGCCTTGCACATGGCATGCCCCATGCCCGGGTACGTCCTGGCGGTGAGCTGCGTGTTCGCGTTGAGCCACTCGCCTGTGTACTCGATGGCATCCTCGTTGATGACCAGATCGGCCTTGTCCCGTCCCCAGAAGAAGGGCGGCGGGGCATCAAAGGACTCGCTCATTGACAGCAGTTCGTTGTTCAGGACAAAGCCGGACAACCCCACTGTGGCCGTGTAGTCGTTCGGGTGAAGCCGCAACAGCGTGCTTGCCATGGCCATCCCTTGCGAGTAGCCAAACAGGCTCACGCTGCTGTGCTGGCCTTTTACCGAGTTGATCCATGTGTGTACGGCATTGGTGGCGCTAATGACGTCCGCGAAATCGTTGGCCAGGAAGTAGTCCAGCAGGAACCAGCCGTAGTCATCGCCGATCACCATGGGCCCCCGGACAGCCGCACACGTAAACTCCGAGGGCAGGTAGTCAAACAGCCGCACCATGCGGGATTCGTCCGTGCCGTAGCCATGCATCATGACCAGCAGCGGGGTGCCGGCCCGTTCGCTCTCCGGCTTGGACCATACAACTGTTTTCATCGGATCAGCCTAGCGAGTCGGCCAGCGTGCGCGGACGCCGCGGGAGGCCATGCACGTGCCTGAGCAGCGGTTTCTTTACCGAAATGCAGTCTGCGATCCCAGCCGCGCCTGAAAAGGTGATGTAGCCTGACATTAGACAGCATGCTTAGTAAGCCGCTCAAGGAACGTCCTCAGGCAACGTCACAGTGACAACAGATCCGGCAGTCCGCATACACCGCACACAAAGGAGCAAGTCATGAGAATCGGTTCCTCCATTTTCCTCATCGCACTCGGCGCCATCCTGGCATGGGCCATCACGCCGGGATTGATTCCCAACGTGGATCAGACGCTCATCGGCTACATCCTGATGGCCGTGGGGGTCATCGGCCTGGTTGCCTCCCTCATCCTCGCGTCTCCGGGACGCAGCCGGCGCGTTAGTGAAACGCGCTCCGTGACGGACCCCAACACGGGCGAACGGATCACCCGAAACGAAAGCCGTGACGGCCAGCTATAGCGGCGGGAAACGGTACGCATGATTCCGGGAAGCCGGGCCAGACCACAGCGGTCCGGCCCGGCTTTCTTTGTTCTTGTGGTTTTTTCATTGACAAACCAACAAGAACAAAGATAAAGTCAAGTGATTCAACATCATGTGATGCCAGTCACGGGTGGATTTTCCAGGACATTACGCAACGGAGGGTTTTGTGTTCGCCGAGGAGCGCCAGCAGCAGATTGCCGAGCTTGTAGCCGGCAGCGGCAGGGTCAGTGTGAACCTGCTGGCCGAGCGCTTCCGCATCACCACCGAAACGGTCCGGCGCGATCTCGCCACCCTTGAATCAGCCGGCACCATCCGCCGCGTCCACGGTGGCGCCGTGGCTGCAGACCGCTTCAGCACCACCGAGGAAAGCATCAAAGAGCGGGCCATCAAGCGTCCGGACCAGAAGATGCGCATCGCCCAGGCTGCCTTGGCCCTTGTCCCCCGAACCTCCTCGGGAAGCATCCTGATCGACGGCGGCACCACCACAGAAGTCTTGGCCGACCTCCTGTCCCGGCGCACCGCCGTCGAACCCTCCGGAGCCGGAATCGAACTCGTGGTGATCACGCACGCTGTGCCCATAGCCGCCAAACTTTCCAGCACACCCGGAATAGCGCTCGAAATTCTGGGCGGGCGGGTCCGCGGACTCACCCAGGCGGCCGTTGGACAAGCCACCGTGGACGCAGCACGCCGGATCCGCCCGGACATTGCCTTCATCGGTACCAACGGCATCCACGCACGCTTTGGCCTCAGCACTCCCGATCCTGAAGAAGCCGCCGTCAAGGCAGCCTTCGTCCATTCGGCGCGCCGCATTGTGGTGCTGGCCGATTCCTCCAAGCTGGACGCGGAAACCCTGGTCCAGTTCGCCTCCCTGAAAGATCTGGACACTTTGATTACAGACAGCGAACCAAGCCCCGAACTTGCAGCCGCCCTGGCAGAGGCCGGCGTTGACGTGGTGATCGCATGATCGTTACGCTTACCGCCAACCCCAGCCTGGACCGCACCGTTGCCCTGCCCGGGCCGCTCGAACGCGGCGAAGTGCAGCGCGCGGTTTCCGTCAGCCAGGAGTCCGGCGGCAAGGGAGTTAATGTCTCCCGCGCCCTGGTGGCCTCCGGGCTGGAAACTCTTGCCGTGCTTCCCGGGGCTGACAGCGACCCCGTGCTGGCAGGGCTGCGTGACACCAAAGTTCCTTTCGCTTCCCTTTCCATCGGAGAGCCGCTGCGCACCAACGTGGCCCTCACCGAACCGGGCGGAGTAACCACCAAGATCAACGAACCCGGGCCGCTCCTGAACGAGGAACAGCAGGAAGCCCTGATCCAACTGCTGCTTGATCGCTCCCGCGGGGCCAGTTGGGTGGTCCTGGCCGGCTCGCTGCCGCCGGGCTTCCCCGCTGACTTCTACGCCACCGTCACCCGGCGGTTGCGCACCCTTGCCGACGGCGGTCCAGACGGCGGCGCCCCGCGCATCGCCGTCGACTCCTCCGGCGGTCCCCTCGCTGCCGCCATAGCGGACACCCCGCTGGCTGGCACGTCACAGGATGGCACCTCACGGCAAGGCGCGTCCGGAAAACCGGACCTCCTTAAGCCCAACGCCGAAGAACTGGCGGAATTGGCTGCAGCAGCCGGTTTCGCCCTGGCGTCCACCGCTGACGAACTTGAAGCGGATCCGGTGGCTGCCGCGGCAGCTGCCGCCGCCGTCGTGCGTTCCGGTGTGGGTGCTGTGCTGGCAACTCTCGGATCCAAGGGAGCTGTCCTGGTAACGGCCGACGGCGCGTGGCTGGCCACGCATCCGCCGGTCGCCGCGGTCAGTACTGTCGGTGCGGGCGACTCCTCGCTGGCCGGCTATCTGCTCGCCCACGGCCAGGGCGCCGCCCCGGCCGATTGCCTCCGTCAGGCTGTGGCACATGGTGCCGCCGCCGCTTCCCTGCCGGGTTCCACTGTCCCGGCAGTCCACCAAACCACCCCGGAAGCCGTAACCATCACGGCCCTTCGAAAGGATTGACAGTGACTCAGCTCATCACCACAGAACTGGTCGACCTCGACCAGAACCTGGGCAACTCGCCCGAGGACGTGATCCGGCATTTGGCCCGCAAAGTTGCAGCCACCGGACGTGCCACCGAAGCGGAGGGCCTGTTCGCAGACGCTTTCGCCCGGGAACAGAAGACAGCCACGGGCGTTCCCGGCGGCATCGCCATCCCGCACTGCCGCTCCGCCGCCGTCACGGTTCCCACGTTGGCCATGGCCCGGCTCTCGCAGCCCGTGGACTTCGGCGCCAAGGACGGTGCAGCAGATCTGATCTTCTTCATCGCGGCGCCGGACGGCGCGGACCAGGAGCACCTCAAACTCCTGTCCAAGCTGGCCCGCTCCCTTATCAAAAAGGACTTCACCGGCGCACTGCGCTCGGCCTCTTCCCGCGAGGAAATCGTGGAACTGGTGGACGGTGCCCTGGCCGACAAGCCGGCATCGCACGCTGCGGCCGCGCCGGTTGATGCAGCTGCCGGTAGCGCTGCTGGTGCTTCCGCGGTTGCGGGCGCCAGTGTTGGCGACGGCGGCCCATCCGGGCGTGGCCCGAAGAGGCTTGTTGCCGTGACTGCCTGCCCCACCGGCATCGCCCACACCTACATGGCTGCGGACTCCCTGGTTGCGGCTGCAAAGGAAGTTGGCGTAGACCTCCAGGTGGAGACCCAGGGATCCTCCGGAGCCAAGCCCCTTGACCCGGCCGTGATCGCCGCCGCTGACGCTGTGATCTTCGCCGTTGATGTGGATGTCCGCGGCAAGGAGCGCTTCGCCGGCAAGCCCGTCATCAACGCGCCCGTCAAGCGCGGCATCGACGAGCCGGACAAGATGGTCCAGGAGGCCCTCGCCGCGGCTGACAACCCGAACGCACGCCGGGTTCCGCATTTCGGCGCCGAGGAGCAGTCCCAGAACGCCGAGATGGAAAAGGGCGAGCACGTCGGCCAGAAGCTGAAGAAGGCGCTCCTCACGGGCGTCAGCTACATGATTCCGTTTGTCGCCGGTGGCGGCCTGCTGATCGCCCTTGGCTTCCTGCTGGGCGGTTACGACATCAATGTGGTTGCCGACAAGGTGGTCCTGGAGAACAACTTCGGCAACCTTCCCGAAGGCGGACTAGCGATCTACCTCGGTGCCGTGATGTTCAAGATCGGCGTCCTGTCGATGGGCTTCCTGGTGCCCGCGCTGGCTGGCTACATTGCGTACGCCATCGCTGACCGGCCAGGTATCGCCCCGGGCTTCGTTGCCGGTGCCGTAGCCGGGTTTATGGGTGCGGGCTTCCTCGGCGGCATCGTCGGCGGTCTGCTCGCCGGCTACATCGCACACCTGATCGGCACCTTGCAGGTACCGCGCTGGCTGCGCGGCCTGATGCCTGTTGTCATCATCCCGTTGCTGGCTTCCATCGTGGCATCCGGCGCGATGTTCCTCTTCCTCGGCGGCCCGATCGCTGGTCTCACCACCGCCCTCAACGGCTGGCTCTCCGGCATGACGGGCGCCTCCGCCGTGGTCCTGGGTATCATCCTCGGCCTGATGATGTGCTTCGACCTGGGCGGCCCGCTCAACAAGGTTGCCTATGGCTTCGCCGTTGCCGGCCTGAGCGCCGGCGGCGCTGACAACCAGGCGCCCTGGATGATTATGGGAACGGTGATGGCTGCCGGCATGGTGCCGCCGCTGGCGATGGCCCTGGCCACCGTCCTGGACAAGAAGCTCTTCACCTTGAACGAGCGTGAAAACGGCAAGGCAGCCTGGCTACTGGGAGCTTCCTTCATCACCGAAGGTGCCATTCCGTTCGCCGCGACCGACCCGCTGCGCGTCATCCCTGCCAGCATGGTGGGCGGTGCCGTCACAGGTGCTCTCACCATGGCCTTCGGGGTTACCTCGCAGGCACCCCACGGCGGCATCTTCGTCTTCTTCGCCATCGGCAACCTGGCGATGTTCGTCATTGCCATCCTGGCAGGAGCTGTGGTCAGCGCCTTGGCAGTCATCGCCCTCAAGCGCTGGGCAGTCCGTGAACCCGCTGCTACCGTGGAGCCCGTTCCCGCAACGGTCTGACCCACACCACCCCATAACTCAACCCCGGCGCTGAACCACAGCCAGCCGAAAGACAAAAGGAGCAAAAATGTCAGAACGCACCGCAACCGTCGCCAGCCGCGTAGGCCTCCACGCCCGCCCCGCCGCCATCTTTGCCGAGGCAGCCGGCGAGTTCGACCTGGATATCACCATCGCCCGTGAAGGCGAGCCGGCCGACGAAGCAATGGACGCCGCCAGCATCCTGTCCCTGATGAGCCTGGGTGCTTCCCACGGTGATGTTGTGGTGCTTCGCGCCGAGGGCGACGGTGCCGACGACGCCCTGGACCGCCTGGTCCAGATCCTGGAAACGGATCACGACGCCGAGTAGCAGCATGACGTTGTGACAGCAGCGTGCCAATGGCCGCCGTCGCGCCTCTCCTCTTAAGGACTGGCGCGACGGCGGCCGCTTGGTTTTTGTGCGCCCCTGGCCCAACTGGGTCGCAGTTAACGTCGTCATTCGCGCGAATGGCGACGTTAACTGCGACCTACTTGGGTTCGTTAGCCGCGTTCGGCAATCTCCTTGACGTCCGCCACCAGCATGTCCCACATGCCCTGCGAGTGCTGGGCGGCCTGCTCGGTGGCGTTGTTGTCCTGGGAAAGCGTGAGCAGCGTTCCGCCGTCGCGGGCCTCGAGGGTCCAGGTCAGGGTGTGGTAATTCTCCGGGCGGTCTTCCTCGCCGCCCAGCGCACTGTAGTGCGTGTGGACCAGCCGTTGCCCGGGCTCTACCTCGAGGATGTACCCCTTGTCCTCGTATGGTTTGCCCTCCCATTCCCCGCGCCACACGATGGGACCGCCCACGGTCCAATCGGTCACGAGTTCCGTCCCGAACATAAACTCCTTGACGGCAGCGGGGTCCGTGATCACCTCCCACACCCGGCTCAGCGGAGCATCAATGGTGACAGCGGACGTCGCCACAAAGTTTCCTTCCACGGCACTCTCCTTCTACTCGGTTTTCAGACTAGGCAAGGCCTGCGAGGATCGCTGCGGGTCTGCTGCCTGGCGCTGCGGTGTACGTCAGGATGCGGTGCCCTGAATCATCAGGCATGGTGAGGACCTCAAATCCCAGGTCCAGCCGGCCGTGCTCCGGATGGTTCAGCAGCTTCTGCCCCGACATGCAGTTCTCAACGGGATGCTCGGCCCACATCAGGGCGAACTCCGGGCTCTTGAGGGTCAACTCCCCCACAAGCCCGGCGAGTTCCGTGTCGTCGGAGAATCGTCCGGAGAGCAAACGCAGGGATGCGACGGCGCGGCCTGCCTCCGAGCGCCAATTCGGGTAGAGCGTCCGGGTGCCGTCGTCCAGGAACAGCATTCGCGTGAGGTTGGGCCGCGCCACAGGATCCTCGGCGCTGCTATAGTCCAGATGCGATGCCACCAGGCTGTGACCGGCCTTGTTCCAGGCAATCACTTCGGTGCGCTTGCCGACTACCACCGCGGGCACCGCCATCGCGTCAACCAAACGTTTTGTGCCCTCCCTGACGTGATCCGGCTTGGCGTAATGGGCTCTGGTCGGATGGGGGCCGCCGTTCTGGGAGTGCTGGGAGGAGGCTGGCTTCCGGCGTCTGATTCCAGAGAGGTCCCGGAGGTGTTTTCCTTCCGCCTCCGTCAGGGCAAGTGCCCGCGACAGCGAATTGATGACCGAATCGGAAGCGTTGACGTGCTGGCCCTGTTCCAGCCGCGCGTAGTAGGTCACGCTCATCCCCGCCATCATGGCCACTTCCTCGCGCCGAAGACCGGGGACGCGCCGCGTTCCGTAATCCATCAGGCCCACGTCGCCGGGACTCAGGGCAGCCCGTCGTTTGCGCAGGAAGCTGCCCATGGCTGCTGGTTCGTTCATACCCCCGAGTATTCCCGAACAACGGCAAACGTGGGTAGCACTGCCAGTGCTACCCACAACGCGGCGTGGCTGCTGCCGGCAAACCGGTGGACGGTGGATAGCAACAGGACCACCACGTCAATGATTGGAACCGCGCATGACCACCCGCCAAACCCCACCCCTCCAGCACCTGGCCACCCCGATTCAACCGGAGCGGATGACTGGCCGGCAACGCCTGACCATGATCCTGCTGCTGACCGCCAGCTTCACCCTGGCCGTGGATTTCTCCATCCTCAACGTTGCCCTGCCGGCGATAGGAGCCGACGTCGGATTCTCGCTGGAGCATCTGCAGTGGATCGCCACCTCCTTTGCGCTGTGCGCCGCCGGCTTCACACTGTTTTTCGGACGAATCGCCGACCTGTTCGGACGTAAACGCCTTTTCATCGCGGGCATGGCGCTGCTGGGGTTCGGCTCGCTTCTGGGCGGGCTGGCAACAGAGCCCGGTCTGCTGCTGCTGGCGCGTGTGGCCCAGGGCCTGGCGACGGCCGCCGTGACGCCGGCGGCCCTGTCGCTGCTCACCACGTCCTTTCCCGAAGGGCGGCTGCGGGACACGGCCCTGGGGCTGAACGGCTCCCTGATGGCCGCCGGCTTCACCACCGGCGCCATTCTCGGCGGGCTTCTGACGGACTTGCTCAGCTGGCGGTGGGCGTTCCTCATCAACGTCCCCGTCGCCTTGTTCGTTCTGGTCCTCGCTCCCCGGTTCCTGTCGGAATCCTCAAACCCAAACAGGGCCAAGCTGGATGTGCCGGGAGCACTTACCGTCACCGCCGCACTGCTTCTGCTCGTCTTCGGCCTGACCAGCGCCGGGGAAAAGGGGTGGGCTGACCAGTTCGCCTGGGGTCCCTTGGCGGCCGGCCTTATGCTGTTCGCGGTGTTCCTGATCATCGAAAAGAACACGGCCCAAGCCTTGATCCCGGTGGGCATCCTGCGGCGGAACAACATTGCCTGGGGAAACGCTGCCGGAATTCTTGCCTTCGCCACTGAAACCTCCCTGGTCTTTGTCCTGACCGTCTACCTGCAGCAGGTCCTGGGCTACACCCCACTGGGCGCCGGGCTGTCCTTCGCCGTTCTGGGAATTGGCACGGTGGTGGGTGGCATTGTTGCACCCAAACTCATTGGCAGGGTTGGCCCAAAAACCACCATTGTCAGCGGACTCTCGGTCCAGGCCGCCGCCACCGGCTCGCTGCTCTTCATCACCGCTGATCCTGCCTCGGTGATGCTGGTACTGGCTGCTACCTTTATTGGCGGCGTTGCCAACCTGGCCGCCATCGTCGGCTTTATGGTCACGGCCACCACCGGTCTTCCCGACTCGGAACAGGGCCTGGCCACCGGCTTGGCCACCATGAGCCAGCAGATCGGAATTACCCTGGGCATCCCGGTCATGAGTGCCGTGATGGCCGCGTTCCTGCATCCCGGGGCCATCGGTCAGCCGGCCGGAGTACTCGATGCGGTGGTCCCCGCCATCGGAGTCAACGCGGCGCTATGCCTGGGGACGGCTGTTGTGGTTTCGATCTTCCTGCGCAGCCGGCCAGCCGGCAGCTGACACAGCCTGGCTCCCGTCCTCGCGCGCTGCGGGCTGGGGGGCGCCAGCCCGCGCCGAAGGAAGCCTCACTCCATGCCTCAGGACGGTTTGGAGCCTGAATTCACGGTCCACTATCAGGAGGTCAGCCTGCATCCCGGTGCGCAGGCTGCCCACGTGCCCGTCCAGTCCGAGCAGCCGTGCCGGGGTGCCTGTGGCAGCCAAAACGGCGTCAGCAGCGCTGACTCCGGCCGCTATAGTCCGACGAACGACGTCGAGCAGGGTTGCCGTACCGCCTGCCAGGGATCCCGTGCTGGTGAGGGTGGCAACATAGCCCACGACGGAAACCTGCGCCGGGCCGAGCTGGTACTCGCCTTCCGGAAGGCCCGTTGCTGCCATGGAATCGGTGACCAGGACAACGTTGTTGGCCCCCACCAGCTCAAAAACCATCCTGACCGTTTCCGGATCAAGGTGGACGCCATCTGCAATAAGTTCGACGGCGACAGTCCCGGCACGTGCCAGCCGCAGGCATGCGGCGACTGGCCCGGGTGCGCGGTGATGCATCGGGGGCATGCCGTTGAAGAGGTGGGTTACCGTTGGCCGCGCTCCCCGCAGGGACGACGAACCGAGCCTGCCTGCCGCATACTCAAGCGAAACGGCGGCCGTCCGCGCGTCGGAATCCGTGTGGCCGAGGGACGGGATCACGCCGGACGACACCAGCGTGGAGACGAGCTCGTCGGAACCCGGCAGTTCGGGCGCGTACGTCATTGTCTTCAAGTGCCCACCGGCCTCAGCCACCAACGCACTCAGGAACTCAAGGTCAGGTTCCAGCAGCCACCGCGGGTCCTGGGCACCGCATCGCGAGTGTGAGAGAAAAGGCCCTTCGGCATGGATACCGGCGATAAGGCCTTCATCCGCCACGACCCGGAGTGAGCGGATGGCTTTAAGGAGATCGTCCTTTGGCGCGGTGACCACGCTGGCCAGCAGCGTGGTTGTCCCGCTGGAACGGAGGAAGGACACCGCATTCCGGCTCTCCGCCTCATGACCGGCCGGAAAGTCGCCTCCCGCTGCACCGTGGCAATGCATGTCCACCAACCCGGGCAGAACTGCACCGCCGTCGGGAGTCCTGATGGTTTCAGCGCGCGGATACAGGTTAACGTCACAAGCCGAGGCCGGGCCCGAGAAGGCAATCTTTCCGTCCTTGATGGCCAGCACCTGATCCTGGCGGATCTCCCCGTCGGTAATGACGGTCCCTGAAACCAGATAGTCCATGTACTAAGGCGCTCCTGTTGGTGTGGGGTGGAAATAATGCAGGCGTGCGGCTCTGCAGGCGGCCGGCTGTTCCGTGGGCGCACAGGGCTGTGCTCGTTTGGTCCTTGCCGCGATCCTACCTAACGTCGCTTCCCCAAAAGCCACACCAGGACTGGGCATACCCCCTGAAGTACCGAACGGCTGGGCCGGATCAGCAAAAAGCAAGCAGCCTTACTATTTCCTTGTTTTTGCCGTTCCCCGGAATTAGCGTTGAAACTGACCCCACGGTTCAAAAACGACCCAGGGCAGAACAGGCAGCCAAGACCACACCAAGGTTGAAGGAGGATGACATGCCCGGCAAGAAAAACCCTAGCGTGAAAGATCCCAAGCTGTATGAGGAACTGCGCGAGGACGGCGCCTCCAAGCAGAAAGCCGCCCGGATTTCCAACGCCGCCGCCAAAAAGGGACGCTCCGACGTGGGCCGTAAGGGCGGCAAGGCCGGCGACTACGACGACTGGACAGTTGCGCAGCTAAAGGCCAAGGCGAAGGAAATAGGCCTCACCGGTTATTCCTCCAAGAAGAAGAGCGAGCTCATCTCCGCCCTCCGGAACTCCTAGGCGGCAGCCATTACCGAACCAGGCGCGAGACCGCCGACAGCCTCAGGCACGCTTGCGCGCCCGCGTAGTGGACGTCTTCGCCTCGGGCTTGTCGGAGGACGCCGCCGACTTAGCCGCGGGCTTTCGGGCGGTGGACTTGGCAGCCTCAGACTTCGCCGAACTGACCTTGGTCGAAGTCTCCCTTGCCGAAGTGGCCGAGGACTTCGTAGCTGTCGACTTAGCCGCCGCGGTCTTGGTACCCGCGGTCTTAGTGTCCGCAGTCTTAGCCCCCGCGGTTTTGGTGCCAGCGGTTTTGGTGCCAGCTTTTGTGCCGCCCCTGGCTGCGGATTTGGCCGGCGCTTCCTCGGCCTCTTCCTCGTCAGTGTCCTCGGCAGCCTCAGGCAGCCCGCCCCCACGCTTCCGGTCCAGGCTGCGCTTGAGCGCCTCCATGAGGTCGATCACCTCGCCCTTGCCCTCGCCAGCCTCGACGCCGAACGTGGCCTCGGTGTCCAGCGCATCGCCCTGTTCCAGCTTGGCATCGATCAGCTGGCGGAGCTGCACCTGATACTCGTCAGTGAACGATTCGGGCTCAAAGTCCGCGGCCATGGACTCCACCAGGGCGGCGGACATCTCACGCTCCTGCGGGGAAATCCGAACGTCCGCATCGAGCGCCGGAAAGTTGGCTTCCCGGACCTCGTCCGGCCACAGGAGGGACTGCAGCACCAGCACGTCGTCCTTGATACGGAGCGCACCCAGCCGCGTCTTGTCGCGCAGGGCGAACTGCACAATGGCCACCCTGTCGGTATCCTCAAGGGCCCGGCGCAACAGGACGTAGGCCTTGGGCGACTTGGAGTCCGGCTCCAGGTAGTAGCTCTTCTCGAACATCATTGGTTCCAGCTGCTCGGACGGCACAAACTGGACCACTTCGATCTCGTGGCTGTTCTCGGCCGGGATGGACTTAAGCTCATCCTTGGACAGGACCACCGTCCTGCCGTCTTCCTCGAAGGCCTTCTCAATATCCGAGTAGTCGATGATCTCGCTGCAGACCTCACACCGGCGCTGATACCGGATCCGGCCGCCGTCGGCGTTGTGGACCTGGTGCAGACTGATGTCATGATCCTCGGTGGCGCTATAGACCTTCACAGGCACGTTGACCAGGCCGAACGCGATGGCACCTTTCCAGATGGCTCTCATCCCTCAAGTGAACATCACACAACGCCTGAGGTGAAGCCCCATGGCCGGCACTAAGGAACGGGTCCGGGTGGCGGGACGGGAAATGAGCCTGACCAACCTGGAGAAAATCATCTACCCGGAAACCGGCACTACCAAGGCCGACGTCCTGGCCTACTACGCCGCCGTCGCCCACGTCCTGATCCCTGCCGCCGCCAGCCGGCCAGCCACCAGGAAGCGATGGGTCAATGGGGTGGGCACCGCAGACAATCCCGGAGAGGTGTTTTTCCAAAAGAATCTTGAAGATTCCGCGCCGGGCTGGCTCCCGCGGGCCGCCATCACGCACAAGGAACGGACCATTTACTATCCGATGGTCAATGATCGCGCCACGTTGACCTGGTTCGGCCAGATCGGTTCATTGGAAATCCACGTGCCCCAATGGCGGGTGGATTCCCACGGCAACCAGCTCAACCCGGACCGCCTCGTCCTGGACCTGGATCCCGGCGAAGGCGCCGGCCTGGAGGAATGCGTGGAGGTGGCCAGGCTGGCCCGCGCCATCCTTGAGGACGTGGGCCTGGCCCCGGTTCCGGTAACCAGCGGCAGCAAGGGCATCCACCTTTACGCAGGATTGGACGGGACCCAGAGCTCGGAGCAGATCTCGTCCTTCGCCAAGGAACTGGCCCGCGCGTTGGAGGCGGATCACCCCGATCTTGCCGTCAGCGATATGAAGAAAACGCTCCGCACAGGCAAGGTCCTGGTGGACTGGAGCCAGAACAACGCGGCCAAGACCACCATCGTGCCCTACTCGCTCCGCGGCCGCCCCACCCCCACCGTCGCCGCTCCGCGGACCTGGCGCGAGCTGAGTTCCCCGCATCTGCAGCAGCTCGATTACAAGGCTGTTATGCGCCGCGTCCACGCGGGCAAGGACCCTTTCGCCGCCATCACCACAGCTGCCGGTCACCCCGGCGACTCTGGTAACCACCGCAATTCAGATAACACCGGAAATCACGACGACGGCGCTGCGCATCCACGCCTGCAGAAGTACCGTTCCATGCGGGATCCGCACGCAACACCGGAACCCTTCACCGGTGCCGAGGGCCCCGGCAACACTTTTGTGATCCAGGAGCACCACGCCAGCCGGCTCCATTTTGATTTCAGGCTGGAGCACGACGGCGTCCTGGTGTCCTGGGCCCTGCCTAAAGGCGTTCCGGACTCAGGCGACAAGAACCACCTGGCCGTCCAGACCGAGGACCATCCGATGGACTATGCCACGTTCGAAGGCACTATCCCCAAGGGTCAGTACGGCGCCGGCGAGGTCACCATCTGGGACCACGGAACCTACGAACTCCACAAGTGGATCAACGGCAGGGAAGTCATCGTCACGCTAACCGGCTCCGAGGGCGGCGGGCTCGGCGGAACCAAAAAGTTTGCCCTGATAAACACCGGCCGCGGCGGAGGGAAGGATACCGAGGGGCAATGGCTGATCCACCTGATGGACAAAGACCACCACGGCGGCCGCCGTCGTCCGCCATTGTCGAAGGACGGGTCAGACGAAGGCGCGGATGAGCCCGCGGACCTGCCGGCGCCCGCGAAGCGGGAATCCCCCGCAGCCGTCCCCGCCCCTGCACGTAGACCCGCCGCTGCAGCAGCAACGGTCACCGCGCCAGCTGACGCCGTCCCCACAGCCGGGCCCGCGCCCGCCCCCGAGGACTTCCGGCCGATGATGGCCACGTCGGGAACAGCGGCGGACCTCCAAGGCAGTGGCTGGCATTTTGAACTGAAATGGGATGGCGTCCGCGCCGTTATCGTGGCCGATGAGAAGAGGATCCGCATCTTCAGCCGGAACGGCAACGACGTCACGGCAACCTATCCCGAATTGGCAGTCCGGACCTGCTGGCCGCCACAGGCGTTCGCCGCCGACGGCGAGATCATCGCCGTCGGGCCTTCCGGGAAACCGGATTTCGGTCGGCTGCAGGGACGCATGAAACTGACCCGGCCCCACGACGTCGAGAGGGCCCGTGCGTCCATCCCGGTCCGGCTGATGCTTTTTGACCTGCTGTCCGAGGACGGCGAAGACCTGCGCCGCAGGCCGCTGGAGAAGCGGCGGCAGCGGCTGGAGGAATTTTTCACACCATCCGCTTGCCCTGTTGAGTTGTCCCCGGTGCTGGACGAACGGATCGACCACATCCTCGAGAGCGCCCGGGAACTTGGCCTGGAAGGGGTACTGGCGAAGCGGACCGGCAGCCGCTATGCCAGCGGCCAGCGCACCCGGACCTGGATCAAGATCAAGCTCGAAAAGACCCAGGAAGTAGTGGTGGGCGGATGGCGTCCCGGCAAAGGTGGACGGAACAGCTCGGTCGGTTCCCTCTTGGTGGGTATCCCGGACGGGAAAAAGCTGCGGTACGCAGGCCGGGTGGGCAGCGGGTTCAGCACCAGGGAACTGACGGAGCTCCGGCTCAAAGTCGATGCGCTGGCACGGAAGACCTCCCCCTTCGACGACGTTCCCGCCGAGGACGCCGCGGACGCGAACTGGATCACGCCGGAGCTCGTGGGAGAAGTGACCTTCGGTGAATGGACGGGGAGCGGAAAGCTCCGGCACCCTGTCTGGCGTGGCTGGCGTGTGGATAAGGAGCCGGGGGACGTTGTGGCGGAGTCCTGAACGCCGCAGCGCTGGACCGCAGTGTTCAGGACTGCCGTGCGGGCACTGGCGAGCTGGCGACGCGCATATTCCCCCAGGACACGCATCAGGCCTGGCGACCCCCGAATAGGGGTATCGCCAGGCCTTTTGCGTGTCGTCAGGTCAGATGCGCCTCATCAGGACGAGTGCGGCATTTGCGGCCGGCTGGTCCGGTGCACCGCTGTCACAGCTGCCTCGTGCCCGATCCTTCCGTGGCCGGCGCCCCGTTCTTTGGGGTGCCGTTTGCTGCCGTTCCCGTCCGGCCAATGCTGCTCCCCGGCCATGGCGGGTGTTACCGGAACGGTAGCCGGGCCAGGTATGGCGGGCGTGTCCATTGCTGCCGCGAGGTGGCTCGCGACCTCCGGTTCGATCTTTCCTGCTGGGTGCATTTCAGCCATCTTTCTTCCTTTCCCCAATGAAATGAAGTGTTGCTCAACAGTAGGTTGGTGAAGCAGGTCAGGACGGAATTACCAGCGGACTTTCTTTTCTGCCGGGCCTTGTTTGCCGCTCACGTGGGTGGGCTTGTGACTCTTGCCCACACTCTGGAGGCCGGCGCCTCCGCCACGGGATTTGCTGTCGAGCATGGCTTTTTGGGCTTCCGTCAGCCGGGACCGGACGCCGCCCGACTCAGCTTTTTCAGGATCTGCCGGCTTTTCAGAATCCGACGGCGCCTGTGCGTCCCCGGGAGTGGGCTGGCTGTGGTCTTTGGTCATGTTGATGGAACCTTTCTGAGGAGGATCAGCTTGTCCGGACGTGTCTGCCGAGTTAAGGAGGGACGGGGGCCGGCTGAAGCGGGCCGCAAACGTCCGCCTACTCAAAAATCAGTGTTCCCATGGCACAACAATAGGCAGCAAGCGGCGAACTTGTGAACCCCCTTGGTGGGGCACCGGATGGTCCCCCAAATACGGCTGCCGGCCAGTGGCCGCCGTCACTTTCGCCTGGATCCAGAGCCCGATCAACCCTCAGCAGCAGGGGGAAACGATAAAAATTCTGTAACCATCAGCACTCGACGCGCCGATGCCAGCAATGGCGCGGCCAAAGCGGCCAAAACAAATTCTGGAAGCACGCCCGAAAACGCCCTCAAATGGGCGAGCTTACGGCATGAAGCTCTCAGTTGCCATGAGATTCGCGTAAAATTGAAGGCCTGCCCGGAGCGGGGCAGCTACAAGTCGCAAGCAAATGACCTCCATAGGAGTCGCCCAAATGCCCACAGACCGAAGCACGACCGACTCTTCAGCAGGCGTAGACAACGCCGGCGGAACCAACACATTGGCAGCACCAGTCACCTCAGCGAGCGGAAGGAAACCGAAGCTCCTCGCGCGGCGACGGCTCAAAGAGTCGGACGTCAACGTAGTCAATCAGCCGATGCTGAAAAAAGCCCTCGGCGGAACCATCGTGGGAAACACCATGGAATGGTTCGACGTCGGTGTGTTCGGCTACCTGATCACCACCATGGGACCTGTGTTCCTCCCCGAGGCGGACCCGGCCGTCCGGACGCTGTTCCTGCTGGGAACATTCGCGGCCACCTTCATTGCGCGTCCGCTGGGCGGCGTGGTGTTCGGCTGGCTCGGCGACAAGATCGGGCGGCAGAAGGTACTCGCTGCAACCCTGATGATCATGGCTGCGAGCACGTTCGCCGTCGGGCTGCTGCCCGGATACGCGCAGATCGGCATCTGGGCCGCTGTCCTGCTGGTGGTCCTGAAGCTTGTCCAGGGCTTCTCCACCGGCGGTGAATACGCTGGCGCCACCACGTTCGTCAGCGAATACGCCCCGGACAAGCGCCGGGGATACTTTGCGAGCTTCCTGGATATGGGCAGCTACCTTGGTTTTGCCTTGGGTGCAGCACTGGTATCTGTCCTGCAGCTGACCCTTGGCCAGGCCGCCATGGAGGAATGGGGCTGGCGTATTCCCTTCCTGATTGCAGGTCCGTTGGGCCTGATCGCCATTTACTTCAGGAACAGGATTGAGGAATCCCCTCAGTTCCAGGCCACCCTCGACGCCCAGGAATCGATCGCGCAGGATGCCGATTCCGCTGACGTTGATGCCTCCAAGGGGCCGGTGGGCATTGTGAAGGCCTACTGGCGCTCACTCATTGTGGCGATGATCCTTGTGGCCGCGGCGAACACCGCCGGCTACGCCCTGACGTCCTACATGCCTACGTACCTTACCGAGTCAAAGGGTTACGACCCTGTCCACGGAACCCTGCTGACCATTCCCGTGCTGGTCATCATGAGCCTCTGCATCCCCCTGACCGGGAAGCTGTCTGACCGGATCGGCCGCCGTCCGGTGTTGTGGATCGGCGCCATCAGCACCGTGGTGCTGGCAACGCCTGCGTTCATGCTGATCGGCGTCGGTGAAGTCTGGTCCACGCTGGCAGGCCTTTCGCTGATCGCTTTTCCCGTGGCCTTCTATGTTGCGAACCTCGCTTCGGCTTTGCCGGCGCAGTTCCCGACGGCCAGCCGGTACGGCGCCATGGGTATCGCCTACAACTTCGCCGTGGCTATCTTCGGAGGCACCACTCCGTTCGTTGTTGCCGCGCTGATCACGGCGACCGGCGACGACATGATGCCCGCCTACTACCTGATGGCCACCTCCCTCGTTGGTGCCGTGACCATTTACTTCCTCAAGGAATCGGCCCAGCGTCCGCTGCCCGGCTCCATGCCGAGCGTGGCAACCCAGGAAGAGGCGCGCGAACTGGTGGCCACCCAGGATGAGAATCCGCTGATCGACCTCGACGACATGCCGTTCGAAACCCAGGACGTCATCACCGCCAACGCGGAACCTGCCGACGCCCAAGACGACAGGGTCCCGGCTTCCGTGTAGCCCCAGCCTGTCCCGGATACGTCTTGTAGCCCGCGCTCATGAGGCCCGCTCTGCGTGATTTCCTTGGGGGAATCATGCAGGGCGGGCCTCGGCTCTGCCTGCTGGGGATGTGACAGGTTACCTTCCGGGTCCGCCCGCAGGACTTCCGGCGGCACCGGATGATATCTTCCGAAAGGCCCCCAGCGGCCGCATCCAGGCCCGCAACCGGGCCCGCAACCGGGTCTCGAAAAAGATCCACGTGAAACAAAAGATGGGTGGCATCGGCGGCATGAAGCCCGTTTTGCAGCAGGTGCGCGCGCTCCACCGGCTGGAGCCGGCGGACAACGACAGCCTCGCCGCAGTCAGGGTTGCCATCAGCGTTGCCGTTCCCTCACTCACACTCCTTTTGCTGGGCCGTGCGGATCTCATCATGTACGCAGTCTTTGGAGCCCTGACCGGGATGTACGGACGCTCCGAACCGCACCAGCTCCGGCTAAAGCACCAGGCACAGGCGGCGCTCGTGCTGCTGACAGGCGTAGCTGTGGGGGTGGTCCTTTCCGTCACCCAACTCCATTCGTGGTGGCTGGTGGGGATCGAAGCCGTGATGGCCGGCGCAGGGTCACTGTTCGCGGACAAGGTACGGCTCAAGCCCAATGGCCCGTTCTTCGGAATCCTGGCTTTAGGCGCCTGTGCTTCCGTCCCCCTGGCCGTCCCCTGGTATGCAGCCGTGCTGATCGCCGCCGGGTCTGCGGTTTTCTCCCTGGCCGTCGGGTTCGGAGGGTGGGTCCGTTCGAGGGCCTGGCAGCCGGGTGCTGCCAGGAACATCGTGTCATTCCGGGCGGTGGGGGCCAGGCCCGCCGTGGTCCACGCCGCCAGGTATGTCCTGGCTGTTGGTGCGGCCGGCACGCTGGGCGTCCTCAGCGGAAGTGGCCATCCGCACTGGGCCATGGCGGCCGCGGCCGTGCCGCTGGCAGGTGCGGATCTTCCCAGCAGCGTCCGCCGGGGTATCCACAGGATCGTGGGGACGTTCTTCGGATTGGCGGTCACCGCCGTCGTACTTCTTCCCGGTCCCTGGCAAACCGTAGAAATCGTCGCCGTGCATCACGTGGCGGTGCTGGCCATCCTGGTCATCGTCTTCCAGTTCACCACGGAGCTGTTCATGGCCCGGCATTACGGACTGGCCATGGTGTCCTTCACTCCGGTGATCCTGCTGATGACGCAACTCGCAGCGCCCATCGATCCCGCGGTACTGATTCTTGAGCGCGGTGTGGAGACCTTGGTGGGCGCCCTGATAGGGATCCTTGTCGTGCTTGCGGTGAGGGGCAGGCCTACCTCGCCCTTCGCGGCGGACCTGTTGTCAGACGGGCGGGGAGCACCTGCGCCGCCGCCATCATGACCCTGTACCTCTTGGAAGGGACCCAAACTGCCTTGCCGTGCTGGCTGGCGGCCAGCCCCTCCCGGACCACACGCTCGGGGTTGAGCCACATCCACCGCGGCGCCACTGACTTGTCCATCTCCATCCGGTCGTGGAACTCAGTGTGCGTCAGCCCGGGGCACACTGCCGTGACCGTGACGCCCTGCGGGGAGTACGCCAGGTTGGCCCAGCGGCTGAAGGCCACCAGCCACCCCTTCGCCGCCGAGTAGGTCCCTCTCGGCAGGAATGCCGCCACGCTGGCCACGTTGATAATCTTCCCGGAACGGCGCCGCAGCATCCCCGGCAACGCAGCATGGCTCAGCACCATGGGCGTTTCCACGAGTAGTTTCAGATGCGCCTTTTCATCCTCGATGTCATTTTCCTCAAAGGACCGCAGCAGCCCGAACCCCGCGTTGTTCACCAGGATCTCCACCGGCCGTGCCTCAGCGGAAAGGCGTTCGACGACGGCAGCCACGCCGTCGTCGTCGGTCAAGTCTGCGGCAATCACCTCAACGTCGATGCTGTAGTTGTTTTCCAGTTCGTGCGCCTTGGCGGCCAGCCGCCCGCTGTCCCGTGCCACGAGCACCAGGTGGTGCCCCTGCTCCGCGAGCTGACGCGCGAACTCGGCGCCCAGCCCCGCTGTGGCTCCGGTAATCAGTGCCGTGGTCCCGGTACTCTGTGGCGTCGTCATGGCCCCAGCCTAGCCGCGCGAACGAACACTTGAGGCCCTCCCTGCGGGGACCTCAAGTGTTCGTTCGCGCTTCGTCAGCCCTGGAGATAAAGCGGGTGGGTTATCAGGACTGCGGCGCGTACCTGGCGAGTGGATTCGCCAGCCGGCCGGCCATCTGCAGCCCGCCGGACGGGTCCGCGAGATCCAGCATCTGCTGGTTATTCCGCAGCTGCAGGCGGTTCAGGCACGACAATTCGAAGTCCGCGGCGAAGAGGTCATGGCGGGCGAACTGGCTGGCCAATTCCGGGTGCTCCGCCTGGTAGTCGCGGATAGCCTGGGCCGCGGTGCCCCAGAACTGGTCCTGGTTGAGTTTGCCGTCCTCCACCAGCAGCGCGGCCAGGAACCGGAAGATGCAGTCGAAGACATCCGTGAAGATGGCCAGCACCTTTTCGCCGTCGGGAATGTCCGCCTGGATCCGGGCCACGTCCTCGGGAAGGTCCAGCCTGTCCCCCATCACCACAATCTCCTCGGCGATGTCCTTCATGACCGCACGCACGGGCACACCGTTCTCCAGCACCAGGATCACGTTTTCGCCGTGCGGCATAAAGGCGAGCTCATAGCGGTAGAGGCAATGCACCAACGGGACAAGGTATACCTCGAAGTACCGGCGCAGCCATTCAACAGGGGCCAGCCCGGACCGGTCGATCAGGGCCGAGACCAGGGGTTTACCGGCCGAATCAACGTGCAGGAGCGAGGCCATGGTTGCCAGTTGCTGGCCGTCTTTGAGCAACGGCAGCGGACTCTCCCTCCACAGGGCGGAGAGCATCTTCCGGTAGGGGGATCCGTTGGCGGAAGCGGCCTCGTAGTAGCTGTTGTGGTACCCGATGGCGGCAATTTCGCTGATCATTTCCAGGCCGCGGCGCTGGAGTGCCGCATCGGAGCCGATCAGGTCCCGCAGCCAGTCGTTGATGGCCGGGGTGGCCTTCATGTACTGCGGCGAAAGACCACGCATAAAGCCCATGTTGAGCACGGACATCGCCGTCTTGACGTAGCTCTTGGCGGGGTGGCTGGTGCTGAAGAACGTGCGAATGGACTGCTGCGCCTGGTAGCTGTCTGTTCCTATCCCCAGGTGGACTATGAAGTGGCGGGCTATTTCGGCGGCGAAGGTGACAGTGAGTTTGTTCTCCCACTGCCACGGGTGCACCGGCATGAGGAAATAGTGGGCGGATTCCAGGCCCTGCGCGCTGAGCTTGGCGTCGAAGGCGGCCACGAGCGGCGCGCCCAATTCAGCCTCCAGGTGGGCCCGGTAGTCAAGCCCTGCGCTGGAGGTAAACACCGCCTGGCTGCGGTGCACGGCGATCCACTCCAGCTGGACAGGAGCTCCCGCCTCGGGCGCAAAAGCCCGGTAGTCGCTGATGCCGAACCCGAGCCGGCCGTTGTTGGCCACGAAGCAGGGATGGCCCTCGGTCATGCTGCGCTCAAGCACCTGGAAGTCGGTAGCAGGATCGCTGCCTCCGGTAACTCCGGCGGCGAGCTCCCCGGCAAGCGGCTGGCCCATCCACTGCTTGTAGGCGTGGCTGGCGAGCGTGCTGCTGATTTCCTCAAGGTAGACAGGAAGCATCTCCTCCCGGATCCCCAGGGTGTTCCGGAATTCGGTGATGAAGGTCAGGGCATCCGGGGCTGCTTCGCTTCCGTTCCGGGTCCAGCGGATGGACTCGCCGTCGATGGACCAGTGGTCCAGGGCAAGGAGCCGAGCTTTGAAAGAGTACTGGCTTGCAGCGTCGTCGCTGCTGACCAGGTAGGACGCCACCCCATCAGGCGAGTCCGGGCCGTTGCTGCCCATCCGTTGGGCGGTGAGGATCCTTTCGTGCAGGAATTCGGCCAGCGCCTTGCGCACCAGGTGGCGGTTGGCCCTGGCCCACCGCTCCGGGGTGAGATGCGGGACGGCGGCGTTGGCCGCGGTTTCTGCGAGCAAGTCTGGATAGATGGCAATGGTGGTCACAGTGATGCTCCCTGGTGGATCGGGTTTGAAGAGTCTGCGGACTGTTGGAGGGCAGCCCGTGCAGCGAGGTAATCGGAATGGGAGCAGAAGCTCAGCAGTGCCTGCTTGTCCGGCAGGTCCACCACCCCGGCGGGCTGGAATCCCAGCCGTTCATTGAGGGCATGGATCTTGGTGTTCCTGGCATCGGGTTCCACCACTACGCGCTCCACACCCGGTTTGTTAAAGAGGCGGTCCAGGACGGCGTCCATCACCGCCGTGGTGTACCCGGGCTGAGGCCCTCCCGACGGCGGCGCCACCAGCAGGTGCATTCCCATGTCACCGGGCTGGGCGGCGTAAACCGCGGCCAGTGGCGAGGCAGACGGGAGGTACTCCTCCATCAGGAAGGCGGGGACACCGCCGTCGAGCCCCAGCAGGGCGTGGTGGTGCCCACTGGCCTGGATCTTGGAGTATTCCTCCACAACCCCGTCAACCGTGGAGGACAACATGCCCCAGAAGGACGCGTAGGGCTGGGTCACCCAGCTGTGCAGAAGAGGTGCATCGGCGTGGGGGTCCAGGCAGCGGAACGTAAACCTCATACTGAAGCCCCTGCCGTGGCGGTCACTGCTGCGTTGGCCGTAGCCGGCGCCCCAAACTCCTGGAAGGCGATGCTGCGCTCCACCGGGTAGACCTCACGGCCCGTTATTTCCCGGAGGATGCAGGAGTTGCGGTAGGCGCCCATGCCCAGGTCTGGGGTCACAAAGCCGTGGGTGTGCAGCTCGGCGTTCTGCACAAAGATTTCCCCGGGTTCGACGCCGGTGCTGTAGTTGCGGCTGACGGCGAACCTGCCGGAGGAGTCCCGTTCGATCCTGTCCTGCACACCGGCAAGGAAGCCGGGCTCCCGGTAGGTGTACCCGGTGGCCAGGACCACGGCCTCGCTGTCCAGGGCGTAGGACCTTCCCTCTTCTTCGTGGTGCAGCTCCAGGGTGTGGGAACGTGCGGCCGGGTCCCAGGCGGCGCTGGTCAGGGAGGAGTGCGTCAGCAAGCGGGTGTCCACTATGCCGGAGAGGCTCTTGGTGTAGAGGAGATCGTAGATCGCATCGATGAGCTCGGAGTTGATCCCCTTGTAGAGGTTCTTTTGGCTCTTGATCAGGCCATCGCGCTGGTCCTGGGGCAGCCGGTGGAAATAGTCCACGTACTCGGGCGAAGTCATTTCCAGCGTCAGCTTGGTGTACTCCAGCGGGAAGAACCGGCCGGAACGGGTAACCCAGTTCAACTGGTAGCCGTGGACGTCGGTCTCCTGAAGCAGCTCGTAGTAGATCTCCGCGGCGCTCTGGCCGCTGCCCACAATGGTGATGCTGCGCTTGTCCTGCAGTTCACTCTTCCTGGACAGGTAGTCGGCGTTGTGAAGGACCACCCCGCCGCCGTTTGAAGCCGCTTCCACTATTGCGTCGCAGGCCGCCGGCACGTACGGGGACGTACCGGTGCCCAACACCAGGCGGCGGGCCAACAGCACCTCTGCCCCGTCCGGTCCCTCCACCGCCAGGCGGTACACGCCGTCGTTGTAGGTCACATTCAGCACGGCTGTGTTAAAACGTACGGATGGCAGCTGACCGGCCACCCACTGGCAGTACTGGTTGTACTCAGCGCGCAGCGGGTAGAAGTTCTCGCGGATATAGAAGCGGTAGAGCCGCCCGGTCTGCTTGAGGAAGTTCAGGAACGAGTAGGGCGATGTGGGATCCGCGAGCGTCACCAGGTCCGCCATAAACGGGACCTGCAGGTGGGCCGGCTCCAGCATCATGCCCGGGTGCCAGTCGAAGGAGTCGCGGCGCTCCAGGAACACACCGTCCAGCCCCTCCACGGGTTCGCTGAGTGCGGCGAGGCCAAGGTTGAAGGGGCCAACCCCGATGCCGGCGAAGTCGTAAACGTGGCTCATGCGGACACCTCGTCCTGGAGCAGCCCGTCCTGCACGAGCCCGGCGCCCGTGCTGCGAAGAAGGCTGATGATCTGGCCGATATCCTCCAGGGTTGCTTCAGCATTGAGCAGCGTGAATTTCAGGTAGTGCCGCCCTGCCACCTTGGTCCCGGCCACAACGGCCTTGCCGGAGGCGAAAACCGCGGCGCGGATGGCGGGATTGAGGAGATCAGAGGCGTCCTCAGACATCCGCTGGCTGCCGCTTGGGGTATCCACCCGCGGCCGGTAGCGGAACACCAGGGTGCTCAGCTGGGGCTCGGCGGCGAGCTCGAAGTCGTCATCGGCGGCAAGAAGCGAGCCTACGCGGGCGGCAAGGTCTATCGCCTCGTCAAAGAGGGCACCGATAGCGTCTGCACCCATGATGCGCAGGGTGAGCCAGAGTTTGAGCGCATCGAAGCGCCGGGTGGTCTGGATGCTCTTATCCACCTGGTTGGGGATCTCTGCGAGGGCGGCGCTCTCGGGGTTCAGGTAGTCCGCGTAGTAGGTGATGTGACGCAGCATGGCGCGGTCGCGGACCAGCAGGGCGCTGGAACTGACCGGCTGGAAGAAGGTTTTGTGGAAGTCCACGGTGACGGAATCGGCCAGCCGGGTTCCGTCCAGCAGGTGCCGGTAGCGGCCCGAAACCATCAGCCCGCCGCCGTACGCAGCATCGATGTGAAGCCACGCGCCGTAGGCGCGGGCCAGGGCCGAAAGCTCCGGCAGCGGGTCCACTGCCCCAAAGTCAGTGGTGCCGGCGGTGGCCACCACCGCCATCGGGACCAGCCCGGCGTCGTGCGCTTCCGCCATGGCCTCAGCGAGGGCGGCGGGGTCCATCCGGTGGTCAGGTGCACAGCGGACGGAGATCACGGCGTCGAATCCCATGCCCAGCATGGAGGCTGACTTCTGGATGCTGAAATGGCTGTCTTCCGAGGTGAAGATGCGCAGCCTGTCCAGCAGTGCGGGCAGCCGGAGGCCGGTGTTGGCCGGTTCCTGGCGCAGCCCCGCGACGGCGTGGTTGCGGGCGATCAACAGTGCCTGCAGGTTGGACTGGCTCCCACCGGAGGTGAACACGCCGTCGGCTGCAGTCCCCAGCTGCAGCCGCTCGGCGGTCCAGTCGATGAGCCGGCGCTCGATCATGGTGGCGCCGGCGCTCTGGTCCCAGGTATCCATCGAAGAGTTCACTGCCGAGAGGATGGCCTCTCCCACCAGCGCCGGGATCACCACGGGGCAGTTCAGGTGGGCTGCGTACTTGGCATCGTGGAAGTAGATGGCGTCGCGCAGGTAGACGGACTCCAGCTCCTCCAGGGCGGCAGCGGTATCAGGCAACGGCCGGTCAAGATCCACCGCACCGATGCGCGCCTTCAGTTCCGTGGGCCCGACGCCGGTGAACGGCTGCGTGGTCCGGTCCAGTTTGGTGGCCACCGCGTTGACACCCTGCAGCACCTGCGCCACGTAACGCGGCGAGTTGCGGGCGTTGAACAGATGGTTGGTGGCGGCCAGGGCGAGTTCCACCCGGGACGCAAAGTCTTGCCCCGGCGAGGCTTCGGTGCCCCGGCCTTCATCCACATAGATCTCTTCAACACGGGGCAGCAGTGGCACGGGAGTCATCCTTAAGTCGACGATGGGGAGAGGAGCAAGGTAAGCCTTACTTAGGACAGCCTTTTCGTCAAACTTTTGTGATGTATTTATCTTCAGCCCCTAAATGACGGGTGCTTTAGGGGCAAACGCGCGTCATTGACTGGCACCGAACACCAAAGAGGTGCAAAATACGCCGCTTGAAAGGGCGTCTGTTGTCCGGGAGTGGCGGGGAGTGCTCGGGAGGGTGCCTGCAGCAGACACTCCCCATTGCAGGGCAGTCGCGGCCAGGGGGTAGGGTCTTGTACCAGCAGCGGGGCCACACGAATCAAAAGGGGAAACGTGGAGCAGACAGAGTCCAACGGCATCGGATTCCGTGAAGTGGACCAGAACGGCCGGGCCGTTGATCCGGAAACTGCCGGCAGCACCGGCACTGGGGCAGCACCAGGCAGTCAGGCGGGCAACCTCCGCCTCAATCCGTTCATCATCATCCTCTGGATCCTGGCCGTAGGACTGAACGCCGCGGCCGTCTGGGGCTATGTCAACGCTTTTTCCCAGGGCCCGATACCCGGCAATATGGGACCCCAGGTGGCCTTCTTCGTGCTGAGCTTTGCACCCCTGGCCGGAACGTTGACCGTCATCTCCCTGCTGTTCTGGCACGCGGTGCAATGGCGGCGCAGGAGCACCTAACCCGCCCTTCATCGCCAGTCATCAGCACCCGCAGCTAAGGCACCTCGCAATTAACGGCGCCGAGCAATTAAGCCGAGCTATTAAGGCGCCGGGCACCTGAACTGCGGGCACGCTACTTAACCGTCGGCAACCCTCTAAAAATGGACCTTGTGGGCCTTAAGTGACCGTTCGCGCTGGATGCGCTTAGCGCTGGCGGACCGGCTTGGCCGGACCGGGTGGGGCGGGTCTGTGGGCTGGTTCGGGTGCTCCAGAAGGGCTGCCTGCGCCACGTCCAGGCGCGCTTCCGCCAACTCCTTCGCGGAATGGATGGGGCATACCGGCAGGTACACGGGTTCCATGATGGTCAGATGGAAATCGTCAGCTTCCTCCAGTGCCGCCGCTGCCGCCATACCCATTTCGTGGTGGATGGCCGCATGCTGGCCCGCACCATGGGACCCAGGACTGGCGATGTGGCGAAGATGTGCAAGGACGCCGGCGTCCAAGTGAATGGCCCGCCGCAGGTTCAGCGCAATGCTGGGGCTGAAGGACAGGCGCTGGGCCCGCAGCAGCAGGTGGAGCAAGGCCGGAAAGTTCGAATGTGTCAGGCATCCGCCAACCTCTACCGTGATGTGTCCCGGGTCAAGGTCAACGTGGACAACAACACGCAGCTTGTGGTGGGAAAGTTTGTGGCTCACAGGAATCTCCACGGAAGGATCTAACGGGCCGGCTGCATGGCCCACCAATGACTTTACGAACATGTTGCGCAGGTCACAAGTTTGGCCATAAAGATTACGGCGCGCCTCTTTGACGCGGCGCCCTGATACCTGCACTGGGCCCGGCCTTTTGTCACAGGACGGCACTAGAATGGGGTATGGACAAGTCAGCGATTGACACCTCAGTTCGTTCCGAGGCCGCGGTCACGGCGCAGCTTCAGAACCTCGTCATCGACAGCCGCGACGTCAACGAGTTCCTTCATGAACTCTGCGACTATGCGGCCCGGGCTGTCTCGAGTTCCATGGAGCTGCCGGTGGTGTGCGCCGTCACCCTGAGCCGGCGCCGCCGGACCACCACTGCTGCGTGGAGCGATCAACAGGCCCGTCTTATGGACGAGATCCAGCAGAACTATGGCGCAGGGCCCTGCCTTCATGCGATGAATACCGGAACCACTGTGCTGGTCCCGGATACCCGGCGGGACTCGCGCTGGCCGGAATACGGCCAGGCAATTGCGGAGCTTGGCCAGCTGAGCGTTCTTGCCGTTCCCCTCACCTTGGACGAGGACGCCCGGGCTGCACTCAACATCTTCGCTCCCGCCGTGAACGCGTTCAATTCCACTGCCTTGGAGAGCGCCGAACTGTTCGCCTCGCACGCTCAAAGCGCACTGCGGCTCGCTGTCCGCGTGGCTGCCGGCCAGCAGTTGGCGGCAGATCTTAAGGCGGCGATGGAATCACGGACCGCGATTGACTTGGCCGCCGGAATCATCATGGGTCAGAACCGCTGCTCGCAGGAGGAAGCGATGGCCATCCTGGTCAAGACCTCCAGCGGCAGGAACCAAAAGCTGCGGACCGTCGCCGAGAACCTGGTCGCAGCATTTTCCACCCGAGGGTCAGTCACGCACTTTGACTGACACCCCTGGTTACTGACCACCTGGTTACTGACCGCCTGGGCGGCAACAACAGCGGTCAGCCTGCTGTCCGGGCTACTGTCCACAGGCTGGCCAGTTACCTCTCCCGGCTACCCCTCCGGCCAGTCCACATGCTGCTCGTAGCCTTCATGGAGGCGCAGGTACTCGGCAAAAAATGGGTCGCGCGGAATGATCCGTTTTCCCGCTGCCACCACATCGTCCAGCGCAAAGTGGACCAGCACTTTGTCCAGCCCCTGTCCCTGGAAACCTTCGGCGGTTTCCACGTGGGTGAAATCCACGTGTCCGGGCTTGTCCAGGAAAAAGGACTGAACGGCGATCTTCCCGCCCACCTGCAGCTCGTAACAGTGCTGCGCATCGTTCCTGGCCATTGAGACGTCAGGACGGAATTCGTCCTCTGTGGAAATCATGTTCTCAGTCATGGTTCGACATTGGCACTACTTGGCCCCGCTGGCAATGCCCCGCCGTTTGAGGCACCCGACCCTCCCCCGGCTCCCGTACCTGGCAGGCTGGCCTGCTCACCTGATGCCGCATCGTTCACGCCGGGAAGGCGTTCGGGAACCCTGCCCAGGAGCAGTGCGGCCAGCATAAAGCAGGCCGCGCCGCCTCCCAGCAGGCCTAGTGCCAGGCCGTTGAGAGCGGCGTCCGCCACCGGGATGAACACCACGACGGCGGCAGTCACCACTGCGGCCGGGGGCCGTCCGCGGGTGTGGACAGACGCCGTCGGACGTTCCTCAAGGCGGCCGAAAAAGGCCAGCACCGGCAGCAGGAGGGCCACCACGCCCAGCAGTACCAAGGGCCGCGCCCACCACCAGGCGGCGGTGCCGGCGGCAGGTTTGGGAAAGTCCGTCAGGAGCAGTATCCCGGTCATGGCCACGAGCAGGGGCAGGTGCCACAGGTACACCGTCATGGAACGCCGCCCCGCAACGGCCACAACACCGCGCACCCACCCCAGCCGGGAAACCCAATCGAGCCCAGGCCTGAAAAGCTCCAGCACCGCGGCCTGCGACACGCCCAGCAGCAGCAGGCACAGGTTGGGCGGATTCAGGTTGACCAGCATGTTCCCGGAGTACAGGCCCAGCCCGGCCAGCAGCCCGAGCAGGAGGTTTGCGGCCAGGATCAGGCCCACCAGCCCGGAACGGGATACCCTGGCGAAAACGCCATCAGCCACGAGGAAGCCCAGCTGCTGAACCGTGCACCACAGGAAAACAAGGTTCGCGTAGGCGAGCAACGGAAGGGCCCCACGGAGGCAGTCCACGGCCACCACCAGGGCGGCAAGGATGCCAAGGGTCAGCCAGGGGGCGCGGTCATGGAACCTGGCCAGCAGCGGAATGTTCAGCTGCGCGGCAAGGTAGGCAGCCAGGAACCAGAGCGGCATTCCGGCGCCCGTGGCCATCAGCTGAACCACTTGCGGGTCCACGCCAAGGAGCAGTGCGGCCCACAGTCCCAGGAACATGGCTGCCAGGAGTGCCGCCGCCGGGCGGACCAGCCGCAGGAGCCGTGCCTGGGCGAAGTCAAAGCCGGTGCCTCCGCGGAATTTCAGCCGCCGCCAGGACTGGAGGCCTGTGGTCCCGCCAGTGACAAAGAACAACGGCATCACCATAAAGATCCAGGTGACGGGCTGAAACCAGTTCTGCTCAGTGAGGGTGTTTTCCGTGGTGACAGTGCCGTCCGGGTGCAGGACCGGGCTCACCATCATGCAGTGTGCGACGACCACCAGGGCCAGGCAGAAGAAGCGGACCAGGTCAATAACCAGATCTCGCTCCACCGGTTCGTGCCCTGTGACCGGCTCGCCGCCCTTTACCGGCTCGCCGCCTTTGACCGGCTCGCGCCCGGGGGTTGGCCCCTGCTCCTTCACACCACTCACGTGCGGTCCCTACGAACACTGGATGCTGTTGTTAGCTCCATTGTCCGCCCGAGGCGCGGCGGCGGCCAGCAAGGGGCCTGCTGAAGTCGAGACGCGCTTAGAGGGTTACCGCAAGGATCCCGAGCACAACGGCCAACAGCGGAGTGGTGCCCTGGATGGTTGCAGGCCTGAGGTTCTTCTTCCCGCTCAGGGCAAGCACCAGCGCGGCGAGCAGCATGGAGCCGCAGCAGCTGAAGATGAGCGTCCAGCCCACCACCGCCTGGGCTGAGCCCTGGGACGCAAATGCCACACAGCCGACGCCGATGAACGCTCCGATGGCAAGGAACAGATTGTAGAAACCCTGGTTATAGGCCAGAGACTTGGTGGTCTCGGCGTCAGCCTGGGAAGCCAGGCCGAAGCGCTTCCACGTGGCGGGCGTGGTCCAGGTCAGGGACTCCATGGTGAAGATGTACACGTGGAGGGCAGCTGCAATGAAGGCAAAAAGAAGGGAGGCCAGGATCATGGCTTGATCCTAACCTCCCATTCCTCACGGTCAGCGCGTGAGCATACCCAGCGCGCCCGTGGCGAACCCCCGCGCCGAGCTGTTCCAATGCCCCAGCAGGCCCTGGAGGTTTTCGCCGTCGGCGCGGTGTCCGGGAAGGTGCTGCTGAAGCGTGGACAGGACGCCCGTGCGCAGTTCCGTATTGAAGTTGACCTTGCCCACGTTCATGGCCGCGGCTTTGACCAGTTCATCGGCCGGGATGCCTGATGCGCCGTGCAGCACCAGCGGAATGTGGGTCCGCACCGCGATGTCCTGGAGCACGTCCCACCGCAGCTGCGGCTCCCCCTTGTACTTGCCGTGCACGTTGCCCACAGCTACGGCCAGGAGTTCAGCGCCGGTGCGGCCCACAAAGTCCTCCACCTGGGCGGAATCAGTCAGGCCAGCCACTGCGACGCCGGCCTGGTCCGCACCAAATGCGCGGTCCTCGTCACCGGCCAGTCCACCCAGTTCCGCTTCAAGGACGATGCCGGCGTAGCCCTTTGCCTGCAGCAGCGAGCGCGCCGCCTGGACCAGCGCGATGTTGTCCTCATACGGAAGGGACGAGCCGTCCGCGAGGACGGAGTCCGCCCCCGCGGCGACGGCGTCGATCATCACACCCAGATCCGATGCATGGTCAAGCTGCACCGACACGGGGACGGCGGCGGCGTCCGCCAGGCCCCGGAGGGCCGAGGTCAGGCGCAGGCCGTTGACGGTTCCGGCTGTCTTGGGTGCCACCAGCAGGATGACGCCCTGGCCGGCTTCCTCCGCCGCACCCACCACAGCCATGGCGGTGGTGAAGTCGTAGCACGTGAAGGCCGGAACTGCGGAGCCCTGCTGGAGCGTGGAGGTAACCAGGGGGTCAAGTCGGGTGCGCATTAGACGCCCAGGCCTCCCACCAGGATCCAGGCTACGAAGGTGAGGATGAACCCGGCCAGGCCGAGGATGGTGGTGAGGACGGTCCAGGTCCGGAGGCCGTCGGAGACGGTGAGGCCGTAGTAGCGCACCACTGTCCAGAATCCGGCGTCGGTCACGTGCGACAGGCCCAGCGAGCCGAAGCCGATGGCGATGACGATCACGGCGATCTGGGCCGGCGAGTAGCCGCCTTCCATCACCGCGGAGGTGAGCAGGCCGGTGGTGGTGACGATCGCGACGGTGGCTGAGCCCTGTGCAGCACGCAGGGCCAGCGAGATCACGAAGCCCAGGACGATGACCGGCAGGCCGAGGTGGTCCAGGGTTTGAGAGAGCGCGGCGCCAATTCCCGAGGTCCGCAGAACTTCACCGAACACACCACCGGCGGCAACCACCAGCAAGATGGAGGCGATGGGAGGGAGTGCACCTTCGAAGATCTCACCGGTTTCCTTGAGCGACCAGTTGCGGCGGACAGCCAGCAGGAAGAAGGAGAGGCCAACAGCGACGAGGAGGGCGAAGAACGGGTTGCCGATGAAGGCCGCCAGCCCGTACAGGCCGTTGTCCTTGGGGATGGTGAGCGTGCCCAGGGTGCCGATGAGGATCTGCACGATCGGGGCGGCGATAAGGAAGATGATCAGGGCCGGGCGGGGCGGAGCAATGGCCAGGGCGCCGGGGCCTTCGTGGCCAACCTTCACCAGGGAATCGGAACCGAATTCGTCCACCTGCGCCTTGACGGACGGGAGCAGCTCGTATTCCTTGCGGTTCATGATGCTGGCCACCCAGTAGGACAGGAAGCCAAGGGGCACACAGATCGCCAGCGAGATAAGGGTGATAAGGCCGATGTCGGCGCCGAAGACACCGGCGCCGGCCACGATGCCGGGGTGGGGCGGGACGGCGACGTGGATGGCCAGCATGATGCCGGCCATGGGAAGGCCGAACTTGACCGGGTGCACGTTGGCGATCTTGGCGAAGGCATAAACGATGGGAACCAGCACGATGATGCCCACCTCGAAGAAGACCGGGATGGCAACGAGGAAGCCCACGGCGGTCAGGGCGACGGCCACGCGCTTAGCGCCAAGCTTCTCCGTAAAGTGCGATGCCAGCGACTGGACGCCGCCTGAGACCTCGATCATCCTGCCCAGGATTGCGCCGAGGGCGATCAGCAGGGCCACCTTGCCCATGGTCCCGCCGACGCCGGTGGCCACCACGGTGAAGACGTCTTTGAGCGGAATCTGGGCGGCCACGGCCACCATGATGCTCACGGTCAGCAGGGCCACGAAGGCCTGGATCTTGAAGCGGATGATCATCACCAGGAGGACGGCGATGCCAATGGCGGCGATGGTAAGCAGCAGCGGAGTACCCAGCTCCACAGCTGGTTTGATGGCAGGGGCGTCGGCCGCCCGAACCATCAGTGAGTTAGTCAGGGGGTTCATTGGGGGTGTCTCCTTTGACAAGCCAGTCTTCCAGAAGACAGGCAATCGGGCGCAGGTTTTTTCAGGGATTTAAAGGGAGTACTTCGGGGTGGTACGACGACGGCGGAGGGGGGACCGCCGTCGTCGGGCTTGGGGGCGGTTACGGCTGGTTCGCGGTGCGCTTTGTGGGCGCTACCACCTTGATGACGGCGGAATCGTCGGCTGCAGCGAGGCCCTGGGCCTGGCCGAGAAGGTAGAGCTGTTCTGCTGCAGCGGCAACCGGGGCTGCCAGTCCGGCGGCGCGGGTGGCCTTGCCCACGATGCCCATGTCCTTGACGAAGATGTCCAGGCGGGACAGGACTTCAGCGCCGTCCTCCGTGTAGGCCTCCAGGATGCGGGGGCCGCGGTTGGAGAGCATAAAGGACCCGGCCGCGCCGGCTTCCAGGGCGGCGAGGGTCTTGGCCTGGTCCAGGCCAAGCGCGTCGGCAAGGGCCATGGCCTCTGCGGCAGCGGCGATGTGGATGCCGCACAGGAGCTGGTTGACGGTCTTGAGCGCCTGGCCGTCCCCGGGCTTGTCGCCCACGATGGTCAGGGTGGACGCGAGCAGTTCCAGCACGGGCCGGGCCTTTTCCTGGGCCTCGGGCGAGGCACCCACGACGATCAGCAGGTCGCCTTCGCCGGCTCGCTTGGGCCCGCCGGACAAGGGTGCGTCAACAAGCTCGACGCCGTATTCGGCCAGGCGGTCTACGGTGGCGGGAATGGCTTCCGTGCCCACTGTGCTGCCGAGGATCACCACGGCACCCGGCTCCAGCACGGAGGCCACGCCGTTCTCGCCGAAGAGGACATCGTTGAGCTGTTCGCCGTTGCGGACCGCGAGCAGCAGGGCGTCGGCACCCTTGGAAGCTTCGCGGGCTGAGCTGAAGGTGTGGATTCCGGCTTCTTCGGCGAGCGCCAGGCGCGGCCCGGCAATGTCGAAGCCGTGGACGGTGAGCTGGCTCGCCAGGCGCGTCGCCATGGGCAGGCCCATGGCGCCAAGGCCGAGAACTGTGACTTTGTAGTTTGCAGACATTGTTTTCTCCGTTGAATACGTGGTGGTTAGAGAGGGAGGTGGTGGGCCCACGCCGGCGAGGGCCCCGATCCGGGGAGCCGCGCCGGCGAGGGCCCCGATCCGAGCTTGCGAGGGTTGGGAGCCGGTGCGGACTTGCGAGGGTTGGGAGCCGGTGGGGATTAGAAGGTGTTGCTGAGCTTGCGGGTGACCTGGGCCAGGGAGTCGTCGTCACCCACGTTGCCCGCGAACACGATGTACGGAATGCCCTTCGCGGGACCGTCCACCGGCTCCCAAAGCGAGACGATGCCCGGAAGCATGGGGCCCCGGACAATGGCGTGCCTGATTTCGAGCCCGTGTGCGGCAACATCCGAGGAGGTGATGCCGCCCTTGGCAATGACAAATCGCGGCGGAAAGGTCTTCAGTGTCCGGTTCACCACGGCGACGACGGCGGCGGATACAGTGCGTGCGATCCGCAGGCTTTCGGCCGGGTCATCGGTCTTGATGAGCAGGCGGCTGGTATGGACGATGACGTCACCGCCGTGGAGAGCGTCAACTACCGTGTCCACTGTTTCGTCGAGGTAGGCAGCCGCACTGCCCGTTTCGGTTTCGGCGGCAAGCAGCTTTTCGGCGTCGATTTCCACGATCCGCGCGGCGCTGTGCTGGTCCGTGAGGGCCTTGAGCTGACGCGTGGTGACACCCACGTGCGAGCCGACAACGATCAGGCCGCCCGCCATCGAGGGTGTGTTTCCCGCGTAAGCTTCGGCCCCGCTGAGTTCGGTGCGGATCTCCTGGCCGATGCGGGCACGGACAAAGGGCGGGCCCACGCGGTACAGCAGCTTCTTGCCGCGCCGTTCGGCCTCTTCCAGGCCCAACGAAAGGGCGCGAAGATCATTCTCGGTGACGATGTCCGCCACGATGGGCGTGGAGTGCGCGGCAGGCGCAATGGCATCGGCGATGGCTGCGGCGGTGACCTGCGGGTCTGCCGAGGCACGGATGATGGTCAGGTCCAGGACAATCACGGATTCAGCTGCGAAGCGGCCCTTTGACTTCTCCTCCACATACCTGGCCATCTCGGAGTTGGCGAAGCCGAAGCTTGCGTCCCTGGCGAATTCGGTGTCCGATACCGGCGTGAGGCGTACGGCGTCCTCCCCGGTTCCGCGCATGTAGTGGACACCGCCGATGGTGACGCGGCCGGCGTCGGGAAAAGCGGGAACCAGCACCACACCATCCGTGTCTCCACCGCTCACCTCAGCAACGGTGGCGGCAATGACGTCAGGTTCCAGCGGGTAGTGGCCGCGGAGGGTGGAATCGCTGCGGCTGACAAAGCGGACACGGAGCGCGTCATCCGCCGCGGCGGCCAGGGCATTGCGGACGATCTCCGCGTTCCTGGCAGCTGCCTCTGCCGGATCCAGGCTGCGGGTGTTCGTGAGGACGTAAACGGCCGGCTTGGCCTGTGCGAAGGCCCAGGTGAAGTCCTCCACATCCCAGCGGGTCAGCACGGGAAGGTCCGCAACGGACTGCGTTCCTGTGGGGTCGTCGTCGAGCACTACAAGGATGCCGGGAGTTTCTGCATTGGACGCGGCGAGGGTTTCGGCAACCAGCCTGGCTGGGATCCGGACCTCGGCCGGAAAGGCGGCCAGAACGTCTGCTTCAAGCTTCACTGTTCACTCCATTGTGGGTCGAATCATTGATGGAAACACATCTGTAAGATGTCTGACATCTAACATTTAGCAAAAGTGTGGCACACCACATTCGAACGCGCAAGTAGACTTGTCAGACATATTTAGGCAGGGCTAAGAGGGGGAAGCATGGCACGGAAATCACTGGTCGGTGTAGTCGCCGACGAGCTTCTGGACCGGATCATCGCGGGAGAGTTTCCGCCCGGAGCCAGCGTGCCGGGAGAGCATGAACTCAGTGCCAAGCATGAAGTCAGCCGGATGACGGTGCGCGAGGCCATGAAAACCCTGGAAGCGCAGCGCATCCTCAGCGTCGAGCGCGGCCGCGGCACTTTTGTGAACCCGCTCAACCGCTGGGCGTCCCTCGAAGCGGTGTTGCGCGCAGCCTCCGAAGGGAAAAACGAGGCTGACGCCTCCGTGCAGCTCATCGAGTTGCGCCGGATGCTGGAGACGGGAGCCTGCGAGCTGGCAGCCGGCCGGATTGGGGACGCAGACGTCGAGGCGCTCTACAAGTGTGTGGCCGCCATGCGCGCAGCCAACGAAGTCAACGACCTCCCCGCGTTTGTGGAAGCCGACCTGGCCTTCCATGACCTCATCCTGCACGCGTCCGAGAATGTTTTTGTGGCGGTACTCTTCGAACCGCTGCACCGCGTGCTCGCAAAACGCCGGGCCGAAACGTCGGCGGTGCCGGAGATCCAGGTCCACGCCATCGCGCACCACCAGAACATCGCGGAGGCCCTGGAATCCCGGGACCCTTCACGTTCCCGGCAAGCCATGGATGACCACATGCAGCAGACCCTGGACGACCTCAAGAACCTGGTGCTGGGCGCACCTAAGGTTTAGCGCTCAGTCGCCTGGAGTTTTTGTCCAGGTCGGGCGACTTCCGAGCCTCGGAAGTCGCCACAAATGGACAAAAACTCTTGCGGTTGAGGGGGCCAGGGACGCCTAACGTAAGGGCGGCGCGGTGGTTCCCCTGACCACCAGCTCGGTGGCAAGTTCCAATGCCGCCGGAACCGCAGGGCCCTGCTGCTCCTGCTGCTCGGCCAGAATACCCACTGCCATGGAGGCCAGCTGGGCCAGCGGCTGCCGAACGGTGGTGAGCGGCGGCGACATCAGCGCGGCCTGGGCGATGTCGTCAAAACCCACAATGCTGAGGTCCGCCGGTACCTTCAGCGAGCGCTGGGCGGCTGCATTCATCACACCGAGCGCCTGGAGATCGTTGGCAGCGAAAATGGCGGTGGGAGGCTGGGGCAGGTCCAGGAGGTCCCCGCCGTGCCGCACTCCCGCCTCAATGCTGAAATCGCCGTCGCGCACCAGTTCCGGCAGGACCGGCAGCCCTGCCTCATGCAGGGCGGCGGCGTACGCCGCATACCGCGCCCGGCTGTGGCCGGAACCATGGCCGCGGCCGGTGATGATGCCAATCCTGCGATGCCCAAGTCCCAGCAGGTGCCCCACCGCTGAAAGAGCTCCGGAGAACGACGCCGGGCTGACGCTGGGAATGGTGAGCCCCTCGCTGCCCTCGGGGTCCACAGCCACGGCCGGGATGTTCAGGCTGCGCAGGGTGGTCACCAGCTTTGAGCCGATCCGCGGGGCGAGCAGCACCACCCCGGCGAGCCGGTTGGCTGATGATTCCCTGAGCTTGCGCCAGTTCTCAGCGCTCGCGTGCTCAGCCCTTGTGTAGACCACGGAGTAGCCGAGCCGTGCAGCCGCCGCCTCCGCGCCCTCCAGGATTTCCAGCACCCAGGGTGAATCGAAGTTGTTGACCACCAGCTGGAGAAGCCCCGGCTGGGTGGCGGGGACGTTCCGCTTGGTGTAGTCGAGCTCTTCCAGCGCCTTCCGCACCCGGGCGCGGGTGGCCTCGGAAACGTGCGAACGGCCGTTGAGGACTTTGGACACCGTGGGAACTGAGACGCCTGCCGCCACGGCCACGTCGGCGATCTTGGGACGCGGAGTGGGGCTCAACGGGGCGGTCCTTGCGGTCATGTGGAGGAAGTTGCGGCGTAATGCCGGGGAGCCGGCCGGCTGACCGGCGCAGTATCCACCCGCACGGGTCCAACGATAACATTGCCCTTTTCCTGCGAGCCCAGCGGTGACGTCGCGAACAGCCCGAGCTCCGCGCCGATCCACTTCCCCTGGACTACATCGAAATTCCAGCCCTGCACCTCCCAGGGTTCGCCAGCCCCTGCCCGCCAGGCGAAGGTGGACCGGGGAGTCCCGTCAGTGCGGATCTGGAGCTCAATCCTGGGGCTGTCAAGAGGAATACGGCGTCCGAGCGGCCGTTCGTGCGGGCCTTCTCCGCCCTTTCCGCTCCCCAGGACATAGCCGTCGGCGGTCCTGATGATGCCCAGCCACGCGTATTGCTGCCCCAGAACCACCACCCCGGCGCGGGTGCCCTCCGGGACATCAGCAAGCTCCAGAACCGTGGTGAAGGTAGACGGCGTGCCGGGGAGGATCTGGCCCAGGACGTTGGGCAGTTCCCGAAGGTTCACGGGATCATTGGCCTGCGGACGGAGGACCAGCTGCCCTCCCCCGCCCTGGAACGACCACGACTCCCGCGGATTCGCCTGCCAGTGCCACTGCGGCCCCAGCCAGGGGGAAGTGAAATTGTCGCTCATCGGTGGAGCCACGTCCTCAGGGACGGTACCTGCCGGGTAGGTGTGGCTGGCCACCGGAACTCCCGTGCCGCCGTCGTCAGGGCTTTCTCCCATCCAGGGCCAGCCGTCGGCGCACCAGCCCATCGGCTGGAGGTGGACCACCCTGCCGTAGGGGCCGCGGTCCTGGAAGTGCAGGAACCAGTCCTCACCCTCGGGAGTGGTCACCCACGCCCCCTGGTGCGGCCCGTTGACTGCAGTTTCCCCCTGCTCCAGTACCCGGCGCTCCTCATACGGGCCGAAAGGCGACCGCGAGCGGAACACCGACTGCCAGCCCGTTGCCACGCCACCTGCCGGCGCAAAAATCCAATACCAGCCGTCACGCTTGTAGAACTTCGGGCCCTCAAGGGTGGTGTAGCCGGGCAGGTCGGCACCATTGACCACGTGCGTGCCATGGTCAAGGAGCCTGCCGGCGTCCGGGCTCATCCGATGGACGGTGAGCCGGTTTTTGACGCCGATCCGGCTTTGGGCCCAGCCGTGCACCAGATAGGCCTCGCCGTCCTCGTCCCACAACGGGCAGGGATCAATGAGGCCGCGCCCGGCGTAGAGCAGGTGCGGCGCGCTCCACGGCCCTTCTGCCCTTTCCGCGCTGAGCACAAAGATCCCGTGGTCCGGATCGGGGTAGAAGATCCAGAAGCGGCCGTTGTGATACCTCAGCGCCGGCGCCCACACTCCGCTCCCGTGCCGGACCAGGGAGTAGTGGCTGCCTTGCGGCAGTTCGGCGAGCGCGTGTCCGGCATGTTCCCAGTCCACGAGGTTCCGGGACCGCAGGACAGGCAAACCTGGCACGCGGTTGAAGCTCGAGGCGATGAGGTAATAGGTCCCGTCAACCTGAACGGCGTCGGGGTCAGGCCAGTCACCGTTCAGGACGGGGTTGGTGTACACGGGTGTGGGGGGCCGGGTTGTCATGGCGTCCTGTCTGGTGTCCTGGTGTGGCTGATTCGGGGGTGCTGCTGTATTAGTTCAAGGGCGTGGGTGCTGGTGTCCACGGGACCGTCATGGATTACGGCGTTGAGGCTCAGCCTCAACGGATGGTCGCTGGTGGCCCGTGCCGGTTCGGCCCAAGCCACGGCGGGTCCTGCTCCGAGGTAGCCGTCCGCCCGGACGAACCACGGGAGCAGGCGTTCGCTGCCCCGTGCAGGGATCCGGGGCTCACGGACCTCCTGGAAGAGCACCACGCTGACGGGTTCGCCGTCGTTCTTCATGGAGATGGAGAGCCAGGATGACAGTGAACCGTGGGCGGCAGCTTCGCCGTCTCCAGCGGCGGAGAGGATCACCGGGTCACCGGCGCATGCGCCGAACCGCCAGAAGATTCCGCCGTAGCCGGCTCCGTGCCGGCCCTTAACGGCCGACGACGACACCACCAACTCCTCCACGTCGGCTCCCGGAACCATCACCGAGGCAACCGAGAGGCTCCAGGTTTTGGGGTCCGGATGGCCGAGGTAGTGGAAGCTCCGCCGCTCGAGGGCAACTTCCTTTCCGCTCTTGGACCGCCAGGTCACGCTCCCAGCGGCTCCGCGGGTGGTGTGCTGCCAGCCCCACGGGACCTGGGTGCCATGATTCGGAAGCAGCTTGGGCCCGTGGCCCGGCGTAAAAGTGGACCCGCCCCAGAAGTTTGTTCCGTTGAGGTCAGAGAATGCCAGCGACAGCCCCAGGTGATGGGGGTGGTCCGCCGGCTCCGCTTCGGTGACGGCGGTACCGGCGAGGGATCTTATCGGGTGCAGGTATGGCCGGGGAGCGCTGGTGACTGGCAGCGCCCGACCGGTGCTGTGAGTCACCAGGGCCTGCGGAGCCGACGGCCGGTTTGTGGCCAGGGCAGCCGACGGGGAGGGGATCACCTGGGACCTCCTTCTGGTTTATTTCATTGTCATCGGCATTGGCCACGACTTGTGGGGCCGCAACGGTTCCGCTGTGGGAAATCACGTACGGGAATCAGGCGTGGGATCAGCGTTGTGGGGATCAGCATAGCGATGCAGAAAGTCTTCGGCAAGCCATGCGGAAAGTTTCTTTGCATCGTTACCTTCAGCCTAAAGAAATTGTGTTGACAGTCACACAGTTTTCTTGCTAGAAATCGTTTACTCATATTTCCTTCTGCGAACAGCAGCACGATGGCGCGGAAGGATCGCGGGGCGTTTTGCTTTAACTACCCAGAAACTTTCCGTCATGGATCGCACAGTCCAATGTCCATACCGAACCACTGCACCTCCAGAGAGGCGTCATTCAATGAAGAAGACAGCAAGCACCCCCATCCCGCGCAGGATCATCCTGGGCGCAGCGGTGACCGCCGCGGGCCTGGCCCTCAGTGGCTGCGCCGGGGCATCCTCGCCCAGCTCCGGGGGCAATGTGGAACTGAACTTCGTGTACTGGGGTGACTCCAACCGCGCCAAGATGACGGATGCCGCGATCAAGACCTTCGAGGAGAAGAATCCGGGCATCACCGTTAAGAGCGAGTATCAGGACAGCGGACCTTACGCGGACAAGCTAGCCACCCGTTTCGCTGGCGGCAATCCACCGGACGTCCTGAACATGGCAAACAGGTCCCTGCTGGAATATGCGCAGCGGGGCACGCTGGCGGATCTGAAGTCGCTGCCCGAGATCAAGCTCGACAACATTCCCGCGACCATCCAGAGCCGCGGCGAGGTAGACGGCAAGCTGTATGGCCTGGCCACCGGCGTCAACCTCATTGGCATGGTGGTCAACAAGACCATCACCGACCAGGCCGGTGTAGCCATTCCCGATGACAAAACCTGGAGCTGGGAGGATTACGCCAAGTTCGCCACCGAGGTGACGCAAAAGACCGGCGGCAAGATCTACGGTGCCGGTTACGACGTTGCCACCGAAACAGGCCCGATTCTGTTCGCTCGGCAGCGGGGCGAGGACTTCTATACCAAGGACAACAAGCTCGGAGTCAGCGAGGAAACCATCCGCGAATGGTTCCAATACAGCGTCGACCTTCGCAACGCCGGGGGCTACCCGCCGGCAGGATTCTTTGAACAGATCGGCGGCTCGCCAGCACAGTCCTACTTGGCCAAGGGAACCGTGGCGTCCCAGATCATCCCCATCAACAACTTCCGCGGCTACAACGAGGCCGCCGGCGGCAACCTCGTCCTGCTGCGGATGCCGGGTGAAACCACGGAGAAGCGGCGGGGCTACTCCGCAGATCCGAGCATGCTCTGGTCGGTGGCCGCAAAGTCCAAGCACCCGAAGGAAGCCGCCAAGCTGGTGAACTTCCTGATCAACGACGTTGATGGTGCGGCGGAGACTCTGACCCAGCGCGGCGTGCCGATCAACCCGGAGGTGGCCGATGCCATCATGCCGAAACTTGGAACGGACGACACGAAGTTCGTGGAGATGGTGGCCGCCATCCAGGAGGACGATCTGCCGCCCGCTTACGTCTACCCCAAGGGCGCCAGCGTGGTGGCCGACACTCTTAAGCAGCTCGCCACCGAAGTGGAGTTTGGACGCGTCAGCCCGGCAGATGCCGCCAAGACCTTCCTCGAGAAAAGCAATGCAGCCATCAATAAGTAGTTCCGCCGTGAGTCCCGCCAACACGCAGATAGGAGCCTGACGGATGTCAGTGCTGACCAAACAAGCCCCCGGGGCCGCCGCCGCCCTGGCCACAGCAGGTGGCGGCAAGCCCCGGCGGGGCAGCTCTCGGCGCACCAATCAGCGTTCCGGCTACCTGTTCCTGTTGCCGTGGTTCCTAGGCATGCTGTTCACGATCATTCCGTTCTTCGCCTCCCTGTATCTGGCGTTTACGGACTACAACCTGTTTACCGAGCCGAACTTTGTGGGGCTGGCCAACTTCCAGGCCATGTTCGAGGACCCGCGGCTCCTGCAGTCCCTGAAGGTCACGTTCGTTTACACCTTTGTTTCCGTGCCGATCTCGCTGGCCGTTGCCCTGCTGATCGCTTTGGTGCTGAACAGGGGCCTTCAGGGCCTGGCGATTTACCGCTCTGTCTACTACCTGCCTTCCCTGCTGGGCGGCAGCGTTGCCATCGTGATGCTGTGGCGCTACATCTTCGGCAACGACGGGATTGTCAACGGATTCCTGGGTATCTTCGGAATTCAGGGCCCCGCCTGGGTGACTGATCCCGAGTTCGCGCTCAGCACCCTGATTGTGCTGAACGTCTGGACGTTTGGGTCGCCCATGGTGATCTTCCTGGCCGGGCTGCGGCAGGTGCCTTCCATGTACTACGAGGCCGCGTCCATAGACGGGGCGTCGAGGTGGCGGCAGTTCCGCAGCATTACCCTGCCGCTGATCAGCCCCATCATCTTTTTCAACCTCATCATGCAGCTCATCGGGTCTTTCCAGACCTTCACCCAGGGCTACGTGATGAGCGGCGGCACGGGTGGTCCGGCCGACTCAACGCTCTTCTACAACCTTTACCTGTACCAGAAGGGCTTTACCGAATTCGAGATGGGGTATGCCTCCGCCATGGCCTGGCTGCTGCTGATGATCATTGCGATTTTCACCGCCATCAACTTCATCGCATCCAAGTTCTGGGTCTTCTACGACAATTAAGGCAACGCTATGGCTCTCCTCGAACTACCGGCACAGCACAAGCAAGACAAAAAGCGCAAACAGCGCAAGCAGGAAAAGAACTCCCCGGAAGATGCCCTCACCGGCACTCCAGCCAAACGCTTCTCCCGCCACCTGATCCTCTGCCTGGTGGGGTTGGCGATGCTCTATCCCCTGCTGTGGCTGATCTCGAGTTCATTCAAGCCCAGCAACGACATCTTCCGCCAGCTGGGACTGTGGCCGGAGAACTGGGATTTCAGTAACTATGAACAGGGCTGGACGGCCCTGAACCAGCCGTTCCACGTCTACCTGATCAACTCGCTGATTGTTGTGGTGTTCTCCATTGTGGGCAACATTTTCTCGTGCGCCTTGGCCGCCTACGCCTTCGCCCGGATGGAGTTCACCGGCCGGAAGCTGTTCTTCGCGCTGATGCTCGGGACCCTGATGCTGCCGGGCCATGTGCTCCTGGTGCCGCAGTACATTATTTTCTCCCAGCTGGGCTGGCTGGACACCTACCTGCCGCTGATCGTGCCGAACTTCATGGCCACCAACGCGTTCTTCATCTTCCTCATGGTCCAGTTCATGAAAGCGCTGCCCCAGGAACTCGACGACGCCGCGCAGATTGACGGCTGCGGCCCGTTCCGGACGTTCCTCCGGGTCATCCTCCCCCTGTGCGTTCCGGCCATGGCCACCACCGCCATTTTCACCTTTATCTCCACCTGGAACGAGTTCTTCGGGCCACTGCTCTATATCCAGAACCAGGACCTCTACACGGTCCCGCTGGCCCTGCGGGCCTTTATGGACTCCGAGGGCCAAAGCATGTGGGGACCGATGTTTGCCATGTCCGTGGTTTCCATCGCCCCTATCATCGGCTTCTTCATCGCCGGCCAGAAGTACCTCATCAACGGCATCGCCACCACTGGGCTCAAGTAAGCTCTGGCCAAGGCTCGCGAAGTCCTACTAGTCTTCAAGGACCCGCAACCGGGAATCGAAGGCGATCACGAGGAGCGAAGTTGTCCAATCACACGTACAGCATTTCTGAAATTGTCGGCACCTCAACCCAGGGCGTGGACGACGCCGTCCGGAATGGGATCGCCAAGGCGTCCCAGACCCTGCGCAACCTGGACTGGTTCGAAGTGAAGGAGATCCGCGGCCACCTGGAAAACGGCCAAATCGCCGACTGGCAAGTCACCATCAAACTCGGTTTCCGGCTGGAAGAACACTAGCCCCTGCCAATCTGACTCGCAGTTAACGTCGCTAAAAAGCAGTTTGACGACGTTAACTGCGAGTCAGCGGATGAGCGTCGCTGGCGCGCCGTGGGATAGGGAAAGTATGCGTTCGGCCCGCCCAGACTCTGGTCCTGACTGGGCTGGTGGGGTGATCATGGTGGTGTCCGTCTCGGTCAACGCCGACCCAACTTGGTGCCCTGAGTCCGTGAGTCAGCGTGGTGTGGAGGGCTTCCACGGGAACCGTGGATTGTTGCTTTGAAGCACGGGTATTAGATTCCTGAATGATTTCCCTGTCCTCCCCGAGACTGACACTGTCATAGCCGTCTAGCAGTGTTGGAGGGAAGCCGGAATGGACATCGTGCATGAACGCGCTGCGGGGATGGATATCTCCAAACGGGACGCGAAGGTCTGCGTTCGGGTGCCCGGAGCCCGGGCCGGGACGTACACGTCAAAGGTCACGACCTGGGGTGCGACGACGCAATCGATCCTGGAGCTGCGCGAGTTCCTGGAACACGAGCACGTCACTACCGTCGTGATGGAAGCGACCAGTGATTACTGGAAACCCTTCTTCTATCTGCTCGAGGAGACGCTGCCGGTGATGCTCGTCAATGCCAAAGCTGCCCGGAATATCCCCGGCCGTAAAACCGATGTCTCAGACGCTGCCTGGCTGGCGCAACTGGCAGCGCATGGGCTGCTGCGCGCCTCCTTCGTACCACCAGAACCGATCCGTGAACTGCGGGACCTCACCCGGGCCCGTGCCCTCGCGACCCGGGACCGCGCCCGGGAAATCCAGCGCCTGGAGAAGTTCCTGGAGAGCTCCGGGATCAAGCTCTCCTCGGTGGTCTCTGACCTGACCGGGGTCTCTTCCAGGGACATGCTCGAAGCCCTCATCAACGGAGAGCGGAACCCGGAAGTCCTGGCCGGCATGGCCCGTGGAACGATGCGCTCAAAAATCCCGGCTCTCGTTGATGCACTCACCGGCAGGTTCAAACCCCACCATGCGTTCATGGCGAGGCTTCACCTGGACCAGATCGATGCCCATACCCGAACCATCCAGGCACTTACTTCACGGATCGAGGAGGCGATGGAGCCCTTTCGTGACGCCAGGGAAGCCCTGGCCACCATCCCCGGAGTCTCCCAACGCGTCGCCGAGGTAATCATCGCCGAAACAGGCGGAGACATGACAGTCTTTGAAACCCCCGGTAGGCTCGCGTCCTGGACCGGCGTCTGCCCCAGCGCCAACGAATCCGCCGGCCGGATCAAATCAGCCCACATCCTGCCCGGCAACAAATACCTCAAGGGAGCCCTAGGCACCGCCGCCATGTCAGCAGCGCACTCGAAGAACACTTACCTCGCCGCGAAATACCACCGCATCACCGCCCGCAGCGGGCGCAACAAAGCCCTCGTCGCCGTCGAGCACTCCATCCTCACCGCAACCTGGCACATGCTCACCAACGGCGAGTGCTACACCGACCCCGGCGCCGACCACTACACCAGACTCAACCCATCCCGGGCCAAGAACAACGCCATCAAACAACTCAACAGCCTCGGCTACAACGTCACCATCACCCCGGCCACCGCAGCCTAACCCACCTCCACTTTCGTATTAGTTGGCGTTAAAAAAGGGCTAACCCGCCGAGACAGTTCCTGCCGCGCGCCGGACCCATACGGTGGGGACGCCGTCGAAGGCCGGGAAGACCTGGCCCTCGAAGATCAGCTGCACGGCCTGCGGGTCCGAGCCGGGGGCCCAGAATCCGGAGGCGGGGCAGTGCGAACCTGTGGGCGCGGGAGCCTGTCCGCCGCCGGGGGCCTGGCGTTCCTTGAGCAGGGCGATGCGTTTCATCATTGAAGACCATCCTTGGTGGAGAAAAAATGTGTACTTCGAGCCTAGGAAACGGCCCGACCGCCTCCCAATGGGCTGGTGGACAGAATCGCTGAGGCAAGCTGGCCAACTGCACAGCCGGCGCAGATTTCGCAGGATCTCCCAAGGATCGGTTCGGGTTCCACAGGGTTTCCTGAGGATTGGGCCAACTACCTATCCACCGTCCTGACGCTTTGCCACCATGGTCTGGGGGCGCTTATCCAAAGGCCGGTACGGATCCAGTGGTCGGAATGGGCCGGCACTGGAACCGGGCGCCCAGCACTCTCTTGCCCCGCCGGGGCTTGATTCCACTCTTGCTGGGAGCATTCATGCGTCATTCTTTCGTTCGATGGGTCGTGCCCGGCCTGATCCTGTCATTGGCAGTTCTGTTCGGCATTGCGGTGCCGGCCCAGGCAACCGGCCGCACCGAAATCAGCCTGAGCGCCTCGGCTGGCCCGGCAGGATCCTCAGTCACAGTGACAGGGTCCGGCTTCGCCCGGCAAAGCCCGGGTACGCTGACCGCCGGAACCAATAGTGTTCCCATCACCACCAGCGCAACGGGATCGTTTTCCGCCTCGGTGACCATCCCGCCTACCTCGGCCGCCAGTGTTGTGGTCACTGCGAAGACAGGGTCACGCTCCGCATCGGCACCCTATGCCGTGACGTACAGCCCGGCTTCCACGACGGCTGGCAAGGACAGCGCCCTTGCCGTAGCGGAAGCGCCGGTTACCATGGCAGCCCGAACCAAGACAGGACCCACAACGGCAACCACCACCCCTCCCATCAGTTCTGACTCCCTGCGGTTCGGTGTTTCCACTCCCGGAGGCCCCTGGGCTGCCAGCGAACTCGACGCCGTAGCCACCCTGGTGAACGAAAGCCCGTCAATCGTTATGTCGTACAAGGACTTCGGGCAGGCCGCTCCCATCGCGGAACTGAATGCCGTTGATGCCCGCGGAGCCACGAGCCTGGTCACATGGGAACCCTGGCTGTGGGGCGGAAACGGCGCAAACCAACCGGCCTTCGCGTTGGACCGGATCACCGCCGGAGACTACGACGCCTACATCGCCCAGTGGGGCACCGCGCTGGCATCGTGGGGTAAGCCTGTCATGCTCAGGTTTGCCCACGAGATGAACGGCAACTGGTACCCCTGGGCGGAGTCCGCCAATGGCAACCAGGCCGGGGACTACGTGGCCGCCTGGCGGCACGTCCATGACGTGGTGGCTGCAACCGGAGCCACCAACGTGCAGTGGGTCTGGAGCCCCAACGTTCCCTACTGGGGTTCAACGCCCCTCGCCGGCCTCTATCCCGGCGCCGGCTATGTGGACGCCGTTTCGCTGGACGGCTACAACTGGGGCACCTCGGCATCCTGGAGCACCTGGACGTCACCGGCATCGCTGTTCGGCGACGGACTGGCTGCCCTTCGCGGCCTGGCCCCAGGGAAGCCGATCATGATCTCCGAGACGGCGTCTGCTGAAGCCGGCGGGTCAAAAGCAAGCTGGAACACCGCACTCGTCTCCTACCTTGCGGCCCAGCCCGACATCACGGCGCTGGTGTGGTTCCACCACAACAAGGAAGTCGACTGGCGAATCAACAGCTCCGCCTCCTCGGCGAGCGCCCTCGCGGCTGCCCTGGCCGCCAGGAACTGATGTACCTCCCAGCCGCGCCACACCTGCACCGGGAAACCAGGCAGGGTGCGGCGCGGCTGGGACCGGACCTGAAGCGTGAAAGGGGGACGCTGTGAGTCACCAGCTGGTAGTCAGGATTCTAACCGCACTCACCATCGTCCTGGGAGTGAACTACATCCTGTGGCGGTGGATGTTTTCCGTGAACTGGGCCGCAGCCTGGATCAGTGTGCCTCTGGCGATGGTGGAGACCTACAGCCTGATCGACGCCTTCCTTTTCGGAGTCACCATGTGGCGGCTGCGTCAGCGGCCTGCTCCCCCGGCCGCGGAAGAGGGGCTCGGTGTTGATGTTTTCATCACCACCTACAACGAACCCGTTGATCTGGTCATGACAACGGCCGTCGCCGCCCGGAACATCACGTATCCGCACAAGACCTGGATCCTGGACGACGGCGCACGGCCCGCCATGCAGCAAGCCGCGCGGGAGGCCGGCGTCGGCTACATCACCCGCTCACCGGATTGGGACGATCTCCCCCGCCATGCCAAGGCGGGCAACCTCAACAACGCCCTGGCTGCCACCGAAGGCGAGTTCCTGCTGATCCTGGACGCGGACCAGATCCCGGAGCCGCAGATCCTGCACCGGATGCTTGGCCACTTCAGCAATGACAACGTAGCCCTGGTGCAGACACCCCAGTGGTTCTCCAACGTCCTGGACGACGACATCCTGGGCAGCCAGGCGCCGCTGTTCTACGGCCCCATCCAACAGGGCAAGGACGGCTGGAACGCCGCCTTCTTCTGCGGCTCCAACGCCATCATCCGCCGCGAGGCCCTTATGCAGATCGGCGTCACAGGCTATGTCCAGGGCGTCCGGACCTCCGTTGAGCTGGCCCTGAAAGGCGCGGACAGGGTCATTGCCAGGGCGCGCTCTGAGCACGGCGGTACCGGGCTTCACGTGACCCAGGCGCTGGACCAGATCGGCTCAGCGGTGCGCAGCGCACGGGACGAACTGAAATCGGACCATCCCGTCGCGAATGTCACCTACGACTTCCAGCGCAAGGTTCATCTCGCCGCACGCAACGTGGTCACGATGGACATCGCTTCGATGACAGCGGACCTGGATACTATCGCCGGAATCACCGGCACTGTCAGCCGGGCCGAGATCGGTGAGGACGCAGTGGACCGCCTGGCCAGCCGCGACTGGTCGCCCATCAGTGCCATCGATCCGGTCCAAAAGCTGATCCGGGCCGTCGACGTCGACCGGTACCTCGAGGCACTCCCCGTGATGCCGCTGGCCACAAATTCAGTCACCGAAGACATGGCCACCTGCATGCGTCTGCACGCTGCAGGCTGGGAAAGCGTCTATCACCATGAAATCCTCGCCAAAGGCCTGGCCCCCGAGGACCTTCGCACCATGCTGACCCAGCGGCTGCGGTGGGCCCAGGGCACCATGCAGGTTTTCCTGCGCGAAAACCCGCTCTTCCAAAAGGGGCTCAAGGCGGGGCAGCGCCTGATGTACTTCGCCACCATGTGGAGCTACCTCTCCGGTTTCGCCGCGGTGGTCTACATCGCTGCACCCATCATTTTCCTGTGCTTCGGCGTGATGCCCGTCGCCGCGTTCAGCACCGATTTTTTCGCCAGGCTGATACCTTTCCTGATCGTCAACCAGATTCTGTTCTTCGTGGCGGCAAGAGGCAGGAAAACGTGGCGCGGCCAGCAGTACAGCGTGGCGCTCTTCCCGATCTGGATCAAGGCCTGCACGACGGCGGCCGGCAACGTCCTGTTCGGCCGCAACCTCGGCTTCGCTGTGACGCCCAAAACCCGGCAGGACGGCGGCCCGCCCTGGTCGCTCATTCGGCCCCAACTCGTGGCGATCGCCGCCCTCCTGCTCGCCGCCGTCGTCGGTTTCATCAGGATGTTCACCGGGCTGGGCGCGCCGGCCGGGACCCTGGTGAACGTTGCCTGGGTTGTCTTCGACCTGCTGATCCTCAGCGTCATCATCCGCGCAGCCCTCTACAAGGGCTTCACCGGAACAAGGGCCTTACAGGAACAGGGACTGTAAGCCCTGGTCAACCCTCCACAGCTGCAGGCGGAAGGGCGTTAGTGCGCCCTTCCGGGCGGGACTGCCGGCCATCCGCTCCAAGGCTTCCCAGCAGCGTCAGGGCGTCCGACGACGGCGACCCAGGCTTGGCGGAATACACCCGGAGCAGCTGGTCCGGATCGTCGGGGAGGACAAGGTTCTCAAAGTTCAGTTCCAGATCGCCGACGGCGGGATGGTGGAGCCGGACGGTGCCTGCAGACCGCGTGGCCACCTTGTGCCCGGCCCACCATTGGCGGAAGTGCTCGCTGTGGACGGCGAGCTCACCCACCAACTGGTTGGCCTGCGGGTCATTGGGGTGCCGTCCCACATCCACGCGCAGGGCACCTGCCGCTTCCGCTGCCACCGCCTTCCAGTCCCTGAAGAGCTCCCGGGCCAAGGGGTCCAGAATCAGCCAGCGGGTGAGGTTACGCTCCTGGGCCGGGAGCTCCCCGAAATCGGTGAACAACAGGAATGCCATCCGGTTGCCGGCCAGGACGTCGGTCCGGCGGCCCAGCACCAATGCGGGAATGTCCCCCACCGCTTCAAGGAGCTGGCGAAGGGCGGGGCGCACACCCTGCGGAGGGCCCGGGGTGCGGCTGGTACCCGAACAGTTTTCCAGCAGGTCCATCATGTGCGCGTGCTCGCTGCTGTCCAGGCGGAGGGCCCGCGACACCGAATCAAGGACCGTTCGTGAGGGATGGATGTTCCGGCCTTGCTCCAGGCGGATGTAATAGTCCGTGCTGACCCCTGCCAGCCGAGCTACTTCCTCGCGCCGGAGCCCGGGAACTCTTCGTGCTCCCGACGTGCCGCCGGTCCCGGCATCCTCCGGGCTTAAGCGGGACCGCATGGCTTTCAGGAATTTTCCGAACTCGGCGCTTTGACCCATCCCCTCATTCTGCCTGCCTTGGTGGCAGCTTTCTACAACGAAGGTAGGACTGGGAGTCCTAGGAAAAACAGGGACAGGTTAGGTGCTGACGCGGAGGCCAAAAGTGCATAGGCTCAGAACAGAGCCTGTCCGAAAGCGCTTTCTCAGAACTGGGAATGCAAGGCGGGATTTCAGGCAGAATTCACCACCAGCAAGGAGCCCATCCATGTCAGAGCTGACCCTGAACAACGGCGTCACCATCCCCCAGCTGGGTTTTGGCGTTTTCCAGGTGCCACCGGAAGATACCCAACGAATAGTCGAAGATGCCCTGGAGGCCGGCTACCGGCACATCGATACCGCCGCGGCGTACCGGAATGAGGCAGGCGTGGGCGCCGCCCTTGCCGCGTCGGGCATCCCGCGGAAGGAAATCTTCGTCACCACCAAGCTCCGCAACGGCGAACAGGGCCGCGCGCAGGAAGCCTTCCAGAACAGCCGCAAGGCTTTGGGCCTGGACGTCGTTGACCTGTACCTCATTCACTGGCCGGTCCCTTCCCAGGGCCTGTATGCCCAGGCCTGGAAGGAGATGGAGCGGCTCTACAACAACAACCAGGTCCGCGCCATCGGGGTGTCCAACTTCCTCGCGGAGCACCTGGACAGCCTGCTGGAGTCGGCCGAGATCGTCCCGGCCGTGAACCAGATAGAACTCCACCCGAGCTACCAGCAAGCCGGCCTCGCTGCCAAGTGCCGTTCGCTCGGCATCGCGGTGGAGGCCTACAGCCCGCTGGGCCAGGGCGGGGACCTCAACGGCCATGCCGTGACAGCCATTGCACAGGCCCACAACGCCACCACCGCCCAGGTGGTACTCGCGTGGCATCTTGCGGCCGGCAATATCGTCATTCCAAAATCTGCCACCGCATCGCGGATCCGCGAGAACTTCGCCGCTTCATCCCTGGTCCTCACGGACGAAGAACTGGAATCCATCGGCGCGCTGGAATCGGGTGCCCGCCTTGGGTCCGATCCCGCCGTCGCCTCCTTCACGCAGATGTAGCCAGCGCCTGTGATGACAGAGCACCGCTGTTAAACCACACCGCACAGACCGCACCACCCGAGTGAGCTTGACCCGAGTGAAACTGAAGAGACAAAAAGGACTGAACAACATGCAGTACACCCACCTTGGCCGCTCCGGCCTCAAGGTTTCCCGCCTCTGCCTGGGCACCATGAACTTCGGCCCGAAAACCGACGAAGCCGATTCGCACCTCATCATGGACTCGGCGGTGGATTCCGGCATCAACTTCTTCGATACCGCCAATGTTTACGGCGGTACGGAGCACCGAGGCTGGACCGAAGAAATCATTGGCCGCTGGTTCGCCACAGGCGGCGAGCGCCGCGAACGGACCGTGCTTGCCACCAAGCTCTACGGCACTATGACGGACCGGCCCAACGAGTCCAGGCTGTCGGCGCTGAATATCCGCCGGGCCCTCGATGCCAGCCTCAAGCGCCTGCAGACGGACTACATCGATATCTACCAGTTCCATCACATCGACAGGGACACCCCCTGGGACGAGATCTGGCAGGCCATCGAGGTGGCGGTGCAGCAGGGCAAGATCCTGTACTCGGGCAGCAGCAACTTCGCCGGCTGGCACATCGCCCAGGCCCAGGAGGTTGCGCGGCGCCGGAACTACACAGGCCTTGTCAGCGAGCAGTCCATCTACAACCTTTTCCGCCGGGAGGTGGAACTTGAGGTCATCCCGGCCGCACGGGAGTATGGCCTGGGCCTGATCCCGTGGTCCCCGCTGCAGGGCGGCCTCCTGGGCGGGGTGCTGAAAAAGGAACGGAGCGGAGTCCGGCGAACCGAGGGCCGGGCGCTGGAAACCCTGAAGAAGCACGAGGACCAGCTCCGGCAGTACGAGGACTTCGCTGATGAGCTCGGCCACGAACCCGGCGACGTCGCCCTCGCCTGGCTGCTGCACCAGCCTGCGGTCACGGCACCGATCGTGGGGCCCCGCACGCAGGAACAGCTCGACGCCGCCATCCGGGCTTTGGAGGTCACCCTCGACGCCGACGCCCTCAAGCGCCTCGACGACATCTTCCCGGGGCACCGCACCGCGCCGGAAGACTACGCGTGGTAACTCTTTGGGATCCTCAGACTGACACTGTGGCGCCGAGGAACATCCTTTTTATCGGTGGAACCGGGGTCATCAGCGCGGCGGCGGCTGAACGCGCCGTCGCGCTGGGCCACCGGCTCACCATCCTCAACCGGGGCCGCTCCGCGGAAAGGCCAGCCGCCGACGGCACCGAAATCCTGCACGCCGACGTCCGTGATGCCTCAGCGGTGCGGGAGGTGCTCGGGGGACGGGAGTTCGACGCCGTCGCGGACTTTATTGCCTTCACCCCGGACCAGGCGCGGAACAGCATGGAACTCTTCCGCGGCCGGACCGGACAGTACGTCTTCATCAGTTCCGCTTCCGCTTACCAAAAGCCGCCCACCCGGCTCCCCATCCTTGAATCCACGCCGCTGAAGAACCCGTTCTGGCAGTATTCACGGGACAAGATCGCCTGTGAGGACCTGCTGTTCGAGGCCTACCGCACTGAAGATTTTCCCGTCACGGTGGTCCGCCCGTCGCATACCTACGACCGGACCAAGATCGCCATGGTGGGCGGCTGGACGGATATCCACAGGATGCGGGAAGGACTTCCTGTCCTGGTCCACGGCGACGGCACCTCGCTCTGGACGTTGACCCACAGCCGTGACTTTGCCAAGGCCTTTGTGGGTCTGCTGGGGAGGCCACAGGCAGTGGGTGAGAGCTACACCATCACTTCTGACGAATACTTGCCGTGGAACCAGATCTACCAGCTGTTCGCCCGTGCGGCCGGGGTTTCCGAGCCCGAGCTGGTCCATGTGGCCTCCGAGACCATCGCAGCGCACAACGCGGAACTGGGAGCCAATCTGCTGGGCGACCGCTCCCACTCGGTGGTGTTCGACAACACCAAGATCAAGTCGCTGGTGCCGGATTACGTGGCCACAATCCCCTTCGCCGATGGCGCCAGGGAAATTGTGGACTGGTACGACGCCCACCCCGCGCTCCAGGTGGTGGACCCGCAGTTTATGGAGCTGAGCGACCATCTGGTCCGGTGGGCCCGCAAGGCGTTCTGACGCCGCTTTTTGAATCGTTCTAAATACTCGGCTTTTGCGCTGAACGCAAGGGTTGCTTTGTCTCCTAGAATCCCACTAAGTTACTGGGGAAGCGTTTTCCCACTTTCAAATTGAAAGGATTCACTGATGAATCCAAGCAGGAAATCCGTGCGCCATCTTTCAGGTGCCGCTGCCGCCGGAATGGCACTCACCCTAAGCTGCCTCACCAGCCCGGCCGCCGCCGTCGAACCGTCCGCCCCACCAGCCCCAGCGGGAGTCCAACTGGACCATCTTGACCGGGGGCTGGTGGCAGCCGGAATACCGGAAGGAGTGTTCCTGAGCTGGCGGCTCCTTGGCCATGAGGCGACGGGTTCAACGGCCACCGGCCTCACGGGGACGGACTTCGCGGTGTACCGCGATGGACAGAAGCTCGCCACTGTCACAGACAGCACCAACTACCTTGACGCCGGCGGAACCGCCGCCTCCGCATACGAGGTGCGTGCCGTCGTCGGCGGCGTGGAACTGGACCGCAGCGCCACGGCCACTGCCTGGGCCGGCAACTTCAAGGACATTGCCCTGAAGAAGCCCGCCGACGGTGTCACCCCGGCCGGCCAGGCGTACACCTACGCCGCCAACGACGCGTCGGTGGCAGACGTGGACGGCGATGGCCAGTACGAGTTCATCGTCAAATGGGACCCGAACAACTCCAAGGACGTCTCCCAGGTGGGCTACACCGGCAACACGTATGTGGACACTTACAAGGCGGACGGCACTCTGCTTCACCGGATCGACCTGGGCGTCAACATCCGCTCCGGCGCGCATTACACGCAGCTGCTGGTCAACGACTTCGACGGCGACGGGCGAGCCGAGATGATGATGAAGACCGCGCCCGGCACCAGGACCATCCCGTACAAGGATGGCACTGCGGCCGGTGACTCCTTCATTTCGCTGCTCCAGCAGGACATCGACGCCGGCTACTCCCACGCTGACGACTACCGGATGAGCGCCGCGGACTACTACCAGCACATGGTGGACACTTTCCAGGGTTGGACCGAGCACCCAGAGGTGAAAGCCGGCAACTGGCCGGCGACGTTGGAGGAGGCGTTCGGCATCGCGCCGCAGTACCAGTACCCGCTCTCGCGCACCGACGCCGAGGCTGTCACGGACTACTTCATGGACGTCTACGCCCCGTCCCGCAGCGCTCGGAACAACCTGCGGGCTTTCGAAGGATTTATTGTTTCCGGCCCGGAGTACCTGACCGTCTTTGAAGGTGCCACGGGCAAGGAACTGAAAACGGTGGCCTATGCGCCCGGCCGGCACGACGACGGCCTGATGTGGGGCGATTACGCCATGGCCCGGATTGAACCGGGCAACCGTGTGGACCGTTTCCTGGCCGGCGTGGCCTACCTGGACGGCCAGAAACCCGCGGCGGTCTTTGCGCGCGGCTACTACACGCGGACCACCCTGGCCAGCTACACCTGGGACGGCACCACCCTCTCCCCCTTGTGGAACGTTGACTCCGGCTGGGCACCCATGACCAACCCCTTCAACGACTCTCCGCACGGCCGCGACGGCTCGGATCCGGTGTTCGGCAAGCTCACCACCCAGGGCTTCCACTCCCTCAGCGCCTCCGACGTGGACGGCGACGGCAAGCAGGAAATCGTTTACGGCGCAGCCACGATCGACGACGACGGATCGCTGCTGTACAGCTCCTTCGACACCATGCCTGCCGGCAGCGCCACTCCTGGTGAAGAGGCGCGGTTGGGCCACGGCGACGCAATGCATGTGACGGACATTGATCCGGCTCGTCCGGGCAAGGAGATCTTCACCGTTCATGAGGGCGGAACCTACGCGCCGTACGGGTATGCAATGCGCGACGCCAGCGACGGGAAAGTCCTGTTCGGCGCCTACTCCGGAAAGGACACCGGGCGCGGCATGATCGGCGATGTTGATCCCGCCGTTCCCGGAATCGAGAACTGGGCCATCGGGATGCGGTCGGCCGACGGCCGCGAGTTGCCGGGCGCGCAGCCCGGCACCAACATGAGCATCAAGTGGGCCGCGGACATGACCACCCAGATCATCAACGGCTCCGGGGACCAGACACCCACCATCGACGATGTGAAGCGCGGCCGCCTGCTGACCGCCGACGGTACCCGGACCAACAACGGCACCAAGGGCACTCCCAGCCTGGTGGCCGACGTGGTGGGTGACTGGCGCGAAGAGATGCTGGTGCGGACCGCGGACAGTTCCGCACTGCGCATGTACCTGAGCACCGAGGTAACCAACCACAAGCTGTACACGCTGATGCACGATCCGCAGTACCGTGCCGAAGTCGCCCGGCAGAACACCACCTACAACCAGCCCTCCTACACGGACTTCTACTTCGCATCCGACATGGACTTCGGCAACGTTCCGCTGCGGGCCGCGTGGCTCCCGGGCAGCGTCAAGGCCCTGCAGTATGTCCTGGAAGACCTGACGGACTCCGGCGATGTTTCCGGGCCGGTGGCCAGCCAGCTCACGGCCAGCGTGGAGCAGGCGCAGAAGGCCGTTGCCGACGGCGACAGCGCCGAAGCCGGCCAGGCCATCCAGCGGTTTGTCGACTTCCTTGGCCAGCAGAAGAACCCTGACAACGTGTCCGAAGCCGCCCGCAGCGTCCTGGGCTACAACGCCGGAAATATTCTGCGGGCGTTCGAGGGCTAGGACGGGCCGATTCGGGAGAGACTGTTGAGATGACACTTGCACCCCTCATCAAGCTCAATGATGGCCACAGCATCCCGCAGATCGGCCTCGGCACCTGGCCGCTGGACGACGACCAGGTGGCTACCGCCGTCGTCCATGCAGTGGAAGCCGGGTACCGGCATATTGATACCGCGGTGAAATACGGCAACGAGGAAGGGGTGGGAAACGGGATCCGCGCCAGCGGCGTGGACCGCAGCGAAATGTTCGTCACCACTAAGCTGGACGGCCAGTTCCAGGGCCAGGACCGTGCGATCGAAGGACTGGAGGGTTCGCTGCGGCGGATGAAGCTGGACTATGTGGACCTGCTGCTGATTCACTGGCCGCTGCCCCAGCGGAACGAGTTCATCTCCACCTGGAAGACGTTCGAGCGGCTCCAACTCGAGGGCAAAGTACGGTCCATAGGGGTGTCCAACTTCAAGCCGGCCCACCTTGAGCGGCTTATGGCCGAGTGCGAGGTGGTGCCGGCGGTGAACCAGATCCAGCTCAGCCCGGCCATCACCCGGACGGCAGAGCGGGAATTCCATGCGGAACACGGCATCGTCACCGAGTCCTACAGCCCGCTGGGCGGTTCGGGGGCCAGTCTGCTGGACGCTCCGGTACTTGTGCAGCTGGGCGAAAAGTACGACAAAACGCCCGGACAGCTTGTGTTGCGCTGGCATATTCAGAACGGATTTGTCACTGTTCCAAAGTCCGGCGATCCGGAGCGGATGAAGGAGAACCTGGACGTGTTCAATTTCGCCCTCGATCCGCAGGATCTAGCGGAAATCTCCATCCTGGACGAGGGTCCGGGCGCCGGTATTGATTCAGACATCAGCGGTCACTGAAACGGGCATTAGGGGGTCCGTCCGCCGCCGGCGGGGTTGGCAATTAGATAGTAAGCATGATTACTATTGAGGCGGAAGGACGAAGCGCACCCGGCATCCGGGTGCCTCCTTTATAGAAGAAAAGGAAACGACAAAATGGGTTTTTTTGCATTTCTGATTCTGGGCCTCATTGCTGGCGCGATCGCTAAGGCGATCCTCCCGGGCAAGCAGGGTGGCGGCATTTTCATCACCTTGCTCCTGGGCGTTGTGGGAGCATTCCTCGGCGGCTGGATCGGCGGACTGATCTTCGGCGAAGGGCTGCAGGAGTTCTTCTCACTGCAGACCTGGCTGCTCGCGATCGGCGGCGCCATCATCGTGCTGCTCGTTTACGGCATGATCACCAAGCGGAGCGTCCGCAGCTAACTGCGGCGCTCGGCCAGGAAACCGGCCCGGGGACATCTTCCTTGGGCCGGTTTCCTCATCTCCCGGCCAAGCGGCCGGGCTTGAAACCTTCTCACGGAGCAGGAGTTCATCATGAAAAATAAACTTCTTTTGGGTGTTGGCATCGCGGCAGGCTACGTCCTGGGATCGCGGTCCGGCCGGGCAGCGTACGACAAGCTCAAGGCCAAGGCAGCGGGCATCTGGGACAGCAAACCTGTCCAGGACAAGGTCACCGCCGCCACCGAGGCCATCAAGGAAAAGGCGCCCGAAGTAGCGGACCAACTGGGCGAGGCCGCGCGTCGGGCCGGCACCGTGATCGGCTCCGCCATGCACCATGAGCCTGCGTCCGGCGATGGCACCGGCAAGAGCAGTCAGACCAAGGCTTCCGACGCCGGCATGACGGTCCCAGCGTCTGCTGGGACGGGAGCGGGCATGGGAACATCCGCCGGGAATCTTGGGCCGGGAACAGTTGGCGACCACGTTCCGTCGCACAGCACGCACCCGGAGACGGTCAACCTTGGGACGTCGGATGTTGAATCCGATCCTGCACGGAACGATACCCAGGGCCAGGACTGGTCCGACGAAGGCGGCGCAACTCCCGCCGGCGCTGCTACGAACGTGGATCCCAAGCGGGACTGAATTGCTGCTCCGGGTTAAACCCGTGCTGCAACTTAATAACCACGCTGGCCGCCGCTACCCTTGGGGTGGCGGCGGCCAGCGGTATATGCTTCTTGGTGCATATACTGCTGGTGGGGCGCAGCTTCATAGCCGTTTCGTAGCGGCGAGCTGTGCGGTCACGCACAATGGGGGCATGCAGATGAGCAATTCCAATACCGGCCCCTCAGTTCCTCCCGGCTGGTACCCCGACCCCGCAGGTACGGGACGGCTCCGGTGGTGGGACGGCACCAACTGGACCAGCCAGTACAGCACTCCGTATTCACCTGCCGCGCAACCCGGACCCGGCGGTGGCCTTTACCCGGTTACGCCCTATTTTTCCGAACGCCCCCACATCAGCAGCGAAACGCCCGTCTACAATCCCCTGATCTGGATCATTACGCTGCTGCCACTGCTGCCGGTCATACTTTTGCTGCTATGGAACCCGGAAGTGCGCTTCATTAGCATCGGCAGCCAGGGCACGCCCGCCGTCGATCCGCTGTCCGTCTTCACACCCGTCTATTTCCTTCTCGTCTTTTCGGGATTCCTCACCTACGCCGCTTCTGTGCTGCTGGCCTACTTTGACAGCGAGCGGCTCAAGCGGGACGGGGTGGTCAGGCCCTTCCACTGGGCATGGAGTTTCCTCAACAGCGCTGTATATGTCATCGGCCGCTCGGTGATCGTCCATAAGGTGGCGCCCGGGCGCGGGCTGCTGCCGGTGTGGGCGACCATTGGCGTTTTCGTCCTCAGCTCCGTTGTATCCACCATCAAAATGTCAGCGCTAGTGTCGTCGGTAATGTCGTCCCTTATGTCCATTCCGAGCTGACTCAACGTACTCTGGATGCGCTAACTGGCCACGTCATTACTGTCGTACCCCCACGGCAGAGTGGACCTATGGAAGCCATCGGGGAACAGCTTGCGGAGCACCGCGGTTCCTTAGCTGCGCTTTCCCTGGCGTCGCGCGATGCCCATCGGGCCCGCTCCTTCCAGGATCACGACGCAAAATCCGGTGAGCCCTTAAATGTCGCACCCCCTTGGCAGAGTGGACCTATGGAAGCCATCGGGGAACAGCTTGCGGAGCACCGCGGTACCGTAGCCGCGCTTTCCCTGGCGTCACGCAATGCCCATCGGGCCCGCTCCCTCCAGGATCACGACGCAAAATCCGGTGACCCCTTAAATGTCACACCCCCTTGGCAGAGTGGACCTATGGAAGCGATTGGGGAACAGCTTGCGGAGCACGGCGGTATCGCCTTGCTGACACCTGCAGGCACCCCGGCGGCCGGCCTTTCAAATTCAAGTAAGGCGTCCGACGGCGGTGCCCGGCACGGCGGGCCTTCTCACCTTCGCGCCGTCCCGGCCAACCCAGCCTGGACGGCTGAGGCTGACACCCGAGCCAAGTCGGCCGGGCCTGCTGAGGCCTCGGGCGTAACTGAAACCGTTGGACCGACTGGAACGATTGGGCTGGCCGGCCTGGTCTCGCTTCTGAACCGGGTCGCGGCCGCCGCTCCGGACACTCTGGCGCTGGCAGGCTACGTGGAGGCCTCAAACTTCGCCGGCCAGGTCGAGGAGCTCGCCCGGACCGTGGACTACCTGCAAATCCTCTCCGCCGGCGCCGTGGACCGCACCCGGACCCAGGCCATCACCGAAGCCAACACCAGAACCAGCCGCCCCAGCCCCGGCACACCATCCGCCGCCACCGGCACCAACGGCTGGGTCACCGGCTGGAACACCGGAACAGAAACCCTCCGCGAAACGGACGCCGCCTGGCCAGCCACCAGCCCCGCGAGCACCAGCCCCGAAATGACCGCTGGGACGGAAATATCCGTGCCAACATCCCCGGCCGATGACGGCTGCCGGAACACCGCCGAGTTCCTGCGCCTCAGACTCCGGATCGGCATCAGCGAGGCCCGCCGCCGGCTCCACCTCGCCCACGACACCCTCCCCGCGATCACCCTCACCGGAGACACCACCCTCCCACCGCGGGAACACCTCGCCACAGCACTGGCACCAGCAAACCCCGCGCAATCGGCCGGCACCGAACAACCCGGCATAGAAGAAGCCGACGCCGCTGACGGGACCGGCCTGCCCGGCAGCCGCATCACGTGCAGCCCGGCCGTGTCCTCCCGCGCAGGGACCATCATCGCCACCACCCTGGACCGGCTCAGGCACCACACCACCCCCGAAACCCTCACCCGGATCGAAGAGCACCTCACCGGCACCGCAGCCACCGCCGATCCCGACTTCCTCACCCGCGTCGCCCGCCGCTGGTCAGACACCATCGACGCCGACGGCACCGAACCCAGCGAAGAAGCACTCCGCCACACCCAAGGCGCCTTCATCCGCAAACCCCGCCACGGCCTCCACCGCATCGAAATCCTCGCCACCACCGACCAATACGAACACTTCCTCACCGTCATGAACACCGCCACCAACCCCCGCACCACCACCCCACCCACCGGAACAGGGCAAGGTGACAGTGCAGGCGGCGGCGGGGACGGCGAACAAACGGACGGGAATCAGGTCTGGCAAAACACGGACGTGGACCTGGACCGGCGCACCCGCTCCCAAAAACAACTCGACGGCATCATCACCGCCATCAAAGCCGGCCTCACCACCAACACGCTGCCCACCACCGGCGGCAACCGACCCCAAATCCTGGCCACCATCAACTACCAAGACCTCCTCCCCCACCTCCCCCAACCCACCGGCAACAGCACCAGCACCAGCACTAGCACGACAGGCAAGGGCAAACAGGCAGGGACCGGGAACTTCACCTTCACCGGACCCGTCGCCGCCACCACCCTCCGCAAAATCGCCTGCGACGCCGACATCATCCCCGCCCTCCTCGGCACCCACGGCGAGATCCTGGACCTCGGCCGCAAAACCCGCCTCTTCACCACCACCCAACGCCTCGCCCTCACCGCCCGCGACCAAGGCTGCACCTTCCCCCACTGCACCATCCCAGCCCCCTGGTGCGAAGCCCACCACATCACCTACTGGTCACACGGCGGCCCCACCAACCTCAACAACGGCGCACTCCTCTGCACCCACCACCATCACCTCATCCACAAAGAACAATGGACCATCACCAACAGCAACGGCACCCCCTGGTACACACCCCCACCCCACATCGACCCCACCCAAAAACCCCAACAAAACACCTACTTCAAACCACCCCCACCACCACAGGAATAAACCTGCCCGGACCCCACAGGGCCAAGGCCATCATGCCCCGGGCAGAACCTGCCGTAGGGCGGTCAAAGATGAAGTGATTCCGGATTCCGGATTCCCACGCCAGTGGACGGTGCCGCGAATTAGCTAACCTGCGTCTGAAGCTACGGCGGGACCGGTGATGACACAGTGAAGTGCACCTGATGACCCGGACTGTGAACTGACAAGTGCCGAGATATCGGCCGGCGCTAAATTACCGTGGCCGCCAACGCAGGAGTGCCCCCGGAGCAGTGCCGATCACAACGGTGCCATCCAGCTCATCGGAGTGGATTGTCCTTGTCTCGAGTCCCGCCGCTGCAAGAATGCCGGCAGTCTCGAGGGCCTGCCTTTTACTTGTTTCTATGAGAAGGTGCCCGCCAGAACCAAGCCATTCCCGGGCACCAGCCGCCACCCGGCGATGGACATCCAGGCCGTCAATACCGCCGTCGAGGGAGATGAGGGGCTCGTGCTCCCGGGCTTCAGGCGGCATTGTGGCGATGGCATCAGTTGGAACGTACGGAGCATTCACGGCCAGGAGTGTCACGTTTCCCTTGAGCGCCGGCGGAAGAGCCTCGTACAGGTCGCCATGGTGAACCTGACCGCCCACCAGCCGCACATTGCGGGAGGCGCACTTCACCGCTGCCGAATCGATGTCCGCGGCATGAAGCTCAAGGCCGTCTACCCGACGGGCAAGCGCCGCCCCCACCGCCCCGGAACCGCAGCAGAGATCCACCACGACGGCGGCTGCTTCGTCATGCCCAGACGAATGCAGGCCGAGTTCGGCCCGGCTTCCTCGCCTGGATCCGCCACCAGACCCACCCCTGGATCCTCGCCTAAATCCCGCAAGCAGTTCCGCAGCCTGATGAACCAGCAGCTCGGTACGGCGGCGGGGAACGAACACTCCTGGATCCACGGCTATCCGGGCCCCACAGAACTGGGCCCAACCAACAATGTGCTCCAATGGATACCCGGCAATCCGCCGTTCAACAGCATGGGCGAGATCGTCAGGGTTCGTAAAAGCGTCGAGCAGGAGTTGCGCCTCCTCCTCCGCGAATACGCAGCCCGCCCTACGAAGCCGCGCGGCAATTTCTACAGCCAGGGTCCTGGAGAAATGGTGCTCGCGGGAGGGAATCGGAGAGCAGTCGTGTTTAGGTGCTGACATGGGAACGCCTTTCGGTGAGCCGATGGGCACTCCTGGCATCTAGACATGCGGTCTTGACGGCAACTGGCTGGACGGCAACGTGAGGGAGCACCCGAAACTCATAGAGCGGTAATGGGACTCACCTCCTTCTGCCATGGCTGGAAACTCCATGCTAACTGAAGCGGAAATGCAGCCCCAGGAAGGCAATCTCTTGGCAGGATAGAAGCCATGACTTCTCCTGCGCGGCACTCACTGATCTGGACCGGCACCTACACCCCGGACGGCGGTGGGCGGGCAGAAGGAATTGGCGCTATCTCCGCCAGCGACGACGGAACGCTCGAATGGCTGGGCACGGCAGCCAAGGCCGATTCGCCGTCGTTCCTTGCGGTTCACCCCACCCTTCCCGTGGTCTACGCCGTCGCCGAGCAGGCCGGCACGGTCCAGGCTTATCGCCGGTCCGGGGAGTTCGGCCTGGAACCGTTCGGCGATCCTCAAGCGGCTGGGGAGGCCGCATGCCACGTCGCCGTGGAAGCGCTGGCGCGCTTCGTCACCGTCACCTGTTGGGGAGACGGCCAGGTCCTGCTCTACGAACTGGATCGCGACGGCGGGATGACAGGGCGGTTTGCTGCGCCGGCATCGGTTGACCCCCACGGAAGCCAAACGCCGGGCGAGCCCCGGCAAAGCCGGGCCCACGCAAGCCTTATGCTCGCCGACGGGCGCGTCATGACAACGGACCTTGGACACGACTCACTCCGCGTCTGGCGGTTTGAGCCCGGCACCGGGCTGATTGCGGACCACGAGGTTGCCCTCCCGTACGGCAGCGGCCCACGCCACCTGGTGCAGCACACCAGCGGGAGCGTTTTTGTGGTCTCGGAGTATTCCGTGGAGGTTTTCGTGCTCAGGGCCGACGCCGGGACGTTCGAGCTGATTAACCGCGGTCCGGCCACCTCCGGTGGAAGCCTTCCCGGCGATTCGGCCGCGGAGATCTGCCTCAGCCAGAGCGGGGACCAAGCTTACGTCGGGGTGCGCGGCTCCAACCTGATCAGCGTTCTCCTGGTGGGTGCCGACGGCGCTGAGGTGGCCCCGCTGGCCGACTTCCCCAGTGGCGGGGACTGGCCCCGCCATCACCTGGTCAGGGGCCCCTGGCTGCACGTGGCTCACGAGCGCTCGGACGACGTTGCCACGTTCGCTTTGGACGCGTCCACAGGCTTGCCCGGGCCCCTTGTTCAGCGGTTGCAGACCCCCTCGCCCACAGCCTTGGTGCCCGCAAACTAGTACTCGAGGGCATTTCGCAAAACACTGGAAATATTCAGTGCAAGCGCTTACAGTTGTGACTTGGTTCACAGCTGGCGACCAACCTCCTGCTGAACCAGCCACCTCACCGCACCCAAGCAAGAACGTGCACCTGTTCAGCAACGCCGCTACCAGGAAGGTCTCTCCTGACGTGAATGCCCGCACCCCCCGAGGCTCCACCCAACGCCTCACACCGTCGCATCCAATTCGCAAGCCAGCCGTCAACAAGCCAACCCCTCACAAAGCAAGCACCCGAAGGTCAACTACCCGTCAAGCACTCCGGGGCCCCGCCGCAGCCCTGCTCGCTGCGGCGGTCGCCGCCTCCACTGCGGTACTCCCGGCCCAGGCCGCACCGGAACCGAAAAATCCCGATTCGTCGTCGGCCCTTCATTCACTCAGGTCACCTGTTACTGATGAGAATTTCTATTTTGTGATGGCAGACCGCTTCAGCAACGGCAATCCTGCCAATGACGACGGCGGCCTGGGCGCCGATCCGATGGTGTCAGGATTCGATCCCACCGGAAAGGGCTTCTACAACGGCGGAGACCTGGCCGGCCTGCTGGACAAGATCGACTACATCCAGGGCCTGGGCACCACCTCCATCTGGTTGACGCCGAGTTTCAAGAACAAGGCGGTCCAGCCAGAGGACAAATCGGCGGGTTACCACGGCTACTGGATCACGGATTTCACGCAGATCGATCCCCATCTGGGCACCAATGACGAACTTAAGGCCCTCATCGACGAAGCCCATGCCCGCGGCATGAAGGTCTACTTTGACATCATTACCAACCACACCGCGGACGTGATTGGTTATGAGGAAGGCGCCCGGAAGACATACGTCTCCAAGGATGCCGAGCCGTACAGGACCGCAGACGGCAAAGAGTTTGATGACCGCGACTTCGCCGGTTCCTCGAGTTTCCCGGCGCTTGATCCAGCCACGTCCTTTCCCTACGTTCCCGTGCTGGACAAGAGCGAGGAGAACCTGAAAGTCCCCGCCTGGCTGAACGATCCCACGCTTTATCACAACCGCGGCGACACCACTTTTGTGGGCGAGGATGCCTACTACGGCGACTTCTTCGGCCTGGATGACCTCTTTACCGAGCACCCCAAAGTGGTGGACGGGATGAAGGAGATCTACAAGGCATGGATCGCGGACTTCGGTGTGGACGGCTTCCGGATCGACACCATGAAGCACGTCAACAACGAGTTCTGGCAGGAATTCGGCCCGGAGGTCCTCAGCTTCGCCAAGGAACAGGGCAAGGACGAGTTCTTTATGTTCGGCGAGGTTTTTGACACCACCAAGAGCTTCACGTCCCAGTTCACCACCCGCAACCAGATGCAGGCCGTCCTGGATTTCCCGTTCCAGGACGCAGCCAGAAACTTTGCCTCCAAGGGCGAGGACACCAAGGCCTTGGAGTCCTTCTTCGCCGGGGATGACTGGTACACGGACGCCGATTCCAACGTCTACCAGCTGCCCACTTTCCTGGGAAACCACGACATGGGCCGGATCGGCAGTTTCATCGCGGCGGACAACCCCGGCGCGGCGGATGCCGAGCAGGTGGCACGCGACGAACTTGCCCACGAACTCATGTACCTCTCGCGCGGCAACCCGGTGATCTACTACGGCGACGAGCAGGGCTTCACCGGTCCCCGTGGCGACCAGGACGCGCGGCAGACTCTCTTTGCAAGCCAGGTGCCGGAGTACCTCGATGACGACCTGCTGGGCACTGATGCCACCCATGCTGTGGACAACTTCAATCCCGGCCACCCGCTGTACTCCAAGATCAGTCAGCTTGCATCGCTGACCAAGCAGCACCCGGCCCTGCGCGACGGCGCCCACCAGCACCGGTACGCTTCCGAGGGCGCCGGCATTTACGCCTTCTCCCGCACAGACGTTGAGGAGCAGCGCGAGTATGTGGTGGCCCTGAACAACAGCGAAGAGCCGCAGTCCGCCGAAATTCCCACCTATATCGACAAACGCACTTACACAAAGATCTATGGGGACACTGGTGCCGCGCAGGAAGTGAAGACCTCCGCAGAGGGCAATCTCAGTGTGACGGTTCCGCCGCTTTCGGCTGTGGTGTACCAATCATCGGGCCGCATCCCACACTCCCAGGCGGCCCCCGCCGTCGAACTTCAGGAACCTGCCGCGGCTCCCGGTGACAACGGCCGCGTTAAGGTGACGGCCGACGTCGGCGGTACGTCGTTTTACGAAGTCACCTTCGAGGCAAGGACGGCAGGTGGGGGCTGGGTGCCGATCGGCACTGATGACACCGCGCCCTACCAGGTGTTCCATGATGTGGCGGCGTTGGACACCGGAACAGCGCTGGAATACAGGGCCACGGTGCTGGACAACGGCGGCCATACCGCCAGCAGCCAGACCCGCAGCGCAACCGTTCCCGCACCGCTCCTGACCATCCAGAAGCCCACGGAGGGCAGCAGCGTGGAGGGCAAGGTGGAGCTCAGCGCCCTCGCCGACCCTGAAAAGGCCAGCCACGTGGTGTCATTTGAGCGGAGCGTTGCCTCCGGTGAATGGACAGCAGTGGGCTCTGACGATTCCTCCCCCGTGTACTCGGTGGTGGATGACCTGTCCGGCCTGGACCTGGCGGACGGAACCGAGGTGCGGTACCGGGCCTCCATGAGCGGTACCGGCTTCAGTGTGGTCAGCGAACCACGGACGGTGACCGTGGGTGAGGTTCCCCAGCCGGACTCGGTGACGGTGGCGGGTTCGCTCAACGTTCCCATGGGTTGTGGAGAGTGGAGCCCCACTTGCCCGCAGGCGATGATGAGCCTGGATCCGGTGGACAAGATCTGGCGGCTTACAGTTGACCTTCCGGCCGGCCGCTTCGAGTACAAGGCGGCGTTGAACGGCGGGTGGGACGAAAACTACGGGGCCGACGGAGTCTTCAACGGCTCCAACATCGTTCTGGATCACCCCGGCGGATTTGTCACCTTCCGCTACGACAACTCCACCCACCTGCTGAGTGCCGTCTACGCCTCCCAGCAGCCCCAGGCTGTGTCAGTGGCCGGAAGCCTGGGATCGGAACTGGGCTGCGTGGACGACTGGCTTCCTGAATGCGATCAGGCGCAGCTGATGCTGGATCCGGCTGACCTGGTGTGGAAGTTGCAGGTGCCAGGCCTTCCAGCCGGCACCTACGAGTTCAAGGCCGCACTGGACCGTTCCTAGAACGTGAATTACGGAGCGAACGGGGTGCTCAACGGCGGCAATATTGCCTACAAGCACGACGGCGGCCCGGTCACTTTCCGCTATGACCACGCTACGCACGTCATCACCGCCAGCTGAGTCCCTCCAGGAACAGGAGGGGAGTGAACGTTTTCCGGAGGGAGGCACCTAGGATCGATACATGCAGATACTCCCGCCATGGGCCAGGGTTTTCCGAATAACTCTGATGGTGTTCCATGGCATCGGGATTCTCGGTGTCTTCCTTGTCATCTTTGCCTACACCGTTCCGCTCGGCCCGGGGCCGAGCGGAACGATGTACCTGACGTTTCCCCTCCTGTTTGCCTGGCTGGGCTTTATCTTGCTGAGCATTCCCTACCTGATTGCCAACGTGACGTATGGCATTCTGTGGCTGAGCAAGATCCGCGGCAGGGGCTACCGCACCCACATGTTAGGCACCGTCTTCCTGGTGACGCCTCCGGCTTTCATCGGGATCTCAGTAGTGGGCTGGTTTGCGTTCGCGGCTTCATAGGTCCTGAAGCCCCTACGCCAGTCGCTCCGCGAGGCCGCGCCTAAGGTAATCGATGGCTGCGGTCACGCGCCGTGGGGTATGCACCGCGTCCGGGTAAACAGCGTGAATGTCCGCGGCCGGGGTGGGAACATCCTGGAGGACCTGCGTCAGAAGCCCTTGCTGCAGCATGGGATTCACATGCCACGTGGAACGCATCATCAGTCCCAGGCCCTGCAGGCACCACCCGGCCACCACTTCCCCGTCATCGCTGACCATATTGCCGTTCACTCGGACGTTCCGCTCCCGGCCCTGCTCCCCAAACCGCCACAGGGCATAGTCGCTGTTGTCCTGGCGCAGGATGATGCAGTTGTGCTGTTCAAGCTCGGCAGTTGTGCTGGGCGCACCCATCCTCTCCAGGTACTGCGGGGACGCGCAGACCACCCGCCGGCTTTCCGCGAGCCGTGTGAACTTAAGTTGGGAATCTTCCAGGCTCCCCACCCGGATCCCCAGGTCAAAGCTGCTCCCGGCAATGTTCAGCGGAAGCGCAGACAGCTGCAGGTCAACCGAGACGCCAGGGTGATCCCGGACAAACTCGCCCAGGAGCGGGGCAATATGGATCCGGCCGAGGCCAACCGTTGTATGCACGGCGATCCGCCCCCGAAGCTCACCGTATTTCTGCGAGATGCCTTCCTCCAGGTCCATTTTCTGCTGAAGGATGGCCAATGCCCCCGCGGCGTATTGTTCCCCCTCCGGGGTGAGCGTGAGTTTGCGAGTGCTCCTTCTGACAAGCTGTGCACCGAGCCTCGATTCAAGCTGGGTCAGCCTTTTGCTGACGGAAGGAAGCGACTTCCCCCAACTCCTGGCCGCCTCCGTCAGGCTTTTTGATCGTGAGATCTCTTCAAAAAATTCGAGATCATCCACAGTTGACAGGTCCACGGCAGCCTTCTTCTTTCAAATAGGGAAACAATGCCTTGCGAATATTGCCGTTCTCAGTTTCTTCTTAACTCCTACACTGGTTGGACAGCTAGCACAATGCGGAGGGGCTCAAAGCCGCCTGGACTGCCTCGCCTGAGTCGAAAGATGGACCCGATGAACCGAGCCGGAGCAGACAGTCTTGTGCGGGATCTCGAGCACGATGGCGTGGAGGTGGACGCCAGCAGCCGCAGGCTGTCGGAATACTCTTACGATGCGTCCAACTACCGGGTGCGCCCCCAGGCCGTCGCCTTCCCGCGCAGCAGCCAGGACGTTGCCGCGGTCATCCGCGCCTGCCGGCGGCGCGGCGTCCCGCTCACCAGCCGCGGCGGCGGAACCAGCATGGCCGGGAACGCGATCGGCACCGGCGTGGTCATCGATTTCTCCCGCTACATGAACCGGCTCCTCCAGTTGGATGCCGGCGCAAAGACAGTCAAGGTCGAGCCAGGCATCATTCTCACGACCCTCCAAAAAGAGGTCCGGGCCGCCACCGGCGACGCTCTGACGTTCGCTCCGGACCCCTCAAGCATGGGCCGGGTTACGGTAGCCGGAGCCATCGGCAACGATGCCTGCGGCAACCACTCCGTCAGGTACGGCCGGACGGTGGACCACGTTGTTTCCCTGGAGCTGATCACGGCATCAGGCCACCTGGTGACCGCCGGTCCCGGCGGCGTGAAGGCAGTTGACCCCGCGGACGCGGCAGCTGTCGAAGAGGCCGCTCGCATTGAAGCCGGCCTGAAGAGGCTGGCCGATGCCAATCTGGGTCTCCTGCGCACAGAGTTCGGCCGCATTGCCCGCCAGGTCTCCGGCTATCAGCTGGCCAACCTGCTGCCGGAGAACGGCTTCAATACCGCCAAAGCCCTCGCCGGAAGCGAGGGTACCTGCGCCGTGATAGTGTCCGCCACAGTGAAGCTGGTGGACGTTCCTGCTGCAGCGCTGCTCGTTTGCCTGGGATACCACGACGTTGTGGCCGCGGCGACGGATGTGATGGAGATCCTCCGCTTTAACCCTGCCGCCGTCGAAGGAATCGACGATGCCATTGTCCAGACCATGCGTGACCGCCGCGGTCCAGGCTCTGTGGGCGCCTTGCCGGATGGCACCGCCTACCTCTACGTCGACCTGGACGGCAGCGACCCCGCAGAGGTGCGGGCAAAGGCGGACGACCTCCTGAAAACCCTGAAGCAGCGGGGCAACGTGGTGGACGGCGTTGTGGTGTCCGATCCGGTGGAACGAGCCAACCTCTGGCGTGTCCGGGAAGACGGGGCGGGGCTGTCCTCCCGCCTGGCCGGCGGTGTCCAGTCGTGGGCAGGCTGGGAAGACGCCGCAGTGGCACCCGAGAACCTGGCCGCCTACCTGGCCGACTTCACCACCCTGCTGGCTGAGCATGAGCTCCGGGGCGTAATGTACGGGCACTTCGGTGCCGGCTGCACCCACGTCAGAATCACCTTCGACCCCCGGACTGAATCCGGGAGGGCCGTGATGGACAACTTCCTGCGCGCGGCCGCCGATCTGGTCACCCGCCATGGCGGATCCCTCTCCGGTGAGCACGGCGACGGCAGGGCACGGTCCGCGCTTCTTCCCATCATGTACAGCCCTGCGGCGTTGGAAGCCTTCTCCCAGTACAAGGCAGTCTGGGATCGGGACGGGATCCTGAACCCCGGCATCATCACCGACCCCGCGCCTGTCATGTCCAACCTCGCGCTGGCGGCAACCCCTGCCCGGGGTTTCCGGACGTCCTTTGCCCTGGAGCCGGCCGGCGGAACGGGCCGGGAGGGGTTCACCGACGCAGTCCAGACCTGCATTGGTGTGGGACGGTGCCGGACCACCTCCGGCGCGGGAGTAATGTGCCCCAGTTACCGGGCAACGCGTGACGAAAAGGACTCCACCCGAGCACGGGCACGGGTCCTCCAGGACATGATCAGCGGCTCACCCACAGCCAAGGAAGGCTGGAAATCGGAGGATGTGCGGGAGTCACTGGACCTCTGCCTGTCCTGTAAAGCCTGCTCCACCGACTGCCCGGCCGGCGTGGACATGGCCACGTACAAGTCCGAGTTCTTCGATCACTACTACGAAGGCCGCCTGCGCCCGATTGCCCACTACACCCTCGGCTGGCTGCCCACCTGGCTGAAAATTACCGGCTATATCGCACCGCTCGTCAACGCTGCCCTGGCATCGCCGCTGCGGCCCCTGATCGCCAGCATCTCCGGGATCACCACGCACCGGAGGATGCCGGACTTCGCCTCCCGCAAACAGTTGCTGAAGGAGATCGGAGGCGAAACGGTAGGCGGCACCACAAAGGCCAAGGCTTCTGACACCGGCACCGCCGATACGGTCCTGTTCATCGACAGCTTCACCCGCGGCTTCCGCCCCTCAGTTGCCGGCGCCGCCAAGCGGGTCCTGGAGGATGCCCAGCGAACAGTGGAATGCAGCGCGGACCTGTGCTGTGGCCTGACCTGGATTTCAACAGGCCAGCTGGACACAGCCCGCAAGCTGCTCAACCGGACCGCCGAGGCACTTGACGACGGAACGGACAGGCCGATCGTTGTGATCGAACCAAGCTGCGCGGCCGCCTTGCGCAAGGACCTCCCCGAACTGGTTCCCACGGAAGCGGCCCACCGGGTCTCCCGGCGGATCCAAAGCTTCGCCACCGCAGTCATCGAACAGGCCAGGACGGGCTGGCAACCGGCCAACGTCCCGTCTGCGGTCACCGTCCAGACCCACTGCCATGAGTACGCCGTCTTCGGTTCCGGAACGCAGGCCAACGCACTGGCAGCCCTGGGCATCACTACCGTCAAGGAAGCTACGGGATGCTGCGGCGTGGCCGGAAACTTCGGCTTCGAAGCGCAGCACTATGACGTCAGCATGGCTGTCGCCGAGCAGTCACTCGCCCCTGCCCTCCGCGGTGCCGCCGACGGAACCCCCATCCTGACGGACGGCTTCAGCTGCCACATGCAGGTACGGCAGATCCTGGACAGCCACTCCAACGGCGCCTCCAGCCACCTTGCCGAACTCATCGACCCTAAGAACCAGGAACCGGCCCCTCGCGAGCTCACCCAGAGCCGGACCGGACGCCGCGCGTCACGCGCCTAAGGAGTCCTGCACGGCGGCCAGGAGGTTATTGAACCGCGGGTTCCTCGGAAGGTCGTCAATCAGGACCGGGCGGCCGTCCGGGCCGCCCAGGGGCACCTGCCAGTTCGGGTACAGCGATTCTGTTGTCCCCGGCTGGTTCTGCACGCGGCGCTCCCCCACGGCATCAACCAGGGCAACACCCAGGAGGACCGACGGCGTCTGGGCCAGAAGGCGGTGAAGCGCCACCACCGTTTGTTCCTCGCTTTCCGGCAAGACCGCTGCGGGCGAAGCTGCTCCGGCACCTGCACCGTCGGAGGCCTCCGCACTGCCCTCAGGAAGCAGCCCGCGTTCCCGCAACAGCCCCATCATCTTCTCCAAGGTGGCGAGGTGCTCCGCCCGCTCGGCGTCTTCTGAGCGCTCCAGGAGGCCAAGGCGGCTGCGCAGCTCCACGTGGTCGCCAGCCAGGTAACCCGCGGTGGGCGGCAGATCATGGGTGTTGACGCTGGCAAGCGCCTGCTTCCGGTACCGTTCGGGCGGGAGCGGCGAATCGCCGTCGTTCTCGAACCAAAGGATGGACGTGCCCAGGATGCCCCGGGCAGCCAGGTAGTCACGCACCCAGGGCTCAAAGGTTCCCAGGTCCTCGCCAATCACCACTGCACCGGCGCGCTGTGCCTCAAGGGCCAGGATGCCGATCAGGGCTTCATGGTCATAGCGGACGTAGGCGCCGTCCCGCGGGGAGTTTCCGGCGGGCACCCACCAGAGGCGGAACAGGCCCAGCACATGGTCCACCCTGATGCCGCCGGCGTGCCGGAGAACAGTGGAAAGCATGTTGCGGAAGGGCGCATAGCCGGCCTCGGCGAGCCGGCCAGGGTGCCACGGCGGCTGGTTCCAGTCCTGGCCCAGCTGGTTGTACATGTCCGGCGGGGCACCCACGCTGATTCCCGGTGCCAGGACGTCACGGAGGGTCCAGGCGTCTGCGCTGCTCAGGTCCACTCCGACCGCAAGATCGTGGACCACCCCAAGTCTCATTCCGGCCCGGAGCGCAGCCTGCTGGGCGTTCTCCAGCTGTTGGTCGCAGATCCACTGCAGCCAGCGGTGGAAGCCGATCCGGTCCGACAGCTTCTCCCGCAGGGCCTCAGCCTCGGGCTGCCCCAGCGCCAACGCCGGATTCGTCCAGAAGGGATCCTCCGGTCCGATGTCTTCCCGCACGGCGGACCACAGGGCGAAATCATCAAGTCCGGAGCCGGACAGCCGGCAGAATTCGTCAAACGCTGCCTGCCGTGTGGGTGATCGCCTGGCGTGGTAGAGGAGTTCCAAGGCCTCGAGCTTCGCCGCATAAACGGTGTTCCGGTCCAGCCGCTCGCCATTCCTGTTCAGTCCCTGGACCTGTTCCAGGAGCCTGTCCACAACGGCACGCCTCCGCGGTTTGATATATGCCAGTTCCGGAATGTCTTCAACCCGGATGTACAGAGGGTTGAAAAAGCGCCTGGTGGATGGTGAATAAGGCGAAGGCTGGACAGGAGGAACCGGCTCGGCGGCGTGCAGCGGATTCACCAGGACGTAGTCGGCCCCGCGCTCTCCGCTCAGCGTGGCCAGATCGGCCAGATCCGCGAAGTCGCCGATTCCCCAGGACCGTTTCGACCGCACCGAATAGAGCTGTGTTGCCAGGCCCCAGCCACGGCGCTGCTCCAGGGGTGCGGCCGTGGTCAGCCGGGCGGGCACCACCACTAGCGTTCCTCGCGCCGTACTCCCCTCAGACTCAGCTGAGAGGGTATGCCAGCCCAGGGGCAGATCCTGCGGCAGCGCGAAGGTTGCCCGGCCGGTCAGCACTCCATCCACGTCCTGGGGCTGGATCCAGACATCCTGCTGGGTGGCCTCCACTACTGTGGGCTCTGCCGGTTGCTCGGGGCCCGCGGTGTCCTCCAGGTGGATGCTGAGCTTTGCCGTGGCGCCATCGCGGACATGGACCGGGACCAGCGCCATCTCCCCCTGCTGGACCACGACGGCGGGGGGCAGCATGCGCCGCCACGGCGCCAGTTCCGCTTCGGCCAGGGCAGCCTCAATGAGCTGGTTCGTATGCGCCGGAACGCCGAGGGCAGCCAGCACCTTGATTAGGGTCTCCGGCGCCACGCTGTGCGGAAGGCCGTCCCACCCCTGGAACGACGTGCCTACCCCATGGGCGTCTGCCAGCCGCTGAAGCAGGTGGCTATCAACGGGGCTCTCACCTGCAACGGAAGCTTGGCCTGCGGCTTCCTGACCTGCGGCTTGACCTGTCACGGACACTTCATCTGCCGCTTTAGCTGCCCCTTGACCGACGGCTTGACCCGGCACCGGACCTTGGCCAGGAGAGTCTCCCGGCATTCCGGGAAATTCCGTGTACTGGTGGTCTGGAGCCTTCATGGATGTCCGCCTCGTCTGGTGTGATGGGCCCGAACTTACACTGATGCCTGTTGCACCGGGCGCCGGCATACTCCGGCACAACTGCTGGTTCCGATTATTGCAGGGACGCGGCAGGGGTGCTCCGGTCCGTTGACTTGTCTTGCGGACATAACCTACCGTTCCTTTCACTGACAACGTTGTCTATTACGGTAGGCACGCGCGATGAAGGGCGACCCCAACGATATGCCGAGCAAAAAATCTCCAACAATCCGGGCGTGTTCCGCGCTCACCCTGGCGGGCCTCAGCCTGGCCGCCGCGCTGGCAGGAGCCGGCCCAGCCCTGGCGCTGTCCGTGCCAGGATCCCCCGTTGACCCCGTCACCGTGGCCCTCAACGGAACCGAGCCGGCAGGGGGCGAGCAATACCGGCCGGCCATCCACTTCACACCCCAAAAGAACTGGATGAACGATCCGAACGGGATGGTCCTTCATAAGGGCGTCTATCACCTGTACTACCAGCACAATCCATCCGGCAATACCTGGGGCAACATGTCTTGGGGCCACGCCACGTCCACCGACCTGACGCACTGGACTGAGCAGCCGCTGGCCATCGCCACAGATGACCAGCAGGACATCTTTTCCGGAAGCGTCGTGGTGGACAAGGACAACACCACGGGCTTCGGCACGGCCGAAAACCCACCGCTGGTGGCAATCTTCACCAGCGCCTACAAGGACGCCTCCCCCCACAGGGGCCTGCAGGCACAGTCGCTTGCCTACAGCCTGGACGATGGCCAGACCTGGACCAAGTACGATGCCAACCCCGTCCTCAACCGCAATTCTGCCAACTTCCGGGACCCCAAAGTCTTCTGGTACGAAACTCCCGCCGGTGGCGGCTACTGGGTCATGGCCGCAGTGGAAGCCACGGACCACAAGGTACTCCTCTACAAGTCCGCCAACCTCAAGGACTGGGACCTGCTGAGCGAATTCGGGCCAGCCAACGCAACTGGCGGGCTCTGGGAATGCCCGGACCTCTTTCCGCTGGCAGTGGACGGCGATCCCGCCAACATCAAGTGGGTCATGGTGGTCAACATCAACCCCGGCGGCGTGGCAGGCGGATCTGCAGGCCAGTACTTCGTGGGCAATTTCGACGGGACCACCTTCACCTCGGAATCAACCAAACCCAGCGACGCCCTGCCTGCCGGGACTCCACTGGCCGGGTTCAATGACGGCACCTACAACGGGTGGACGGTCAACAACGAGCCGGGCAACTGGAAGAACGGTCCCTTCGGCGATGCTCCGGCGGCAGGCACGCTCCCGGGGCAGAACACCGTCACCGGTTTTGCCGGCGCGGGGCTGGTCAATTCGTTCAACGACGGCGACTGGCCACTCGGCTCCATGAGCTCCCCGGAGTTCACCGTCACCAGCGACTACCTCAACTTCCTGGTGGGCGGCGGGCAGCATCCGAGTGTCTCCGACAAGCTCGATAACACACCACCGGCCGGCGATCTTCTCTTCAACGGCTTCGAGGTGGCGGACGGGTCCACTCTGGCCGACGCCGGCTGGACAGGAACGGACGATTTGGCACCAACGTTTCAGCCGGCCACGTCCGGAGGCGACTACTACATCGGCGCCAAGCGCATCAACACGTTCGAAACTGGAGGCGCTCCCGGCGACGACAGGCAGGGAACCCTGACATCGCCGTCGTTCACTGTGTCCAAAAACTTCATGAGCATGCTGGTGGGCGGCGGGCACAGGGCTGTGGAAACCGGGCAGACCCTGGAGGCCCAGCTGCTGGTGGATGGCAACGTGGTGCGCACCCTGGCAGGCGATGACGCAGGCCAGCTCAACTGGAAGGGGTGGGACGTTTCGGAGTTTGCCGGAAAGACCGCCCAGCTGCGGATCGTGGACCAGGCCACCGGCGGCTGGGGCCACCTAACGCTGGACCACGTGATGCTTACTGACCAGGCCGCCGTCCCCCGCTCGGACGAGACCACCGTGAACCTCGTGGTGGACGGGGATGTGGTCCGCTCGGCAACCGGCGCGAACAGTGAAGTCCTGGACTGGGCCTCGTGGAACGTGGCTGAATTCAAGGGTCGGCAGGCCAGCATCAAGGTGGTGGACAACAACCGCTTCGGGTGGGGGCACATCCTGGCTGACGAATTCATTGCCTCGTCAACGGCGGCGGCACCCCGGTTGCAGAGCTATGACTGGCTGGACTACGGCCGGGATTACTACGCCTCGGTATCCTTCGCCAATATGCCGCAGGACAAGCGGATCATGCTTGGCTGGATGAACAACTGGGACTACGCAAACACCATCCCCACCTCACCGTGGCGCAGCGCCATGTCCCTTCCCCGCGAGGTTGCACTGACCCAGACTGCAGCCGGCCCGCGCCTGACCCAGAAGGCTGTAAAACAGGTGGACTCCCTGGGATCCAAGGTGGCCTACGCCGAAAAGCAGGCCCGGAACATTGCGCCGGGCACCACGCCGCTGCCGGCAGCTGCCTCAGGCCAGGTGCAACGGATTGACGTGACGTTTGCTCCAGGCACGGCTGCCAAGGCCGGAATCACGGTCCTGGGGAGCGGCACAACCTCCACGGTGATCGGATACGACCAGGCAGCAGGCGAGGTTTACGTGGACAGGCGGAACTCCGGGAACACCGCCTTCCACCCATTGTTCACCTCGGTGGACTCAGCGCCGGTGACACCCGACGCCAACGGCAACATAACGCTGCGGATCTACGTGGACAGGTCCTCCGTTGAGGTCTTCGCCCAGAATGGCCTGCGGACCATCACGGACCAGGTGTTTCCCGAGGCTGGCGCTGGTCAGGTGGCGCTCTTTGCCGACGGCGGCACCGCCCAGCTGAAATCGATCACTGTTACCCCGCTGGAGGCTTCGATGTTCAGCGGGCAGGGCAAACCGGTGAAGGACCGTCAGTAGGCCCCAAACGCCGGACCAATCATAGGCTTGTCCGCGATTCCCCGCCTTCACGGGGCGGAATCGCGGACAAGCCCATGTCTGGGTCTTTGAGCCTCAGGCCACCTGCTGGAGCCAGGTCAGCACGGAGCCTTCCTCCTCGATGTGGGCCGAGAGCTCACCGTTGAACCGTGCGCCGTAGTCGGCGCTGATGTGTTCCTGGAACGCGGCGTCGTCCTGGTAGACCTCGAAGACGAAGTACTCGCGGGGGTTTGTTTCCCGCGTGTAGGGCAGGAACAGCTGGTTGCCCGGCTCGCGGCGGACATGCTCGGTCAGTTCCTGCATCATCTCGGCCACCCGGGCCTCGCTGCCGGGTTTGACAGTGAATTCTGCGTACAGCGTTTTGGTCATGGATCTTTCCCCTCGGTTAGGTTCTGGCTGGATGGTTACGCTCAACGGCCGGGTGGAAGCTCCCCGGAACCCCGCTTGATGAGTTCGGTTGGAACGATGTAGGTCTGCGCCGGCTGGTCGTCGCCGTCGATCCTGGCAAGCAGCCGCTCCGCCGCCAGTTTTCCGATCCTCTCGGGGTGCTGTGCGATCACGGTGATGCCGGGGTCCATCATGTCCGCGAGCGTGAAGTCGTCGAATCCCACAAGCGCGGTGCTCCGGCTTGCTCCGAGCTCCCTGAGCGCCCGCATGGCCCCAAACGTGATCAGGTTCTGGCTGGAGAAGATGGCTGTGGGCGGGTCATCTCCTGACATGACTTCCAGCGCCGCCTGCCGGGCTGATTCCTCGTTGTGAAGGCCTTCGCGGACAGGCACGGACGACGTCGGGATGCCGGCCCTGCCCAGCTCCTCCAGGAAGCCGCGGCGCCGTTCGCGGGCCGTCTGGATATCAGTGCGGTCACCCAGATAGGCAAGTTTGGTGTGGCCGTGCGCCATCAGGTGGGCCGCCGCCCTGGCAGCTCCGACGGCGTTGTCCGTTACCACGGCGTCTGCTTCGATCCCTACGGGTTCGCGGTCAATAAACACCATGGGCAGATCGCGGGAATGCTCAGGAATGACGTAGGACTGGCTTTTGGCAATGGGCGTGAGGACCAGCCCGTCCACGCGCCTGCCAAGGAACGCGGCCACGAGGGACTTCTCCCGTTCGGGGTCGTCGTCCAGGCTGGCGGCGAAAACAGCAATCCCGCGGGTGGCCAGGGCATCCTCGAGCGCGCGATGGATTTCACTGCTGAACGGGTTGGCCACACTGGGCAGCAGGAGCCCGATGGACAGCGTCTGCCGGCCCGCACGGCGCAGGCTCCCGGCGGCCATGTCCAGCTGGTAGTTCAGCTGCTGCGATGCGCCCAGGACACGCTGCCGGGTGGCCTCAGAGACGCCGGGCTCATCGTTCATCACGCGGGAAACGGTCTTGATACCTACGCCGGCGAGCGCGGCGACATGCCGCATGGTGGGCCGATCCTTTGCCGTGGCCGCTTGGTAACGATTAGACATCGTTGTCATGACTTCGTCCTTCATCATCGAATTTACCTTGACTATAGCGTGTGACGCTGATTACATGATGCCTGACATCGTTGTCAGGCACGGGATGTGCCACGAACACAGGAGATTCAATGTTGACTTCCAAGACCCCGCGCACCATCGCCCGCCGCCTGGCTGCCGCGGGCGCCGTCCTGACGCTCGCCACCCTCAGCCTCACGGCCTGCGGCGGCAGCTCCCCGGCCACCTCCGGCACCGAATCCGGAGAAAAAGTGGGCGTTTCGCTGATCGTCAAGACCACCACCAACCCTTTCTTCGTCTCCATGCAGGAAGGCGCCAAGAAGGCAGCGGAGGCAGACGGCGTTGACCTGAAGCTCGCCGCCGGAAAGGCGGACGGTGATGAGGACACCCAGATCCAGGCCATCGAAAACGCCATCTCGAAAGGCGACAAGGGAATCCTGATCACACCCAACGGCCCATCCGTGGTGGATGCCCTGAAGAAGGCCAAGGACGCCGGACTCTTTGTCATTGCCCTTGATACCCCGCCGGACCCGGCCGACGCCGCGGACATCACGTTCGCCACCGACAACTTTGCTGCCGGTGAGCTGATCGGCAAGTGGACCGCCACCCAGCTCGCCGGCAAGAAGGCCACCATCGCCCTGCTGGACCTGTTTGACGACAAGGTTGTCTCCGTTGACTACAACCGCGACCAGGGCTTCCTGACCGGACTCGGCATCGACACCGCCGACAAGAAGAAGAACGGCGACGAAGCCAAGACCGGCAAGTACACCGGCGGCAAGGGCGGCGAGTACGAGATCGTCGGCAGCCAGGCCTCCCAGGGCGCCGAGGACGGCGGCCGTACCGGTATGGAGACCCTGCTGTCCAAAAACCCCAACATCAACGTTGTGTACACCATCAACGAGCCTGCCGCCGCGGGCGCGTACGAAGCCCTGAAGTCAGCCGGCAAGGAAAAGGACGTTCTGATCGTTTCGGTAGACGGCGGCTGCGCAGGCGTCAACAACGTGAAGTCCGGCGTCATCGGTGCCACCGCACAGCAGTACCCGGTCAAGATGGCCGAAATGGGCGTCAAGGCCATCGTCGAGCTGGCCAAGACCGGCAAGAAGCCCGCCAACTCGGAGGGCCTGGACTTCTTCAACACCGGTGTTGAGCTGGTCACGGACAAGCCTGCAGACGGCGTCAAGAGCATCACCACCACTGAAGCCAGCGACATCTGCTGGGGCAAGTAACCACGCAGCCTCAAGCGGGGAGGCCGGAACTCTTCGGTCTCCCCGCAATTCATACACCGAGCTAGCTCCGCCCTAGCAAACCATCACCAAAGATCGGGACCCATCGTGACCCAGCAACAGACCGCCGGTCCGCCCGCCGCAGGGCAGCAGGCCGACCTGGCAGAAGAATTTCTCGACCGCAGGACGCCCCTCAGCCGGATACGCAATATCCTCCACCGCTACCCTGCCGTCAGCCCCGCCCTCGTCCTGCTGATCGCCGTCGTCGTGTTCGGACTGCTCAATGACAGGTTCCTGCGGGTTGAAAACCTCTCCTTGATTACCCAGCAGGTTTCCGTCGTCGGCACCCTGGCCATCGCGCAGACCCTCATCATCCTCACTGCAGGCATCGACCTTTCCGTCGGAGCTGTCATGATCCTCTCTTCCATGGTCGTGGCCCAGCTCGCCGTCAACAACGGATTGCCGGCACCCGTAGCGCTGCTCGCGGGCCTGATCGTGGGACTCGCCGCCGGCGCCGTGAACGGATTCCTGGTGACCAGGTTCCGCCTTCCCCCGTTCATCGTCACCCTGGGCACGCTAAATATCTTCATCGCTCTGACACTGCTTTACTCCAATGGAGCGACAGTCCGCGGCTCCGCAATGCCCGATCTGCTGACCTGGACAGGAAGCACCTTCCCGGTGGGCCCGGTGCGGATCTCTACCGGTGTCGTGGTGATGCTGCTTCTCTACATCGCCATCGCCTTCATCCTCGGGAAAACCGCATGGGGTCGGCACGTCTACGCCGTAGGCGATGACAAAGAAGCCGCCCGCCTGGCAGGCATCGCCGTGAACAAGGTCCTCATGAGCGTCTACCTCGCCGCCGGCGCCGTCCTGGCCATCGGCGCCTGGATCCAGATCGGCCGCACCAACGCGGCCAGCCCCAACGCCGGCGTCGATTTGAACCTGGACTCCATCACCGCCGTCGTGATCGGCGGAACCAGCCTCTTCGGCGGGCGCGGCTCGGTCTGGGGAACCCTCCTGGGCGCCCTGATCGTCGGCGTCTTCCGCAACGGACTCTCCCTCGCCGGCCTGGACGTGCTCTACCAGACCCTCGCCGTGGGCGTCCTCATCATCCTCGCTGTGTCCATCGACCAGTGGATCCGAAAGGTGAAGTCATGACCGCGTCCCAGCTGGAACCCACCGGCACCGAGGTCCGCCAGCCCATCCTGCAGGCCAGGAACCTCGTCAAGACCTTCGGCCGCGTGGTGGGCCTCGACGGTGTCAGCCTGGACCTCTACCCGGGCGAGGTCCTCGCGATCATCGGCGACAACGGGGCCGGGAAGTCCACCCTGATCAAATGCCTCACCGGCGCCGAGGTTCCCGATTCGGGCGAACTGATGGTGTCCGGCCAGCCCGTGCACTTCAAGCGCCCGCAGGACGCCCGGGCCTACGGGATCGAAACGGTCTACCAGAACCTTGCAGTGTCACCGGCACTGGACGTGGCTTCCAACCTGTTCCTGGGCCGGGAAGAACGGCTTGCCGGTCCGCTGGGCAAGATCTTCCGGGTCCTGGACACCAAGGGGATGCGCCGCAAGGCAAAGGAAGAGCTGACCCGGCTGGGCATCTCCACGCTCCAGGACGTCACCGTTCCGGTGGAGAACCTTTCAGGCGGCCAGCGCCAGGCAGTGGCGGTGGCCCGTGCCGCTGCGTTCGGTTCCAAGGTGGTTGTGCTGGACGAGCCGACGGCGGCGCTGGGCGTCCGGGAATCAAACCAGGTTTTGCAGCTGGTCCGGGACCTCCGCGATCGCGGGCTGCCGGTGATCCTGATTAGCCACAACATGCCCCACGTGTTTGATGTGGCGGACAGGATCCACATCCAGCGCCTCGGCAAATGCGCGGCAACCATCACCCCGGAATCTCACTCCATGACCGACGCGGTGGCAATCATGACCGGTGCCGCCACCGCCTAATCCGCGGCACCATCCGATTCAACCTAACGTCCGCGGGCCTTCCACTTGTCTGAGTGAGGAGGCCCGCGGTCCGCTCCCTGAAAGGCGCAACGTGCATACGAATTCCCCTTCCGCCTCCGGCACTCCCCTTCCGGCAGCCGCTCCCGACGTGGTTGTTATCGGGGAGGCACTGGTGGACATTGTCAGCTCCGCCAACGGCAGTGTGGAGCACCCCGGCGGGTCGCCGATGAACGTTGCCTACGGACTGGGCCGGCTGGGTGTCCCCACTGCTTTGCTCACGTCGCTGGGGGACGATACCCGCGGCGAGGCCATCGAGGCACATCTCCGGAGTGCCGGCGTCGACCTCCTGCCCGGTTCGAAGTCCGCGGGCCGGACCAGCTCCGCCGCGGCAACGCTCGCAGCCGATGGCTCTGCCAGCTATGAATTCGACATCACCTGGGAGCTGGCGGCGGTAACCCCGCCGTACCTTCCCAAGGTGCTCCACACGGGATCCATCGCCACTTTCCTCGCTCCCGGCGCGGGCACTGTGAAGACACTTCTTGAGCAGGCGCACCGGGAATGCATCGTGACGTACGACCCGAATATCCGGCCCGCCCTGCTGGGAAGCAAGGCAGAGGCACGGTCCATTTTTGAGGACCTGGTTCCCCTGACCGACGTGGTGAAACTCAGCGACGAGGATGCGGCCTGGCTGTACCCCGGGCACAGCCTTGAAGAGGTGGCGGCCAGGATCCTGGGGCTGGGGTCCGGGCTTGCGGTGGTGACGCGCGGCTCCGAGGGCTCGCTGCTGGCCACCGCTGCCACCACACTGCACGTTCCCGCCACCAGGGCCGTTGTGGCGGACACCATTGGAGCGGGAGACTCCTACATGGCGGCGCTGATCTATGGACTGCTCGCACGGAAGACCGATGGGCTCGCAGCAGACACCCTGGATAACCTCGGGCGGACCGCGGCCAAGGCCGCCGCCATCACAGTAGGCAGGCCCGGCGCCAACCCGCCAACGGCAGCGGAACTGGCGGCGGAACCAGCAGTGACAGGAAGCGCCGCGGCGATGCCTGCCGCCGCCGTCTAAAGCGCCGCCGTCCTCTAAAGTACGGCGCTGCTCCTCGAAAGAGCGGCGCTATTCGTCGAAATACGTGGACGTGCTGGCGCTGCCGGCGAGCGACGAGAGGACGCGGGCAGCCACATGGTGGAGTTTCATGTTGCGGGTGTTGGATGCCTGCAGCAGCACCTCGAACGCAGCGCTTTGGCCGCACCGGTTCTGGGCCATGATGGCGCCGGTGGCGAGGTCAATGACAGTCCTGGATTTCATCGCGGCGCTCATGTCATCCCTGGTGTCCTGCAACTGCGCCAGCCGCAACGCCAGTCGCAGGCCCTTGGATGCCTGCCATGCAAAAGCTTCCGCACTGGCGATGTCCTGCCCGCTGAACGCGTGCGGTAACCGGCTGTAAAGATTCAGCACTGCCCGGCTTTGGCCCTCCAGCGGCAGCGGAATCCCGATGACTGACCTGTTCCCCAGGCCGGTGATCGCCTCGACGTAAGCGGGCCAGCGCTCCTCCTGCGTGAGATCAGGCACCAGGACCGTGACCATCTCACGCATCGCCGTCAGGCACGGTCCGTCGCCGTATTCGTGTTGCAGCTCGTCCATCACCCGTGCGCACGGGCTGCTGCTGGCCACAGTGGTGGCCTTCTTATGCCTCACAACGGTAATCCCGCAGGACACTTCGCGCCCGGGACTGCTGAGCCGGTCAGCAGAGTATGCAGCCAGCTCCTCAAGGAACCGGCCCACTTCAGGGCTGTCCAGCGCCAGATCCTGAAGGCGCTGGGCAACATCCTTAAAAATCTCATTCTCCGAAAATTTGGCAGCTACCATGGTTCCCCCCTGAACACAGCGCATGGCTGAAAGTGTGACCAGCCAGGCTTGGCCGCCTACTGCAGAGACGGTGAGCACAGCTTACCCCGGGGTTTTTCCCGGCAAAAGGGGACTTATTCCATACGGAGGTAAACTCCGGGGATGCTGCTGCCCCCGGACCTGGCCCTGACCCTCGCCGAATATACTGCTTTGGGCCTGGCCTGTTCAGAACCTACTGCAGAGCCGGAAAGCGTTGATTACGGGGCGCACACGTTCTCCGTCCATGGTCAAAGGGCCGTCTCCCGCTCTGCCAGGACAACTCCCAAAAAGATAGGCCAGTTCGTCACGCTCTGGCAGCGCTCTGAAGCCGGCACCGGGCCCATCCGTCCCTTCGATGCCTCGGACGGCATTGACTTCTTTGTGGTCAGCACCCGCGGTGGCGGGGAACCCACGGAACTCGGGCAATTCGTGTTTCCCCTGGCTGCCCTGACCGCGCGGGGTGTTGTGTCGAGGGATTTCGACGGCGGCAAACGTGCCATGCGTGTCTACCCGCCGTGGTCCCACCCCACCAGCCGTACGGCCATGGCCACGCAGGGCTGGCAGCTGGAGCACTATTTCCCCATTCCGGACCCCCTCCAGGGAGTGTCGGGAGTGTTATCCTCCGCGTTCTGACGGGTTCCTCTACGGCTCCTTGCCCACTCCTTTTGGAGGTTCGCCGGGCCGAAAGTGAGGACATTCCCGGGAATCCCCAGGGGCCTTCGGGCGTTAACAATAGTGGCGCGGGAAACTCCACCGTGCCCTGGAAAAGGAACGGAATGAGCAGGAAGTTCGAATCTGTAGAAGACGATGCCGGCAAGGTCACCCGCTACCTGCGGCACCCCAACGGAGGGGGCTTCGTTGGGCCAGGGGCCGATGTCGCTGAAAGTGCGCGCATTGGTTCAATGACCTATGTGGAACCAGGCGCGCAGGTGGGTCCCGGTGCACGCGTAGGGCGTGGAAGCTGGATCGACCGCGAGGCGAAAGTCGGGGACCGCACGGTCATCGGCGACGGCGTGTACGTAGGCCACGGATCGGTCATCGGCAGCCGGGTTCATATCGGAAGCCATTCACGGATCGGAGCCGGTGCCCTGATTGGCCACGGGTCCCACGTGCATGCCGATACCACAGTGCCCGAGCGGGGACGCGTGGTGGCAGAGGCAAGCCGGCGGCGCCGCGCCCCGGCCGGGAAGCGCCCGCCCCGCAGGCCGGACCACGGCCTGGCAGCCTAGGTCCGGCCCTTCCGGGCGCCGTCTACCTGGCGGACCCTACCGCCAGGTACTGTACCGCGCCGTCCACAACGGTGGCCACTGCCCTGGTGGCTGCCAGCTCATCCGGAGCCGCCAGAAGCGGATCGGTTTCAAACACCGTGAAATCCGCGCGCTTGCCTACCGTAATGGAACCCGAGACTTCCCATTCCCCTGCCGCGCGGGCCGCATGGGACGTATATCCTTCCAGGGCCTGCAGGGCCGTGAGGGCCTGGCCCGGCAGGATCGGCTCATCGTGAGGGTGGCCGGACCGCCGGCGCAATTGCGCGTCGGCCAGAATGGGCAGGGGTTCGAACGGGGCGATCGGCCAGTCCGAGCCGAGGGCAAGGGTGGCTCCGGCAGCGCGAAGGTCCCCGCACCGCCAGGCGCGGTTGGCCCTCTCCGCGCCAAGCCGAATGGACCAGTTGTCAGTCTGGTCAGCGCGGGAGTAATGCGTGCAGTGGGAAGGCTGCATGCTTGCCACCAGGCCTGAGCGGGAAAACCTGTCCACCAGGGCGTCCGGCACCGTTTCCAGATGCTCGATCCGATGAACCGCCTGAGGAGTACCCGGCGGCAGCGCCTCGAAGGCGTCCAGCACGGCGGCCACCCCGGCGTCACCGATCGCATGGGTGGCGGTGGGAATGCCCCGGCCGGCAAAGAACCGCACGGCCTGGGCGTATTCCTCCGGCCGGGGCCAGAACGGGCGGACCGACTCCCCGTACACGTCAGGTTCAAACAGCCAGGCGGTTCCGTTGTCCACCGTGCCGTCAACGAACAGTTTGATGCCGGCCACCTCCCAGCGCCGTCCTGCCAGGGTTCCCACCTGCTCAGCGAGCCCGAGCCACTCCGTCCGGCTGCTTCCCGGCATGCACCACGGCGAGATCCGCAGGCGCAGCGGAAGCCCGCCGTCGCCTTCGAGAGCCCGGTAGAGCTCCAGGGAGCCCTCCCCGCAGTCCATAACGTGGGCGCCCGTGAGCCCTGACCTGGAAAACTGTTGGAAGAGTCCTGCCAGCCGATCCTTCCGCGCGGCGAAGGACTCGGCGGGCATCACCCGCGCAACCAGTTCGACGGCGGCTGCCTCCAGCAGCAGCCCGGTGGGTGCCCCACCGGCATCGCAGACCACCTCGGCGGCCTGGTCAAAGGAACGGGGGCCGGTGACGCCCGCTATTTCGAGAGCACGGGTGTTTGCCAGCGCCGAATGCCCGTCGAACAGCCGGACAAGGCACGGCCGCCCGGCGACGACGTCGTCAATCAGCCCACGGTGTGCAGCAGCCGAGCCGAACAGATTGGGGTCCAGGCCCCAGCCCCTGACCCACTCGCCGGGTGGGGTCGCTTCAGCTTCAGCCAGCAATTTGGTCTGAACATCGTCGAGGTTGACAGCGCCGGACAGGTCGCAGCCACGGGTGAGTTCGAGCCCCAGGACAGGGTGGATATGGCAGTCCACCAGGCCGGGCGTCAGGACGGCAGAGCCAAAGTCGAGAACCTCCGCGGCCCGCCAGCTTTCGGCCTCCTCCCGTGTTCCGACGGCGGCAATCACCCCGTCCTTAACTGCGACGGCCTGGGGCAGGGTTCCGGCCGGGCTGGCCTCGGAGCTGGTTTCCATCGTATGGATGGTGCCGGCAAGGATGATGAGATCAGGATTCATGGGTTTCGAAGCTTCCAATCTGCGCGAAGGTTTCGGGGCGGTGGCGGCGTACCCAGCGGGCCGTGAGGAGTCCGGCGAGGAACACCACTGGCATGACCAGGATGAGGACGGTGTTGGTGGTGCTGTCAGCAAAGGTGAGCAGCTCGATGTTCAGGCCGATCAGCAGCACAACGCCAAAGAGGAGAATGGCGGACGCAAGGCTGACGGGAATGAGGAATCTGTGGGTGGCCGCAGCGGGATTCCGGCGAAGGTAGAGGAAGGCTGCCACCGAAACCAGGCCCTGGAGCCCAACGATGCCGAAGATTCCGGGAGTGTTTACCCAGATCAGCAACTGCTGGTACGGGTCGGCGTTCAGGAGCGCGCAGATGCTGATGACCACCGCGGCCAGGAGGGTCTGGATCTGGCCTGCCCGGTGCGGGGACTGGAACCTGGGGTGGGTTTGGGCGAGGAAGCCCGGCAGCACACCGTCGCGCGCCAGCATGTAGACGTATCGGTTGATGGCGTTGTGGAAGGCCAGCTGGGAAGCGTAGACGCTGGTGACGATCAGGACGTACATCACCACTTCCGCCCAAGGACCGACGTACTGGTTGATGGTCTGGAAGAACATCCCGCCTGCCAGTTCCCCCGCGGCTTCCACCACGCGGCCTTCGCCATAGGCCTGCACAACCGTCCAGACGATGAAAGCGTAGAAAACGGACATAAAGCCCACGGCGATGTACGTGGCCCGCGGCACTGACCTGTCTGGATTCCGGGCCTCCGAACGGTATAGGACGGTTGACTCGAAGCCCATAAAAGCCGCGAAGCAGATTCCAAGGATGGCCAGGACACCGGGGCTGAACGCCTGATCCGGGCTGAAGGAACCGATGCCAATGCCGTCTGCGCCGCCACTGCTGAGAATTCCAACGCCCATCACGGCCAGGATCCCGGTCTCTGCAACCAGGAGCACGCCCAGAACCTTCGCGCCGACGTCGATCCCCCGGTAGCCGAGGAACCACACCGCGGCGACGGCGGCGAGCGCGATGGCCGGCCACGGTACCTCCAGCCCGAACAGGACCTTGAACATGTCGTGGGTCTGGACGGCGAAGAGGCCGTAGACGCCGATCTGGAGGCAGTTGTAGGAGACGATCGCCAGGATGGCGGAGGCCAGGCCCATGGTCCTGCCCATGGACAGCGAAATGTAGGTGTAGAAGCCGCCGGAGGCCTTGACGTGGCGGGTCATGGCCATAAAGGAAACGGCGAAGAGTGTGAGGACAAGGCCCGCAAGGAGGTACCCGGCGGGGGCGCCGATGCCTCCGACGCCGATTGCTATGGGGGCGACTCCGGCCATAACGGTCAGCGGAGCCGCTGCCGAGATTACGAGGAAGGCGATGCCGCCCGTCCCCAGGGCATTGCGCTTGAGGGCGCCGTCCGCGGACGACGACTGTGGTCTGGTTTGTGTATCCGGCACTGGTCCGTCCTTTCGTGGAAGCCCTCATAAACGAAAGCCTTTCGTTTTATTATGGGGATGTGTGGCGCAGAGCACAATAGGTTTGGGGAATCTGTTGCATTTGGCCCGGTTTGCGTCCGTCCGACTAGGCTGGGCTGGATGGTCAAGAGCTGCAGTCAGGAGAACCCATGGGGCGCCCGCTCCTCCCGCTGATATCCGTGGAAGCCCTTACGTCGGCTGCCTTGGAACTGGTCGATGAAAGCGGCGATTTCAGCTTCCCGAAGCTGGCGAAGAAGATCGGTGTCAGCCAGTCGTCCATCTACAACCACGTCAGCGGCAGGGACCAGATCCTGGAGCTGCTGCGTCACAGGATCATCACCGAGGAGCCGTATCCGCCGGTAAACCACCAGGAGTGGGAAGCCGCCCTGCGGGTCCTGATCCGGGCCTACCGGGACGCATTTGCCCGCCATCCCCGGCTGGCACCGCTGCTGGTGCTGCAGTCCATCACCGATCCGGACGTCATCGGCCTCTACGAGGATCTGGCCAGGGCATTGGAAAGCGCCGGCTTCCGCGGACGGGACGTGGTGGCCGGCATCTCAACTATCGACAGCTTCGCGCTGGGCGCCGCCCTGGACCTGGCGGCTCCGGAGATTGTCTGGGATCCGCCGGCTGAGGGCTACCCCACCCTCAAGCGGGCGGTGGGCAACGCGGGCCCAGCGGAGGAACGCGGCGGGCATGCCTTCGACTTCGGACTGGACGTGATCATCGGCGGCCTCAAGGCTAAGCTCTGACGCGTCAGGGCGGGAAGCCAACGCGCTCAGGGTGCCGCTGCCCGGAACTGCCCCTTCAGCGAGGCCACACCCCAGATCCCCAGCAGCAGGGCCACGAGAATTAGCCCGGCATCCCCGAGGTCCACAGCTCCCAGCCACGTCGTCAGCGGATCCCGCAGCCCGAAGGCGGCGTTGAAGAAACCCGCGAGGGTGATCACGGCGACAAACAGCGCGGAGGCCGCCGAGATGCCAGTGACCACGGCATTGAACCCGAGCTTCCGGCGCGGATCCTCCAGTGCGGACCTGTACATCCGCATCATGGCCACCCCGTTGGCTGAATCGCACAAGGTCATCGCCGCGGTGAATGCGAGGGGCAGCGCCACCAGGGCGAGCGGTGAAACACCGGCCAGCGAGGCCGCCGTCGCCATCACCAGCAGGCCAATGGTGGTGGCGGTGTCAAAACCCAGCCCAAACAGGAACCCGATGACGTAGATGTTGCGCGGACGCCGGACCCGGGACAGCGGCCTGGCCAGGAGCCGGGCCACAAATCCCTTTGCTTCAAGGTCCTCGACGGCCACGCGTGCGCCATTCCGAGCAGTCCGGCAAAGACGCGCCGCTCGGACAAAGGCCGAGCCGTTGAACGTGCCCATGGCCAGCAGGAAGAGTCCCGAGACCCCGCTGCCCACCAGGCCAAGAGCCAGGTTTCCCGCTGTGCCGTCCTCCATCAGCTGCCCCACGGCACCGGCGCCGGCCACCACCAGGACGCCGGCCAGGACAACCACGGAGCTGTGCCCCAGGCTGAAGGCGAAGCCCACGCTCACGGGGTCCTGCCGCCGCGCCACGAACGCGCGCGTGGAGTTGTCGATTGCCGCGAGGTGGTCCCAGTCGTAGCTGTGCTTGACCCCGGCAAGATAGGCGGTGAGCACCAGTCCCCACGCCAGCGGCTGCCCGCCTCCGGAGATGCCGGCCAACAGAAGTCCGACGGCGGCTGCATGCAGTGCGGCGACCGCGCCGAACGTGAAGGCCAGGCGGACCCGCAGCGGAAGGCTCTCCCGCCCGCGGTACATCATGGACAACCGGCTGACGGCGTGCATCAGTACTTCCTCAGGTTCAGCGGTTCCTGCCCGGACCAGCGTTTGCGGAGAAGTGTGGTGCACGCACCCAGCAGGCGGTTCAGCTCCCCCGTGCTGTTGGACAACGATCGCAGCACCACGCCACTGGTTCCTGCCACAGTCCTGGTCAGGGAGACGCCCGTGTAGGCACTGTGTCCGCTGGTGAGCGCGACCAGTTCGTCGGCGAGCGCCTGGTCCACCCGAGCATCAACCACCATCAGCGAACCGAGGTGGCTGAAGCCCTCCATGAATCCCATACCTCCCACATCGTTGTGCGGGGGCCGGATCAGCACGCTGTCCAGTGCGAGCAGTTCCATACCGCCGTCGGTTTCTACATGGATTTCGTTCCGCAGCCGCAGTTCCTCGTACCGAAAGGATGTGCCCTCCGGTGACCACCCTGGGGTGATGACTTCGGCCATGACCAGGCTCGACGACGGCCCCACCGTGATGTGCGTCCGCTGCCGATAACTGGCCTCCCGGTAGGCAATGAGCTGGTCAGGCATCAGCTCCAGCCGCGCCCCCTCCCCCAGACGCACCGCCATCCGCTGCTCCGCGAAAGACCCGGGAGTGCGGTAAATCTTGGTCGCCGACTGGGTAGTAAGCAACAGGTCAGCCCCGTCCTGCACATCAAGATCCACAACAAAGAGATCCGCCCCAAGATAAGCCCCGCCAGGATTCACCACGACATAACAAACCTGCCCCGAGTCATCAAGATAGTGCGGCCGCAAAACACGAAGAGCGCCCTCATGGAACTGCCGGGACGCAACGGATCTCCCGCCCCGCTCACTGATTACGAGCTCAAGCACACCGCGAGGCGCGTCAACCGCAGAGGCGGTGGAGCCGGATATTGGGGGCCGCGGCGTGGTGGCACTCGTGGGGGGCCCACTGGCGCGAGGGCCCCGATCCGAGCTTGCGAGGATTGGGAGCGCCAGGGGACGGGCACGGCCCCCAATATCCGGTGAAGGCGCCGGGCTGGACTCAACCGCCGTCGTGCTCATGGAGCGAGGTCGAGCATCAGGACATCGCGCCTCATCCAGGAGATGACGGCGTCGAGTCCTTCGTCGGTTTTGAGGTTCGTGAAGCAAAAGGGTTTCCCGCCGCGGAACTCTTTGGAATCACGTTCCATGACGGAGAGGTCGGCGCCGACGTGCGGGGCGAGGTCAGTTTTGTTGATGATGAACAGATCGGACTTGATCATGCCCTGGCCGGCTTTGCGCGGGATCTTTTCGCCCTGGGCGACGTCGATGATGTAGATGGAGAAGTCCACCAGCTCGGGGCTGAAGGTGGCGGAGAGGTTATCACCCCCTGATTCGACAAAAATAACCTGCAGGTCCGGGTGGCGGCTCTTCAGCTCCTCGATGGCGGCAGTGTTCATGGAGGTGTCCTCGCGGATGGCGGTGTGCGGGCAGCCGCCGGTTTCCACGCCGATGATCCGGTCCACGGGCAGGATGCCATTGGCGGCCAGGATTTTGGCGTCCTCGATGGTGTAGATGTCGTTGGTGATGGCGGCCATGGAAATCTCGCGGCTCATGTGCCGCGTGAGCCGCTCCACCAACTGGGTTTTGCCGGCACCCACCGGGCCGCCGATGCCGATTCTGATGGGTTCAGACACGTTGTTCTCCTTTGACTTCAAAGCACAGTTAGCTCATGAACATGCGGGCGCGTTGGTGTTCGTGCCGCATTTGCGAAATTTCCAGTCCGGGGCTGACAGCCCCGAAGTCGTCCAGCGTCAGGTGACCGATTTGCCCGGCGGCGGCAGCGACGTCGTCGGACGCCCTCCGCAGCAGCCGCTGGCCGGCGTTCTGCCCCAGTGGGATGGCGCGCACGGCGTTCTGCGTCAGCGAGGTGGCGCAGGCGAAAAGATAGGCGGCGAGCGCCCCGTCGAGGGGCACTCCCAGTGAACGGGCGACGACGGCGAACGCCAGCGGCTGGTGGCCTGCAGCCCGGCCCGTGGTCACCAGGTCCCGGTACAGTTCCAGCCCAGGCGAGGGGAAGACTTCGGAGCCGATCTCAAGCAGGCGTGTGCCCATTTTGATGCTGGCTTCGCGCAGCTGCCGGGGAAGCAGTTGCGCGGACAACAGCTCATCCAACTCTGTGACGGGGGTGCCTTCGTAGAGAAACCGGATGGCGAGCCCGTCGGAGTAGGTCAGCTGCTGTCCGATGAACGCTGTGAGCCAGACGCCAAAAGAGTTCTCATCATGAACGAGCCCCCGGTCGATGTACGTTTCAAAGCCAAGTGAGTGCGCAAACGCCCCGGTGGGGAGCGCCGAGTCGGTGAGCTGTTGCAGCGCCAACTGATAGGCCGGCGCCGAAGCCGGATCAGTGGCTGTGTTCGGCATGGCGAAAAGGCACGGGCATCACGCGTTCCTGGCGGGCGTAGGGCACTCCGACGTGTTTGAGGTAGTCCTCCACGGTGTGGTCGTAGGCGCAGACCATGACGTCGGCGCCGTACTCCGAGGACGCGTCGAAGAAGTGGGCCTGCAGGTGGCGGTTGCCCAGGGAGTGCGCCACAACGCCCATCTCGTAGACGGACCCGGGCGAGATCACCAGCACATCGGTGGGGAGCACAGCCACCACGATCATGTTGGCCGCGGCGACGTGCAGGATGTCGCCGTCCCGCAGGTCGTTCGAGCCGGAGGGCAGCCGGATGCCGAGCTCCTGGCCGTGGTCCGTGGTGACGCGCTGGATGCGCTTGACCAGTTCCGCACTGGGAAGAACCACCTTTTCGCGGTGCAGGCCCGTGTAGGCGGCGAGGTCTGCGGTGGGCAGCTCGTGGAGGTTGCCAAGGACTTTTTCGATGATCATGTCAGGCTCCGGTGGTTCGGGAAATCACGGGTCGGGAAATCACGGGTCGGGAGATCAAGGGGTCGGGACATCACGGGGTCGGGACATCAGAAGAGGAAGTAGCGCTGGGCCATGGGCAGCACGTCGGACGGCTCACACGTGACGTCTTCGCCGTCCACCGTCACCTGGTATGTCTCCGGGTCCACCTGGATGTCAGGGGTGGCGTCGTTGTATTTCAGGTCGGCCTTGGTCAGCGAGCGGATGCCGGACACGGGCCGGATTACTTTCTCGAGCCCGAGCTCCTCCGGCACGCCGGCGTCAATCGCTGCCTGGGACAGGAACGTGATGGAGGACTGCTGCACGGCCTTGCCGAACGCCGCGAACATGGGACGCATGGTGCGTGGCTGCGGGGTGGGGATGGAGGCGTTGGCATCGCCCATCAGGGCGTAGGCGATCTGGCCGCCTTTAATGACCAGCTCAGGCTTCACGCCAAAGAATGCCGGGTCCCAGAGGACGAGGTCCGCGAACTTCCCCTCCTCCACTGAACCAATGGAGTCCGCCATGCCCTGCGCTATGGCCGGGTTGATGGTGTACTTGGCCACGTAGCGTTTGAGCCGGAAGTTGTCGCTGTCCTCGGAGCCGTGGACACCGGCTGCACTCTCGCCGCGGGGATCCTGCAACACCCCCCGCTGCTTCTTCATCTTGTCCGCCACCTGCCAGGTGCGGGTGATCACCTCGCCCACCCGGCCCATCGCCTGGGAGTCCGAGGACGTGATGGCGAAGATGCCAAGGTCCTGCAGGACATCCTCGGCGGCGATGGTCTCGGCACGGATGCGGGAATCCGCGAAGGCCACGTCCTCCGGGATGTCTGGGTTCAGGTGGTGGCAGACCATCAGCATGTCCAGGTGCTCTTCGATGGTATTCCGCGTGTACGGAAGGGTGGGGTTGGTGGAAGCGGGCAGGACATTGGGCAGCCCGGCGATCCTGATGATGTCCGGAGCGTGTCCTCCCCCGGCGCCTTCGGTGTGGAACGTGTGGATCACGCGGCCGTCAATGGCCCGGATGGTGTCCTCCACAAAGCCGCACTCGTTCAGGGTGTCCGTGTGGATGGCCACCTGGACGTCGTATTCGTCGGCCACCTTCAGCGAGGTATCGATCGAAGAGGTGGTGGATCCCCAGTCCTCATGGACTTTGAGCCCGATGGCCCCGGCGCGGATCTGCTCGGCCAGAGGTTCGACGGCGGATGCGTGCCCTTTGCCGAACAGTCCGATGTTGATGGGCAGGCCTTCCGCTGCCTGCAGCATCCGCTGGATGTGCCATTTTCCGGGCGTAACAGTGGTGGCTTTGGTTCCCTCGGCGGGACCGGTACCGCCGCCCACCATGGTGGTGATGCCGCTGCTGAGGGCCGTGGGTACCTGGTCCGGGGAGATGAAGTGGATGTGCGAGTCCACGCCGCCGGCCGTGAGGATCCTGCGCTCCCCGGCGATGATTTCGGTGCTGGCCCCGATGACGATGTCCACCCCGTCGGAAATCTGCGGGTTGCCGGCCTTGCCGATCCTGAAGATGTGGCCGTCCTTGAGCGCGACGTCCGCCTTGTAGATGCCGGTGTAGTCGAGGATGACAGCGTTGGTGATGACGGTGTCCGGCACGCCGCCGCCGGAACCAATACCGCCCTGGACGTTCCCATCCCTCGTGGCCTGGCCGTTCTGGCCCATGCCGTCACGGATCACCTTCCCGCCGCCGAACACCACTTCTTCGCCGTAGACGGTGAGGTCCTTTTCGATCTCCAGGAAAAGTTCAGTGTCGGCCAGGCGGATTTTGTCACCCGTCGTCGGGCCGTAGAGGTCAGCGTATTGCCTGCGCGGAAGGTCGAAGCTCACTGGTCGTCCTCCTTGCCAGCGTTTGGTGGACTGGCGCCGGGACTGCCGCCGTCGAGCGGTCCGTTAACGGCGTTGCTGAGGCCGTACACCTCGCGGCTGCCGGCCAGTTCTATCAGCCGCACCGTTTTGCTGTCGCCGGGTTCGAACCGCGCTGCCGTCCCAGCCGGGATGTCCAGCCGCCGTCCGTAGGCGTCCTGCCGGTCAAATTTGAGGGCAGCATTCGCCTCGGCAAAGTGGAAATGCGATCCCACCTGCACTGGCCGGTCGCCGGTGTTAAGCACGACGACGTCGATCGCCTCCCTGCCTGCGTTTACCGGTACCGGCTCGGACCTGAGGATGTACTCTCCTGGAATCATGCCTGCCCCTAGCGGATGGGATCGTGGACGGTGACGAGCTTGGTGCCGTCAGGGAATGTTGCCTCGATCTGCACGTCATGGACCATTTCCGGCACACCTTCCATGACGTCCTCACGGGTCAGCAGTGTGGTGCCGTAGCTCATCAGGTCAGCCACCGTGCGGCCGTCCCGTGCCCCCTCGATCAGTTCGTAGCTGATGATGGCCACGGCCTCCGGGAAGTTCAGCTTCAAACCGCGGGCCTGCCGGCGCCTGGCCAGATCGGCGGCCACCACGATCATGAGCTTCTCCTGCTCACGGGGCATCAGATGCATCAGGTTCCCTTCAACGGCCGCTGGACTTGGCGTGTGACCAGCGTAGGCCGTTGAGGTTTCCGGGGCGTTTCAGACACTCATGCCTGCTGCCTCGTTTTCGGGGTCATCTCGTTTTCGGGGTTGGCTCAAGCGGGAGCGGAAAGCAGCACGTCCAGGGACGCCAAGGGCACCACGTCTTTGGCCTTGGCCAGCATCTCCGGATCGATGCTGACCAGCGCGTCGGCCTGCAACCTGGTGATGGCCAGGTACTCGGCGTCATAGGTGTTTTCCCAGCCCTGCTCGACGGCTATCTTCCAGGCAGTGCGGCGGGACACCCGGTCGCCGAGGAGACGCATCTTCAGTTCAGTGAGGCGCTCATGTTGCTCAAGCGCTTCCGCCTCAGTGAGCTCAGAGCGGCGCACGGCCGCCAGCAGCAGCGAGAGAGCCTGGGAGCGGATGAGGTTCGGGGCCACCAGCTGGTGTCCGGGGTCCACCGGGACGGTGGCCGCCACAAGGTGCAGGAGAGTGGGGGCGTCGATGACGTAGCGGCTCATGGATGCAACCCGGCCAGCCGTCCCAGGATCTCCTTATTGGTCTGGACAGCCTGCCGGTACTCGGCGGCCAGGATCCGCAGCATGTCCTCAGCAGCCTGGTCATTCTCGGATCCCACGGCGTCCTTGGCGTAGGTGACCCGGATGTTCCGGGCGAAGGCGTCGGCGGCTGTCTGTGCGATGCAGTTGTGGGTGGAGACGCCGGCCAGCACCACCTCGTCAACGTCCCAGTTCCGGAGCCTGGCCAGGAGGTCGGTGCCCACGAACGCACTGTCCCGGGTCTTGACCAATTGGGGCAGGCCATCGGCGGCCAGGCCCTGAACAAATTGGGCCTGTTCGGTGCCCCGGAAGATGAAGCCTTGGCCGTCGTCGAGCATGTTCAGGGACCAGGTGGATTTGTCCCGCTCGTGCTCCGTGCCAATCAGCAGCGCCTTATGGCCGTTGGCGGAAAAGGCCGTCAGCAGTTCGTTGCACGCATCCACCAACGTGTCCTGCCTCGCGGCGAGCGCCGGATCCTCAAAGTAGGCGTTCTGCATATCGATGACCAGCAGCGCAATCATGTGACCACTCCTCGAATACAAGCCGGTGCCGTACAGGATAACCCCTGTTTCAGCGGGCCTCCAGCAGTTCCTTCAGCCGTGCCAGGTCCTTGCGCATTGCCCTGCGCATCATCGGGGCCATCACCAGGCCGGCGAGACGGGAGAATCCGGCCGGGCTGCCGGTGTTCCGAAGGGTCATGCGCGTGGCGTTGTCCCCGGCGTCCTGCCAGGTATAGGTGGTCTGCATGGGAAACGGGCCTTGGGCAGTGCGCATAGTCAGCGAGGAACCAGGTGCCAGTTCGGTGAACTCATAGGTGTATTCCAGGGTCCGACCCAGGAACTCGGCGACGAATGCCAGCCGGGAACCCACCGAAAGGGGAGGCTCGGTTTCCCAGCGGACCGATTTGATGTTGCTGTACCACTGGGGCGCGTTGCTTGGGTCCCCGGCATAGCCTGCAACTTCCGCGCGGGGGCGGCTGATGACGGTTTCGGTTTGCACATCTACCATTGGTTTCCCTTTCGAACAGACCGCTTCCAGAAAAACTAGGGTGCCGATTCCCGGATTTTCAGGACGAAGCCGGCCTCGATGTGAACGCTGTCCTCTGCAGACTCCGTCCCGTCGATCCTGTCGATAAGCAACCCGATGGACCGTTCGGCGATCTCGTCCATCCCGGGCGAAACGGTAGTGAGCGACGGCGATGCGAACCGCGCCTCGTCAATATCGTCAAAGCCCACCACGGCGACGTCCTGCGGGACCTTGACGCCGCGGATCAGCAGTTCGTGCATGGCGCCCAGGGCCAAGGCATCGTTCAGGCCAAACACGGCGTCGAAGTGCACCCCGCTGTCCAGCAGGCCCGAGACGGCGGCGGCACCGGCATCCCGGCGCCATTCCCCGGATGCCACGAGCGCGGGATCAAAAGCGACGCCCGCTTCCTCCAAGGCCTTCCGGTAGCCGTTCAGACGCAGGCCGGGCGAGCCTGCCGTCTCCTCCGGAGAAGCACCCACCACGGCTATCCGACGGCGGCCTCCCGCCAGGAGGTGGGCCGTGGCCGCCTTCGCCGCCTCTTCGTTTTTCATGGTGACCAGGTCAAAGCGAGAGTCGAGGATATGTTCCCCGAGCAGCACCACCGGCTTGCTGCCGCGGCGGGAGGCGACGGCGTCGGCGTCCATCCCCAAAGGGGTGAAAAGCAGTCCGTCCGTTAACTGCCGGAACGGTCCCCGCAGCGCACTGAGTTCGTTGTCGGGCGTCCCCCCTGACTGTTCCACCAGCACGCGGTAGCCACGGCTGGAGGCCACTGTCATGAGCTTGGATGCCAATTCCGCGTAGTACGGGGAGGAGAGATCGGACAGGACCAGCCCCAGCATGCGCGTCTTTCCCGAGCGCAGGCTGCGCGCCGTCAGGTTCGCCTCGTAGCCCAGCGCAGCGATCGCGTCGTGGACCTTCTGCTTGGTGGCCGGGCGGATGAACTCGTAGTCGTTCAGTACATTCGATACTGTCTTCAGCGAGACACCGGCGGCCCGTGCGACGTCGTTCATGGTCACTGCCATTGGTCCGCGATTCTCCTTGTGGTTCGTTTCCCTACATCGTTGCAGAAATTTACCCGTGGGGAATAACCGGCGTCATGAAATCGGCCTCAGCTCTTGGCCGCCTTGGCTGCAGCTTTCGCGGCCTGCTTGCTTGCCCGCACTTTGGCGAGTGATTCAGAGTCAACGATGTCGGCGACCGACAGGAACGAATCCTCCTGCCCGTAGTGGCCGGCGGCCTCCCGCCACCCGGGGGCCTGGAGTCCGCACTGCTTGCCCAGCAGTGCCAGGAAGATTTTCGCCTTCTGCTCCCCGAACCCGGGCAGCTCCTTCAAACGCCGCAGTACCTCGGCGCCGTCAGGGTCTCCCTGGGTCCAGATGCTGGTTGCGTCGCCACTCCAGTCACGCTCAACAGTTTCTGCCAGGGCCTGGACCCGCCCTGCCATGGAGCCGGGAAAGCGGTGTACTGCCGGCCGCTCCTTGAACACCTCGATGAAAGCCTGGGGGTCCTGGGAGGCAACGGCGGACGGGCTGATGGACCCGATGCGGGCGCGGATCTTCTCCGGTCCGGCAAAGGCGGACTCCATGGTGACCTGCTGGTCCAGCAACATGCCGGTCAGCAGCGCAAATGCGTCATCGCCCAAGAGTTTGTCAGCAGCGGGATCCCCGGTGATATGCAGTTCCATGCCCCCATCCTTCCATCTGCCGCAGCCGTCGTCATAGGCTGCCCTCCACCCCGGGAGTTTTTGTCCAGATATGGCGCCCAACGGTCAGTTGAGGTCGCCGTATCTGGACAAAAACTCTGCCGCGGGGAGGGTGGGTGGGGTGGTGCGGCTAGGACTCCACAGCCAGCCGGATCATGGACCAGGACACCGCCGGGAGCTCGGCGGTGAGCCGGCCGCCGTCGGCCTTTGCCGTGACGTTTTCGGCTGGCAGGACGGACGTGGAGTCGTCGGCGGTGGCCTGCCAGTATGGATCCTTGTTCGTGTACGTAAGGGCCTCAATGATCCTGACGTTGCCGAGTCCGGCCACTGCCGCGTCCAGCGTCAGCGCGTCGGTGGCCGAGCGGTTCGCGGCGAACACCACGGCCTCGCCCGCCTCGGCGTCGAAAGTTGCCACAGCCGACAGCGCGGCGAATTCAGCGGTCTTCCCGCCGCTGACCAGCGGGGACTCGACGGCAAGCTGCAGCACCGTGCCGGCGGCATGCCGGGAGGTCAGGGCGAAGGGGTGGAACGTGGTCTGCTTCCAGGCCCGCCCACCGGGTTCGGTCATGATGGGGGCGATGACGTTGACCAGCTGCGCCAGGCTGGCGGAGTGAACCCTGTCGGTGTTGCGCAGCAGGGTGATCAGGAGGTCACCGACGACGACGGCGTCCGCCACTGTGTAGCGGTCCTCCAGCAGCACGGGGGCCACCGGCCAGTCCTTGCCGCTGGGCGTCTTGGACTCCGCGCGGCTCGCGTGCCAGACGTTCCATTCGTCAAAGGAGATGTTGACCTGTTTGGTGGACTTCTTGACCGACTTCACGTGGTCGATGTGGCTCACGATGTCCCCGATGAATGACTCCATCTTGTATCCCGCCGCCAGGTGTTCCTGAAGGTCACCGGAGTCCTCGAAGTACTGGTGGGCGGAAATGAGATCCACCAGTTCGTAGGTCTCCGTCAGGACCACACGCTCCCACTCACCAAAGGTGTCCATGCCGGGCGAGGAGCTGCCGCAGGCCACCAGTTCGAGGTCCGGATCGATCATGCGCATGCCACGGGCGGTGTCGGCGGCGAGCCGGCCGTACTCGAGGGCGTTTTTATGGCCGATCTGCCACGGTCCGTCCATCTCGTTCCCCAGGCACCACATCTTGATGCCGTAACCGTCCTGCGCGCCGTTGGCCTTCCGCTGATCGGAGAAGGCCGTGCCGCCGTCGATATTGCAGTATTCCAGGAGGTCCAGTGCCTCCTGCGTTCCGCGCGTTCCCAGGTTGACTGCCATCATGGGTTCGACGCCGGCTTTGGCGCACCATGTGGCGAACTCGTCGACGCCCACCAGGTTGGGATCCGAGGAATGCCAGGCCAGGTCCAGCCGCACCGGTCGCTGCTTCACCGGCCCAACACCGTCTTCCCAGCGGTAGCCGGAGACAAAGTTTCCGCCGGGGTACCGGACCGTTGAGACGCCCAGTTCCCGGGTCAGTTCCAGCACGTCAGTACGGAAGCCGTCCGTATCAGCCTGCGGATGCTCGGGCTCGAAGATTCCCGTGTACACACAACGGCCCAGGTGTTCCACGAAGGCGCCGAACGTGCGACGCCGGACCGGTCCCACCGTGAATGCCGGATCGATGGTGATTTTTGCTGCAGCTGACTCTGAAAGGGCCACGAAAACATCCTCGTTTCTATTTTTACAACGTTATAGAAATCAATTGTTAGCGCTCGCGCCGCGTGCGTCAAGGAGTGTTGGGAATCAGTTTTTAGGCGATTACTGCTCTGGCGGACGCAGCCGTCAAAACCGGGTACCCTCATTGCCGCCCAAGTAGTACCTAATCTGAAAAACGAGTACCGATTACGCATACTCCAGAGGCGTCTTCGGAACTAGGTTCATCTCAGGGAAAGACTGAATGGCTCACTTGGGGGGTGTGAGACGGACTATGCGTTCAGGACTCACAATCTGCGACTTCCCGGTTCCACGGAAACGGGTAACAAGCGGGGCCGGCGACGAGGAGGTCTTTGAGACCGAGGCCTCTCCCCCAGCCGTCGCCGGCCCTCTTACTTCCAGCCTTACTTCCAGCCGCCAGGCTCACTTCAAGAACCGAATGCCGGCCACCCGTCCGGTCCCGCATGCCTGAGGCCGCCATGAATGTCCCCTTCTCTTCTGCAGAGGCAGCATTGGGCGGGCCCGAAGTGTCCGTTCGTGCTGCGGATGGGGCGCGCACCGTGTACGCGGCGCTGCGGCCCACCGGCATTGTCCTTGACCTGGTGACCGGCGCGGACTGCGTCACTGACTCACTGCAAATATTGGTGAACCAGGCAGCGGCGGCCATGGGCAGGACCACCGGCGCTCCCATCCAGTGCGGTCTGATCCTGCAGCGCATCAAGCGCGCCACCGAGGCGATCGGGACGGACCATGAAACCGAGTCGTTGGCGCGGCTGGATCAAAAACTGGCTGAAGGCCCCCTGACGCAAGCGATCCGGGCGAACTCTCCCATCGCTGTGAACTGCGGCAACGCCGGGTTCAATTGGCCGCGGTACGGGTCAGGATTTCAGGCTGCCGGCTTCAGCAGTGTCCTGGGCGTCCCGCTGAAACTCGGTGAGGGGTCACAGTCTGCCATCGGATTCTTTGCCCGGAGTCCTGACGTGTTTCCCGTGCAGGTCATGGCTGATGCCCTCGCCTTTGCGGACCTCGCTTCGCGCAGCCTGAAACTCGTTTTGGAGCTGAAAGCTGCACGGGCCGCGGCCTCCGATCTACGGTCAGCACTGGAAAGCAGGACGTCCATCGACATCGCCTGCGGAGTCATCATGGCCCAGAACAGGTGCTCGTACCACGACGCGATAGGCATCATCTCCAGGGCATCCAGCCACCGGAACATCAAGCTCCGCAAGATTGCCGAGGGCATCCTGGACAGGCTTCCGGGCGGCACCCCGCGCACGCACTTCGACCACTAAGGTACGGCTGTCGCCGCCGGCCGAGCAATCTGGTGCCTTAGGACGTTAGTGCCTTAAATGGGGCCGGGCGGCGTCGCAGGCACTCGTGCTCACTGCGGCGCCGCCCGGATTCGGCGGTCAGGGCCCGGGCTTAGAGCCCGCCTGCAAGCTTGTAGTAGGCCGCGTTCCAGTTCAGGTCCTTCTTGAACTGGCGGATGGTGGTGTCCTCGTCGATGGTGAGCAGCTCGGTCCGGGTGATCTCGGCAAAGTCCTCAAAGACATCCATCCCCACCTGGGTGGACAGGACGGTGTGGTGTGCTGCACCGGCCGTGAGCCAGGCAGCTGCGGAGGTGGCAAAGTCAGGCTTCGGCTCCCACAGGGCGCGGGCCACGGGCAGGTTCGGGAGCGGCTGGTCCAGGGGCACGACGTCCACGGCGTTAGCCACCAGCCGGAAGCGGTCACGCATGTCCGACAGGGCCACCACCACGCCAGGGGAGGCGTCGGCGTCGAATACCAGGCGGACGGGATCCTCCTTGCCGCCAATGCCCAGCGGGTGGATTTCCAGGCGGGGCTTTCCGGCCGTGAGGGACGGGCAGACCTCCAGCATGTGAGCACCCAGGATCTTCTCGGCGCCGGGCTCCAGGTGGTATGTGTAGTCCTCCATCAGGGACGCACCGCCGGGCAGGCCGGAACCCATCACCTTGGCGGCGCGGACCAGGATGGCAGTCTTCCAGTCACCTTCGGCGCCGAAGCCATAGCCGGATGCCATGAGCCGCTGGACCGCCAGTCCGGGGAGCTGCCGGAGTGCGCCCAGGTCCTCAAAGGAGGTGGTGAAGGCAGCGGACCCGTTGGCTTCCAGGAAGCTGCGCAGACCGAGCTCGATCCGCGCACCGTAGCGGAGGGAATCGTGGCGGGAAGCGCCGGCGCGGAGCTCAGGAACCACGTCGTAAAGTTCCTCGTACTCAGCTACCAGGTCATCGACGTCGGCATCAGCGGCGCCGTGGACGGCGTCGGCGAGTTCGTTGACGGACCAGGTGTTGACGGACACACCGAACCGGAGTTCCGCTTCGGTCTTGTCGCCTTCGGTGACGGCAACGTTGCGCATGTTGTCGCCAAAGCGGGTCAGTTTCAGAGTGCGGACAGCGGTCCAGCCGGCGGCCGCGCGCTGCCAGACACCTACCTGGCGTGCCACCTCCGGGTTGGAGACGTGGCCAACAACGGTCTTGCGGGCAATGCCGAGGCGTGACTGGATGTAGCCGAACTCGCGGTCACCGTGGGCGGCCTGGTTCAGGTTCATGAAGTCGAAGTCGATGTCCGCCCAGGGCAGTTCCACGTTGGCCTGCGTGTGCAGGTGCAGGAGCGGCTTACGCAGCAGGTCCAGGCCCTGGATCCACATCTTGGCCGGCGAGAAGGTGTGCATCCAGGCGGTGACTCCGATGACGGAATCGTTGGAATTGGCTTCCAGGGCGGTCCGGCGGATGGCGTCCGAGTCGGTCAGGACCGGCTTCCAGACGATCTTGACCGGAACGCTGGAGGAGGCGTTGAGCTGGTTGGCGATCTCCTGGGACTGCGCCGCCACCTGCTTCAGGACGTCTTCGCCGTAGAGGTGCTGGCTTCCGGTGAGGAACCAGACCTCAAAACCGTCGAGGGAGGTGTTTGCTGCGGTGTTCATGGGATTCTCCTGAAGTGGGTACGTGATGGCGGACGGCGGCTGTTACTGGCCGTAGACGTTCTGGTAGCGCGCGTAGAGGGAGTCGATATGGCCCTGATCAATGGGGATCGGCTCGCCCAGCTGGCGGGAAATATGCACGGTGCGCGCCACTTCCTCGCACATCACCGCGGCCTTGACGGCGGACCTGGCGTCCTTGCCGATGGTGAAGGGGCCGTGATTCTGCATCAGGACCGCTGGTGAGTGGGAATCCTTCAGGGTTTCCACAATGCCCTGGCCAATGGAGTCGTCACCGATCAGCGCAAAAGGACCCACGGGGATGGACCCACCGAACTCGTCGCTCATCATGGTCAGGACGCACGGGATGGATTCCCCCCGCGCCGCCCAGGCCGTGGCGTAGGTGGAGTGGGTGTGCACCACGCCGCCCACTTCCGGCATATGCCGGTACACGTATGCATGTGCCGCGGTGTCCGACGACGGCGCCAGCGGCGGATTGCCCCACTCACCTGTTGCGTCCCCATCCACGGGAACCCCGTAAAGGTCCGTGACCACCATCTGTTCTGGGGTCAGGTCGTCATAGGAAACGCCGGACGGCTTGATCACCATCAGGTCCTGGCCGGGCACACGGGCGGAGACGTTGCCTGCCGTCCACACCACCAGTTCATACCTGGTCAGTTCCGCGTGCAGTGCGCAGACTTCTCCGCGGACGCGGGCGATGGTTTCCATCGTTGATCCGGATGCGGTGCTCATGCGGACACCCCTGCAACTCGTTCGGCGGCGTCGGACTCTGCTGCCACCGTATCCGATGTGGACGCGCCGACCTGTGGCTTGGCCTTGCGCTGGATGGCCTTGAGCCGGTGCATGACGTCGTTCGTGCCGCGCCCGAAGTAGTCGTGCAGTGTGCGGTATTCGGTGAAGAGCTGCTCATAGGCGGCAACGTTTTCCGCGATGGGAGTGTAGACGGCGCCGGGTTCAGAACCCATCGCTGCGGCGGCTTCCCGGATATCGGCGTACTTGCCGGCAGCCACCGCGGCGTGGATGGCGGAACCGAGGGCGGGGCCCTGGGTGGAGCCGATGGTGGAGAGCTGGAGGCCGGTGATGTCCGCATAGATCTGCATCAGGAGTTTGTTCTTCAGCAGGCCGCCGGCCACGATGAATTCCTTCACCGGGACACCGGAAGTGCGGAACGCGTCCACGATGGTGCGGGTGCCAAAGGCCGTGGCTTCCAAGAGCGCGCGGTAGGTATCCTCCGGGCGGGTGGCCAGGGTCTGGCCCACAACGATGCCCGACAGTTCGTGGTCCACCAGGACAGAGCGGTTGCCCGAGTGCCAGTCCAGTGCGATCAGGCCATGTTCGCCAATTGCCTGGCGGGAGGCCAGCTCGGTGAGGTATTCGTGGATGCCCAGCCCTGCTGCTTCCGCTGCCTGGTGGTATTCCGGCGGCACACCGTACTTGGTGAACCAGCCAAAAATGTCCCCGACGCCGGACTGACCGGCTTCGTAGCCCCAGAGCCCGTCCACGATACCTCCGTCAACAACCCCGCACATGCCAGGAACTTCATGCAGTTCGGTGCCGTTCATGACGTGGCAGGTGGAGGTTCCCATGATGGCAACCAGCTGGCCGGAGTCAACGGCGCGGGCGGCAGGCGCGGTGACATGCGCGTCCACGTTGCCTACGGCAACTGCAATGCCTTCCGGCAGCCCGGTCCAGGCCGCCGCTTCCGCCGTCAGGTAACCTGCGGCGTCGCCCAGGCGGCCGATGGTGTGCTCCAGCTTGGTGCTGACAAAGTCCTTGAATTGGGGGTTGAGCGCCGCCAGGAAATCCTCCGACGGGTACCGGCCGTCCTGGTAGATGCCCTTGTAGCCGGCGGTGCAGGCGTTGCGGACATACTTGCCGCACAACTGCCACACGATCCAGTCCGCGGCCTCCACCCAGTGGTCCATCTCGGCGTAGGCTTCGGGGTCCTCCTCCAGCAGCTGAAGGCCCTTGGCAAACTCCCATTCAGAGGAGATGAGCCCGCCGTAGCGTGGCAGCCAGTCCTCCCCGCGCTCCGCTGCAAGCGTGTTGATCCGGTCTGCCTGGGGCTGGGCCGCGTGGTGGCGCCACAGTTTGACGTAGGCGTGCGGCCGGTTGGCGAAACCCTCCAGCTCGTTCAGCGGGGTGCCGTCGGACTTGACGGGCACCATGGTGCAGGCGGTGAAGTCCGTGGCGATTCCGACGACGCCGGCAGGGTCAATTCCCGCGTCTGCGATCGCGGCCGGAACTGCGTACCGAAGCACGTCCCGGTAATCGTTGGGTACTTGAAGTGCCCATTCGCCGGGAAGCCGGACGCTTTTTTCCTCACCGTCGCCAGCCACGTCCTCGGGGAGCGCGTCTGTGACCACAGCGTGGGGGTAGTCGTAAACGCCGCTACCCAGCTCCTTGCCGTCCCGTACGCGAACCACCAGGGCCCGGCCGGACAGAGTGCCGTAATCAACGCCGATGACGTAGTTCTCCGCGCCGGATTCGTGGGAAAGATCAGGTGTATTGCTTTGCATAAGATGCCTCCAAAGGAAGAGGCGGGGACCTCTTTTACCTACGTTGGAAAGGAAAGGACTAGTACTAATTGTGAACGCTAACACGAGCAGCGTCAAGGCAGGGCTGCGAACTGTTCCACCAGGCCACCATTCCACCTTCGCGGGCGGGAGTGGCTCATGGTTCCGCCACGACAAACTCCTTCCGACAGCAGAAGCAAGGGCTGCCTGGAACTGGCAGTCGGGGACCCGCGAAGGGCCCACCAGTCGCCGGGGTCCGGCCTTGCTATGCCAGCGACTCTACGTGAAACCGCGTGTCCAAATTGTGACCAATGGCACTTGACGCGCAGATTGTTAGCGTTCACACTTGCTGGCAGAGCAGCAGCTCACTTGCAGCAATGGCGGTGTCAGAAACTCCCGCCTGCCTGTAATTCACGCTTCCGGGAGGACCATCGTGTTCAAAAAAACTTTAGTCGCGGTCATGGCCGCATCAGCCCTCGCCCTGACCGCATGCGGCGGCGGCACCCAGGCCGCCAGCACCGGCGGGGACGCAGACAAGAAGATTGTGATGGGCTTTGCCCAGGTCGGCGCAGAAAGCGGCTGGCGCAGCGCGAACACCAAGTCGGTCCAGGAATCCGCCAAGGAAGCCGGGATCGAGCTGAAGTTCTCCGACGCCCAACAGAAGCAGGAAAACCAGATCAAGGCCATCCGGTCCTACATCCAGCAGAAAGTGGACGTCATCGCTTTCTCCCCCGTGGTTGAATCCGGTTGGGACACCGTGCTGAAGGAAGCCAAGGACGCCAAGATCCCGGTCATCCTCACGGACCGCGCAGTGGACTCGGCCGACAAGTCCCTCTACAAGACCTTCCTCGGCTCCGACTTTGTCCTCGAAGGCAAAAAGGCCGGCGAATGGCTGGTAGCCGAATCGAAGGCGGCCACCGACACCGTCAACATCGTCGAAATCCAGGGCACCACCGGCTCAGCCCCCGCCAACGACCGCAAGGAAGGCTTCGAAGCTGCCATCAAGGCCGACCCGAAACTGAAGATCATCGCCTCCCAGAGCGGCGACTTCACCCGCAGCGGCGGCAAGCAGGTCATGGAAGCCTTCCTGAAGAACAACCCGGACATCGACGTTGTCTTCGCCCACAACGATGACGAAGGCCTCGGCGCAATCGAAGCCATCGAAGCCGCCGGCAAGGTCCCGGGCAAGGACATCAAGATCATCACCATCGACGCCGTCAAGGACGGCATGACCGCCCTGAGCACCGGCAAGATCAACTACATCGTCGAGTGCAGCCCGCTGCTGGGCACCCAGCTCATGGACCTGGCCAAGAAGGTCCTCGCCGGTGAAACCGTACCCGAGCGCGTAGTCACCGAAGAAACCACCTTCACCCAGGAACAGGCCATCAAGGCCCTGCCTACCCGTCAGTACTGAGTTACCGCTCACCTGATCGTCCGTGCGGTGGCAGCAGCAAACACGCCAGCCGCTGCCACCGCACGGATCAACACAGAAAAGATACCTAGGATGAACGAACTCGTTCCGGTCGTCGAGATGACCGACATTGCCATCGGATTCCCAGGGGTCAAGGCCCTTGACGACGTCAGCTTCCGTCTTTTCCAAGGCGAGGTGCATGCCCTGATGGGCGAAAACGGGGCGGGCAAGTCCACCCTTATCAAGGCGCTGACCGGCGTCTACACCATTGACTCAGGACGCATCACCGTCCTGGGACAGCAGAAGAACTTCTCCACGCCTGCCGAATCCCAGGCGGCCGGCATCAGCACGGTCTACCAGGAAGTCAATCTCTGCACCAACCTCACCGTTGAAGAGAACGTCATGCTGGGGCGGGAGCCACGGCGGCGCGGTTCCATCGACTGGCGCGGCGTACGCGCCCGCACCCGTGAGGTCCTGGCCCAGCTCCACCTGGAACATGTGGAACCGGGCTCCTTGCTTTCCGAACACTCCATCGCGGTCCAGCAATTGATCGCCATTGCCCGCTCCGTCGAAGTCAACGCCAAGGTCCTGATCCTGGACGAGCCGACGTCGAGCCTGGACGCAGATGAAGTCAACCAGCTTTTCCGGGTGATCCGGGACCTCCGTGACCGCGGCGTCGCCATCCTTTTCGTGTCACACTTCCTCGAGCAGGTCTATGAACTTTCAGACCGCATGACAGTGCTCCGCAACGGCAAGCTTGTGGGCGAATACATGACCCGCGACCTTTCCCGCATGAACCTCATCTCCAAAATGATCGGCAAAGACCTGGAGGTCCTGGAGGAACTTGACCAGGCGTCCACCCGGTCACAGGCCAGGCTGGCGGCGAACGCCCAGCCGTTTATGGAAACCGAGGGACTAGGCCGAAAAGGATCCGTCTCCGGCGTCAACCTGTCCATCTATCCCGGCGAGGTGGTGGGACTGGCCGGGCTCCTTGGTGCCGGACGTACCGAGACCGCACGACTCCTCTTTGGCGCCGACAAGTCCGATGAAGGCTCCCTCAAGGTCAAGGGCCAGCCGCTGAAGTTACGTTCCCCGCGCACCGCCATCGACCATGGCATCGGATTCTGCTCCGAAGACCGCAAGGAGGAAGGCCTCATCGGCGACCTCACCGTCCGTGACAACCTGGTGCTCGCCATGCAGGCAACCAAAGGCTGGGCACGGCGCATTCCACGGCGGGTCCAGGATGAGCTCGTTGCCGAGTTCATCAAGACCCTCGACATCCGGCCGGCAAACCCCGATGCCCTTATTCGCAACCTCAGCGGCGGGAACCAGCAGAAAGTGCTGCTGGCCCGCTGGATGGTGACGTCCCCGGACCTGCTGATCCTGGATGAACCAACCCGAGGCATTGATATCGGAGCGAAGACCCAGATCCAGAAACTGGTCAACAAGCTTGCCTCCGAAGGTATGTCCATCCTCTTCATCTCCTCCGAGCTGGAAGAAGTGCTCCGGCTCAGCGACCGCATCGCCATCATCAAGGACAGGGCCATGGTGGCCGAAATCAGTAACGACGACGTTTCCGTCGAAGACGTCCTGACAGTCATCGCCGGAGGCGCCCAGTGAAATCCATCCTGAAGAACCGGCTGGCCTGGCCGGTCCTGGCCCTCGTTGCCCTGCTGGCAGTCAACCAGATTTTCCGGGGAGACTTCCTGAGCCTGCGGATGCAGGACGGCCATCTCTACGGCAGCATCATCGACATCATGCGCAATGGTGCCCCCACCATCCTGATAGCCCTCGGCATGACCCTGGTGATTGCCTCCCGGGGCATCGACCTTTCAGTGGGTGCTGTGGTGGCCATCGCCGGTGCGGCCTCCTGCGCCTACATCGCCGCTTCTCCGGAACCTGCTTCGCCGGCAACCGCCGCCGTGGCAGTGGTCATCGCCGTGGTGGCGGGCCTGGTGCTGGGTGTCTGGAACGGATTCCTGGTGTCCACCATCGGGGTCCAGCCCATCATTGCCACGCTGGTGCTCATGACGGCCGGGCGCGGCATCGCCCAGCTCATCACCGACGGCCAGATCGTCTCGGTGACCAACGACAGCTACAAAGCCATCGGCGCCGGATACCTCTTCACCCTTCCGGTCTCCATCCTTATCACCGCCGTTGTCTTCATCCTGGCAGCCGTACTGACCCGCCGGACAGCCCTGGGAACCCTGATCGAGGCAGTTGGCATCAACCCCGTGGCGAGCCGGCTGGCCGGGCTGCGGGCCCGCAACATTATCTGGATCGTCTACATCTTCAGCGCATTCTGTGCGGCGATCGCCGGACTCATGATCAGCTCCAACGTCACTGCGGCGGACGCCAACAACGCCGGCCTGTACATCGAAATGGACGCGATCCTCGCCGTCGTCATCGGCGGCACGTCCCTCGCCGGCGGACGCTACAGCCTGGTGGGCACCGTGGTGGGAGCTTTTATCATCCAGACCCTGACCACCACCGTCTACACGCTGGGCATTCCCCCGGAGGTCACCCTGGTGTTCAAGGCCATCGTGGTCCTCACCGTGTGCCTCCTGCAGGCGCCAAAGGCCAGGAACCTGTTCAGGAACCTCAAGCCGGCAAGTCCGCTCCGCACCAAGGAAAAGGTGGCAGTCTGATGTCTCCCCTCTCCACAGTGGCCCCGCCCACTCCCCGCAAGTCCTTTGCCGTCCGGAACCGGATGCGCACGGGTGCCCGTTACGCTCCCACCCTGGCTACCCTGGCCCTGTTCATCCTGATGTTCATCGTCGGCGCCGGCATGTACCCCAGCTTCCTCTCGGGCCAGGTGCTCCTGAACCTCTTCATCGACAACACCTTCCTGATCGTCCTTGCCGTCGGCATGACCTTTGTCATTCTGACCGGCGGGATCGATCTGTCCGTCGGAGCCGTCGTCGCGCTTTCCATGATGGTGACGGCCAGCATGCTCCAAAACGGGTGGAATCCGGGCATCGTCATAGTGGCCGTCCTGGTCATTGGCGGCGGCCTCGGACTGCTGATGGGGCTGGTCATCCAGTACTTCGACATCCAGCCATTCATCGTGACCCTGGCCGGGATGTTCCTGGCCCGCGGCCTGTGCTACGTGATCAGCCTCGACTCCATTCCCGTCACGGACCCTTTCTTCACCGGGATGGCGCAGGCGCGGATCCCGCTGTCGGAGGAGCTGTTCATTTCCCCAGGTGTGCTGATCGCCCTGGTGGTGGTGGGCCTGGCGTTCTTCGTCCTTCACCACACGAGGTTCGGCCGGACGGTCTACGCGATCGGCGGCAATGAGAACTCAGCCATGCTGATGGGCCTGGCCGTGAAAAGCACCAAAGTCCTGGTCTACTGTGTCAGCGGGCTGTGCTCGGCGGTTGCCGGGATCCTCTTCTCCTTCTACAGCCTGTCCGGCTACAGCCTGGCCGCCCAGGGCATGGAGTTGGATGCCATCGCCGCTGTGGTCATCGGCGGAACCCTGCTGACCGGCGGAGTCGGCTACGTGCTGGGTTCGGTGGTCGGAGTCCTGGTACTGGGGATCGTCCAGACCTTCATCGCCTACGACGGAACGCTCAGCTCCTGGTGGACCAAGATTGTGATCGGCGGCCTGCTGCTGGTCTTCATCCTGCTGCAGCGGCTCTTCACCAGACGCACAGCGTAAGCCCAATCCCCACAGCGCGAACTGGCAGCAGATTCCCTCAGATTCGGATTTTGAGGGCATCAGCTGCCGGTTCGCGCTTGTTGTATGAGCGCCTGTTGTCTGAGCGCCTGTTCTAGATGGCCGCGGTGCTTCCGCGGACCACCAGCTCCGGCGTCACCACGATTCCGCTGACGGCAGCACCCTGCTCAATCTCCCCCACCATGGCATCCACGCAGCGCCTGCCGAGTTCCTCAAAGTCCTGGCGCACAGTAGTGAGCGGCGGAACGAAATACGCCGCTTCAGGGGTGTCATCAAAACCGACCACGGAGACATCTCCCGGGACACTGATCCCGGCCTCGCTGAAGGCCCGGAGCAGCCCAAGGGCCATCTGGTCGTTTCCGACGAAAATTGCAGTGGCTGAGCGTTTCCGGGCCAGCTCGCGGCCGATGGCGTAGCCGCTGCCTGCGCTCCAGTCGCCGTGGGCCAGGAGATCATCCTCCAGCCCGGCGGCGCGGAGGGTCTGGCTCCAGCCTTCTGCCCGGGCCGCGCCGTCGATCCAGTCAAGCGGGCCGGAGATGTGGCCGATCCTCCGGTGTCCCTGATCGATGAGGTGGCGGACGGCAAGTTCTGCACCGCGCTTCTGGTCCACCATGGCACCGCTGATTTTGTCGTTGCCCAGGGAGCCTACCGTGACAACCGGTACATCCAGCGCCATCTCGTCCAGGGCGCTGAGCGTCTCAGAGTGCGGGACCACCACCACCACTCCATCCACGGACTGGTCCTGGAAGTGGCGGAGGGCATCGGAAATGGTGTCCCGGTTGACGGTCTTGAGCGCTGCGATGCTGACGAAGTAACCGGCGTCCCGCGCAGCCTGCTCCACACCCAGGATGGTGTTGGCCGGGCCGTACTGGGACAGCTCGCTGCCCACCACACCAATGGTCTGGGACCGCCGGGTGACCAGGCTGCGGGCAGCGGTGTTGCGGCGGTATCCCAGCTCCGAGATGGCCGCCTCCACCCGCTCCCGTGTGGCCTTGCTGACGTTGGGATGGTTGTTGACAACCCGGGACACGGTCTGGTGTGACACACCGGCCAGCGCGGCTACGTCATTGAGGCGCGGTAGCCGGCGGCCGTTGATGTTCGCCACAAGAGGCCTTTCCACTGGAGGGTACTGATCCATATCCTATGGCCCCGCGGCCCTTACGCCGTGTCTATTTCCCGCGAGCCAGCAGTGCGTCCGCAAACACGCTGGGGATGTCCTGGGGTGCGCGGGCAACATAACTTGTGCCGCCGGTGGCCGCGGAAATCTTCGTCAGTGTTTCAGCGTCCGCGTCTTCGGTGATGCCAATGGTGACAATCACCACCGGTTTGGCCGGATCCCGTTCCCGCTGCAGGGTCTCCAGTAGCTGCTCCAGGGTGAGGGACTCGGGGTCCTCGTTGGCGCCGTCGGTGAACAGGATGACGCTGTTGATGGCACGGGAGTCGTAGGAGGCCTGAACTGTCCTGAACGCGGCGAGGGTGGAGTCATAAAGGCCCGTTGCTCCGCCGGTGCGTTCGGACAGGCCGGCAATCCCCGCCACGAGGCGATCACGTTGGGTCACCCCGTCCACCACCTGGTCCATCTTCCGGATGGGCTCAAGCTCCAGGTAGTCCTGGCTGCCGCCGCCAAGGCCGATTGAGAAGGCCCACAATCCGAGGGCCGCGGTGTTGGGAAACAGTTTGCTGCCCGTGGTGGCTGCCTGCTGCGTCAATTCCATCCGCGTCTGGTTGCCGGCCGGAAACTCCATGGAGCCGGAGACATCCATCACCACCAGGGACCGGAACGGAATGGCCTGCACAGACCAGGCGCTGAGGGCCTGGCTGACTGCCTGCGCGGAGGCCGGGGCGAGCGCCACAACGGGACCGGCACCCTTCTGGTCCAGGAGGTTGCTGCTGTCCGCGGGGCGCAGCCCCTGGCCGGCAAGGTTCGTCCTGCCCTCGTCCGTGGCCACCTGCTCAGCAAGGGCCCGGGCCGCCGCGGCCACGGCCTGGCCCCGGGTCCCGCTTCCGGCAGTACTGACCAGGGGGTAGTTCAGCGACACGGCACCGCTTGCGGGGACCGAAGCGGCCAGGAGGGCCCCTGAAGTGGTCTTGGAAAACTTCAGCCAGGCCTCCTCCGTGACGATGACGAATCCGCCGGATGTTGCCACAGACTCAAGCTGCTGCACGTCCGAGAGCTTCTCCCCCGCCCGCTGGCTTTCCTTTTGGGCCAGCTGTGCGGTGGCCGCCTGGAGGGCCTTGGCGTCCGTCAGGCCCGCCTGGACTTCCGATACCGCCCCCAGCAACGCAACTTCGCCGCTCCCGGTGACCAACGGATCGCCGAAGCGTACGCCGGGAGCCTGCAGGGCACTGAGCCACGTCGCAAAAGCCGCGACTTCCCCGGCCCGTCCAACGATGACCCCAGGCGTTGACGCCAATGAAGGCACGATGACCTCCGGCGGGGTTGTGGTGACCACCCGTTGGACCCGGACCGCAGAATCCGCGACCCACACATCCGGTGCATCCTTGCCTGCTGATACCTTGGCCGCCAATTCCGCCTGGCTCAAAGTTGCGAAGGTGAAGTTCACGCACGCCTCCGGCGGAATCCGGGAGGCTGCCTGCTCCAGCACCGGTGCCATGGCAGCGTCCGCTCCCACAGTTACGTCAACTGGATCGGTGCAATGGGAGGCCTCTGCCGGTGTGCGCATCCCCATGATCCACACCACGGCCCCGCCGGCCACTGCGAGGGCTACGATCGTCCCGAAAACTATGGCAATGCGCGCCCAGGGGAAGCGGGACGGGCGCGGGGATGCGCTGTGACGTGCACGGAGGGCGGCTCGGCGAGCTGACATGAACGTGGCACCTATCTGCTGGGTACTCCGGCGCGCCGGAAAGGAGCCGGCCAGCACTTTCCCCATGACCTCCCGACACTGGGAGGCCGGAAGGCCGCGGAACCAGATCAGTATACGTAAAGCGTGTGAGCGATCACATTCGGCGGCATATTTGGCAGGAAACAAAAAACCCCGGCCTCCTGGTGACAGGAAGCCGGGGTTTTCCACTCTTCGCTAAAAGAGTGGGCCCTGTGGGGCTCGAACCCACGACCCACGGATTAAAAGTCCGATGCTCTACCAACTGAGCTAAAGGCCCCAGCCGACGGCCATAACAGCCATCAGCCCAGTCCATTTCTGGACGTTAAATACTGTACCCCACGCGCGGGGCCGCTCTGCACGGTGTGGGCATCGCCGTCGTACTTTCCTCCCGGGATCTCGGCTGCGGCGCTGGAGCCGCCCTCCTGCGCAGATATGCGGCACAGGGTTCTGGCGCCGCTTCGGCACCGCCCTCCGGCACCGCTTTCCGGCATAGCATTCGACGGCGCCCCTGGAGCCTTGGGAACCCCTGAAGCCCAGGTGCGGCCGGATGCTCGATTTCCGCCGCAGCACAGGAGTAGCGTGGGTGCCATGAGCGAGCAAGCAGGACCCAGCCACTACGGCGGAGCCAACCGGCACCACAAGCCCAAGCCCTTCGCCCCCATAGATTTTGAACCGTTCGCGGGCGGCGCCGATCCCGCCCGCGTCTCCGAGGCCGCCCACCTTGCGGCCCAGGCGCTGGTGCGCCATGGCCGTGACAGTGACGACCCCGTCATCACGGAACGGCTGGTCAGGCTTGCCGACGAGCAAGGCCTGGAGGCCATCGCCGAGCTGTGGGCCGAGAGCCCTGCGCGCTCCCTGCCCGGTGCCCTGTGGCGGCTGTATGCGCTGCGGGCCGCCACCGTGCAGGATCCGGAGCGGATTTCGGTGTATTTCCGTGCAGGCAAGGACACCGCCCAGGTCTCCAACGTGGTGGCGGGCGCCGCCGAGCCGCCGGGAGCCGAGGAGATGACCGCCATGGCAGACGCCATTCTGTCCGGAGCGTTCGACGGCGAGTTCGACGTCGCACTGGAACGGTCCGCAGCTTTCTGCCGGGTCGTGGCGCTTGGCCAGGCCACCATCGCGGACGGGGCAGAGCACGCCAATGAGGCCCACGCGAGCAAACTGACGCGCAACTCCCATCAGCTGGTGAAAACGGCCGAAGACCTTGAGCACGCCGCCAACGCCTGGCGCCTGGGAGAGCTGGACTGACCTGCGCTGAACCCCATGGGGGTCCGATCTGTCAATGTTGACTTGGGCCAGCCAACGTAGAACACTGAAACTGGTGTCGAGCCGCGAAACCCCCGGGCTTCAACAATTAGCCGCCTAGAGCGGCCTACCGCCGAGAGGCGTATCCGGTTCGGCACCATTTTTGTGCCCGCTTATCTCGGCTCCAAGAGGATCCAGTGTCCAATTCCGGCCGGAACGGCTGGCACCGGTAGAGTTAGGGTCAGCTGCGGGCCGGCGTCAAGTCACAGGCCGGCGGCTCCCAGCCCAGTACATCCTCCGGAGACCGGTACCCCACGTGAAGCTGCGCCTTTTCCCCCAGGAGCCCGCCGGGCTGAACCTCCTTTCGCAGATGGCGCACCAGATAGTGCTGGCCAGCGCCACCCTGGCCGAGATCCTGGGCGTTCCCGCCGCTGAGCACGCCAAGCTGGTGGAGGACATGCACAACCACGAGGCCAAGTCCGCGGAACTGCACTTCGCACTGCTCACGCATATGCGTACCAGCTTTGTGAACCCGCTCCCCCGCGAGGACATGTACGCGCTGTCCCGGTACCTCAACGAGGCCATGGAAAAGATGGATGCCGCCGCGGAACTGGTGGCTCTGTACAAGCTGGAACGGCTGCCCAAGCGGGCAGCTGACCAGCTGGAGATTATCAGCCGCCAGGCGGAACTCACCGTGGACGCCATGCGCGGGCTCAACAACCTTGACGACCTCGAGGACTACTGGATCGAAATCCTCCGGCTTACCAAGCGTGCTGAGCGGACCCACCGCGTCTGGGTTGCTGACATGATCGCCGACATGAAGTGGGCGCCGTACGCCCGAAACCGGGATATCGCCAACCAGTTGGTGGAAGTCACTAAGGACATGCGCCGAATCGCCACCCAGGTGGGCAGCATCATCGTCAAGGAATCCTGACGTGTCTGGGGCAATCTTCAGCGCGGTGGTCCTGCTGACTGCCGCGTTTGCCTTCCTCAATGGTTTCAGGGACGTTTCCACCTCGGTGGCCGTGGCGGTCCGCACGCGGGCACTGACGCCCACCGTGGCGGTGCTCCTTGCGGCCTTCTTCAACTTCCTGGGGGCCCTGCTCAGCGCCAGCCTGGCAGTGGCAGTCAGCCAGCACTGGATCAGCCTTCCTGCCGGTACGAATGGCCTCAGCATTCTGGTTGCAGGCCTCGCGAGCGCCTTTGCCTGGGGCGTCCTGCTGTGGTGGCGCGGGATTCCGGCATCCTCCACGCACGCGCTCGTGGGCGGGCTCGCCGGCGCCGGGCTGGCCAGCGTGGCGGTAGGCGGGACAGGCGTGGGCGGGGTGGACGAGTCGCTTCTCCTCCAGGTGGTCCTGCCGTTGCTGCTCTCCCCGTTGGTGGCCTACAGCGGCGCGTTCCTGCTGGTTTTCCCGGTGACCTGGGCTGCCCGCTATGCCCAGCCGAATGTCATCAACCAGCGCTTCCGGCGAAGCCAGTCCATCGCAGCAGGCGCGGTGGCGTTCGGGCACGGGCTGCAGGACGGACAGCGGGTCAGCGCCGTGCTGCTGCTTGCCCTGCTCGCGGCAGGCTATTCCGACGGCGGCACCATCCCTGTGTGGGTGGCGCTGCTCTCCGCTGTGATGATCACGGCAGGAACGCTGTTCGGCGGCTGGCGGATCTCGCACACCATCGGTTACAAAGTCACCAGGATTGATCCGCTTCGGGGCTCGGTGGCCCAGATCTTCAGCGCCGTGATGCTTTTTGTGGGGGCCATCGGACTGCACTGGCCGGTGTCCACAACGCACACGGTGACCTCGGCGGTCCTTGGAGCCGGCGAAAACCAGAACTTCTCCGTGACCAACCGGAAGCTGGTCATCCGGATCGTGGGGCTGTGGATCCTGACTCCGGCCGCGACGGCGGCCGGAGCTTTTGTGCTGGCACTGGCACTGTCCCCGCTGGCTGGCTAAGCGGCCGGACAGGGCAACGCAAAAGCGGCCCCGGCCCGCTTGAGCGGTGCTGGGCAGCACCGTTCAAGCGGTCCAAGGCCGCTGTCAGCAAAAGCCTTGCGAGCCGGTGGGCCCACGGCCTGGGGATCGGCTGGGTGGGCCCACGCCGCCAGGGTTCCCTGACCGAGCTTGCGAGGTTAGGGCGGCGGTGGGGATTATCCGAAGCGGCCGGAGACGTAGTCCTCGGTCGCTTTGACGGTGGGGTTGCTGAAGATGGTGTGCGTGTTGCCGAATTCGATCAGCTTGCCCGGCTTGCCGGTCCCCGCAATGTTGAAGAAGGCAGTCTTGTCCGAGACGCGCGCGGCCTGCTGCATATTGTGGGTCACGATCACCACGGTGTACTGGTCCTTGAGCTCGTTGATGAGATCCTCAATGGCCAGGGTGGAGATGGGGTCCAGCGCGGAACACGGTTCATCCATCAGGATGACCTGCGGCTCCACGGCGATGGCCCGGGCGATGCAGAGGCGCTGCTGCTGACCGCCGGAAAGGCCTGAACCCGGCTTTTCCAGCCTGTCCTTGACCTCGTTCCAGAGGTTGGCGCCCTGCAGCGACCGCTCCACCAGGATGTCTGCCTCGCCCTTGGAGATCTTCTGGTTGTTCAGCTTCACACCCGCCAGCACGTTGTCCCGGATGGACATGGTGGGGAACGGGTTGGGCCGCTGGAACACCATGCCGATCTGCGAGCGCACGGTCACCGGATCAACGCCCGGACCGTACAGGTTATCGCCGTCCAGAAGGACCTCGCCTTCCACACGGGCACCGGGCAGCACCTCGTGCATGCGGTTCAGGGTGCGGAGGAATGTGGACTTTCCGCAGCCGGAAGGACCGATGAAGGCCGTCACGGATTTGGCCTCGATGTTGATGGTGACGTCTTCCACGGCCAGGAAATCGCCGTAGTAGACGTTCAGGTCCTTGACGTCGATACGCTTAGACATGGTGTTCCTTCACTTGCTGGGTACGGATTAAGTGTATTGACCGGATTGCTATCGGCCGGATTTCGGGGCGAAAACCCTGGCGATCAGCCGGGATCCAAGGTTCAGGACCATCACCAGGATGATCAGCACCAGGGCCGCACCCCACGCCCGCTGCGATGACGGATCCGGGTTCGCCGGGGAGGTGGGGTTCAGGATCTGGGTGTAGATGAACGTGGGCAGCGAGGCCATCCAGCCGCCAAAGACGTTGCTGTTGATGCTCGTGGCGAATCCGGCGGTGACAAGGATGGGCGCCGTCTCCCCGATCACGCGGGCGATCGCCAGGGTGACGCCGGAAGCGATTCCGGAGATCGCCGTCGGGATGACCACCTTCAGGATGGTGCGCCATTTCCGCACGCCCAGGGCGTAGGCCGCTTCACGCAGCTCGTTGGGCACAATCTTGAGCATTTCCTCGCTTGAGCGGACCACCACCGGAATCATCAGGACCGAAAGCGCGACGGCGGCAACGGCGCCTGTCTTGGTGCCCGGTCCCATGACGGCGAAGAAGAAGGCTGCGGCGAAGAGGCCGGCCACGATCGAGGGGATGCCTGTCATCACGTCCACAAAGAACGTAATAGCACGCGCCAGGCGGCCGTCGTTGCCGTACTCCACCAGGTAAATGGCGGTCAGGAGGCCCACCGGGACGGAGATCAGCGTGGCCAGGAGGGTGATCTGCACGGTGCCCAGAAGCGCGTGGTAGATGCCGCCGAGTACGGGCGTTCCCTCTTCCACTGCCTTGTTGTCGAAGACCCCGGTGACGCCGTTCATGGAGCTGGTGAGGAAGCCCGGCGTGACGAGGCCTGGGACGCCGTTGACCAGCACTGTCCAGATCACGGAGATGAGCGGGAGCAGCGCGATCAGGAACGAGCCCATGACCAGGCAGGTGGCCAGCTTGTCCTTGGCCTTTCGCGAGCCTTCCACCACCGCGCTCCAGCCCACCAGGCCGGCGGCGAACAGGATGGCGGAGACGATGCCCCAGCCGAACGCGTTGAAGCCGATCAGGGCGAGGATGGCGGCTCCGGCGATCAGGGCTATCGCGAGCACCACGTACGGTGCGTACTTCGGCAGCTGGCCCTTGGTCAGGGCCGAACGCTTGCTGCGGACGGGAGTAAGGGTGGAGGTCATTTAGTTGGCTCCCGAGAATTCTTTGTGCCGCGTGATGATCCAGCGGGCAATCATGTTGACGCCGAGGGTGATCACAAACAGGACCAGGCCGGCGGCGATGAGGGTGCTGACCTTGAGGCCGCTGGCTTCCGGGAAGTTCAGGGCGATTTCGGCGGCGATGGTCTGGTTTCCGGACTGGATCAGGCTGGCGGTGAGGGCGCCGGAGGAAAGCACCAGGGCAACGGCCATGGTTTCACCGAGCGCACGGCCGAGTCCCAGCATGACAGCGCTGATGATGCCGGGGCGGGCAAACGGCAGGACCGACATTTTAATCATTTCCCAGCGCGTGGCACCCAGAGCGAGGGCTGCCTCCTCATGGAGCTTGGGGGTCTGGAGGAAGATTTCGCGGCTCAGGGATGTGATGATCGGCAGGACCATCACGGACAGGACAATTCCCGCCGTAAGAATGGTCTTGCCCGTGGCGGACGCGGGACCCTGGAAGATAGGCAGCCAGCCCATGTTCGCGGCCAGCCAGTTGTAGGCCGGTGAGATTTCCTTGGCCAGGAATGCGGCGCCCCAGGCACCATAGACCACCGAGGGAATGGCAGCGAGCAGGTCAATGACGTAGCCCAGGCCAGCCGCCAGTTTCCGCGGGGCGAAGTGCGAGATGAACAGCGCGACGCCAATGGCCACGGGCGTGGCGATGACCAGTGCGATGACCGCGGCGATGAGCGTGCCAATGACAATCGGCCAGATGTAGGAAAAGAAGCCTGCACCCCCCTGGATCTCCGCGGCGGGAGCGGTCAGGGCCGGGATGGCCTGGATCACCAGGAACAGGGCAACGCCGAACAGGACGGCAAGAATCAGGCACCCTGCTGCCAGGGTTGCTCCGGAAAAGATCTTGTCCCCTGCGCGGCCTGCGCCCTGGGAAGCTCTCAGGGAGGTGGCGGTCATTCGGCGACCCTTCGGTTGTGGTGGTGCTGAAAACTGGCGGTTACTGCTGACAAAGCCAAGTTCCCCGCCCCGCCTTGCGGCAGGGCAGGGAACCGGCGTCGGTACAGGTGCTAGGACTTGACCTTGATGGTTTCAATGGCCTTCTTGGCCTTCTCTGCCAGTGCGGCGGAGAGCGGTGCGGACTTCGCGGAGTCAGCGGCTGCCTTCTGGCCGTCCTCAGAAACTACATAGTTCTCAAAGGCCTTTACCAGGTCAACGGTCTCCTGCTTGTCGTACGTGGAGCAGACGATGTGGAAGGAAACCAGGACGATCGGGTAGGCGCCCTCAATGCTGGTCTTGCGGTCCAGCTTGATGGACAGGTCGTTGGCGCTGCGGCCTTCAACGGGCTTGCCGGCGTCAACAGCCTTGGCTGCAGCTTCGGCGGAGATCTTGGTGAAGCTCTCGCCCACCTTGATCTGGGCCACACCGAGCTTGCCGCTGACGGCAGAGTCGTCGGCGTAGGTGATGGCGCCGGGAGTGTCCGTGACGGTCTTGACCACACCGGAGGTGCCCTTGGCGTTTTCGCCCTGCAGGCTTGCCGGCCAGACGCCTGAAGACTTGTCAGTCCAGACCTCGGGAGCCGCTGCTGCCAGGTAGTCGGTGAAGTTGGTGGTGGTTCCGGAGTCGTCAGAGCGGTTCACGGGCGTGACCTTGGTGTCCGGAAGGGTGACGCCCGGGTTCAGGGCGGTGATGGCCGGGTCATTCCAGGTGGCAATTTCGCCGCGGAAGATCTTCGCCACGGTGGGGGCGTCAAGCTTCAGCTCAGTCAGGCCCGGGAGGTTGAACGCAACGGCGATCGGGGAAATGTAAACCGGGATGTTCAGGGCACCGTCAGGGCCGCAGACGGTCTGTGACGAAGCGTATTCTTCGTCCTTGAGGTAGGCGTCGGACCCGCCGAACTGTGCTGAACCGTCCAGGAGTGCCTTGCGGCCTGCACCGGAACCATCCGGGGAGTACTGCACGGTGGCGCCCTGGTTGGCGGAGGCGAAGTTGGTCTTCCAGGCGTCCATGGCCGCGCCCTGCGCGGAGGAGCCGATGCCGGTCAGGGTGCCGGTGACCTTGGGTCCTGCCGAAGTCTGGGTGCCTGCGGGCGCAGCACCCGTGACGTTGTCTGAACCGCAGGCGGAGAGCGCGAGTGCGCCTGCCGCGATAACAGCAATGGCCGCGTGGCGGCCGAAGCGGAGAGCCTTCACTTAGATGTACCCCTTCCAGGGTTATTCAGGTGCGGGAGGGCCGGAGACGCCCTGCAGCGCGATGCGTACGGTGTGTACCTTCTATGAAGTTATGGGCCGCAGGTAACGGGATGGGCTGACCAAAGTGAACGGGAAATTAACGACGGCGGCATATTGGCTTACATGTGCAGCGTCACCATTGCGCTCATCACATCTCCGGCCGTAGTGCAATGCCGGTGAATAGACTGGAACGCATGGCCATTTCAGCAGGACTCTCATCAGGCAGGCGCTTCCTGCGTGGCCGCGTCCGCACCGGACTGATCCGGAGCCGGAATTCCCTGCTCCCCGCCATCCAGATGACCGTGTGCGCGGTGGGTGCCTATGCCTTCGCCGAGTACGTGCTGGGGCATACCGGCCCGCTATTCGCAGCCACGTCGTCGCTGATTGCGTTGGGTTTCTCCCGGGAGCCGAGGCTGCGCCGGGTGGTTGAGGTGGGCCTGGGCTGCACTATCGGCATCGCCGTGGGCGACCTGCTGCTGCACTGGCTCGGTGACGGCATCTGGGTGGCCGCCGTCGTCCTGATGGTTTCCATCCTGCTGGCCCGTTTTTTGGACAGCGGCACCATCTTCACCACGCAGCTGGGGCTCCAGTCCCTGCTGGTGGTGCTGCTGCCGGCGCCCGCCGGCGGGCCCTTCACCCGCAGCCTGGATGCCGTGGTGGGCGGGCTTTGCGCCCTGTTGGTGACCATCCTCATCCCGAAGGACCCCCGGCGTGAACCACGTAAGGACGTCCAGAAACTGCTGCACGAACTCGCTGAGGTGCTGCGCGAATGCGCCACCGCGCTGGGCAACAGCGATTCCACCCAGGCATGGCATGCGCTGATCCGCGGCCGGAACTGCCAGCCGCTGGTGGACGGCATGCGCCAGTCGCTGCGCGCCTCCGGTGAAGTGGCAACCCTGGCTCCGGCCTACCGCCGGCACCGGGATGAGCTGGACCGGCTGGAGCAATCGCTGGATTTCATTGACCTGGCGCTGCGGAACAGCCGGGTTTTTGCGCGCCGGCTCACCAGCGCCATCAACCATGCCGCCCTGTCCGATGAAGCCACTCAGAACCTCTCCGAGGTCCTGCAGGACACCGCTGCCGCGATCGACGAGCTCTCCCTTGGGCTGGCAGAAACCCACGACGGCGTCCGGCGCGCCCACCTGCGCACGGCCCGGCAGGACCTGAGCGAAATCGCACTGCGGCTGCACCCGAAGCTGCTGGAGGTGCAGCGGCTGGAAGGCGAGACAGTGGTTATGCTGTTCAGGCCGCTCATGGTGGACCTGCTTGAGGCTACTGGCATGGATTCGCGCGAGGCCCGGGACATCCTGCCAGCGCTCTAGTTCTCCCGCAGTTCCGTGGTTAGGCCTGGGCCGCCGGGGAAACCTAGCGGTCGTTCACGTAGTGGACGCCAAGCTGGTCCCGGACGCCGTCAAGGAGCTGCATGATCCGCAGGCTTTCATCCCACGGCAGCAGGGGACTCTCCAGCAGCCCTGCCCTGATGCACCGTGCCGCTTCCCTCAATTCATGGATGAAGCCTTCGGTCTCTTCCGGGAACTCCTCCACCCGCATTATGCCGTCAGGGCCCTGGTATTCCAGCCTGCGGGGGCGGTAGAGGGGCCAGCCGGTCCGCAGCCAGCCCTGCGTGCCGCTGATGGTGACGGTGCCTGGGCTGTCAGATTGCAAGGAGGAAACCAACTGGGCCGAGGCGCCGTCCGCATACCCCAGTGTCACCGTGTTCTGGACGTCTATCCCGTCACTGTTGACCTGGCCGGCGGCGGCGACAGTGGCTGGAAAACCGAGTGCGCTGATGGCCCAGGTCAGCGGATAGACGGTCAGGTCCAGGAGGGCGCCGCCTCCTGCCGCCGGATCAAAGAGCCGGTGGCTGGGGTCGTAGGGTGCGGCAAAGCCGAGATCGGCCTGCACCCACCGAATGGTGCCGAAATGGCCGCCCCGGACCAGCTCCAGGGCCCGCAGCGTCGCCGGCAGGAACCGGGTCCACACCGCCTCCATCAGGAACAGCTTCCGCTCCCCGGCCAGTGACACAAGCTCTTTCGCCTCCCTGGCGTTGACCGTGAGCGGCTTTTCGCAGAGGACGTGCTTGCCTGCTTCCAGGGCCGCTTTTGCGACCTCGAAGTGCTGCGCGTGCGGGGTGGCGATGTAGACCACGTCAACCACAGGATCCTCAAAGAGCTGCTGGTAGCCCGTGGCGGCCGGCTGGTCGTAGTAGCTGGCTGCGAAGCCGTATTGGCCGGCGAACTCCTTCGCGGCGGCCTGGCTGCGTGAACTGACCGCATGCAGGACCGCGTTTTCCAGCCGGGCGAGATCGCGGGTGGCGCGGTGTGCGATCCGGCCGGTGGCCACCACGCCCCAGTTAAGAGGCGGAATCACGGATCACCAGCGACGTGGGGATCTGGGTAACCCTGTCCGCGGGCTTGCCCTCGATCAGGTCCACCAGGATCTCAGCCATCTTCTTGCCCATCTCAATGATGGGATGGTGCACGGTGGTCAGCTGCGGATTCACGGAGGTGGCAAAGGAGTCGTCATCAAACCCCACTACCGCCACGTCGTCCGGAATCCTGATCCCCCGTTCCTGGAGGACGGTGTAGGCCCCGGCAGCCATCTGGTCGTTGGCCACAAAGAGCCCGTCGATGGGTTTGCCACGCTCAAGGAGCCGCCGCATTGCCTTGGCGCCGGAGGAAAGGGTGAAGTCGCCATACTCCGCCAGGGAATCGTCCAGCCCCGAGACTTCAAGGGCCTTCCGCCAGCCGGTGATCCGGTCGACGCCGGGCGGCATGTCCTGGGGCCCGGCGATGGTGGCGATGTGCGTGCGGCCGCCCTCGATCAGCAGACGGGTTGCTCCTTCGGCAGCGGCTTCGTTGTTAACGTCCACGTAGTAGCTTCCGCCCTCGGCCAGGGGCCTGCCAGCGAAAACCATCGGGATGTAGTCGCTGACGTGGGCCCAGGAACGGTCCCCGGCATGGTGGGACACCACGAGCGCGCCGGCGACGTTGCCGCCGAGCAGGAACGCCCTGGTTTTTTCTGGTTTGGCCTCGGACGCGATGACCATGTTGAGCGTGTAGTCGGTATCGGCGAGGTGCAGTGCAACGCCTTGGACCACCGAGGCGAAGAACGGGTCGGCGAAGACCTTGGACGTGGACTCCGGCACAATCAGGCTGATGGAGTTGGGCTTCCGGCTGGCAAGGGACCGGGCGGCCCGGTTGGGGGTGTAGTTCACCGCGAGGATGGCTTGGCGTACCTTTGTGGCGATGTCCTCGTCCACGCTGGGCACGTCGTTCACCACGCGCGAGACCGTAGCCCGTGACACGCCGGCCAGCGCCGCCACCATTTCAAGGGTTGGCGCCGGCCGGCTTCCGCTCTGATCTTGCTTCACTCTTCTTCGCTCCGTGAGGTTGGACGGGCCTGGGGTTGAACGGGCCTGCGTTGTACGGGCTTTAGCCCAGCATTCCAGTTTAGGCAGGCAGTGTGGCAGGCAGCCGGGAGGCATCCCGCTTTGTGACGGCGATCAGCCGGGCGTAGGCGTGGCCGCTGTCCTTGACGGTGCGCTCGAACGAGCCATAGTCCACACGGATAATCCCAAAGCGCTTCCCGTACCCCCAGGACCATTCAAAGTTGTCCAGCAGCGACCAGACGAAGTAGCCCCGGACGTCGGCGCCCTGGTCGATCGCTTCACCGACAGCAGCGATGTGGTCCAGGATGAAGCCGGTGCGGTCAGCGTCATGCACGGCGCCGTCCGGGCTGACGGCGTCCTCATAAGCCGCACCGTTCTCGGTGATGTACAGCGGCGGCAGGGTGGGATACTCGTCGCCGAGCCGGACCAGCAGTTTCCGCAATCCGTCAGGGTTCACTTCCCAGTCCATGGCAGTCCGCGGCAGCCCGCGGCTCGGAAAGGCGATGTCCTCGGACCCGATCCATGGTGAGGCCGCAACCCGTTCTGCGCCGCCGGAGTGCCCGTCACTTCCGGCTTCGTCCGTATGCCCGCTGATGAGGTCGTCGTGATAATGGTTGACGCCCAGGAACTCCAGCGGCGCACTGATGGCCTCAAGGTCACCGGGGAGGATGAGTTCCGGCAGGCCAAACGGTGCGAGGTCGCGCAGGGTGTCCTCCGGGTAGCTTCCGCGCAGGATGGGATCGAGGAAGACCCGGTTCTGCAGGGAATCAAAGCGCCGGGCCGCGTCCAGGTCGATAGGGTCCTGCGGGTCCCGCGGAATGGAGTTGCTCAGGTTAAGCGTGATTCCCAGGTTCTTAGCTCCGCGGTCCCGCAGTGCGTTGACGGCCAGGCCGTGGGCCAGGTGCTGGTGGTGCACGGCTGCGACGGCTGCTCTTGGTTCCTGCCGGCCGGGCGCATGGACACCGGAACCGTAGCCCAGCAGCGACGAGCAGAATGGTTCGTTAAAGGTGGTCCAGTGCTGCACCCGGTCCCCGAGGGCGGTGTACACATCGTTTGCGTAGTCGACGAACCGGTAGGCCGTATCCCTGTTCGCCCAGCCCCCCTTGTCCTCAAGGGCCTGGGGCAGGTCCCAGTGGTAAAGCGTCAACCACGGCAGGATTCCCGCCTCCAGCAGTTCATCCACCAGGCGTGAGTAGAAGTCCAGGCCCTCCGGATTGGCGCCCCTGTCCCCCGGGCGCACCCGGGCCCAGCTGGTGGAGAACCGGTAGGAATCCAGCCCCAGTTCCTTCATCAGCCGGACGTCTTCAGGCATCCGATGGTAGTGGTCCACGGCGTGTTCCAGGTTGTCCCCCTTGGCCACGGCGCCGGGGATCCGGGCAAAGTGGTCCCACACGGAATCCTCCTTCCCGTCCTCATGGCCGGCCCCCTCAATCTGGGCTGCCGCCGTCGCCGATCCCCAAATGAAACCCTCCGGCCACTGCCGTGAGTACGTCGAATGTGGCATTAGCCCTTCACTGCTCCTTGCATGATTCCTGAAATGAGTTGTTTCCCTGCCAGCACAAACAGCACCAGCAGCGGCAGGGTGGCCAGCACCGCGCCTGCGAGGACCACCGAGTAGTCCACGTAGCGGGCCGACTGCAACTGGCTGAGCGCCGTCTGCAGGGTGGGGTTGCCGGCGTCGAGCACCAGCAGCGGCCAGAGGAAGTCCGTCCACGCCGTCATAAACGTGAACAGGCCCAGGATGGCCATGGCCGGGCGGGCGGCAGGGATGGCCACGTGCCAGAACGTGGAGATCATGTTGGCGCCGTCCACGCGGGCCGATTCGATGAGCTCGTCCGGAATGACGTCCACCAGGTATTGCCGCATAAAGAAGACTCCAAAAGCCGTTACCAGGCTGGGCACCACAACGGCGCCGATCTCGCCGGTCCAGCCCAGTGTCCGCATCACCATAAACAGCGGGATTATGCCCAGCTGGGTGGGGATGGCCATGGTGGCCACAACCATCAGCATGAGGCCGTTCCGGCCGCGGAACCTCAGTTTGGCGAAGGCGTAGCCGGCGAGGGTGGAAAAGCCGACTACGGAGACGGTGATGATTCCCGAGATGAGGACGCTGTTTCCGAGCGCAAGCCAGAAGGGAACGGTGTCAAAAACTTCGCCGACGTTTTTCCAGAAGTTCCCGCCGGGCAGCAATGGCGGCCACGTTTCACCCAGTGCTTCATTGGACCTGCTTCCGATCACCACCGACCACCAGAGGGGGTAGGCGGACGAAAGCAGGAACGCCAAAAGAAGTCCGTAGCTGAGGAAACCGGGGCGCTGGCCTGTTCCGAAGAACCGCTTTCGGAAGATGGCGGGTTTCGCCGGGGCTGCTTCCCCCGCAGGGGTTTTGCCTGTCGACGGCCTGGCAGATTCAGGTTTGGCGCGGTCGATGATGCTCATCTGTTGGTCCTCTCAGCACGCTTCCGGGCAGCGATTGTCCTGCGGGCAGCGCGGGAGGGCCTGCCCGCATCAGCTGTGGCGATCCGGCGGGAGATCAGGTAGTTGATAAAGCCGAACAGCACGATGATCAGGAAGAGCAGCCAGGCGATGGTTGATGCCTTGCCGAAGTTCTGGCGCTGGAAGGCCATCTCCCAGAGGTACAGCACGGTGGTCTGGAACTGGCGCTGCGATCCGCCGGCCGTGGCGGGGTCAAAAAGCCTGGGCTCCGTGAAGACCTGGAGCCCGCCGATGGTGGCTGTGATGACCACAAAGACCATGGTTGGCCGGATGCTGGGCAGTGTGATGCTGAAGAACCGCCGGACAGCTCCGGCACCGTCCAGGGCCGCCGATTCATACAGGTCCCGCGGAACGGCCTGCATTGCGGCCAGCAGGATCAGGGCGTTGTAGCCGGTCCAGCGCCAGTTGACCATGGTGGCGATGGCAACGTGGCTCGGGAACGTCTCGTTCTTCCACATCACGGGGTCCAGGCCGAAGTTCCCCAGGATGTTGTTTATCAGGCCGTACTGCTCGCCGAACATGTTGGTGAAGATCATGGCCACCGCCACCGGCGTCACGATGTACGGCAACAGGATGCTCATGCGCCAGAACGTCTTGGCCCGAAGGTTCTGGTCCAAAACTGCTGCCAGGAACAGCGCCAGTGCCAGTTGCGGAACGGCGGAGAGCACGAAGATGCTCACGGTGTTGAACAGCGAATTCCAAAAGAAGCGGTCCTGCAGGATCTCGGCGAAGTTCTCCAGGCCCACAAACTGCCCCTGCCCTTTGAGCAGGTGCCAGTCAAAGAGGCTCACGAAAAATGTGTAGACCAGCGGGAAGAGGCCCACGAGGGCAAACAGGATGAAGAAGGGAGCGACGTAAAAGTAGGGCGATGCCTTGACGTCGAAAATGCTCAGGCGTTGTTTGAACGTCGGTTTGGGTTTGGCGGCCCCAGGCGTGGCGGACCGGTTCAGCGTGGTTGTCATGGGTTCTCGCACTCCATCAGGGGGCCTCCCGGGCGGGAGGCCCCGCAAGCGGGTCTAGTTGTTGACGACCAGGTCGTTGAGGAGGCGCAGGGCTTCGGACCAGGCCTTGCCGGCGTCGGCGGTTCCGGCGTCGAGGCTCTTCAGCGCCGGGCCGAACACGTTCTCCTGGATGACGGAATCGTCCGGTCCCTTGAACTGCGCCACGACGCCCTTGGCGCGGTTGGCCAGGATGGCGCCGGTGGGTGCGTTGTTGAAGAGGACGTTGGGCGTGGCATCCTGGACCAGCTTTTCCTGGGCCTTGAGGGTGCTGGGGAAGTTATTGGCAGCAGCGGACTGTTTGACCTGCTGCTCGGGGGCTGTCAGCCAGGCGGCAAGTTTCGCGGCCTCTGCCGGGTGCTCGGACGTCTTGGGGACGGAGAGGAAGGCACCGCCCCAGTTCGACGCCCCGCCGGGGAAGACATCGGCGAAGTCCCAGCCGCTGCCGGCTCCGCCACCCGCGGATTCGAGCTGCCCCTTGATGGTGCCAAGCATCCAGCCGGGGCAGACGAAGGTGGCAAAGGAGCCGTCCACAAATGCCTTGCCGTTTCCCCAGTCCCATTGAGTCTGGTTGGCAGACAGGCCTGCAGCCGTGCCGGCCGCCAGCATCTCGAACTTGCCCTTCATCTCCTTGTTGCCGTCGACGTTGAGCTCCCCGTCCTTGGTGTAGTAGCCCTCCTCCATCTGGTTCACCATGGAGTTCCAGACGAAGCCGGACTGGTCGTACCAGGCCTTTCCGGTGGCCGCCTTGTACTGCTTGCCGAGTTCGAAGTACTTCTCCCAGGTGGCGTCCTGCCCACCGAAGAGCTTGGCAACGGATTCACGGTCGCTGGGAAGGCCCGCCGCTTCGAACAGCTTGCCGTTGTAGCAAAGCCCCTGTGGGCCGATGTCTGTCCCGTAGCCGATGACGCGGCCAGCGGGGTCGGTGCCCTGCTTGAACTTCCAATCCACCCAGTTGGCCTGGATGTCCGCGGCGCCGTGATCCTTGAGGTCAACGAACTGGTCCGAGACTTCCATGATTGAACCGAGCCAGCCTTCCTCAATGGCCACCACGTCGGTGAGCCCTGAGCCGGCCGCGAGCTTGGTGAAAGCATCCGTGCGGGCGTTTGATCCCCGGTCTATGTTGGTGGCCTTGATTGTTACCCCGGGGTTTGCCTGCTCGTACTCGGCATAGAGGCCCTCGTAACCAAACGTGCCGAACGTAGTGACAGTCAGTTCAACGGGGTTGCCCGCACCGGCGGGCTGGTCTGAACTGCCTGCGCAGCCGGTGGCGATGAGGGCCAATGCGGCCGCTCCCGCTATCGCGGCGGCGGTATTTCGTCGTGAAAATTTCACGGTCACTCCTTTGTGGGGGAAATGGCTGAGGCTGAGAGAGCGCTCTCTTGGCAGTTCCCTAACTGTAAACGTGGCGCGGATCACTGTCAAGAGAGCGCTCTCTTGGGTCCGTCATAACGCCTTGCGGGGAGTGCCTGGGTGCGGCTGCGGAGCAATGTCCGCCCCCACAGTTAGGGTGGAACCCATGGCAACAAAGACCTCCCGGGCCTCCAAGGCGCCCGCCTACAAGTGCGCTGAATGCGGCTGGACCACCGTCAAATGGGTTGGCCGCTGCGGCGAGTGCCAGGCCTGGGGCACGGTGGAGGAAACCGGCGCCGCCGTGGCCCGGACCACCGCGGCAGCCACTGTTCTTGAGCCCGCCCGCCGGATCGCGGAGGTGGACGCCACCACCGCGGCGTTCCTGCCCACGGGCGTGGATGAGCTGGATCGGGTTTTGGGCGGCGGCCTGGTGCCGGGCGCTGTCATCCTGCTGGCCGGCGAGCCTGGCGTGGGGAAATCCACCCTGCTGCTGGACGTTGCGGCAAAGTTTGCCCGCACCGCCCAGGACGTTCTGTATGTCACCGGTGAGGAGTCAGCAGCGCAGGTGAAGCTCCGCGCGGAGCGGATCGACGCCGTCGCCGAGTCTCTGTATCTGTCCGCTGAGACAGATCTTGGCCAGGCCTTGGGCCAGGTGGAGAAGATCGAGCCGCGGCTGCTCATTGTGGACTCGGTCCAGACTCTCAGCAGCGCCGACGTGGACGGCAGCGCCGGCGGTGTGTCCCAGGTCCGCGAAGTCGCCGCCTCCATCATCGCCGCGGCCAAAAGGCGAAACATGACCACCCTGCTGGTGGGCCACGTGACCAAGGACGGATCCATCGCCGGGCCCCGCCTTCTGGAGCACCTTGTGGACGTGGTGTGCCAGTTCGAGGGCGAGAGGCACTCCCGGCTCCGGCTCCTGCGTGCGGTGAAAAACCGCTACGGGCCCACGGATGACGTCGGTTGCTTTGACCTGAACGAGGACGGCATCGTGGGCCTTGCCGATCCCAGCGGGCTTTTTGTCAGCCGCACCAAGGAGCCGGTGTCCGGCACGTGCATTACGGTGACCATGGAAGGCCGCCGTCCGCTGCTGGCCGAAGTGCAGTCCCTGCTGGCCGAAAGCCCCAACTCCCAGCCGCGGCGCGCCACCAGCGGGCTGGACAGTTCCAGGGTTTCCATGCTGCTGGCCGTGCTGCAGCAGCGCGGGGGATGCCTGCTGCACAAGGATGATTCCTATGTGGCCACGGTGGGAGGCGTGAAGCTCAGTGAGCCCGCCACGGACCTTGCGGTGGCCCTGGCTGTGGCCTCGGCAAAGGCGCGGAAGCCGCTGCCCATCCGCCTGATCGCTTTTGGTGAGGTGGGCCTGGCCGGTGAGGTCCGCCCAGTGCCAGGGATCAATCAGCGCATCCAGGAAGCCCACCGGCTGGGGTTCACGCACGCCGTCGTGCCGGCGAGCCACAACGGCCCGGGCCCCATTCCGGCCGGCTTCTCCGTCCGGGAAGTGGAGCACCTGACGGAGGCCCTGAGCCTGCTGATCGGATAGGCCGGCGCGGCCTTCCTGTGTTGGTGTTGCCCCCTATATGCGGGCTGGCTGGACAGGGCCTAGTTGGACAGAGGCTAGCTGGCCTCTGACGGGTTGAGATGCCCGACGCCGGAAAGTTGGCGGCCCGGCGTCGTGGTTTGCGCCCCGCTCAGGTCCAGCGCCGGCAGGAGCCTGGAAAGCATCTTTCCGGCCGCAGCATCAACAAAGGCTTGGAACAGAACCTCTTCACCGGCTATCTGCTCGGGGTGCCACTGGACGCCAACGCAGAAAGTCAGTCCCGGGTGTTCGATTGCTTCAACTACCTGCTCCGGGCTCCAGGCTGTTGCCATGAGGCCATGCCCCAACTTATCCACCGCCTGGTGATGCGATACCGGGACGTCATCCGCCGCCGGGCCTAAAAGCCCGCCCAGTGTAGAACCAGGCCTGATCTCCACGGGGATGGTGTTGAAGCGGTGTCCGCCCGCTTGGTAGTGGGCGCTCCCGATCACATCCGGCAGGTGCTGGTGCAGCGTGCCTCCCAGGGTGACGTTCAGCAACTGCTCACCCCGGCAAATGCCAAACAACGGCACGTCCTGGCGGATGGCTTCCAGGATGAGGGCCTGTTCCCAGGCGTCGCGTCCGGTGCGGGGCTGGTCTGTCTCAGCGTGGCGTTCCTGGCCATAAAGCGAGGGATCCACGTCCCAGCCGCCGGGAATAAGCAGTCCGTCGATGGTGCTCACCAGCCGTTCCACGGCAGGAGCCGTCACCGGCTGAGGGGGAAGGAGAAGGGGAACACCGCCAGCCGCGATGATCGGTTCCATGTACTTCTGCGGCAGAAACGCTGCTTCCACCCTGCCGCAGCCATCAGTGCCTGCCGCTTCAAGGTAAGTGGTCAGCCCGATCAGCGGCCTGGCAGCACCTTCGGTGGGGTTCATGGATCTCCTTCGACGTCTCGTTCAAGCCTAAGGAGGTTTTGTGTACGCCATGTTTCGCCTTGGTCACTTGTTTGTATCCGTTGTTCCCCCGGGGACCGCGCTCACCGGGCCGGATATGGGCGCCCCAACTGAGCCTAGACAACGGGACAGGCGGTGCGTAGATTCAGATGAGGGCCACAACGCATTCACAGGCAGGCCCCTCTCCGGCCCGGTGCAAGGCCGTTGTGACGCCGCTGTAGCCACATGGCGGACCAGAGCACAGAGCGGAAAGAGCCTACTGTGGCCACCTCTCACTTTGACCAATTCCTCATTGAAGCGACAGTTTCCGACCCCGGCACAGATCTGTCCCTTGGAGCGGACACTCTCTACGGCTTATACACAAGCTGGTGTTTCCTCAAAGGCCTGGTACCCAAAGAAGACAGTGTTTTCCGGGCAGCCATGCGGCGCGCCGGCATTGACCTCCACGACACCCGGCTGCGTATGACGGGGCCGGCGGCGGCAGACTATATTTTGGCAAGTTATCCAGCGATGGCATGACCTTGGACGGCATGCGAAGCTTCGGGGTGGAGGAAGAATTCCTCCTCGTTGACGCCCGGACGGGAACCCATGCCCCGGTAGCTGAATCAATCGTGGACAAACCCGGCGCGGACGCAGCGGTCCGCGCCGGGAAACGTCCAGGTACCGGAGGCCCCAAAGAACGGCCGCTGCACAACAGCCTGACCGGCGAGGTTCAACGCGAGCAGGTGGAAGCCGTATCCGCGCCCTTCGAGGATCGGGACCAACTGGCTGCAGCCCTCCGGGCAGGGCGGGAAGAGGCTGACCGCCAGGCCTTGGGGGTTGGCGCACGGATCGTACCCCTCGGAACCTCTCCTCTACGCGTTCTCCCGCACCGGGCAAGCCAGCCCAGGTACCGCGCCATGGAAGAGCGGTTCGGCCTGATCCTTCGGGAACAGCTGATGTGCGGCTTCCACGTTCACGTTTCAGTGGCCTCGCCCGAGGAAGGAGTGGCCGCACTTGACCGGATCAGGATATGGCTGCCTGTGCTGATCGCGCTTTCTGCCAATTCTCCGTTCTGGCAGGGGCAGGGCACCGGCTACGCCAGCTTCCGCTACCAGGTGTGGCGGCGGTGGCCAACGGCCGGACCTACCGAGATTTTCGGTTCGGCCTCGGCCTACGAAGAACTGGTTCAGATGTTGCTCTCCTGCGACGTGCTGCTGGATGGCGCCATGATCTACTTTGACGCGCGCCTGTCAGCCAGCTATCCCACCGTGGAAGTACGCGTGCCGGACGTCTGTACGGAGCCTGACCACGCCGTCGCCCTGGCAGCGATCACCCGCGCGCTGGTTGAAACGGCGGCGAGGGACTGGTCCAAGGGGGTGCCGCCGCCTCACGTTCCGGCCGAGATGCTCCGGCTGGCGTCGTGGCGCGCCAGCCGTTTTGGACTCAGCGGCGATCTGATCCATCCCGTCGACAACCGACCGCGTCCTGCCCGGGAGTGCGTGGAAGCGCTGCTTTCCCACACGGGGGACGCCCTGTCCGACGCCGGTGACCTTACGTTCGTCGTGGACACGGTTGCCAGTATCCTCGCCGAAGGCAACGGGGCAGACCGGCAGATGGCAGTTTTCAGCCGAACAGGCAATCTCCACGACGTCATCGTGGATGCCATGAACACCCCAAACCTGCGCCCTTCGCCAGCGGAGCGGCGTTATCCCGTCGGACTGAATCGTGAGGGGACCTGATGCGCGCAATGGTGTACCGCGGACCATATAAGGTCCGGGTCGAAGAAAAGGAAATACCCAGGATTGAGCATCCCAACGACGCGATTGTCCGTGTCTCGCTCGCCGCAATCTGTGGTTCGGACCTGCACCTGTATCACGGCATGATTCCGGACACCCGCGTGGGCACCACCTTTGGACACGAGTTCGTCGGCGTCGTCCATGAAGTGGGGCCATCCGTGGAGAACGTCAAGCCCGGTGACCGGGTCATGGTGCCGTTCAATGTGTATTGCGGCTCCTGCTACTTCTGTTCCCGGGGCCTGTATTCGAACTGCCACAACGTCAACCCCAACGCCACCGCGATCGGCGGGATCTACGGCTATTCGCATACCTGCGGCGGATACGACGGCGGGCAGTCCGAATTCGTGCGGGTCCCCTTTGCGGACGTGGGACCCGCACCGATCCCCGACTGGATGGACGAGGAAGACGCAGTCCTCCTCACCGACGCCCTGGCCACCGGCTACTTCGGGGCGCAGCTCGGGGACATTACCGAAGGTGACACCGTGGTGGTATTCGGTGCCGGCCCAGTTGGCCTTTTTGCTGCCAAATCTTCCTGGCTGATGGGGGCAGGCCGGGTCATCGTCATCGACCACCTTGAGTACCGGCTGGAGAAAGCGCGAACCTTTGCACACGCCGAGACGTACAACTATGCCGACTACCAGGACATTGTGGTGCACCTGAAGAAGATCACGGACTATTTTGGTGCAGACGTGGCCATCGACGCCGTGGGCGCCGAGGCTGACGGCAATTTCCTGCAGCACGTCACAGGAACAAAACTGAAGCTGCAGGGCGGATCCCCGGTGGCACTGAACTGGGCCATTGACTCGGTCCGCAAGGACGGCACAGTAGCTGTCGTTGGTGCGTACGGGCCGGTGTTCAGCGCCGTGAAATTCGGTGATGCCGTCAACAAGGGGCTGACACTGCGCATGAACCAGTGCCCGGTGAAGCGCCAATGGCCACGGCTTTTCGAGCACATCCGCAACGGCTACCTCAAGCCCAGTGACATCGTCACCCACCGCATACCGCTTGAGGACATAGCGGAGGGTTACCACATCTTCTCGGCGAAGCTGGATAACTGCATCAAGCCGCTGATCCTGCCCACGGCCAGCTGAAGAACAGGAACAAGTGCCATGCCCTACACAGCAAGAAGGCCGCAGAGGTTCTCCCGGGAGGAACTGGAGTCCCGGATTCCTGGCTGGGGAGCTGATCTGGACCCCGCCGACAGGCCTGCAGTACCGCGGGAACGCACGGACCTGCAAACGGGAGCGCACTGGGAGTTTCCCGAACGCCAGCCGGAGGAGTGGCCCCGGGAGCGGTCTGTGGAACACCAGTTCCTGACTCCGGTTTTTGGGACGACCGTTCCAGCGAAAGGTGTTTCAGGGGCCGTCAGGAAATACGCGTACCGGTTCAGCGAGGGACGCGCGGCGCACTGGCTGATTCTGGTAGCCGCGGACAGGGTGGATGCCTGGGGCAGCCATCTCCGGTCATTCGCGACATTGCGCCCTGACAACCCCGTGACGGAAACAGGTGTACTGAGCGAACCGGCGCGCCGCGGTTTTCGGTCACGGTTCGACGGCAAGCGCCCGGACGTTAAGCACCAGTGGCTGGACCCGGTCATTGTGGCGGGCCCGTGGCTTGGAGTAGCAGCTGCCGGCATTGCCGCAGTGCGGGCGTTGGCCGCAAGGCGGAGTGGAACCTAGCGGAGCGGAACCTGGCGGAGCGGAACTAGCGGGCTGACTGCCAGCTCTCTCCGTCTTCGCGGGCAATGGAGGCGCCGTCTTTTGTGCATATCATCCTGCGGCCCATGCCGTCGTCGGTCCACACCCAGATGACTGATCCGTCGGGCATGGCGTCATCAACAATGCCAGCTCCCCCGAATCCGTCGGTTTCAAAGACAACACGGTCTCCTGTGCTGAGCATCGCAGTCACCGTGCACCCCAGGTAATACTGCGCTGCGGGGCAGCGTCGAGGATGTAGCGGATGACGGCTTTATGCCTGATGTGGTGGTCCCCCGATACGGGAACGAATGGGTTGCCTGGCATAGCGGTTTTACCTCATATAGGTGGAGGGTCGAGGGGATCGCGATGCAACTATCCTATCAAGTGTCAACAATCAACAATAGACCAATCATCAAAATCTTTTCTGAGGTCCGGGGTTTCTTGGCTCTAGCCAAGAAAACTGGGCCCCGCTGGAGGGTCTGGCGTCCCGGCGCAAGCGGGCGTAGCGTCAAGTGAAGATGCGGTGACGGCAGCAGCCCCGCCAACGAAGGTGATGGGACACTGGCGTCAGTTTTCTTGAAGGAGCCCCGAATGGCTGGATGGAATGCTGATACTGCGGCGGGCCCCATTGGGGCCGGGACGGTCACCTTGGTGGAGGGATCGTCCTTCTGCATCTCGCTGCAGAACGGGGACATCCATGCTGAGTTTCCCCATGGAGTCTTTTACCTTGACACCCGCATCCTGTCGGGCTGGTGCTTGACGGTAAACGGCATGGCGCTTGAGCCGTTGGCTGCGGAGACGAAGGAACCTTACAGGGCCCTGCTGGCCGGGCGCGTTCCGCGGGCCGATGGATACGCCGACAGCCCCCTGATTGTGGAGCGGCTGCGGGAGGTTGGTGCGGGTATCCAGGAACAGGTGACGGTTCGCAATTATTCGCCGGTCCCTGCGGAATGCCTGATTTCACTGACGGTTGGGGCGGATTTCGCGGACCTTTTTGAGGTGAAGGAAGCCCGGATCCAGCGGCGGTGGGACGAGACGCGGCACGTGGACGGCGACACTTTGGCCATCCGGTCCAGCTGGCAGGACATCCAGAAAGGCATCCTGGTCCAGGCGCCCGGGGCAGAAGTGACCACTGGAGCCCTGACGTACCGGGTGTCCGTCGCCCCGCATGGCCAGTGGAGTACTGTCCTGACAGTGGTTCCCAGCAATGACGCTGCAAGTCCTCCGCCGCCGTCGTTCGTCCATACTGAAGCGGATGGGTTGTCCCCCCGGGACCTGCGCCGGCGCGAGTGGGTGGCGAAGATTCCAGTGCTGCGGCTGGAAAACCATTCCCTCGAACGGACTCTGCGGCGCAGCTACGACGATCTGGGCGCCCTGCGGATCGAGGACCCTAACCATCCCGAACGGGTGGTGGTGGCCGCCGGTGCGCCGTGGTTCATGACATTGTTTGGCCGGGACTCCCTGTGGGCTTCGGAAATGGCCATGCCCGTTGACCCCTCCCTTGCCCTTGGCACCTTGCAGACGCTGGCGGACCGGCAGGGCAGGGTGGTGGACCCGATGAGCGAGGAGGAACCGGGCAAGATCCTGCACGAGGTCAGGCTGGACGTCTCCAGCGGCCTTTCCCTGGGCGGAAAATCCGTCTACTACGGAAGCGTGGATGCCACTCCGCTGTTTGTGGTGGTTCTTGGCTCGGTCAGCCGGTGGGGATTCGCCAAGGACACCATTGCGGCCCTGCTCCCCCACGCCGACCGGGCCTTGGAATGGATCCGCAAGTATGGGGACAAGGACGGGGACGGGTTTGTCGAATACGAGCGGCTCAACCCCCAAGGGCTGATCAACCAGGGCTGGAAGGACTCCTGGGACGGCATCAACTTCGCGGACGGCCGCATGGCCGAGGCTCCCATCGCCCTCTGCGAAGTTCAGGCGTACGTTTACGACGCGTATATGTCCCGCTCGTGGCTTGCCTACGATTCCGGTGACATTGCCTTGGCGGAGGAACTCCGGGACCGCGCGAAGCAACTCAAAAAACAGTTCAATGAGCAGTTCTGGCTTCCTGACCGCGGCTATTACGCCATCGCCCTGGACAAGGACAAGCGTCCCGTCGATGCCTGCGCATCAAATATGGGGCACTGCCTCTGGACGGGCCTGGTGGACGAGGACAAGGCGCCGCAGGTGGTGGAGCGCCTAATGTCCCCGGAGATGTTCAGCGGCTGGGGCATACGGACCCTGGCAAGCGACATGGGTGCCTACAACCCGGCGAGCTACCACAACGGGTCCGTCTGGCCGCACGACAATGCGGTTATTCACGCCGGGCTCGTACGCTACGGATTTGTGGCCGAAGCGCAAAGGATTTCGACGGCGTTGCTGGAGGCTGCGGAGTTTTCCGGCGGCCGGCTGCCGGAGCTGTTTTGCGGATTCAGCCGGGACCAGTTCGCCGAGCCTGTTCCTTATCCGACGGCCTGCTCGCCACAGGCCTGGGCGGCAACGACGCCAATTCTGCTGGTGACAAGTTTGATGCGGTATGACGCGCATGTTTCCCGTGGCGGCATGTGGATGGACCCCGTTCTGCCGGAGTCCTACGGCACCCTGCACATCAGCAATGCCCCCATGGCAGGTGGCCGCATCACCATCGATATTGTCGACTCAGTACCGAGCGTCCACGGGCTGCCCGAAGGGATGGAATTCCACCAGGGACACCGGCCGTGGCTGACAGAGCTCGTGGAGGAAGCCGGCCGACACCAAAACCCCACGCTCCGGGGTCAGTCTGTTTCCGGCCCTAAGCAGTAGTGGCAGTATTCATCGCACAGGTCATCGGGTTCAGCCGGGCCTCCGGTTATCTGTTGATCAGCAACGTCATCTAACATCGCTTTGCCTTTCTTTAGGCAGCTGTTGCGGGGACGAATCCGAGTTCTTTGTCCACGATGTTTTCCAGTGGTTCGCCGTTGCGGTAGCGCTTGAGGTTGTCTACGAAGAGCTTGCCGAGATCATCGAGGTAGTTCTCGGTGTCGCCGCACATGTGCGGGGTGATGATGACGTTTTCCATGCTCCACAACGGGTGTCCGGCGGGGAGTGGTTCCGGGTCCACAACATCCAGGGCAGCACCCGCAATCGATCCCGACGTCACGGCCTCCGTCAGCGCTGCGGTTTCCACCAGTTGGCCGCGGCCCACGTTGATGAGCCGGGCCGACGGTTTCATGGCATTGAGGACATTAGCGCCGACCAGGTTTTGGGTGTCGGCGGTCAGCGGGGCTGCCAGGACCACGTAATCGTAGTCGTGCACCACTGTGGCGAGGTCTTGGGAGGAGTGGATCCGGTCAAAGGCCGTGTCTCCCGGCCGGGCTGTTCTTCCGGCGCCGTCCACGTCCATGCCGACGGCGCGGAAGAGCCGGGCTATTTCCCGGCCGATCGAGCCGGTGCCGACCACCAGGGCGGTTTGGCCCTGGATTTTGCAGGTGGTCCGGTGCTGCCAGCGCTGTTCCTGCTGCAACCGGAAAGAGCCCTGGGAATCCTTGGCCATGTCCAGGACAAAGCCGAGCGCGAACTCGGCGATGGCGGTGCTGAGCACGCCGCGGGAGTTGGTGTAAACAACGTTGCTGCGGATCAGTTCCTCGAACAGCAGCTGGCTGACGCCCGCGGCCGTGACATGGATCCATTCCAGGCTGGACGCGGCGCCCCAGTTCTCCCGCAGCGCCGGCGAGAACGAATGCCACTGGTAGAGCACGTCGGCTCCGTCCAGCGCCTCCGCCAGGCCATCTGCCTTGGTCAGCCGGACGTCCGCGAGCTCCTCGACCTCTGCCAGCCGGGGCGGAAGCGCCTCCCGGTAAAGGGCGGCGACGACGGGCCGCTTGGGTGCTGGGGCGCCGGTCCTCATGCCGGGACCGGGGCCAGGGCGTTGATCGCGGTCAGGACGGCGGCGGTGAATTCGGTCGTGGACGAGGTCCCGCCGATGTCGCGGGTGCCGTGACCATCGCGCAGCGCGGAGTTGAACGCGGCCTGCAGGTGCGCGGCGGCTTCGGCGTGCCCGAGGTGCTCCAGCATCATCGCACCGGACCAGATCTGCCCCACCGGGTTCGCCAGGTTCTTGCCCGCGATGTCCGGGGCCGAGCCGTGGACCGGTTCGAACAGGGAGGGGAAGTGGCCTTCCGGGTTCAGGTTCGCGCTCGGCGCCAGGCCGATGGAACCTGTCACGGAGCTGCCCAGGTCCGAGAGGATGTCTCCGAAGAGGTTGGAGGCGACGATGACGTCCAGGGTCCAGGGCTTCAGGACCAGGTGCGCGGCCAGGGCGTCCACCAGTTCGTGGGTCACAGTCACACCCGGATACTCAGCCACGGTTTCTTCGACCACTTCGTCCCAGAACGGCATGGTGTGCACGATGCCGTTGCTCTTGGTCGCTGACGTCAGCCTGCCCGTGCGGGACGCAGCCAGGGAAGCAGCGTAGCGGGCGGCGCGGGAGACGCCCAGGCGGGTGAAAATGGTTTCCTGGACCGCGCTCTCGTGCGGCAGGCCACGGTACATGCGCCCGCCCACCTCGGAGTATTCACCCTCGTTGTTTTCCCGCACGATCAGGATGTCGATCCGTTTGTCCGAGGCGAGCGGTGAGGCCACGCCGTCGAGCGTTTTGACCGGGCGGAGGTTGATGTACTGCTGGAATTCGCGGCGGATGGGGATCAGCAGCCCCCACAATGATTCGGTGTCCGGGACCTCGGGTGAGCCCACCGCGCCCAAGAACACCGCGTCGTGCCGGGCGAGCTGGTCGATGCCGTCCTTCGGCATCATCCGGCCGTGCCGCAGGTAGTAGTCAGAGCCCCAGTCAAAGTGGGTGAACTCCAGGTTCAGGCCGTGAATCGAGGCGATCCGCTCCAGGCATTCGATAGCTGCCGGGACCACTTCCTGGCCGATGCCGTCCCCGGCGATCACCGCGATGCTGTGGCTGCTTGCGTCTGTGCTCATGAGGTTGTCCGTTCGGTCAGGCCGCCCAGGACCTGCCAGCGGGCCTGTGACTCGCCGAGGTTGATGATGGTGTTTTTGGGTTCGGTCATTTCGCGGACCGCGTGGCTGACGCCTTCGCGGCCGACGCCGGATTTCTTGAACCCGCCAAAGGGCATGGAGTCGATCCGGACGTCGCTGGTCTCGTTGATGACCACGGCGCCCACGTGCAGTTTCTCCGCGATGGCCAGGGCCAGGTCGATGGACTGGGTGAAGACGCCGGCCTGGAGGCCGAACTCGGTGTTGTTGGCCGCGAATACGGCGTCGCGGACCTCGATGAACGGCAGGATGCTGACCACCGGGCCGAAGACCTCGTCCCGGATCACCCGGGCGTCCGAGGGCACATCGGTGAGCACCGTGGGTTGGTAGTAGGCGCCCCGGCGGGTGCCGCCGGCGTGGATGGTGGCGCCCGCCGCTGTGGCTTCGTCCACCCATTCCTCCACCCGGCGGGCCTCGGCCTCGGAGATCAGCGGGCCCACGTCGGTTCCCCGGTCAAGCTTCGGCCCGGTCCGCAGCGTCCTGGTCCCGGCGGTGACGAGCTCCAGGACCTCCTCAAACAGCGAGGTGTGGACGTAGACCCGCTGGACCGACAGGCAGTTCTGCCCGGCCACCCCGAAGGCGCCGGCCACGACGGCCTTCGCCGCGGCCTGCGCGTCCGCGTCCGCGCAGATGATCGTGGCGTTGTTCCCGCCGAGTTCGGACAGGATCTTCTTCGCCCCGGCCGCCGCGGCGATCCGCTCTGCCGTGGCGGGGCCGCCGGTGAAGGAAATCAGGTCAACACCGGGGTCCGTGACCACGGCCTCGGACACGCCGGGCCCGGTCACGATCGCCGCGATCCGGCCCGCCGGGACACCGGCTTCCAGCAGCAGCTGGACAAAGGCCAGCCCGGTCAGCGGCGTCCGGGTGGAGGGCTTGAGCAGCACCCCGTTGCCGCCGATCAGTGCCGGGCCCAGTTTATGCGCCACCAGGTTCAGCGGGTCATTGAACGGGGTGATCGCCGCCACGATCCCCACCGGCTTCCGGCTGTACCAGCCAATCTTGCCCGCACCGGCCATGCTGTCCTCAAACCCCAGGGTCTCCCCCGCCAGCTCCCCGGATGCCGCCGCGGACAGCCGCAGGGTCTCGCCGCAGCGGCGCACCTCGCGCTCGGCCTCGGTGATGGTCTTGCTGCTCTCGGACGCGATAATGTTCGCGAACCGCTCAGCCTGCTCCGCCAAAAGCAGCACAGCCTTTTCCAGCGCCTGCCGGCGGGCACGCAACGGCCACTCCTCCGCCTCAAGGTGACGGTGGATGTGGGCGATGGCACGCTCCACGTCCTCTGGAGTGGAAGTGCATACCCGGCCGAGCAGGACACCGTCCTCAGGATCCCGCACCTCCAGGGTCAGATCAGCGGTCTGCCACTGCCCTTCGAAAAAAGCTCCCCCGGGAAGGTTGGCAAATCGTGCACGCCTGTACGCAGATTCCTCTGTAGTTTTTGGGCGCGCTTCAGCGACAGTTGGTGATGACATGGGGACCCTTATCTTGCCTGGAGGTAGGAAACGTCTACTTGACTCGGTCGATGATTTTTGCAGCTGCGCCGATGAAGGGCAGGAACCAGGGCGGACCGAAGTGGCCTGGAACGGGCGGGTTCTTCAGGTCTTCCCACACGTTGGCGCTCTTGTCGCCGGCCATGTAGTGAGCCATCCGCTTACCCATGTGGGCAGCCATCTGCACGCCGTGTCCGCTGTAGCAGAGGGAATAGAAGAGGCCGTCGTGCTGCCCCGCATGAACCATCTGGTCCATGGAGAGGTCCACCAGGCCGCCCCAGATGTAGTCCACCTTGGCGTTGGAGAGGTAAGGGAAGAGCTCGAGCATTGCCTTGCGGAGGATCTCGGCGCTCTTAACGTCCGAGTCCGGGCTGGACAGCGCGAAACGGGCCCGGCCGCCGAACAGCAGCCTGTTATCCGGGGTGATGCGGAAGTAGTAGGTCAGCATCTTGCTGTCCGACGCCTGGCGGCGGTTGGGCAGGATACGGTTGACCACGTCCTCGGGCAGCGGGTCAGTGACAATGATGAAGCTGCCCACCGGGATCACCCGGCGCTGCAGCCACGGGGTGACGTTGCCGGTGTAACCGCTGGTGGCCACCAGGACCTGCTTGGCCCTGGTGATGCCCCGGGTGGTGTGCACGTCGTGCACAGTGCCGGAAACCTTCTTCAGTTCGGTTACCGCAGCGTTTTCACAGATATCCGCTCCGGCGGCAACAGCCACTTCGGCCAGGCCGTGGACAAACTTGCCAACGTGCAGGCCGGCCCCAAGCGGGTCAACCATCGCGCCCTGGTAGAAGTCCGTGCCGATTTCGCTGTGGATCTCGGACTTGGGGATAACGGTGACATGGTGGTTAGCCAGCTTGGCCAGCTTCTCCTGCGACCTCAGGAAGCCCTCATAGTGGGACTTGTGGAACGCCAGCGAGAGCTTCCCGAAGCGCTTGTAGTCGCAGTCGATGCCGTTGTCATGGACCAGCTTCTCGATGGTCTCGATGGCGTCGTTGTATTCCTGGAACATCTCCACCGCGCGGGTTTCCCCATACCGCTTGACCGCGGTGCTGAAGCTGATGGCCAACCCGGTAGTCGCCATTCCCCCGTTGCGGCCCGATGCGCCCCACCCCACGGTGTGGCGTTCGAAAACGGCAACGCTGGCGCCCTGCTTGGCGAATTCAAGGGCCGCGGACAGCCCGGTAAATCCGGCGCCGATGATCGCCACATCGACATTTTCCGGTACCGGCGTCTGCCGGTAGTCTCCGGATGCTTCGGCTGTGTCCAGCCAGTAAGGAATGAGTTTCACGGTTTGACCTTTCGCCTCGGAGTCGGTTAAAGACCGAGGTACTTGTTGATCTCGTCCAGGGACTTAGCGGTGGTGAGGTCGTAGCCCGGGCCGATGGGGTCATAGCCACGGTCCAGCAGCCAGAGGTTCCGGAAGCCCATGTCGTGCATCGGGTGAATGTCGTAGCGGGTGTGCGAGGAGATGTGCAGGAAGTCCTCCGGCGAAGCGTTCAGGGTATCGAGCATGTACTCGAAGGCCTGGTAGCGCGGCTTGTAGGCCTGGGCCTGCTCAGCAGTGAACACGGCGTGGAAGTCAGCACCGAGCTTGGGAATGCTGATGTCCAGGAAGCTGTCGTCTGCGTTGGACAGAGCCACCAGCTTGTAGTTGTCGCCCATGAGCTTCAGCGGAGCCGGCACGTCCTCGTGCGCAACCCAGCCGCGCACAGCTTCGGCGAACGCTGCGCCGGCGCCTTCGGTCGGCCCGATGCCCCAGCGCTTGCACACGCGGTCAAAGGAATCCTGGAGGATCGCTTCGTAGTCCTTGTAGTCGCCGCAGACCTCGTCGAAACGGTACCCGCGGAACTGCTTCTTGAAGGCAGGCCACTGCTCTTCGGAGATGCGGCCGTCGAGCAGCCGGCGCGTGGTGGGATCAATGTCGAAGTTGATGAGGGTGCCGTAGATATCAAAAGATATGTACTTCGGCCGGAGGTTCGTGTCTGCCATGATTCGTCCGTTTCATTCGGTCTTGAACGGGAGGCCCGGATATTTGGCCTGCCGCCTTCCTATGGTCTGCAAGGTGTGCGCCAGCGGGGTTCCTGGGGTTCATCAGGGCTTCTTTGCCGGCTCTTCTCGACTCTAGATCCGATGATTGTAGATTGTCAACAGTTCTAATCTGCGACTGTCCCGCAACTCGGCCCGTTTGGAAAATACTCGATTTATTTATCGTCAATTGTTGACAATCAGCGATCTTGGCTGTTGCATTGTTCCAGATGCGGAACGAGATCCTGATCACAACCGCATGGAAGCAACACCTAAAGACTGCCCCCATCTCAGCAAATCAACAACAGCTGAAACCATCGAAGGGAAGCACCATGAAGACCATCAATAAAGTTCAGACCGCAGCCACAGGGCTGGCCCTCGTATTGGCGCTGAGTGCCTGTGGCGGCGCTGCCACCGGCACTTCTGCCGCGGCGGAAGACAAGGCAAAAACCAACCACACCGCGGACATCTCAGAAGGCGTCCAGGCTGATCCGGCTGCCGTTGCCCTGTTGCCGCAGTCCATCAAGGACAAGGGCGAACTGACAGTCGCGATGGACCTGCACTACCCGCCGACCACATTCCTGGCTGAAGACAACACCACACCGATCGGCCTGAACCCGGATGTGGCACGGCTCATTGCGAAAAAGCTTGACCTGAAGCTGAAGTTCGTGGACACAAAGTTCGACACCATCGTGCCCGGGCTCGACGGCGGCCGCTTCGACTTCACGGCCACCACCATGTCCAAGACCGAAGAGCGGCTCAAGGTCCTGGACATGATCGACTACTTCAAGGCGGGCAACTCCGTGGCCGCCGCCGCAGGGAACCCACTGAACCTTACGGTCGAGACCCTGTGCGGGAAGAACATCGCCGTCACCCAGGGCTCCACCGGCCAGCTCAAGCGCCTTCCGGCGCTGAGCGAGCAGACCTGCACCTCCAAAGGACAGCCGGCGATCAACGCCGTGACGCTCCCCAACGTCCAGGAGGCACTGACCCAGCTGCACTCCAAGCGGATCGACGGCGTACTCTACGACACCACCTCGCTTGGGTGGGCCCAGAAGCAGCAGCCGGACTCCTTCACCCTCATCGGCCGGGTCAACGTCGGCAACAGCGACGTAACCGCCGTCGGCCTGAAGAAGGACTCGCCGCTGACCCCGGCCATGCAGGCAGCGCTCCAGTCCGTTCTGCAGACCCCGGAGTACAAGGAGTCCCTGGAGACCTGGGGTCTCGAGTCCGGAGCCATCACCGACGCCAAACTGAACTAGCGGGAGGGCCACCATGGTCACAGCTACTAAAGGAAGCAAAGCAACGATGAGTAGCATCGATGCAGCCCTGAAGCCGCGGCTTCGGCTCCGGACCCGCTCCGAGTACGCGGGATGGATCCTCAGCATTCTCCTCGGCATCGGGATCCTCACCTCCGTCCTGACCAACCCCAACTTCAAGTGGGGCGTGGTTGCCCAGTACTTCACGCACGAATCCATCCTCCGCGGGCTGATGCTCACCATCTTCCTCACGGTGGCCAGCATGACCCTGGGAACGCTCCTGGGGCTGGGCCTGGCCATCATGCGCTCCTCGCACGTGAAGCCGATCGCCATCGCCGCAAATATCTACATCACCCTGTTCCGGGGCACCCCGGTCCTGGTGCAGCTGATCTTCTGGTTCAACATCTCTGCGTTGTACCCGAACCTGTCCATCGGGATCCCGTTCACGGACATCGGCACCGCCATCGACATGAACGTCCTGATGGCACCCATCACCGCGGCCCTGGTGGGCCTGACGCTGAACGAGGCCGCCTACATGGCCGAGATCATCCGCGGCGGTTTCTCCTCGGTGGGCAAGGGCCAGATCGAAGCCGCAGACTCCCTCGGCATGAGCTCCGGCACCAGGATGCGCAAGGTCATCATCCCGCAGGCGATGCCCTCGATCATCCCGGCCACCGGCAACCAGGTCATCGGCATGTTCAAGGGAACCTCCCTGGTCAGCGTCCTGGGCGTCGCCGAGCTGCTCCAAAGCGCGCAGCTGATCTACGCCCGGACCTACGAGACCATCCCGCTGCTCTTGGTTGCCAGCCTCTGGTACCTCGTGATGACCCTGCTGCTGAGCTACCCGCAGTCCAAGCTCGAGCAGAAATACTCCCGCACAGCCTCCAGGCTTCCCCGGAAGGCCAAGAAAGCGGTTGTCCTGACAGAACCGGAAGAAGGTAACCTCCGATGAGCAACGACGGCACCATTCTTGCCCAGAAAATCCGCAAGTCCTTCGGACCCAAAACAGTCCTCAAAGACATCAACCTGGACATCGCCAGCGGCGAAATCTGCTGCATCATCGGCCCCAGCGGCTCCGGCAAATCCACCATCCTGCGCTGCATCAACGGCCTGGAAACAGTCGATTCGGGAGTTCTGAAGGTCAATGGCGAAGACTTCGGCTACTACGAAACCGACAACGCCTACCACGCACTGCCGCCCAAGAAACTGGCCGAGCAGCGCACCAGGGTGGGCATGGTCTTCCAATCCTTCAACCTCTTCCCCAACATGACCGCCCTGGAGAACATCATGTCCGGGCCCGTACTGGTCAAGGGCGCTGACAAGAAGCAGTCGGCCAAGCGGGCGCAGGAGCTTCTGGCCAGCGTCGGCCTGGCCGGGTTCGGGGACTACTACCCCGCCCAGCTCTCCGGCGGCCAGCAGCAGCGTGTCGCGATCGCCAGGTCCCTGGCGATGGACCCGGAGATCATGCTCTTCGACGAGCCCACCTCGGCCCTTGACCCCGAAAAGGTCGGCGAAGTCCTGGCAGTCATGAAACAGCTCGCCAAGAAGGGCATGACCATGGTGGTGGTCACCCACGAAATGGGCTTTGCCCGCGAAGTGGCAGACTCGCTGATCTTCATGGACGACGGCTACGTCGTGGAGCGCGGCGACGCCCGCGAAGTCCTCACCAACCCGAAGGAAGCCCGTACCCAGGCCTTCCTGGAACAGGTGCTCTAAACCATGGACGGAAAGCTCGCCGTCATCGGCCTGGGCAGCATCGGCTCCATGGCACTCTGGCAGGCCTCGCGCCTGTCCGATTCCGTCACCGGATTCGAGGCCCAAGCGCCCGCCCACGGCCGCAGCGCCGTGGGCGGGGACACCCGGCTGTTCCGCATGATCTACCGCGGAGTGCCTGACTTCTACCCCATCCTGGAACGATCACGGGATCTCTGGGCCGAGCTCGAAGCCGAAACCGGCCAAAACATCCTCACCCGCTGCGGCGGGCTGTCCATCGGAACCAAAGATGGGCCGTACATCCCCACGCTCCTGGAAACCACCAGGATCAATGGCGCGGACCACGAAATCCTCAGCCGCGAGCAAATGGCTGAACGCTACCCGCAGCACAACCTCCGCCCGGACGACATCGCCGTCTATGACCCGCATGGCGGTGCCCTGCGCACCGACCGTGCGGTCACGGCGGCGGTGGCGGCCGCGAAGGCCAACGGTGCAACCATCCACAGCAACACCCCGATCGACAGCATCACCGAAACCGCCGACGGCGTCCTCATCACCTCCGGCGAGAAGTCCTGGACTTTCGAGAGCGTCATCATCTCCTCCGGCGGGTGGTCCCAACGGCTGATGCCCGACTACCTGAAGGCAGCAACCCAAACCAAGCGGTGCTTCCTTACCTGGTTCGTAGCCAAGGACGCAGCGGAATTCTCGCCGGAGAATTTCCCCGTCTTCATCCGGATCTCCGGGGACCGGTCGATGTACGGCGCACCCGCCGTCGACGGCGCCACCGTGAAGGCTACGCTTGATGGCCGGGGAGCACCAACACCGCAGGCAGATTCGGTCCCCCGGGAGCTGTCGTCCGCGGAAATCTCGGAAACCATGGAGACGGTCACCGAGTTCTTCCCAGGGCTGCACCCCAACATCGTCCGCTCGGATGCCTTCCCGGACCTCTTTACCTCGGATGGGAAGCCCCTGATGGGCCATGTTAACGAAGAGAGCAAAATCTACTTCGCCACCGGCTTCTCCGGCGGCGGCTTCAAAATGGCCACGGGCTACGGCGAAATCGCGGCACACGAAGCCTTGGGCAAGCGCACCTTCGAGGGCCTGGACTTCGCACGCCCCCAACGCTTCAAAACAAATTAACGAAGCGCCCTCTTCCCGATTTGCTCAGCATCGCCTATTGTTGACAATCTACAGTCCCTAAGAAAGTATGAAGCCATGGCAACTCTTAGTCCCCTCCTCAAGCAGGCCACTCCGGTCGTCGTCGACCATGCCCTCGGCAGCTGGATCCACGCGACCGACGGCAAAAAGTACCTCGATTTCACCACTGGAATCGGTGTTACCAGCACGGGTCACTGCCACCCGGACGTCGTAGCGGCGGCCCGCGAGCAGGTGGGCAAGATTGTCCATGCCCAGTACACCACCGTGATGCACAAGCCGTTGCTTGAGCTGACGGAAAAACTGGGAGAATTCCTGCCCTCGGGGCTGGACAGCGTTTTCTACGCTACCTCCGGCTCCGAGGCAGTGGAGGCTTCCATCCGCCTGGCCCGCATGGCCACCGGCCGGCCCAACATCATCTCCTTCCACGGCGGCTTCCACGGCCGGACCGTGGGCGCGGCCTCACTGACGACCGCCGGCACCAAGTTCCGTTCAGGCTTCTCCCCCCTTATGGGCGGCGTGCACATCGCCCCGTTCCCCCACGCCTACCGCTACGGCTGGGATGAGGAAACCGCAGTCAACTTCGCCCTGAAGGAGCTGGACCACCTCCTCCTGAGTATCAGCAGCCCCGCAGACACAGCCGGATTCATCATTGAACCTGTCCTGGGCGACGGCGGTTACATCCCCACACCGCCCGCTTTCCTTCAGGGGCTGCGTGATCGCGCAGACCGGCACGGCATTGTGCTCATCCTCGATGAGGTCCAGGCCGGCGTCGGACGCACCGGTAAGTTCTGGGGACACGATTGGGCGGGAATCACTCCCGACGTCGTAATCACCGCAAAGGGGCTCGCCAGCGGCTTCCCCATCTCGGCAATTGCGGCATCAGCAGAGCTGATGGGCAAGGCTTGGGCGGGTTCTCAGGGCGGCACTTACGGCGGAAACGCCGTAGCGGCCGCGGCCGGCGTCGCAACCCTGGGTGTTATTGAGCGCGAGAACCTGGTCGAGAACGCCCTGCTTCGGGGCGATGAGCTGCGGGCAGGGCTTGACAGGCTCAAGACAGAATTCACGGGCATCGGAAACGTCCGGGGCCGCGGCCTCATGCAGGGCGTCGAATTCACTTCCCCGGACAGCACCCCTGATGCCACTACCGCCGCGGCTGTCCAGCAGGCAGCCATCAAGGAAGAACTCCTTCTCCTCACCTGCGGCCCGCACGGCAACGTCGTCCGCATCATCCCGGCGCTCAACGTCACCAGCGACGAGATCCAGGCCGGCTTGGTCAGGTTCACCCAGGCGCTGAAGACGGCCACGTCCTAACTCAACCCAAGGCAATGGACTTCGCCGGGGCGGAACCCCACCGCCCCGGCGAACCTTCCCCACGACACTGAAAGCGTGACATGAGTCTTTCCTTTGATCCCACCACTCTTCATACTGACTTGTTCATCGACGGTGCCTGGCGGAAGGCCTCCAACGGCGCCACGTTCGCCGTGGAAAACCCGGCAACGAATGAAATCATCGCCCACGTCGCCGACGGCGGACCCGAGGATGCAGCCCTGGCCATCCAGGCCGCCGGGCGGGCCCAGGCAGCCTGGGGCAAGTCCACCCCGCGGGAACGGGCAGACATCCTGCGCCGGGCCTTCGAGCTGGTCATCGCCAACACCGACCGGCTCGCCGCGATCATGACCGCGGAGATGGGCAAACCCCTCGCCGAAGCCAAGGGCGAGGTAGCCTACGGTGCCGAGATGCTGCGCTGGTTCTCCGAAGAAGCCGTCCGCATCGGCGGGGACCAGACCACCTCGGTGGACGGCAACACCCGGATCATGATCACCAAGGAGCCCGTCGGCCCTTCCGTGCTGGTCACGCCGTGGAACTTCCCGCTGGCCATGGGCGCCCGCAAGATCGCCCCCGCCGTCGCCGCCGGCTGCACCATGGTCTTCAAACCCGCGGAACTGACCCCGCTGACCTCCCTGGCCCTGGTGGACATCTTCCAGCAGGCAGGCCTGCCCGACGGGGTCCTGAACGTCGTCACCACCGCCAGCGCCGCCCCCGTGGTGGAGAACTGGACCAGCAGCGGCATCGCCCGCAAGATCAGCTTCACCGGCTCCACCGGCGTCGGCAAAATCCTGCTGCGCCAGGCATCCGAGAACGTCATGCGCTCCTCGATGGAACTGGGCGGCAACGCCCCCTTTATCGTCCTGGCCGACGCCGACATCGAAAAGGCCGTCGACGGGGCCATGAAAGCCAAAATGCGGAACATGGGCGAAGCCTGCACCGCCGCCAACCGCTTCTTCGTCCACCGCTCAGTGCTGGCCGAATTCTCCGAGAAGTTCGCCAAGAAAATGTCCGAACTCCAGGTCGGCAACGGCGCCCTGGCCGGAACCGACGTGGGCCCCCTGATCGAGCAAAAGGGCCTGGACAAGGTCGAAAGCCTCGTCGCCGACGCCGTCGCCAAGGGCGCACGGGTCCTGACCGGCGGAAACCGCCCGGAAGGCCCTGGCTACTTCTACACCCCCACCGTCCTGACCGACGTGACCCTGGACGCGGACCTGATGAACAACGAGATCTTCGGCCCGGTGGCCGCCATCACCACGTTCGACAGCGAGGATGAAGTGCTGCATGCAGCCAACGACACCGAATGGGGCCTGGTGGGCTACGTCTTCACCGAAAACATGGCCAAAGCCCTGCGCTTCTCCCAGGAACTCGAAGTAGGCATGGTGGGCATCAACACCGGCCTGGTCTCCAACCCGATAGCACCCTTCGGCGGCATCAAGCAATCCGGCCTGGGCCGCGAAGGCGGCAAAATCGGCATCGAAGAATTCCTCGAGTACAAATACACCGCAATAGCCATCTAAGAAATATGCAGTAAGCAATGCAATGAAGGAAATGAGGGGGACATCCATGGCGACACCGGAAGGGCTCTTTGCACTGGAGGGAAGGCCTACGGCGCAGCTGATCGCCGATCAGCTGCGTGAACAAATTGTTCAGGGCACGTTCCGTCCGGGAGACCAGATCAACGAATCTGTCCTGGCAAGCCAGCTACACACATCCAGGGGCCCGGTCCGCGAGGCGTTGCAGCGGCTGTGCCAGGAGGGGATTCTGGTCAGCCGCCGCAACAGGGGCGTCTTCGTCCTTGAGCTCGCTACCGATGACATCATTGAGATCTATGCAGTTCGCCAGGCAGTGGAATCGACTGCCGCTGACGCGCTGCTCGATGCCGGCCAGCAGCAGGTCAAGGACACCTGCCAGGCCTTGAAAGCCATCATCAGTGAGATGGCCAAGCAGGTTGCCGCGTCGGACTGGCAGGCAATTGCCCGGCTCGATATGGAATTCCACACCTCCTTCGTGGCCGGGGCAGGCAACACACGCCTGATCCGGATCTACGAAACCCTCGCAGCCGAATCCAGGATGTGCATCCTCAACCTGGCCGTCGCCTACCCGCGGATAGACGTCCTGGTCCAGGAACACCAGATCCTGCTGGATCTGCTCGAGGCCGGAGACAAGGAAGCACTCCACAAAGCCATCAAACGCCACCTGGAAACGGCCGTGGACGATCTCACTGCATCAGGCAAAGCGAGCGACGTCACCGCCTGAAGTGCCTCCACATGCAACACTTTCGAAAGGAAAGGTCAGATCCATTGGATCTGGCCTTTCCTTTTCCATATCCCCTCAAAGTTTTTCGCTGTGAATTGTCGACGATCTGCGACAAGGGTGGTTGCATTGTAGGTGAAGGGATCCGGCCGGAAGGTTTGGAAGGAGACAGCGACGAAAATGAGAACCAGGGTTCAGGCTGCCGCTGCAGGGTTAGCGGTCATACTGGCCTTAACCGCGTGCGGGACCAGTCCCGGTGAAGATTCAGGTAATGACGGATCCAAGACGTCGAATACGGCTGACATCTCCGAGGGCGTCCAGCCCGATGAAGCTGCCGTGAAGTTGTTGCCGCAGTCCTATAAGGACAAGGGCGAAATCACGGTGGCGATGGATCTGCACTACCCACCCACCACGTTCCTGGCTGATGACAACAGCACCCCGATTGGCCTTAATCCGGATATGGCACGGCTCATTGCCAAGAAGCTTGGCCTGAAGCTGAAGTTCGAGAACACTGCCTTCGACACGATCATTCCAGGGATCGACGGCGGCCGGTATGACTTCACCGCCACCACCATGTCCCCCACCGCCGAGCGTCTCCAGGTGCTGGACATGATCGATTACTTCAATGGAGGGCTTTCCCTTGCCGTGAGCGCAGGAAATCCGCTCAACATCAGCAACGATGACATGTGCGGCAGGAACATCGCCGTAACGAAAGGCTCGAATGCCCAGCTGAAGCACCTGCCGAACGTCTCGAACTGGACCTGCACGGAAAAGGGCAAGCCCGCCATCAACGGTGTGACTCTTCCGAACGTCCAGGAGGCCCTGACCCAGCTGCACTCCAAACGCGTTGACGGCGTTCTTTACGACTCTGCCTCGCTGGTCTGGGCAGCCGACCAGCAGCCGAACACCTTCACCATTCTGACTCCTCAGGTGGACACCCGTTCCGACCATGTGGTTGCCGTTGCCCTGAAAAAGGGATCGCCGCTCACTCCGGCCCTGCAGGCAGCCGTTCAGTCCGTGCTCGACAGCCCTGAGTACAAAAAGTCGCTTGAGACGTGGGGGCTTGAGGCAGGCGCCATCACCGAAGCCAAGCTGAACTAGGGAGACGCCGTGCTGAAATCCATTCGTCCAAGAAGTGAGGACACCATGACGGGGATCGACTCCGCACTCAAACCAAGGCTTCGGCGGCGCAGCACCTTCGAATATGCCGCCTGGATCCTTTGCAGCCTTTTGGCCCTGGGCATTCTCATCTCGGTTTCCACCAATCCCAACTTCAAGTGGGGCGTGGTGGCGAGGTACTTCACTCATGAAACGATCCTGCGCGGGCTGATGCTCACGCTTTTCCTCACGGTGGCCAGCATGGCCCTGGGAACGCTCCTGGGGCTGGCGTTGGCCATCATGAGGGCCTCCGAAATCAAGCCGATCGCGGCCACCGCCGGGGTCTACATCACCATCTTCCGCGGCACCCCTGTGCTGGTGCAGCTGATCTTCTGGTTCAACGTCGCCGCGCTGTATCCGAACCTGTCCATCGGGATCCCGTTCACCGACATCGGCACAGCGATCGACGTGAACGCCCTGATGGCACCCATCACCGCAGCCTTGGTCGGCCTGACGCTCAATGAGGCCGCCTACATGGCCGAGATCATCCGCGGCGGTTTCTCCTCCGTCGGCAAGGGCCAGATCGAAGCAGCAGACTCCCTGGGCATGAGCGCCGGGACGAAGATGCGCAAGGTCATCATCCCGCAGGCGATGCCCTCGATCATCCCGGCCACCGGCAACCAGGTCATCGGCATGTTCAAGGAAACCTCCCTCGTCAGCGTCCTCGGCGTCGCCGAGCTGCTCCAAAGCGCCCAGCTCATCTACGCCCGCACCTACGAGACCATCCCGCTGCTGATCGTCGCCAGCCTCTGGTACCTGGTGATGACCCTGCTGCTGAGCTACCCGCAGTCCAAGCTCGAACAGAAATACTCCCGCTCAACCTCCAGGCTTCCCCAAAAAGCGAAACCCGTTGTGCTGACAGACCCGGAAGGCGCTGCCCGATGAGCAACGACGGCACCATTCTCGCCCAGAAGATCCGCAAGTCCTTCGGACCCAAAACAGTCCTCAAAGACATCGACCTGGACATCGCCAGCGGCGAGATCTGCTGCATCATCGGCCCCAGCGGCTCCGGCAAATCCACTATCCTGCGCTGCATCAACGGCCTGGAAACAGTGGACTCCGGCGTCCTGAAAGTCAACGGCGAAGACTTCGGCTACTACGAAACCGAGCATGCCTACCACGCCCTGCCGCCCAAGAAGCTCGCTGAGCAGCGCACCAGGGTGGGCATGGTCTTCCAGTCCTTCAACCTGTTCCCCAACATGACCGCGCAGGAAAACATCATGTCCGGCCCCGTCCTGGTCAAAGGCCAGGACAAAAAACACGCCGCCAAACGCGCCCACGAACTCCTCGCCAGCGTCGGCCTGGCAGGCTTCGGGGACTACTACCCCGCCCAGCTCTCCGGCGGGCAGCAGCAGCGCGTCGCGATCGCCCGGTCCCTGGCCATGGACCCGGAGATCATGCTCTTCGATGAACCCACCTCAGCCCTTGACCCGGAAAAAGTCGGCGAAGTCCTGGCAGTCATGAAACAGCTCGCTAAGAAGGGCATGACCATGGTGCTGGTCACCCACGAAATGGGCTTCGCCCGCGAAGTCGCCGACTCGCTGATCTTTATGGACGACGGCTACGTCATCGAACGCGGCGACGCCCGCGAAGTCCTCACCAACCCCCAAGAACCCCGCACCCAGGCCTTCCTGGACCAGGTCCTCTAGGCCATGGACGGAAAACTCGCCGTCATCGGACTGGGCAGCATCGGCTCCATGGCCCTCTGGCAAGCCTCCCGTCTGTCCGAAAACGTGGCCGGCTTCGAAGCACACACCCCCGCCCACGGCCGCAGCGCCGTGGGCGGGGACACCCGGCTCTTCCGCATGATCTACCGCGGCAACCCCAGCCTCTACCCCATCCTGAAACGCTCACAGGACCTCTGGGCCGAACTCGAAGCCGAAACCGGCCAAAACATCCTCACCCACACCGGCGGACTCTCCATCGGCACCAAAAACGGCCCCTACCTGTCAGCCCTCCTGGAAACCACCCAACAAACCGGGGCCGAGCACGAAATCCTCAGCCGCGAACAAATGGCCCAACGCTACCCCCAGCACAACCTCCGCCCGGACGACATCGCCGTCTACGACCCCCACGCCGGTGCCCTGCGCACCGACCGCGCCGTCACGGCCGCCATCACCGCCGCCCAAACCAACGGCGCAACCATCCACAGCAACACCCCCATCGACGCCATCACCGAAACCACCGACGGCGTCCACATCACCTCCGGCGAGAAGTCCTGGACCTTCGAGAACGTCATCATCTCCTCCGGCGGCTGGTCCCAACGCCTCATGCCCAACTACCTGCAAAGTGCCACAAAGCCCTATCGCATCTATCTCACGTGGTTCGTGGCGCGTGATCCGGCAGAATTTTCGCCGGAGCGGTTCCCTATATTCATTCGAATCTCCGGGGACCGGTCCATGTATGGGGCGCCCGCCGTCGACGGCGTCACAGTGAAGGCAACTTTGGACGGACGGGGGGCTCCAACCCCGCAGGCGGATTCAGTCCCCCGGGAACTTACCGCCGGAGAAATCACGGAAACGACCGAGACCGTCAGAGAGTTCTTCCCGGGCCTGTTCCCCAACATCGTCCGCTCCGACGCCTTCCCGGACCTCTTCACGAGCGATAGCCATCCCCTGCTTGGCCCGGTGACGGATGACAGCAGGATCTACTGCGCCACAGGATTTTCCGGCGGCGGCTTCAAAAATGCCAGCGGCTACGGCCAGATCGCCGCACACGAAGCCCTCGGCAAAGGCACCATCGAAGGCCTGGACTTCGTCCGACCCCAACGCTTCAAAGGCATCTAATGCGGCAATTAAAGAAAGGGGAGTTCGCCAGGGACCTCGCGCCCAATGTCGTCCCAGGGTTCAGAGTCCAATAATCTCTAAGAAGCGCAATAAACCCAAGAGTGAAGTGAGGGAACAGCAATGGCGGCACCGGAAGGACTATTTACGCTGGAGGGAAGACCCACGGCGCAGCTGATCGCCGATCAGCTGCGGGAACAAATCGTCCAGGGGATTTTCCGTCCGGGAGAGCAGATCAATGAATCTGTCCTGGCAGGTCAGCTGCGCACGTCCAGAGGCCCGGTCCGTGAGGCGTTGCAGCGGCTGTCCCAGGAGGGGATCCTGGTCAGCCACCGCAACCGCGGAGTGTTTGTCCTGGAGCTTTCAGACGACGACGTGAGGGAGATCTATGCAGTCCGCCAGGCTATGGAATCAACAGCCGCAAACGCGCTGCTTGATGCCGGGCAGGAGCAGATCAAGGACACCTGCCAGGCTCTGAAGGCCGTCATCAGTGACATGGCTAAGCAGGTTGCTGTCTCGGACTGGCAGGCCATTGCACGGCTCGATATGCAGTTCCACACCACCTTTGTGGCCGGGGCGGCCAACACCCGCCTGATCCGGATCTACGAAACCCTCGCGGCCGAATCCAGGATGTGCATCCTGAACCTGGCTGTCTCCTACCCGCGGATAGACGCCCTTGTCCAGGAGCACCAGAACCTGCTGGATCTGCTCGAGGCCGGAGACCGGGAAGAGCTCCATAAAGCCATCGAGCAGCATATGCAAACGGCAGTGAACGATCTCACGGCTCCGCGGAACGGGAAGGCGGTTACCGCCTAAATAGTTCACCGGGCAGCTCATGCGCGGCAGGCTGCCCACCGCCTGAAGGAGCCCCCGGTCAGCTGGACCGAGGGCTCCTTCCGGTTGGCTCAACAGAGACAGCGGCAGGCTTTGCCACGCCCACGTGAATGGTCCAGTGGCCCTCCCAAGCCGGCTATAGCAATTGTCAACAATTGACGATAGCCTTGGAGGAGAGATTTTCGTTGTGTCCGGGCCGCTGACGTCCCGGTGGCGGACCGAAAGGGCAAGAGCAATGGTGCAAAGCTATGGTAAATCTGCGTGGACGGGCTGCCTCCAGCGCGGCGACGCCGTCACCCTTAGCCAGCGTGGCGTGGAGAGCTACAGAGGATTAGTAGATGATCGGACCGACGATGGCCGAACCATCTGGGTAACGGACAAAGTCGGTGATCGCCGGCTGTTCCATATTGAGGACGACTGCGACCTCAAGCTTTCTGACAGCAGCCATGCCCGCTAGGAATTCCTGCGGAGTAACTGACTGCAGGCGCCTGCCCGGATTTCTCATCCCTGGAGCATCATGGTCATCCTGATTGTGCTTATCGCAGCAGCACTCCTGACCAGCCTCAGCGCCGTCGTATACATCCCGCAGCCCGCTGCAGGTGCAAAGCGTCTCAGGAGATTCACAGATCGCTGGGGTGTGCAAATCTGCGCCGGAACCATTGCACTGGGCTCCGTCCTCCTTGCCGTTCATATCCAGTGGGGCGTGTTCCGGTGAAAGAGGCAGCGTCCAACACTTTTCGGGAACAGCTTCGGAACAGCCCTGGAACGTTGCCAACCGCTACTCCCCAGCCGAAAGGACCAGAGCTGGTCTTCCACGATCCCCTCTTTGCTCCAGACCTTGACCCTGGGAAACAGCCGGTCCGCCCACACAGGTCGTTGTCTTCGCATCCTTCTTCCAGCGCCAAACTGAAGGGTCAGAGGACTAATCCGGCTACGCGGGCCGACAGGCTTGAAGCTGTTTCACGGGAGATCGCACGCCTTGCCCGAACCAGAGGAAGCTAAACCTCCAGTTCCAGCGCAGTATGTAAGTCTGAAGCGCCTCCGACGGCGGATTACGTGCAGGGCTGGGGGCTACCCCCGGGTGATCACCAACGAGGCGCTGTGACCGCCGAAGCCGAAAGCGTTGACCATCCCCGCCCCGCCACTTTCGGGTTCACCGCCCCAGCGTGCTGTCCCGGTGATGATGTTGAGGTCCACCTCCGGATCCAGGCTGCCTACGTTATACGTTCCGGGAAGGTCTCCACTCCGCAGCGCTTCGATGACGACGATGGCCCCCAGAGCGCCGGCACCGCCCAGGAGGTGGCCGGTCAGGGACTTTGTTGACGTGACGGGAACCGTAGAACCGAGAACGGCGCCAATTGCCTGGGCCTCCAGGCGGTCCCCCACCGGCGTGGACGTGGCGTGGGCATGCACAAAGCTGATGTCCGCACCCCTGAGCCCGGCCATAGCCAGGGCCTTCTCCATCACGCGCCGCTGCATGGCAGGGTCCGCTGCCACGATGTCGCCCGCATCGGACGTTACGGCAGCACCTGCCACCGCCCCCAGTACGTGCGCACCACGCGCCCGTGCATGCTCCTCGCTTTCCAGGACCAGGATCCCCGCACCCTCCGCCAGGACAAAGCCGTCCCGGTCACGGTCGAATGGCCTGGACGCGCCCTCCGGATCGTCATTGCGGGTAGACAGTGCCCGGATTTGAGAGAAACCGCTGAGGACGAGATCGTTGACGCAGGCATCAACGCCACCGGCAACCACGACGTCGGCCGCGCCGGCCTTGATCAGTTCCAGGCCCTGGGCGATTGCTTCCGCTCCGGACGCGCAGGCGCTTACCGGGGTCCGCGCTCCTGCCCGGGCACCGAGGTCGATGGACACCCATGCGGAGGGCCCGTTCACCATCAGGCGGGTCAGGGTGTGCGGCGACACGCGGCGTGCACCGCCGCTGTCCAGTGCACGGGTCTGGGCCAGGGTGGTGTCCAGGCCGCCATAGCCGGATCCGATGACCACGGCAAACCGGTCCGGATCCACTTCGGGGGCGCCGGCCTTCGCCCAGGCATCCCTGGCCGCGAGCACCGCAAGCTGCCCGCAGCGGTCCATGCGCTTCAGTTCCCGCGTCGTCAGCAGTGCTGAGAGGTCGGTGCCGACCCGGCCGGCGATCCGGACGGGCAAAGGCTCAGCCCAGGCCTCGTCTATGCCGGCAATGCCTGACCGGCCGGCAATCAGTGCAGACCAGGTTTCTGCAACGGTGGACCCGAGTGGATTGAGCGTACCCGTCCCCGTGATCACGGCCCGAGGTTGAACAGTCGTCACCGCAGCCTACTTCGCCGGGTTGTGCGTGCCGATCGGGACCAGCGTCAGGTCCGGGTGGTTCTTCTCTATCCGGCGCAGGGCCCAGACGTCGTTGAACAGGGCGAGGAATTCGCCGTCGGACCGCAGCAGCACCTCGGCGCCAGGCACGTTGGCCAGCGCCGGCATGGCATCCGCCGTCGAAATCCTGGCAATGGAATAGGGGAGGCGTTCCAGCCGCATGGGGGCACTGAAGTCATGGGCCATCCGGTCCTCCACCACTTCAAACTGCATAGGGCCGACGGCGGCGAGCACCGGCGCCTGGTCGCCGCGGACGTCGGACCGGAGCACCTGGATGACGCCCTCGTGCTCGAGCTGCTCAATGCCGCGGCGGAACTGCTTAAAGCGGCTGGGGTCCTTGGAGCGTGCCACCTGGAAGTGTTCCGGCGCGAACAGCGGGATGGCCGGGAATTCCACCGGGTCCTCGAGGAAGAGGCTGTCCCCCACGCGCAGGGACGAGGCGTTCACCAGGCCCACCACGTCGCCGGGGTAGGCCTCATCGATGACCTCACGTTCGCGGCCGAAGACCTGCTGCGCGTACTTGGTGGCGAAGGATTTACCCGTGCGCGTCTGCGTGACCACCATGCCGCGCTCAAAGACGCCGGAGCACACGCGGATGAACGCCACGTGGTCGCGGTGCGCCTTGTTCATGCCGGCCTGGACCTTAAAGACGAACCCGGAGAACGGGGCGGCCACGGCGCGTGGGCTCCCGTCTACGTCCGGCCTGGGAGCCGCCGGCGGGGCGAAGTCCACCAGGGCGTCCAGCAGTTCCTTGACGCCGAAGTTCAGGGCGGCTGAGCTGAAAAGTATGGGCGTGGCCTTGCCTGCGTGGAAGCTCTCAACATCGAACTCGAGGTTGGATTCGATGACCAGGCCGGCTTCGTCCACGGCATCGGACCAGTTGCTGCCCTGGCTCTCCGCCGCTTCCTCGGGGGTGAAGTACTCGGTCAGCGCGATGTTGGCGCCGGAGTTGTTCCGCTTGAACTGGGCGAAACGGTCGTTGCGGAGATCCCAGACGCCACGGAAGTCGCCGGAGATGCCAACGGCCCACGTCAGCGGCATGGGCTGCAGGCCGGTGCGCTCGGTGATCTCGTCCATCAGGGCCAGGGCGTCCAAACCGGGGCGGTCCCATTTGTTGATCACAGTGATGATGGGCAGGTTGCGCTGCTTGCAGACCTCAAAGAGCTTCATGGTCTGGGTTTCCAGGCCCTTGGCTGCATCCACCAGCATCACTGCGCAGTCGACGGCGGCGAGGACACGGTACGTGTCTTCCGAGAAGTCGGCGTGGCCGGGAGTATCCAGCAGGTTGATGACGGTATCGCGGTAGGAAAACTGGAGAGCTGCGGAGCTGATGGAAATGCCGCGGTCCTTCTCCATCTGCATCCAGTCCGAGACCGTTTCCTTGCGGTTTGCCTTGCCGCTGGAAGCACCGGCGGTGCCGATCACCTTTGCATGCAATGCCAGTGCTTCGGTGAGCGTGGACTTGCCGGCGTCAGGATGCGAAATAACGGCAAACGTCCGACGCCGGGCCGCCTGTTTGTGAATCTCGTGGACCCGGGCGGGGCTAAGGACATCTTGGGACACGGTGCTACTTTCGCTACGGTGGGGGTCCTGGCGCTTGACGGGACATTGTAAGGCTGGCTGGGGACTGGCTAAGGCCAAGGTACAAGTTTATCCCAGCGCCGGCCCGGCACCGAAGGCGGCTCCTACATGCTGCGGGGCAGATCCCTTATCCAGCGGCGGCAAAAGGCCCAAAAATGCGTCAGCGCCGGCCGCCCGCGGGCGGTCTTCGGAACCCTTTCCGGGAACCCCCGAATGGGGCACTTTAGGGCTTGCCCGTGCGGTTGTTGCCCCTCTTTACCTCTATCATTGGTCTTGCGGGAAACTGAGTACTTTTGATCCTGCCGGCAGACAGTGGGAAACCGGCATAATTGCGGGCGGCAGCCAGCACCTTTGAAGGGAACACCCTATGGCCCGGAGCCCCGAAGAATCGCTCAAGGCGACTCTGGGCAGAGTAGCTCCAGGAACGCCCCTCCGCGATGGACTGGAACGCATCCTCCGGGGACGCACTGGCGCACTGATTGTTCTCGGCTCGGACCGGACCATCGATTCCATTTGCTCCGGCGGCTTTGATATCGGTATCGACTTCTCCCCCACGAGGCTCCGCGAACTCGCCAAGATGGACGGCGCCATCATCTGTGACAGGGACGCCGGGAACATCCTCCGCGCCGCCGTGCAGCTGGTGCCGGACTCCAGCATCGAAACCCAGGAATCGGGCACCAGGCACCGGACCGCGGAGCGTGTGGCCATCCAGACCGGCGTGCCCGTCATCTCCGTCAGCCAGTCCATGCAGATCATCGCGCTGTACGTCAACGGCCTGCGCCACGTCCTCGAAGGCTCCGAGAAGGTCCTGGCCCGCGCCAACCAGGCCCTGGCCACCCTGGAGAGGTACCGGTCGCGGCTGGACCAGGTGACCAGTTCCCTCTCAGCCCTTGAGATCGAGGCCATGGTGACCGTCCGGGACGTGGCCGTCACCTTGCAGCGCCAGGAAATGGTTCGCCGGATCTCGGAGGAAATTTCCCAGTATGTCCTGGAGTTGGGCGAGGACGGCCGGCTGCTGTCCCTCCAGCTTGACGAGCTCACCGTGGGCCGGGGCCCCGGCAGCGACATCATCATCCGTGACTACGCGGGACCGCACGCCTCCCCGGATGATATCGACAAAGCCGTGAGTGCCCTCGTAAACCTGGGCCCAACCGAGCTGATAGATCTGGGCAAGATTTCCGGCATCATCGGCTTCGCCGGCGGGGTGGATACCCTCGACGCCGTGGTACAGCCCCGCGGGTACCGCCTGCTTTCAGGGCTTAAGGCGGTCCCCAAGGCTGTCGCCGACCGTCTGGTGGACCATTTCGGCGGCCTGCAGTTCCTGATGGCTGCCACCATCGATGACCTGATGACGGTGGACGGCATCGGTGACCAGCGTGCCCGTACGGTGCGTGAAGGCCTGAGCCGGATGGCCGAGGCCAGCCTGCTGGACCGGTTCCTCTGACCCGCTTGCCCTGACCCGCTTCCCCTGCCGGTGGGGTTCCAGCTCAGCCCAGCTGGAACACTGCCTTGGGACTGGCCTTCGAACCCAGCTTGGCCGTGAAGATGTAGTACGCCCCGCCGCCTCCCGGTTTGGCGTCGATGGGCTCGCAGCCTTCCACGCTGCGGTTGCGCGGCCACGGGAAGTTGGCTGTTTCGCTGGCGCCCGGTGCAATGGTCTTCACCAGATCCTCGCTCGCCGCCTGGCAGTCCCTGGAGGAGAAAATCCGGTCTGCGCCGCTGGTCACCAGGAACTCCATCTGGGACGTGCCTATGTTCACCTCGCACGGCATTTTCCCGCCGTTGGTGACCTTCAGGGTGAGCAAGGGGTTCTCGTCCGGCCCGTAGGCAGGCTTGTCCGTTGCTGCAGAGACAGTCACCAGGTTCTGGTCGCAGGTGGGGCTTGCCGCCGGAGTGGGAGTAGGACTGGGCGCTTCCGATGGCGACTCTGTGGGGGCTGCCGGCGAAGCGCCGGCGCCGGTTTCACTGTCGGTGCTTGAAACCTGCTCGGAGTTGCCGCTGAAGGCGCCGCCCGCCGCGAAGCCGCCAAGGACCACGGCGATCACCATCAGCACTACCACTCCGACGAACAGCCGCCGGCGGCGGTACACCACGGCGTCACTCAGCGTCCGTGGTGCCCCTGAACCATTCCGGGAACCAGATGCGGATGACGCCGTCCCGCGTGTTGATGAATTGCCTTGCCTGCCCATCCTTCTAGGCTAGAGAACAGGGTGCCTTCTGCATTCCCACCACGCCGGGAACCCAGCCAACGCTATGGTTACGGTTTGTTTGCGTTGCCCGCAGATCCCGTCCAATGCAAGGCTTCAACTACAGTGTTGGGATCGATACTAAAACCTCTTCCCCAGCTGTGCCCGTTGGTCCTTCCCTGAACAGGGACGCGTTGGCCTCCCTGCACGCCAGGATTACGGACTGGTTCGCGGAGACCGCCCGGGACCTGCCCTGGCGGGATGCGGGCTGCTCACCATGGGGCGTCCTGGTCAGTGAAATCATGCTCCAGCAGACACCTGTGGTGCGTGTGCTGCCGGTCTGGCAGGAATGGCTCAGCCGCTGGCCCAACCCGGCCGCCCTGGCGGGTGAACCTGCAGGGGAAGCCGTCCGTTTGTGGGGAAGGCTGGGCTACCCGCGCCGTGCGCTCCGGCTGCACGCAGCGGCAGTTGCGATCGTGCGCGACCATGGCGGCACAGTTCCTGGAACCTACACGGAGCTGTTGGCCCTGCCCGGGGTGGGCAGCTACACGGCTGCCGCCGTGGCCGCGTTTGCCTTCGGACGTCGGGAAACGGTGGTGGACACCAACATCCGGCGCGTCCATGCGCGCCTCATTTCCGGCGTCGCGCTTCCGTCGCCGTCGCTGACTGCCTCGGAAATGCGGCTGGCGGCAGAACTCCTGCCGGACGACGACGGTGCCTCCGTCCATTGGAACGCTGCGGTCATGGAACTGGGGGCGCTGGTCTGCACGGCCCGGGTGCCCAAGTGCGCCGCCTGCCCTGTCCGCAACTCATGCGCCTGGATTGCGGCCGGCGAGCCGCCGCCGTCGTACATTCCCAAGGGACAGGCGTGGCACGGCACTGACCGCCAGGTGCGCGGTGCCGTGATGGCGGTCCTGCGGACCGCGGAGAATCCCGTACCCCCGGAGATGTTCCACCAGGAGCCCGCGGACCTGGGCTTTGCGCCGGACGGCGTTGCAGTGCCGCTCTCTGCCCTTCACCGGTTGAACTGCGGCCCGGAGCAGCTGGACCGTGCGCTGGCCGGACTGCTCACCGACGGCCTGGCCGAGCTGCACCAGGGCGGATACCGGCTTCCGGCATGAGCTTCGGGTGCCGCAGGGGATGGCATACTTTTGGGTGACCTGAACTGGGGGAAAACATGAAGATCGTGCTGTACATCATTGGGGCGCTGTGGGTTGTTGGCGCGGGCCTGGCCACCCTCCATCTGCTCCGGAAGGCCAAACGCCGCGAGCAGCAGGCCGTGGGCTGGCCCCGGGTGCAGGCCACCGTGACAGGGAGCGTGGCCGGCTGGAACAGGAGCCCTGGCAGCTCGCCCGCCAGCAGGTGCTACTTCCCCACCTACCAGTTCACAGATCCGCACGGCACGCTTTTTGTAGGTGAATCGGAGGTTTCGCGGGTCAACCCGCCCCAGCCGGGGTCGCTCGTGCCGGTGATCTACAACCCGCTCAACCCCAACCAGTCATTCCAGGTCGTCTCCGATTCCAAAAAAATAGTGGGCTGCCTCATCCCCTTCATGGTGGTGTTTTCCATCCTTCTGTTCAACTTCATCAACATCTTTCCGGTGGACTAGGCGATGGACTCCATCAAGGCCGTGTTTGTTGTCGTCCCGGGCCTTTTTGCCGCCACGGGGCTGCTGCTGGTGGGACTGTCGCTGGCTGCTTCCTTCCGCCGGCGCAGCATCCTGCGTGGCTGGGTGGCCACCTATGCCACTGTCACGGGGAATCTTCATGGCAAAGACGGCCCCGGCAGCAACGGCGGCCACCGGTTCGCCCCCTCCTATGAGTTCACTGACGCCGGCGGCCGGCGCTGGCTGGGCCAGTCGGACATCTATGGGATGGACCAGGAAATCATCGGCAGTCCCATACCGGTGATTTACAACCCGGCCAACCCCGCTGAATCCACGCGTCCGGTCTTCCTGGTGTCAAAGGGAAGGTTCTCATTCGGTCTCATTATGGTCATTTTCGGCGCCGGTGCCGTAACGATGTTTGCGTCAGTTCTCTGGTAGCCGGGAGGCCGGCAGCCCGCCGGCTTTACCCTGAAGTATGGGCAAGTCCGGAGTACTGCTGACACTGATTACGACGACGGTTCTCACCTCCGCCTGCTACCCCTACGACGTGCCGTGCCCCATGATCGCCCAGGCGTCCGTGGTCTCCGTGACGGTGGCCCGCGAGTACGCCCCCCAGGTGAAAACCCTTCACCTTAAAGCGTGCCAGGACGGCGCCTGCAAGGAAGCGGACCTTGAGCTCTACCCCGGGACAGTGTCCATTGACCAGGGCTGCACCTCCGACGGCGTCTGCTCCGCCACAGCGTCACCTGACGGGACCCTGATGGGGAATCTGATGCTGGACTCCCTCACCGAGTCCCCGATGGCACTGACGGCCAGCGGAACAGCAGCAGACGGATCAGCCCTGCCCGTACGTACGCTCGACTTCAGGCCCCGCGGCGATTTTCCCTACGGCGAGCACTGTGGAAGGTTTGTCTCCGCCTCGGTCGAACTCAATGCAGAAGGGCTGCGGCCGAGGGTGTAAGACAGAGGCACCAGCTCCGGAGGCGGGATGAAACCTCGAATCAACTAGTGTGGGAAGCATGAAGAAACTCACCACCGCCCTGCTCGCCACCGGGCTTGTTCTCTCCGCTTCGGCCTGCACCGCATCCACTCAGTTGAGCACCCCCGAAACCTGCGACCGGATCAAGTCAGTTGTGGCGAACCCACCCGTTGGCAAGAGCGGGATGACCCGGATGGCCAACCAGTTCCGGCCCATCGAGGTAGTGGCCTCTGATGACCTGAAGTCCGCGCTGCAGTCGATCATCGAGTACACGGACGAGTCCGCGAAAGAGACCCCTGACGAGGAAAAGCTTTCGGGCCTGCAGGCGGATTACGAAGCTGCCGGCGGCACGTTCAGCAAATTCTGCAGCTAAAGCTTTAGCCTTCAGTCCCGGGACGGAAGTCCCGGGGATTGTTGGCGTGTACGCAGGATCTACAACGATGTATATTAACCGGAACAACATCCAGCGTTTCGGAGATTCCCGTGCACCCCAGCCCTGCCCCCGCGCCTGCCCCGCTGTACCGTGACCCTTTGGAAGACGGGGCAGCGGACCCTGTCCTGATCTACAATCCGCATGAGCAGTCGTGGTGGATGATCTACACCAACAGGCCCACTACCGTCCGGCATGCGCAGGGGATCAGCTGGCTGTTCGGTTCAAAGCTGGGGGTGGCGTCGTCAACGGATGGCTGCGCCACCTGGCGGTACCGCGGAACCCTTGAGGGTCTCGACTTTGAGTGGGGCCACAACACTTTTTGGGCTCCCGAGGTATTCGAGAACAACGGGACCTTCCACATGTACGTCAGCTACATCCAGGGGATTCCGCTGGGCTGCGCCATCGAAGAGACGCTGATTCACCACTACACCAGCGAAGACCTCATCTCCTGGCAGCACCATGGCCCCATCGCGCTGAGCTCCAACAACGTCATTGATGCCTGCATCATCGAACTCCCGCAGGGTGGATTCAGGATGTGGTACAAGGACCAGCACCGGGGTTCGGAGACCTGGGCGGCGGACAGCGAGGACCTCTACACCTGGACGGTCCGGGGCCGGGTGCTGTCCACGCCTGGCGGCCATGAAGGCCCCAACGTCTTCTTCTTCCAAGGGTTCTACTGGCTGATCGTGGACAGCTGGAGCGGTCAGCTGGCTTTCCGCTCCGATGACCTGGACAACTGGGAGCCGGCGGGGACGATCCTCGGCGGTTCAATTGGCGACAAGCATGCGCGAGCCGACGATGAGGGCCCGGGGCTCCACGCAGACGTGGTGGTCGACGGCGACGACGCATGGATCTTCTACTTCACCCATCCTGAGCGGCCCGGCCAGGACCACCCGACGGAAAGCAGCCGGCGGTCCTCGATCCAGGTGGCGAGGCTCGCCGTCGAGAACGGAAACCTGGTGTGCGATCGGGACCAGGTCCCGGCGCCTGCCATCGGTGCCCCCTCCCCTCGAGTTTTTGTCCAGGTCGGGCGGGTTTAAGGCCTTCCAACCCGCCGCATCTGGACAAAAACTCCGGGTGCATTAGGGCTCGCCGAATCCTGCCTGCACCAGGCCGCCAACGTAGTTCACGGCCCGCTCGGCGTCGGCACCCCAGGCTTCCACGTGCAGCACCGACCCCCGGCCCGCGGCCAAGGTCATGAGCCCGGTCATGGACGCTCCATCCACCCCGTTGACCTTGACCTCGGCGTCCAGGGACGAGAGGCCGCCCGCGATCTTGGCGGCCGGCCTGGCGTGCATGCCGGCCTGGTTGATGAGCTCAAAGTCGCCGGTAAAATCGGGGCCGGCACCCGTTACCGACCCCTGCGACACGGCGCTCTCTGCGGGGACCGGCCCGGGGGCTGCCGGCAAAGCCGAACCGTAGGCGGACTCGGCGGCGCGCTTCACGGCTTCGGCGTCGGCACCTCCCTGGGCTGCGACCGCGGCAGCCACCAGCCCTTCCACCAGGGGCGCGTCGGCCAGCAGCACCCCGGCCGGATCCTCCGCAAGTTCCAGCGCCGATTCCGCTGTCATAACAGCCGACCCCAGATCGGTGAGTACCACCACGCCGTCCCCGCCCGCGGCCTGCTCCAGCGCTGACAAAACCTTCTCAAGGCTGGTGCCGATGCGTCCCTCCGGGGTTCCCCCGGCTGCCACGATCACGACGTCGGGCGCCATCTGGGCGGCAAGTTCCACGGCGCCGTCGGCAATCTTTTCGCTATGGGACACCACCACGATGCGGACCGTCACGCGGCAGCCCCAACGGCAGCCCGGAAAATAAGCGCGCTGGAGGCGGCGCCTGGGTCACGGTGCCCAACGCTCCGTTCGCCCAGGTAGCTGGCCCGGCCTTTGCGTGCCACCAGCGGGTCCGTCGCCGCTGCACCTGCCTCGGCCGCCTCGGCGGCAGCGACCAGCACTGCCAGGACGTTGCCGTCGGCGTCGGCAGCCGCCGCCTGTGCGGCCTCAACAGCGGGAGTCCACGCATCCACCATGGTTTTGTCCCCCGTCTCAGCCTTGCCCCTGGCCACAATGCCGTCACGGGCGGCGGCGAGGGCACCTGCCAGGGCCGCCGGGTCCACCTCGATGGCGTCTCCGAGAAAGGTGGCAGCGCGCAGGAAAGCAGTCCCGTACAGAGGGCCCGCGGCGCCTCCCACCTTGGACATCAGCGTCATGGCGGTCAGCTTGAATGCGGCACCGGGAGTTTCCGGCGGCGCCTCGGCAAGTTTTTCCAGGACGGCCTGGAAGCCGCGGTCCATGTTCTCCCCATGGTCCGAGTCCCCGATGGCGCGGTCCAGTTCGATGAGTTCAAGCCGGTGTGCCGCCATGGCCTGGGCGCATAGGGTCAGCCATCTAACGGCCCAGTTCACATCCAGCATCATGGCTACACGCCCCAGCGCAAGGCAGCCGTGTGAACGGGGGCATCCCACAAATCAATAAGCTCGTCGTCCAGCCGCAGCACGGAAATGGAGCAGCCCTGCATTTCCAGCGCGGTGATGTAGTTCCCCACCAGGTTCCGCTCCACGGTGGCTCCCCTGGCGGCAATCACCTGTGCCGCCCTGCGGTAGACAATGTAGAGCTCGCTCAGGGGTGTCCCGCCCATGCCGTTCACGAACAGCAGCAGCCTGTCCCCCGCGCCCACACCCAGATCGTCCAGCACCGGCTGCAACAGCCGGTCGGTGATCCCATCCGCACGCTCCATCGGGATGCGGTGCCGGCCGGGTTCGCCGTGGATCCCGATGCCGATTTCGATCTCGTTATCCTCCAGGTCGAAGCTCGGCGATCCTGCATGCGGGACGGTGCAGGCGGACAGCGCGACGCCCATGCTGCGGACGTTGCTGTTCACACGCTCACCGATGGCGGCAACGGCATCCATGCCGTCCCCCCGCTGGGCGGCTGCGCCCGCTATTTTTTCCACCAGCACGGTTCCGCCCACGCCACGCCGGCCAGCGGTATGGAGCGAGTCCTCCACCCCAACGTCATCGTTCACCAGGACGGCACGGACCTGGATCCCTTCTGCCTCTGCCAGTTCAGCCGCTGTTTCGAAATTGAGGACGTCACCGGTGTAGTTCTTCACGATGTGGACGACGCCGGCGCCGGAGTTAACCGCCAGCGTCGCCGGAAGGATCTGGTCAGGAGTGGGCGAGGTAAAAACCGCGCCGGGCACAGCGGCGTCGAGCATTCCGCGCCCCACGAAGCCCGCGTGGAGGGGTTCATGTCCGCTGCCGCCCCCTGAAACCAGTCCCACTTTCCCAACCACCGGCGCGTCTGCACGGACAACGAAAGTGGGGTCGGTGCTGACTTTTACCAGGTCTGCGTAGGCAAGTCCGAAGCCCTCCACGGATTCGTCCACAACGCTGCGCGGATCGTTGATAAGTTTTTTCACGGCGGAGCTCCTGGGACGTGGGGTGCTTCCTGGAGGATGTCACTTTGACCCTACTACCGCCACCGGGACGAGGGTAGTTTGAGGCTCTGTGCCGCTCACGACGAAAGGGACAGCCCCCATGACTGTCCCTTTCACGCGAATCCCTGAAACTGCGATCCCTGGCAGTTTATCCATCAAATAGTCTAATGCCAATCCCGGGAGGCTCGCCTGCTAAGCGACGAAGGTCCGCAATTGTCCTGCCGCTGGTTGGATTGCATGGCCGTGACGGAACAAATTCTTTGGATCCAGCTCAGCCTTGGCCTTGCTGAGCCGTTCCCGGGCAGCTTCCGGCCAGGCGCGGGAGGCCAGTTCCGGCGACGTAAGGTGCCCATGCAGGTTGACGGCCGTACCGCCCGTGCCGAAAGGCTCCAGGACCTCCCGGGCTTCCTGGATGGCTGCCGGAACCAGGTGCGCGAGCTGCGGCACCATGATGCCCACCGCAAAGAAGGACAGTGCGGCATCACGTCCACCCACGTAGTCGAAGCCGGCCACCTCGGCATTTAATGGCCTGGCCAGCGCTCCTCCCATCAGCCGGATTTCAGCCAACAGGAGCGGCGCGGTGCTGCCTGGTCCAGCCAGTCGGAGCAGCGCGTCCTCAAGGCCCGCGTCCAGATCCCTCAGCAGCATGCCGCCTTCCCGGACAGGAACCGGGCGTTCCGGGTCTGCGTGGATCTCGTCCACCCGCGCGTACGGCAGCGGGCCTGCCCCGTCCAGCAGGACCGGAGCCACCTCCCGCATCGGCGCCAAGATTTGAGCTCCTTCAGCCGCATCGCCCTGCCAGGCGAACCGGAGGTGCATCACAAACTTGCCGCGGAGGAACGCCGGTACTTCCTCCATGTCCGGCAGGCGGAGGAATGCCAGGGAGGCGGAAGCCTCGGCGGGAAGATGCCGGATCCACTCGCGGAACCCTGCCAGCACATCCCGGGAGTGACCGCCGTCGTAAAAGATGCCGCCGGCGAAGAGTTCACCGGCCGGGAACAGCGAGAACTCCATGGCCGTGACAATGCCGAAGTTCCCCTTGCCGCCGCGGAGCAGGGCAAACAGCCGCGGGTCGCTTGCTGCATCCACTCGGCGCAGGACGCCATCGGGGGTCACCACGTCGAATGCCAGCACATGGTCGGAGGCAAAGCCGTACTTCCGCCCCAGGAGCGGCAAACCGCCGCCCAGCGTGTAGCCAACAACGCCGACGTCGGTACTGGAGCCGTGCAGGCCCATCAGCCCGTAGGGCGCAGCTGCCCTGAGGACGTCCCGCCAGCGCACCCCGGCGCCGACGCGCGCCGTCCGCTCGTCAGGATCGATGAAGAGTTCCAGCATCAGCCGGGTACTGATAAGCAGGCCATCGGTAATGGCGTTGGCGGCTCCGTGGCCAGTGGACTGGACTGAAATGGACATACCGCGGGCGGCTGCCCACCGGACCGCGGCCACGACGTCGTCGGCGTTGACTGCGCTCAGTACCAGGTCCGGGGTGTGGCGGGTGGCGAGGTTAAACGCTGCCACTTCCGCGTCATAGTGGGGGTCGCCGGGGGCATACACGAGCCCACGGACCAGAAGCTGAAGCTCGGTTTTTTCCGTGTGGGAGGAGAGGATGTGCATGAGGTGCTTTCATTAGTCGGGGTTTGCTCCCCAGCAAGCTCCCAGCAGTTTATCCATCGAATCGACCAATGTGAAGACTATAAAAATCATGCATTATCACCGCGTCATTCTGGCCCTGTCTCTCCGTGCTCAGGGAGCAACGAAGGACCTGTTCAGAGGAACTTGATCATTCGCGTGTTGCCAAGGGTATTGGGTTTTACGCGCGCGAGGTCCAGGAACTCGGCCACGCCTTCGTCGTGCGAGCGCAGCAGCTCCGAGTACACCTCCGGGTCCACCGCCGTCTGGTCCGCCATCACCTCAAAGCCGTGGCGCTTGAAGAAGTCCACCTCAAACGTGAGGCAGAAGACCCTTCCCACGCCCAACTGACGCGCTTCCTCCAGAAGACTCTCCACCAGCACATGGCCAACGCCCCTGCCCCGCCAGGCGTCTGAGGCGGCAAGGGTGCGCACCTCTGCCAGGTCTTCCCACATCACGTGCAAAGCGCCGCAGCCGATGACGTCGCCGTCGTCCGATTCGGCGATCCGGAACTCCTGCAGGCTCTCGTAGTACGCCACCGTCTCCTTGGCCATCAGGATCCGCTGCTCAGCCAGCGGCGCCACCAGTCTCTTGATGGCGGCCACATCACTAGTGCGGGCAGGACGGATACGGAAGGAGTCAGTCACAGGTTCAATCCTATGGCCGCAGCGTCCGGCTCGAAGACTGGGCCGCTTGGAGCGCTCCGATACCGGTACGAGGCGAAGGAGGCTGGGACATTCCTGTAGCGTGCGTCAAAGCGAGGAACCAGCAGCACGCGGGAAATGTCCCAGCCTCCGAGCAGGAGCTTAGAGACCCAGCTCGGCCGGTACCGGGAGCTCCTCGTCCAGCACGTGCTTGGCGAGGAAGCTTTCCACGACGCCGTACCAAACCTTGGCATGCTGCGGTTGCAGGACCCAGTGGTTCTCGTCGGGGAAGTACAGGAAGCGGTGCGGAGTCTGGCCGTCCCGGTCGGCGGCCAGTTGGGATTTGGACAACAGCTCGTACCAGAGCCGCAGGCCTTCACCGATGGGCACCCGGTAGTCCTTGTCCCCGTGGATCACCAGCATGGGCGTGCTGATCTTTTCCACATGGCGGTGCGGCGAGTTCTCAATGGCCATCTCCTCGGTCATTTCCCTCAGCCAGTACTGCGAATCGTCAGTGGTGGGCCCGAACTGGTCCAGGGCCCACAGGCTGGCATGGGTGACCACTGCCCTGAAGCGGTCAGTGTGCCCGGCAACCCAGTTGGCCATGTAGCCGCCAAAGGACCCTCCCATGGCCGCGGTTCGGGTCGGATCGATGTCGGGGCGCCTCTCAGCGGCGTCCGTGGCGGCCATCAGGTCAGTAAAGGGAGCCTTGCCCCATTCCCCCCAGCCGCGCTGGATGTACGACTGCCCGTAACCTGTGGACAGCGCGGGGTCGGGCAACAGGACCGCATAGCCCTTCGCTGTGAGCAGCCACGGGTTCCACCGCCAGGTCCAGGCGTTCCAGGATCCCAGCGGGCCGCCGTGGATCCACAGCAGCATCGGCGCAGGCGCATCGGCCGATGCTCCCTCTGGCAGAGCCAGATAGGCAGGCACCCGTGCGCCGTCGGCCGCCGTCGCCGCCAGCCGTTCCAGCCGGCCCGGAACCGCAGGCCGTTCGGCCGGCGCCGGAAGGCGCGTTGCCTCACCCGTTTCCAGGTCGATCCGAACGGCTTCCGGCGGGAAGGCGTAGGAGCTGCGCAGCGCATACGCGGTGCGTCCTTCCGGTGACACCACGACGTCGGTGTACGCCGCCGCATCCTGCGTCAGCCTCGTGACGCTCACTTCAGCAGCAGACGCCGGGAGGCTGATCCGGAAGACCGGCGACGCGCCGTCGTCGTCCGCTGTGACCAGCAGTGCTGAACCGTCCGGGAGCCAGGCGGCGGGCCTTGCCCAGCGGTCCCAGTCATGAACCAGCGCGGTGAGGCGGGCGGCGCCCCCTGTCTGGCCGGGTGAATCCAGCCGGCCGGAAACATCCAGAAGGTTCAGCTTGACCTGCGGCGCCTGATGCGGGGTGGTGTCGCTTTCGCTGACCACAACCAGCGTGTTGCCGTCCGGACTGACCGGGCCGGGGAAGTAGCTCATGCCTTCCTCGTCCAGCAGCACATTCCGGTTGCCGGAAGCCACATCCACGGCCACCAGCACCGAACGGCTTTCTGCCTTCGCCAACGGCCTCGTGTAGCTCGTGTAAATGGTCCTGCCGTCCGGGCTGGCCACCGTTTCCGCTTCCCGCAGCCGGGGCCCTGCGTGGGGGGTGAGGTTGCGAAGGACGCGCGGCGGGGCAGCATCCACCGTGGCAGGCTTTCCCGCCTCTTCGTCCTGGCCCTCATCGACGGCGAAGATCCGCGGCTGGCCGGGGCCCAGGTCCGAGTCCCAATAACGCACCGGATATTCGCTGTGCAGTATGGCGGCCACTTTGTTGTCCTTGCGGGCCTTACGCCGCTCCGCATCATTGTCCTCGTCCGTGGAACCGGCCAGGATCTCGGCAATAACGAATGTCGCGTCGGCGTCCCGGGCAGACAGGACCTTGTCCACTCCGCCCGGCCTGGAGAGAATTACCCTGGCCTCGCCGCCGCCTGCCGGGAGCAGCCACAGGGCCTTGACGGGATCGCCGTCGGGGCTTTCCGGGTCCGGCCGGGCCGAGGTGAAGTAGACATCGCCGTTGGCTGCGAAGACGGCCCCGGCCTCTCCTTTGGCGCTGCGGGTGATCCGCCGGGCCTGCTTTTCGCCCGTGGGGTCAAGCTCCCAAAGCGCTGTGGCGAATTCGGTGCCTTTGCCGTTGAGGGTGGAGACGGTGGTGACCAGCCTCCGCCCGTCCGGGCTTAGGGCAAGGCCGCTCACCCGGGGGATAGCCAGGTAATGGTCCAGGTCATGGAAAGGGGTCAAAGGTTGCTCGCCCGGGATCGCCGGGTTCAGGTTAGCCATGTACCCGATTCAACCCGACTGTGCCCCGCATCACAAAGCCCCGCGCCGAGCACGAGTGTCGCTCGGGTGCGTTGCTGTGGCTGGGTTCGCTCCGGCACCGGCGGCATTTGCCGCTTGCTGCTCCTTCGTCGCTTTGACGCAAGCTACACAAATGCCCCCGGCACCCTCGCTTGTGGCGCAAGAACGCTTCCCAGCCAACAGATCCCCCGCACGAACGGTTCTGCCCCGCATGAGCGGCTTTGGGCAGCACCGCTCAAGCGGGCCAAGGCCGCTCATGTCAGGCTCCAGCGTATAGAGCCAAGGTGAGTCCGCGCACGAGGTGCCGGGCATCAGGGATTTATGTAGGCGCCGTCAAAGCGAGGAACGAGCAGGCGCCGGGAAATCTCTGATGGCCGGCACCGGACAGAACCACGGCAGCGCCCCGACCACGCACCGGACTCAGCCTTTGACCGGATGGGAGCTTAACAAGCGAAAGGCCCCGCCTGCTCCTTTGCGGGAGTGGCGGGGCCTTCGGGTTGGTGCTTAGACGCTCGGTGCGATCTCAGGGATGCGCGGCTTGGCGTTACCGGCGAAGGTGAACTTGGCGTCGTCGCCTTCGCCGTCCACATCCACCACCACGATGTCCCCGGCGTGAATCTCGCCGAAGAGGATCTTCTCGGAGAGCTGGTCCTCGATCTCGCGCTGGATGGTGCGGCGCAGCGGCCGTGCACCCATGGCGGGATCGTAGCCTCGCGTTGCCAGCAGGACCTTGGCCGCGGTGGTGAGCTCGATGCCCATGTCCTTGTCCTTGAGGCGCTTTTCCAGGCGGCCCACGAACATGTCCACGATCTCGACGATCTCGTCCTGGGTGAGCTGCGGGAACACCACAACGTCATCCACACGGTTCAGGAACTCCGGGCGGAAGTGCTGCTTGAGCTCCTCCGTCACACGGGCGCGCATCCGGTTGTAGCCGGTCTGCGTGTCCGTACCGGACTGGAAGCCGGTGGCAACACTCTTGGAGATGTCCCGGGTGCCCAGGTTGGTGGTCATGATGATCACCGTGTTCTTGAAGTCCACCACGCGGCCCTGGGAGTCGGTCAGGCGGCCGTCTTCCAGGATCTGGAGCAGTGAGTTGAAGAGGTCCGCGTGGGCCTTCTCAACTTCATCGAACAGGACCACGGAGAACGGACGGCGGCGGACCTTTTCGGTCAGCTGTCCGCCTTCCTCGTAGCCCACGTAGCCCGGAGGGGCACCGAAGAGCCGCGAGACGGTGTGCTTCTCGGAGTACTCGGACATGTCCAGGGTGATGAGGGCGTCCTCTTCACCGAACAGGAACTCGGCCAGGGCCTTTGCCAGCTCGGTCTTGCCGACGCCGGTGGGGCCGGCGAAGATGAACGATCCACCGGGCCGCTTGGGGTCCTTGAGTCCTGCGCGGGTACGGCGGATTGCCTGGGACAGGGACTTGATGGCCTCGTTCTGGCCCACCACACGCTTGTGCAGCTCGTCTTCCATCTTCAGCAGGCGCGAGGACTCTTCCTCCGTCAGCTTGAACACCGGGATGCCAGTGGAGTTGGCCAATACCTCGGCGATGAGATCCTCATCCACCTCGGAAATATCGTCCATGCCGCCGGACTTCCAGTGGCGTTCCTTCTCCGAACGCTCGGTGATGAGCTTCTGCTCCTTGTCCCGGAGCGAAGCGGCGCCTTCGAAGTCCTGCGCGTCGATGGCGGATTCCTTCTCCATCTTCAACTTGGCGATCCGCTCATCCATGGCCTTCAGCTCGGGCGGAGCGGTCATGCGGCGGATACGCAGCCGTGCACCGGCTTCATCGATGAGGTCGATCGCCTTGTCCGGCAGGAACCGGTCCGAAATGTAGCGTTCCGACAGGTTGGCGGCCGAGGCGAGGGCGCCGTCGGTGATGGTGACGCGGTGGTGTGCCTCGTAGCGGTCCCGCAGGCCTTTGAGGATCTCGATCGCATGCGCAACGGAGGGTTCCTTGACCTGGATCGGCTGGAAGCGGCGCTCCAGCGCTGCGTCCTTTTCGATGTGCTTGCGGTATTCGTCCAGGGTGGTGGCACCGATGGTCTGCAGTTCACCGCGGGCCAGCATGGGCTTCAGGATGGACGCGGCGTCGATGGCGCCCTCGGCGGCACCTGCACCAACCAGGGTGTGGATCTCATCAATGAAGAGGATGATGTCGCCGCGGGTGCGGATTTCCTTGAGGACCTTCTTCAGGCGCTCTTCGAAGTCACCGCGGTACCGGGAGCCGGCCACCAGGGACCCGAGGTCCAGGGTGTACAGCTGCTTGTCCTTGATGGTTTCCGGGACGTCGCCGCGGACAATCGCCTGGGCCAGGCCCTCGACGACGGCCGTCTTGCCAACGCCGGGCTCCCCGATCAGGACCGGGTTGTTCTTGGTGCGGCGGGAAAGGACCTGCATAACGCGTTCCATTTCCGACTCGCGACCGATCACCGGATCCAGCTTGTTCTCGCGCGCAGCCTGGGTCAGGTTGCGTCCGAACTGGTCCAGGACAACCGAACCGGCCGGGGTACCTTCGGGCTGGCCCGTACCGACGCCTGCGCCGGTGGTTTCCTTGCCCTGGTAGCCGGAGAGGAGCTGGATGACCTGCTGGCGGACACGGTTGAGGTCAGCACCGAGCTTCACCAGCACCTGGGCGGCAACGCCCTCACCCTCACGGATGAGTCCCAGCAGGATGTGCTCCGTGCCGATGTAGTTGTGGCCAAGCTGCAGGGCCTCGCGCAGCGAGAGTTCCAGCACCTTCTTGGCGCGGGGGGTGAAGGGGATGTGCCCGGACGGGGCCTGCTGGCCCTGGCCGATGATCTCCTGCACCTGCTCGCGAACGCCGTCGAGCGAAATGCTCAAGGACTCAAGAGCTTTGGCGGCAACGCCCTCACCCTCATGGATCAGACCCAAGAGGATGTGTTCGGTACCAATGTAATTGTGGTTCAGCATGCGTGCCTCTTCTTGGGCAAGCACAACTACGCGACGGGCACGGTCCGTAAATCGCTCAAACATTTCGCCACACTCCTAGCTACGACGTACTTTGATGCTACGTGGCGGACCCGGCAAAGTGGAGCGTGTTCGCCACAGGGGAAACCGTGACGGGCCGGGAATAACCTGAGGGTACTTCCGGCGGGGTTACTTGCGGAAGTCAAACAGAGCGGTGTGCACAGTCCCGTCATCCAGTTCGAGCGTGAATTCCCTGCAGGATCCGCGGCCACAGTCTGTTCGATGACGTCCGGAGTGGAGTCCCCGGGACAGGCAACAGCGGACGACGACGGCGCTCCCGCCGCCAGGACATCCACTTCGCGGCCTCCGCCCGGGCTGAATCTTGACTCAGCCCCTCGGGACGCAATTTTCTTGGGCACTAAAGACCCCCACCAAGCATCGATTCATGAGGCCAAAATTCGAGGGCGTCCCGGACCGGAAGCTCAAACCCCGCCACCGGCAGACTTTGAAGGAATCAGCCAATGATTGTTCTCACCGTACACTTGCGCCCCAATGGCAGCAATGGTTTTTTATGCCCCCAAGCCGGCACGGTTGATAACTCATTCAGAGCACAAAAAACCCGGTCCCCGCCATTGGACGAAGACCGGGCTAAAAGCGGCCTAAGGGTGCCGGATACTAGGAATTGGCCTTTTGGTAGGCTTCCTGGATTTCAGCCTGAATTCGGCCCCGGCTGTTAACCGTGTAGCCGTTTTCACGTGCCCACTGACGGATTTGCGCAGAGTCATTGGCGCGCCCGCCCGATGCGGCTTTTGTTCGGGTGGCGCGGCCCGCGGATGTTTTGCGGGCTGCGGCCACATACCGCTCCAGCGCCGATCGGAGCTCGGCGGCGTTGGCTGCGGACAGATCAATTTCGTAGCTGACCCCATCGAGGCCAAAACGGACATTCTCGTCCGCGGTTCCCCCATCCAGATCATCTACGAGGATGATGTTTACTTTCTGTGCCATTAAATTGTCTTCCTCTTGGAAAGGGTTCGGGTTTTCGGCAAAAGCAGGATGTTCCTGTAAAAAGTATGACCCTCGGTATGGCAACGCGTCAAAGCGCCGAATGGTTCCTGTGGATATTCACGAGAAAGTCCGGTCGTTTTATTTATTGGTATCCGTTTCCGGCCCGTTCGGAGTGTCCGTTTGGCGGGCTTCTGCTTCAGCCTGAGCCCGGGCTTCAGCCCGCCGCTCCGCTTTATCGGCATTAAAAATTGATTTCATGGCGAACCAGAAAAGCAGGCCAACAACCAGGGAGGGCAGGAGTACCGCGACGTATTCCACGCGTTAGTTCACCTCGGGCTTAAGGAGCGGGAAGAGGATTGTCTCCCGGATGCCGGCGCCGGTGAACAGCATGACCAGCCTGTCGATCCCGAGGCCGATACCGCCCATAGGAGGGGCGCCGTATTCGAGGGCCCGGAGGAAGTCCTCGTCCAGCTGCATGGCCTCGTCATCGCCGGCGGCGGCGTGGCGGGACTGCTCGGTGAGACGCTCACGCTGGATGACGGGGTCGATCAGTTCAGAGAACGCGGTGCCGCGTTCCATGCCGCCGATGATGAGGTCCCAGGCCTCGATCAGCCGGCCGTCCTTCCGGTGCGGGCGGGCCAGAGGCTGGGCGGACGGTGGGTAGTCGTAGACGAATGTGGGATTCAGCAGCGTGGGCTCCACGATTTCGCCAAAGAGTTCAACCGCCAGCTTTTCGGCGTCCCACTTGGGATCGGCCTTGACCTCATGCTTTTCGGCGATTTCGCGCAGCACCTCAACGGACGTCTCCGGGGTGACTTCCTGGCCAACGGCGTCGGAAAGCCCAGGGTAGACGGACAGCCAGGCCCAGTCGCCGTCGAGGTTGATCTCCCCGGCCTCCGTCTGCAGGGTGCGCCCGGCACCCACAGCGTCTGCCGCGTCCAGGATGATTTCCTTGATGCGGTCCGCCATCACGAACTGGTCCGCCCAGGCCTCGTAGCACTCAAGGGTGGTGAACTCCGGGCTGTGGGTGGAGTCCACGCCCTCGTTGCGGAAAACCCGGCCCATGTCGTAGACCCGGTCGATCCCGCCCACCACGGCGCGCTTGAGGTAAAGCTCGGTGGCGATGCGAAGCGTCATCTTCTGGTCGAACGCGTTCATGTGCGTCTCGAACGGGCGGGCCAGGGCCCCACCGTGAACCAGGTTCAGGATGGGGGTTTCCACCTCCACGTAATTGTGGCGGTGGAGGCTCTCGCGGATGGAACGGGTGATCGCGGCACGGGTATAGACCATTTCGCGGGCTTCGTCGCGCACCATCAGGTCCACGTAGCGTTGGCGGACGCGGGTTTCCTCGTTCAGTTCCGCGTGCAGGACAGGCAGCGGGCGGAGCGCCTTGGAAGCCATGGACCAGGATTCTGCCATCACTGAAAGTTCACCGCGGCGGGAGGAAATCACCTCGCCCTTGATGAACACGTGGTCGCCCAGGTCAACCAGGGCCTTCCAGTCCGCGAGCGCTTCTTCGCCCACGGCGGCCAGGCTCAGCATGGCCTGCAGCCGGGTGCCCTTGCCGTCCACGCCGCCTTCCTGAAGCGTGGCGAAGCAGAGCTTGCCGGTGTTCCTGACAAACACCACCCTGCCGGTCACACCCACGATGTCACCGGTGGTTTCATCAGCCTGCAGGTGCGCGTACTTCTCACGGATCTCCGTGAGGGAATGCGTGCGCTCCACACCCACCGGATATGCCTCGGTGCCGCGCTCGATCAGCTTGGCGCGCTTTTCCATGCGGATGCGCATCTGTTCGCTGGCGTCGAGCGGCTCGGGGGCATTCTTGGGGGCGGGTGCGTTTTGGGAAGTCACAATCCCCAAGTTTACCGGGACTTCGGGTGCCGGGCTTCCGGCGGCAGCGGGGGCTTAGACTCGGGCTGTGGAGACCTGGACAGTTGAAACGGAAGACGGCGGCCGCCTGGACGTTCACTCGTTCCTGACTCCGGCCGGTAGCCTCAGGGCCGGGACCCTCGGCAGGGCCCGTTCCGCTGCATTGATGGTTCCGGGGGCAAGCACCCCCACAGGCGGCGAGCCGACGACGGCTGGCGCTCCCGGCGTCGTACTCATCCACGGCACCCTGGTGACCGATGCCCTCTACCGGCCTTTCGCCCGGAAGCTCAGTGTCCTGCTGGGCAGGCCCGTGCACTGTTACAACAGGCGCGGAAGGGGCGGGTCCGCGCCGCAGCCGGCCGACTATTCGGTGAAAACCGAGATCAGCGATCTGGCGGCGGTGATGCGCGAGACCGGGTCAACGGACGTGGTGGCCCACAGCTACGGCGGGTTTGTGGCGCTGCAGGCCGCCCGGACACTGCCGATGGGCCGGCTGGTGACCTATGACGCCGCAGTGTCCCTCTCCGGCAGCCTGAGCCACCGGTGGCGGCCCGAGCTGGAGGACGCGGTGACCGCTGGCCAGCTCAACCATGCCTGGGCACACCTGGTGCAGGGCCTTGCAACCGCCGGTCCGGTCTCCTACCTGCCGCTGGGCGCCTTGCGGATGCTGAGCATACTGTCCGCGCGGACCAATGTGGGTGCGGAAATGCGGCAACTGCTGCCCACCGCCGTCGCGGAGATGCGGGCGGTGCTTGACGCCGATGCCGAACTGGAGGACTTCACCTCACTCAACATCCCCATCCTGATGCTCAGCGGCGGCTGGAGCCCGGCATACTTCGCGCAGACGGGCCGGGAGCTCGCCGCGGCGGTTCCGTCTATCCAGTTCGCCGTGGTGCCCGGCCAGCTCCACGAGGGCCCGATCCGCCCCGGCAAAGGCCTTGCGGTGCGCGTGGCGCGCTTCATCAACGGAGGCGACAGCGAGGTCCGCAGGCTTGGGCGCCGGCGGCCCAGGGGCGGCCGGTCGGGCGGGTAAGGCTTCCCCTCCCCCTGGGATGGACCCCCAGGATGGACCGGGCCAGGATGGGCCCGCCTGGGATGGACCTGCCTAGGATGGGAGCGTGAAAGAACAGGCAGTTCCCACGCACGACGGCGGCCGGCTGGCTTTGTACAGCTACGGCGCCGTGGACGCGCCGGGAGAACGCCGTGTGGTGGTTATCGGCGGCGCCTTCCTTACCGCTCTCATCTATCGTCCGTTCTCGATCGCGCTGGCCAGGGGCCTCGGCGAGGGCTGGGCTGTTGACGTCTATGACCGGCGCGGCCGGGGCAGGTCCAGCGAACAGCCGCCAGGGTATTCCATGGCCACCGAAATCGCCGACGTCCGCACTGTCATGGACACCACCGGCGTCCGAAACATCCTGGGCCACAGCCTGGGCGGCTCGGTGGCACTCAATGCCGTGCAGGAGTTCTCGGGAACCGCCTACGAACCGGACAAACTGGCGGTCTACGACGCCGCCGTGAACATCGACGGCAGCCTGGACACCTCCTGGCTGAACGATTTCGAGCAGGCCGTCAACGCCGGCAACGTGGGTCATGCACTCGCCCGGCTCAAAAAGGGCATGCAGCCGGGTTCCGCTCTCGCCAAGATCCCGGAGCCGGTCCTGGCGGGGCTGATGGCCCTTGTCTCGCGGACCAAGGTCAACCGGATGTTCCGGGAACTGATGCCCAGCGGGGTGGGCGAACTGCGCGCAGCCTACGACGAAGCCGAGCATGTGCGTGACTTCGGGGTCCTTCCTGCCAACACGCACTTTATGGTGGGCGGCAAGAGCCCCGGCTACTACAAAGTGACGGCCCAGCGCCTGCATGCTGCCGTGCCCGGGAGCACCTACGAACTCTCCCCCAAGGGTTTTCATGGGTCCATCCCCGCGGCCGTGGAGGAACTGGTGACGGACATCTCTGAATACTTCAAGGGCTGAGCCCTCCGGCGGCGACTTTTCCGCGCACAGAGCGAAGACTGCTGCCAGCACTCAGGTACCTTCCGCTAGGCTCGGAACATGACGCGTGAGAACATCAGGACCCCAGACGGCGGCACGCTGGAGGTATTTTCCACCGGCTCGGAACTGACCTCAGCCGGTTCAGGCGTAGTGGTTGTTCCGCCCTCCATGGTGACGGCCGCCGACTACACCAAGTTTGCGCAAAAACTCAGTGCCGCGTTGGGCCGGCCGGTCCACACATTCAACCGCCGGGGCCGCGGCTCTTCCTCTCCGCAGCCGGAGGACTACACCCTTGACGTGGATATCCGCGACCTTGACGTGGTCATGAAGCACACATCCAGCACGGACGTATTCGGCCACAGCTTCGGCGGTGCCGTGGCGCTGCACGCTGCCCGCACCCTTCCGGTGGAGCGGCTGGCGGTCTACGATCCCGCCGTTTCCGTGAACCACAGCGTTAAGGCTGACTGGACTGCCGAGTACGAACGGGCCACCGCGGCCGGCGACGACGACCGTGCCCTGGCCGTGTTGAGCAAGGGACTGGAGACCGGCGGCACCTTCGCCCGGATGCCGCTGTCCATGCTCACCATCGCGAACAAGCTCACGGCAGGCACACACCTGGGAAAGCAGCAGCGCGAGTTGATGCGCACCGGCGTCCGTGAAATCAAGGCCATCATCGCGGCTGACATGCCTGCCGAGCCGTTCCTGGCACTGCCGCTGGAAACCCTGATTATCGTGGGCGAGAAGAGTCCGGCGTACTTCGGCGTGGCCTGCGGCCAGATCCACGATGTCCTGTCCGGGTCCAGCTACACCATCCTGCCCGGCTTTGGCCACGACGGCGTCATCCGGGCACCGGACAAGCTCATCACCGAGCTCCGGGACTTCTTCGCCGGCTGATACTCCCTGCGCGAACGAACACTTGAGGCCCCGCTTTCGCTGAAAAGCAGGGCCTCAAGTGTTCGTTCGCGCTTAGCGCAGGGGTGCAGGAATCGCGCTAGTGGCCGGGGGTGGCGCCTTCCGTTTTGCGCATCATGGCGGAAAGCACGACGGCGGCGACGGCTATCACCGCGGCCGTCAGGAAAGCGGCACTCATCCCGGCAACGAGGCCCGAGGTGGCCGAAACCACGGCGAAGATGGACACCAACAGTGCCGTTCCGCCGGCTCCGGCTACCTGCTGGGTGGTGCTCATGATGGCCGAACCGTGCGAGTAAAGGTGCGGCGGCAACGGGTTCAGCCCGGTGGTAAACGCCGGTGTGAACAGCAGCGCCAGGCCGAAACTCAGCCCGATGTGAAGGGTAACGATCCACCAGACTGGCGTGCCGGCGTCGAGCATGGAGAACTGCCACAGGGACAGCACCATCAGGACGGACCCGGTCACGGTCAGCGGCAACGGGCCCACCTTGTCGAACAGCCGCCCAATGACCGGGCCCAGGAGGCCCATGGCCAGGCCTCCGGGCAGCAGCGCGAGCCCTGTCTCCAGGGAGCCCAGGCCGCGGATCTCCTGCAGGTAGAGCGGCAGCAGGATCACGCCGCCGAAGAGGGCCATCATGGCCACCACCATCAGCAGCACCGACACCGTAAACATTCGGAAGTTGAACGCCCGGAGGTCCAGCAGCGGAGCGTCGGCCTTCTGCAGCCGGAGCTGGCGCAGCACGAACACCGCGAGGCTGGCAGCACCGATGACCAGGGCCGCAATGGCTGCCGGGCCGGGGCCGGCCTGCCCGCCATGGCCGCCGCCGATCTGGGAGAGGCCGTAAACCACGCCGCCGAAGGCGGGAATGGTCAGGACGACGGAGAGGAAGTCGAGCTTCGTCTTCTCACTTTCGCCCACGTTGGTGAGGTACTTCGCCCCGATGGCCAGCGCGGCGAGCGCGACCGGAAGGACAAACACAAACATAAAACGCCAAGTGAAGTGCTCCAGGATGAGCCCTGAAACGGTGGGGCCCATAGCCGGCGCCACCGAGATGGCAATGCTGACGTTGCCCATCACCGCACCGCGCTTGGCCACGGGAACCAGCGTGAGGATGGTGGTCATCAGCAGCGGAAGCATGATGGCCGTGCCGCCGGCCTGGATGATGCGGGCCAGGAGCAGCAGCTCAAACCCGGGCGCAACCGCGGCCAGGGCCGTGCCGCCGGCGAAAAGGCCCATCGCCAGCATAAAAACGGCCCGCGTGGACAGGCTCTGCAGAATGAATCCGGTAGTGGGGATGACCACGGCCATGGTCAGCATAAAGCCGGTGGAAAGCCACTGCACCGTGGGCGCGTCAACCCGAAGGTCAACCATCAGCCGCTGCAGTGCAACGTTCATGATGGTCTCGTTGAGGATCACCACAAACGTTGCCACCAGCAGGGTGGCAATGATTGTCACCGACTCCCGGGACATCTTCTCCGGCGCGGACAGCTTCACGGTGGAAGCCTGCATGGGATCTCCGGCGGCGTTCGAAGATACTTCTGTAGACATGGGTGTTCCCTCAGGGAGTTTTGGATTCAGTGGTGACAGCGAGCCTCGTCGCTGCAGATTCCAACACTCTACCGGTTGGAGTAATTCCTCCGCACGGGTTTTTTCTTAATCCTGAGGGAACAACTGGCCTATGCTGTCTGGCCGGCGTGCTGGCCTTCCGAGATTTCCTCCATCACTTTGCTGTTGAAGGCGTCGAGGTCCTTCGGGCTGCGGCTGGTCACCAGGCCCTGGTCCACCACCACTTCCTCGTCGCTCCAGTTGGCCCCGGCGTTTTTCAAGTCCGTCTGAAGCGTGTGGTAAGAGGTAACGTTGCGGCCGCGGACCACACCGGCGTCGATGAGCAGCCACGGCCCGTGGCAGATGGCGGCCACTGGCTTGTGCTGTTCAAAGAAGCTCCGCGTGAAGTTCTGAGCGTCCTTGTCCACCCGGAGGTGGTCTGCGTTCACCACTCCGCCCGGCAGCACCAGGGCGTCGAAGTCGGCGGCGTTGGCTTCCGCCACGGTGAGGTCCACGTTGAAGGTATCGCCCTTGTCGGTGCCGTTGTAGCCCTGCAGGCGGCCACTGGACGGTGCCACCAGGATGGGCTGGCCGCCCGCTTCCTTCACGGCCTGCCACGGGCTGGTGAGCTCCACCTGCTCGACGCCGTCGGTCAGCAGGAATGCCACCCTCTTGCCTGCGATGCTGTGTTCTGACATTGTTCCTCCTCGCGTGAGGCGGGGACGGCACGCTTTTGGCGCGCAGCGATGCCCGCTTCGAGAGTTGTTTGCCTGACACCATCCAGCCTAGGAAACGCAAAAGTCATAAGCAAGCTGACTAATGGCGCTGCGACTGACGCTCTCCAGCCGGCGCGAACGAACACTTGGGGCCCCGACGCGCCGGGCCCCAAGTGTTCGTTCGCGCCGAGGGGAGCTAGTTGCGGTGGTGTTCGATCAGCCAGCCTGCCATCTGCTGGGCGCGATGCGCAGCTCCGGTGTCACCTTCTGCGGCTGACACAATGGACCCCTTCATCAGGATGTGCCAGGACCGGGCGAATTCCTCGGTGCGTTGCAGCCCGGCCTCCTCGGCCAATGCCTGCACGTGTCCCCTGATCTTGGCGAGATAATCGATGCTGGCCCTGCCCAGCGGATGCGCCGGGCCCATCTCAAGAAGCACGTTGATGAATGAGCAGGCCTCAAAGTCTTCGCGCAGGAACCAGTCAGAGAAAACGTCAAAGATGGCCAGCAACTGTTCTGCGGGTGAGCCGGCACGGAGCTTCGCCTGGCCCACAATCGCCTCGACCGTCCACAATTGGTCTCGCTGCTCGAGGAACGCCAGGACCAGGTCATTCTTGGAAGGAAAGTGACGGTAAAAAGTGGCTTTTGCTACTCCCGAGCGTGAAATCAGTTCATTCACGCCCACGTCCCGGACACCGCGCCGTGAAAAGAGCTCATAGGCAACGGCCAGGATCCGTTCTGCAGAATCGGCAGGAGCCATCCCCGCCACCCTCATGGGTTCCCGAGGGTCCGGTGCCGGCGCTGCTTCAAAATTCATCGTGGGAACAGTTTACCTTCAGAGGGAAGACAGACCGGTCTTTCTCGCTGTAGGGTTTCCCGTATGCGCAATGCTTCGACGCCGGACGGACAGAGTGGCCCGCCCGATTGGTGCAAGGAGGCTCCATGTCAGCAGAACGGATGTTCCATGACATGCGGCACGGTTCCGATCCCTGGCCGGATGAAGACGTCCCTGCCAACGTGCGCCAATTCGCGATTGAGTCCCTTCGGTGGCAGGCGCAGGAGATCATTGACGAAGTACTGTGCGGAACTGACCCCCGTGAAGAGTTGGCGCGGGCACGGCTCCGCCGCTGTCTAATCCAAAACCCCGGGAAGCCCGAGCTTGCGCTCCTTCAGCAACTGACATTCAACCGGGACTGCCTGACTGAACGTCCGAGCTAAAACCCAACGGCGGCTGGAGATGTGAGCCAGGAATTGGAGCAGTTAAATTAACGAGGGTGCTGGGGCCTTTCGGCTCCAGCACCCTCGCCTCACCTGCGCGACGGCGGGCTGCTTCACCTATGCGAAGGCGGGCTGGGATCCGGGACGGCAATCGAAGAAGTGCGGCTGCTGAACTGGCTCGAAAGGAACTATCAGCCATTGGCTTCCGTAGTATTCCACGTACGAGTCCGCCGGGCAGCGGGAGTAGGCTTCTTCGCGGGTCATCTTGGTTGGCTTTCATGATTGAGCTGTACGTTGAACGGTCAAGAACCCCGCTCAAACTGTTAGCGCTAACGAATAACCCCCAGTGTGAGCGCTAACAGAAGTGCGGTCAAGAGTCCCGGACTAACTTTTTTAGGAGCCCTTCTGGCCTTCCAGCGCATCATCGCAGGTCAGCGCTCCAGTAAACGCATTCTCCGCCGTCGGAACAATTTTTGACCCCTGGCCGATCAGCGGCGGCAAGAGATTCTGCCACAGAACTGCCTTGTTGTGCTTAGGTAGAAGCATGGCGGCACCCATCGAGGATTACGCGCTTTTGTCAGACCTGGCCACCGGGCCACTCATCTCCCGGTCTGGGAGCGTGGACTGGCTTTGCTTCCCCCGTTTTGACTCACCGTCCGTCTTTGCAGCACTCCTTGGAAACGAAGATCATGGCAGGTGGCTGCTTGCGCCGGCGGACCCCGATGCCGTGGTGGTGAGCCGCCAGTACCTGGAGTCCACCTTCGTCCTGGAGACCACCTGGCAGACCTCCACCGGGCAGATGCGTGTTACAGACCTGATGCCGCCAGGGCAAGGCCGATCCTCCCTCCTGCGACGCGTGACGGGCGTCCAGGGAACTGTTTCGGTGCGCCAGGAGCTGAGCATCCGCCCCCAGTACGGTGCGATCGTCCCATGGATGAGCCGCATCCGGAAGAACACCGTGCCCGGAAGCGGGGACGCGTTGCTGGCCATGGCGGGGCCTGATGCCTGGGCCCTGCAGGGGCCTCATTTGCCCGAGGCCCATGGCCACGTGCGCCTTGGGGATTTTCAGGTCCCGGCCGGCGAGTCAGTCGACTTCGAACTGACGTGGTTCCCCTCCTACAAGGAAGTTCCGGCGCCGCTGGATTTTGACGCAGCGCTCGAGGAGACAACGCGCTATTGGACCCGTTGGGGTGGGAACTGCCGCCAGGACGGCATTTACGGGCCCGCCGTCAAGAGATCCCTGCTTGTTCTGCGGGCCTTGACCCACTACGAAACGGGAGGCATCGTCGCCGCTCCCACCACGTCCCTGCCGGAGGACTTTGGCGGCTCACGCAACTGGGACTACCGCTTTTGCTGGCTCCGCGACGCCGCCCTGACCCTTGAAGCCATGCTGACCCACGGGTACGAAACGGAGGCTCTCAAGTGGCGCAACTGGCTGCTGCGCGCGCTTGCCGGTGATCCTGAGGATGTCCAGATCATGTACGGGGTGGCCGGGGAACGCGACCTCCCGGAGAGGGTACTGGATCACTTACCCGGCTATCAGGACGCGCGGCCGGTCCGGATTGGCAACGCCGCAGTGGCTCAATACCAGGCTGACGTGGTTGGCGAAGTGATGGTGGCCCTGGAGCGGCTGCGCCTGGCCGGCGGAAAGGAAGACACGTTCTCCTGGGCGCTGCAGCGGGCCCTGCTGGGATTCGTCGAGAAGCATTTTGATGACAAGGACTTCGGGTTGTGGGAGATGCGGGGCACCGCCCAGTACTTCACGCATTCCAGGGTGATGATGTGGGCGGCCTTTGATTGTGGTGTCCGCGCGGTTCGGGACCACGGACTCCCAGGCCCGGCCGAGCACTGGGAAGAACTGCGGCGGCGTTTGCGGTCAGAAATCATGGAGCGGGGCTTCAACGCCGAGCTGAACTCCTTCACCCAGACGTACGGCGGCACCCAGACGGACGCCGCGCTCCTGGCCCTGCCGCAGGTTGGCTTTCTGGCTTACGACGACCAGCACATGCTCGGTACAGTCGCCCAGCTGGAACGCGAGCTTCTGACTGACGAGGGACTGCTGTTGCGCTACCGGACCGAGACGGGCGTTGACGGCCTTGAACCGGGCGAGCATCCTTTTCTTGCCTGCTCCTTTTGGCTGGTGGAACAATACGCACGCACCCACCGGCAGTCCGATGCCGGGGCACTGATGGACAGGCTTGTGGGGTTCTCCAATGAGCTGGGCCTGCTAAGCGAAGAATACGCGCCGGAGGACCAGCGGATGGCAGGGAACTTCCCGCAGGCTTTCTCCCATTTGGCGCTGGTCAGGGCCGCCGACGCCATGCACGGAGTGGACCTGCTCAGCCTCGCAGCCCAGGAATAGCCTTCCGCCTTATTTGAGTATCAGGAGCTTAGCGGCACGTTGTCGATCAGCCGGACGGGTCCCACCCTCGCCGCTATGATCCCCAGCCCCTCGCCGCGGAACGGGGTCGCCCGGCAATTCTCTGCCAGGGGCTCCAGGGTGAGCGGATCCACCACGTCGAAGTAGTCCAGCTCAACCATCGGCTGGGAGGCCACCAGGGCCTGGGCCGAGTCGAGGTCCAGCGGCTCGTGGGCGTTCGCCCGTTCCTCCAGCAGCCGCAGCGCCCTGGACAACACCAGTGCGGCTTCGCGCTGATCCTCGGACAGGAAGCGGTTGCGGCTGGACAGAGCCAGGCCGTCGCCGGAACGGACTGTCGGCACGGCAATGATTTCCACCGGGAAGTTCAGATCGGCCACCATCCGCCGCACCAGGGCCAACTGTTGCGCGTCCTTCTGGCCAAAGTACGCGCGGTAGGCAGGAAGCCCCCCGCCGTTGCCCGACACAAAAGCCCCTGCGGGCGGCAGCCCTGTCCCCGGAATGCCGTAGTGCAGCAGCTTGGCCACCACGGTGAGGGCACCGTCAAAATGGCCCGGCCGGGATGCGCCCTCCCACTTCTCCCCCAACGGACCTGCTGTGACCCGCACCAGCGGCGCCCCTTCGGGATAGACCTCCTCCACCGGCGGCGCAAATGCGATGTCCACTCCCTGTTCCTCCAGCAGCGCGAGGTCCGCGTCCAGGGTCCGTGGATAGCGGTCCAGGTCCACGGCGTCGCCGAACTGCAGCGGGTTGACGAAAATGGACGCCACCACCACGTCGTTTTGTTCGACGGCGGTGCGCGCCAGCCGGGCATGTCCCTCGTGGAGGGCTCCCATGGTGGGCACCAGGCCCTGGGACACGCCTTGCTTCTCCCTGAGGAGCCGGGCGCCCTGCGCGCGCAGGTCCGCCACCGTTGTCACCAGCTGGATGCTCATGTCATCGTCCTCCCGAGGACCGCGGCCCATCGCCGTCGGAGTTATGGTCGCCAAAAGGGTCACCGCTGCCCGAGCCGTCACCGCTGGCCGGCCCATCGCTGCCCGGTTCGCCGTTGTTGGAGCCGTCGCCCTGTTCATTTTCAAGGAGGGCTTCGCGGATCGCCTTGAGCTGATCCGCTTTCAGCAGCCCTCGTCCTTCGGCGCGGCGGGCTGTTGCCCGGGCCATGGCAAGGTACGCCTCAAGCACATCGGCCTGCGCTCCGGCGTCGTACTCACGCAGCGCTTCAGCATGGGCGGCGACAGTTCCGATGTCACCGCGTGCAACCGGACCGGTCAATGCCGATTCGCCGGACGCCAGGGCGTTCTCCAGGGTGGCGCGTAAGAGGGGCCCCAGCATCCGTTCGGGTGCGTCAACGCCTACATCGCGCAGCAGCTGCGACGCCTGCGCCACCAGGGTAACCAGGTGGTTGGAACCATGGGCCAGCGCCGCATGGTAGAGCGTGCGATCGCCCTCGGCGATGGCCACCGGCTCGGCCCCCATCTCCACCACCAGCGCCTGGGCTATGGGCAGCATCGCAGCGTCAGCGGTCACGCCGAACGTGCAGTCAAGGAGCCGGGTCAGGTCCAGGCTCATACCGGTGAAGGTCATGGCGGGGTGCAGGGCCAGCGGGATGGATCCTGCCGCCCGTACCGGGTGCAGGACGCCCACGCCAAACCGGCCCGACGTATGGGCCACCAGCTGGCCTGGCTGCCAGGCGCCCAGTTTGGCCAGGCCCTGGACGAGGCTGGCCAGGGCGTCGTCCGGTACCGCCAGGAGCACCAGTTCGGACCGCTCCACGATGTCCTGGACCTCCATCACCGGAACCCCCGGAAGCAGGGCTTCAGCACGTTCGAGGCTGGCATCGGAAACGGCGGAAACTCCGACGACGGCGTGCTCGGCGGAGCGCAATGCCGCACCGAGGACTGCGCCCACCTTGCCGGCGCCGATGATTCCGACGCCAAGGCGTCCTGGTTTAGCCATGCTGGCCTTCCTGAAGTGAGGTGTCGGCGGCAGCGGCGGTTCCCTGCTGCGGTTGTTCCGCCAGGCCAGGGGCAACCTGGGCCAGCCATTGTTCGCTGGTTTGCCGTTTCCGGGCCAGGCGGGCGCGCGCTGACTGTTCGTCAAACAGGGCCCTGGCCTGGTCCATATCGGCCTGTATCAGGCGGGGCACCACGGGCCCGGCGGTGGTGTGGAGCACCAGGTCGGCCACCCGGAACCGCCTGGCCAGCGGTCCCTGGTGCAGGGCCATGGACTGGGTCCGCTGGTGCGGGACCACCACCAGGTGCCGCCACCAGCGGCCTGAACGGATTAGAAGCGCCGTGTCGGTGGCGGTGAACCCGTTCCGCCGCCACCCGAGGGGTGCCAGCAGCCGGGCCCGTGGCGGCGTGGTGACAAAACCGCCGTCGGCATCCAGTCCCGTCAGTCCGGCAACGAAAACCTTCCCGGGCTCAGGAGTTCCCGGATCCGGCAGCACCAGGGCAAGCATGCTCATCACGTCAGGCAGTTTTCCTACCGGCAGGAGGGTGGTGCGGGAGGTGCCCTCGCCGTTGCCTCCCACCAAGCCATACCCGGCCACGTTTACCTGGATCCGGTACCAGCCAAAGAACCGCCACAGCGGAGGCTGCGTCACTTTCAGCGCCTGGATCCGGCCGGGAGGCAGCGTCTGCGCCTGCGTGTCCAGCAGCCCGTAGCGAAGCCGAATCCCGTCCGGCGAGATGGCTGCCGTGAAGTTGTAACCCTTGTTGAAGGATCCCCAATAGGTGGCGGCCAGGCCAAGGGCCGCCGGAATCAGGTAGAAGTAGAACCCCCGGTTGTCCGTCACCGCGGAGAGGACAACGGACGCCACACCGCCCAGCACTATAAAGAAGCTCTGTTCGCTGAGCAGCAGCGAACCGATAAGGCGCGACGGCGGCACTGACAGCACGGGCTGCTCCGGTGCCTCGGGCGCGGCCTCCTGCGTTTCGCCGGAAACCTGCACCACGCCGGCGGCCCGGGCCAGGATGGTTGCCCGAAGTTGCCGGGCGTCATCCATCCGGAGGTAGGCCAGCCGCACCGCGGACTCGCCGGCGTCCGCCACCTCGAATTTGAGCTCGGCAAGGCCAAAAACCCTGGCCAGCAGTGGCTGAACGATGTCGATGGCCTGGACCCGGTCCAGCCGCGCCTGGCGCTGCTGGCGAAAGAGGAAGCCGGTATTGACCCGGACGTAGCCACCGGACACCTGGTACTTGGTGAAGTACCAGGTGAGGATGAAGCCGAGCACTGCGATCAGCAGCACTGCCCCTCCTCCAGCAAGCAGCCAGGGGACCCGGCCGGCGAAGCCGTCTTCCAGCACGGGCCTGCCTTGAAGCATCCGTTCGAAGATGTCGCGGCCGAAGAAAAAGCCGATGGCGGCCAAGGCCACCCAGCCGCGCACAAAAGGCGACGCCGGATGGACCCGCAGCCACTCGCCGTCGGGGGCCGGTGAAGGCTGCTGGACCGGGGCCGGTGAAGGCTGCTGCGGTGACGATTGCGGTGCCGGCTGCGGGGGGCCTTCAGCCGTCACAGTCCTGCCAGCCTGGCTTCGCCGCGGGCTGTGAGCTGCTCACGCAGGCGCGCCCCCTCGGCGGCGGGCAGGCCCGGGATCTGGGCGTTGGTGCCAGGTGATGCCGTGTGCAGCTTGAGGGTGCACAGGCCAAGCGCGCGTTCCACGGGTCCCACCCCTATATCCACGTACTGCATGCGGCCATAGGGGACGGCCATGGTCCGCTGGAAGAAGATGCCGGTGCGGATCAGGAGGTCGTCGTCGCGCTCTGCATAGCCGATGGCGCGGACTTGCCGCGGGATCAGCACAAGGCGCCAGACGGCGAGGACCAGCATGACGGCGGGCGCTGTGACGGCAAGCCAGAGCGGCGGCCATGCCCACCACCCGTTGAGGACCAACACCAGGGGCAGGCTGAGTACCAGCAGGGTGACCAGGTTCCCGACGGCCCACTGCACCAGGCGCACCGTGATGTATTTGGGCGACACCCGCTGCCACGTGATGCCCGGCGGATCAATCGCCTCGGTATGCATATTCGCCTTCCCCTGCGGCTTCGCCCCGTGCCCCGCGGCCGGGCTGTCCTTCGCCGGGCGGGGTGTCGCTGTCCTCCGGCGGGATCTTGCAAAAGCGTTCCACCAGCAGTCCCACCACAATCATGGCCAGCCCTCCCCCGGCCTGGGCCAGTGCAACCCAGGTGATGCCCTGGTCGCTGCGCAGGCTCCAAACCCGCAGCTGGTCCAGGAAAATGCCGGCATGCCAGCCCAGCAGGACGGTGCCGGCGTAGGCACACGCCTGCGCCAGCACGAGGGTGCGCGCGGCGAGAATCGGATCGAGGGCGATCTTCTTTTTGGTTTTGTCGCGGTTCCTGTTGCGCCACCTCAGGATCCGGATGCCAAGGATCAGCGTGATAACCACAATCACGCCCATGGTGGCAAGAGCCGTGACCGGCAGGACCGGGGTGGCCATGCTGTACCGGTTGGTGAGGACAGTGGCAGACCATCCGGCGACGGCAAGGATGACGCCTATGAGCAGCAGTCGCAGGGGATTAATAGGTTTCATCGGCTACTCCGCCGTCCCGGCCAGTGGGACACCGTCGAAATCGCCGAAGCCGTCGAAGGGCGCGAGGTCGTCAAAATCTTCTGCACGGGCGGCCAGCGTGCTGATCCGCTCGCCGTTCAAAGTGGCAGCGGGCTCTATCAGGGACCAGGGGTACAGCACAAAAGCGCGGCTCGCGGCCCTGGGATGCGGGAGGGTCAGCACCGGATCCCCGCTGATGAGGTCACCGTAGACAATGATGTCGACGTCGAGCGTCCGCGGCCCCCAGCGGACCTCCCGGACGCGGTGGTGCTTGTTCTCCACAGCCTGGCAGTGCTCCAGCAGCTGCAGCGGCGAGAGCGAGGTTTCCACGGTGATGACCATGTTCAGGAAGTCCGGCTGGCCGGCCGGACCACCCACCGCCTTGGTCTGCACCACGGGAGAAACGTCCAGCAGGCGGACCTCCGGCGGATCAACAAGATCCGCTACGGCCTCGGAAAGGGTGTCGTTCCGTTCGCCCAGGTTGCTGCCCAGGGCCAGCACAGCCTTTGAATAAACAGCACTCATGGGTTCTGCCCGTCGTTCCGGGCGCGGTGGACAGTGACGGCAACGTCGCCGAAAGGCACCTCGATGGGCGCCTCCGGTTTATGCACAGTGATGTCCACTGCGTTGATCTGGAACCCGCTGAGAAGGTCGTCCGCAATCCGCACGGCCAGCGCCTCGATCAGGTTCAAGGGCTCACCCGTGATCCAGGCCTTGATCCGCTCCGCCACCTCACCGTAGTGGGCGGTGTCCCGGACGTCGTCGGATTCGGCTGCCTTGGAGAAGTCCAGGTGCAGGACGGCGTCCACAACAAAGGGCTGGCCCTCGCGGCGCTCAAATTCAAACACGCCATGATGGCCGACGGCGGTGACACCGCTCAGCGTGATCCTGTCCATGGGTCCCCCGGCCCTAGTGAGTGGTGTGGGCAGCAGCCAGGCGCGAGGCGACCTTGACGGCGTCAAGGCTGGGACGGACATTGTGCACGCGGACGGCCCAGGCGCCGCGGGCGGCGACGATGGCTGTAATGGCGGCGGTGGCGGCGTCGCGTTCCTCGGGAACGGCGGCTTTGCCTGCCTCCGTGAGCAGGGAGCCCAGGAAGCGTTTGCGGGAAGCACCCACCAGGACCTTATGGCCAAGGCTTTCGAGCCGGTCCAGGTTCCGCAGGAGTTCCCAGTTGTGGGCATCGTTCTTGGCGAACCCCAGGCCTGGATCCACGATGATCTGTTCCTGGCTGACGCCGGCGGCGTAGAGCTTGTCGCGCACACCGGCGAGCTCTGCCACCACCTCGGCGGCAACGTCGGTGTACTCAGCCAGTGAGTTCATGGTGCGGGCATCCCCGCGGCGGTGCGTGAGGATGTAGGGCACTTTCGACGTGGCCACGAGCTCTGCCATCTCCGGTTCAATGCTGAGGCCGGAGATGTCATTGATGATGGCGGCGCCTGCATCCAGCGCGGCGGTTGCCGTGGACGCGTGGGTGGTGTCGATGCTGACCAGGGCGCCGGCCTTCACCAGCGCCTGGATCACTGGCAGCACCCGGCGCTGTTCCTCTTCCGGGCTGACATCTTCCGCGCCGGGACGCGTTGATTCGCCGCCGACGTCGATGATGTCCGCCCCGGCGTAGAACATCCGCAGGCCTGCCGCGATGGCGCTGTCCGCCGTCTCATGCTTGCCGCCGTCGCTAAAGGAGTCGGGGGTGACGTTCAGGATGCCCATGACCAGCGTGCGGTCCGTGGGAAGGTCTTCGAATTTCGCGGCCGGGCGGGGTTTGCGCAGGATGGGAAGCGGGGAGGTGGCGGGCCCGGTTCCCGGGGCTGCAGCTAGTGAGTCCATGGTCTGAAAATTACCTTCCGATGATGAGGCTCATGGCTTCGGCGCGGGTGGCCGGGTCATGAAGCTGCCCGCGTACCGCACTGGTGACGGTCTTCGCTCCGGGCTTGCGGACACCGCGCATGGACATGCACATGTGTTCGCATTCGATGACAACAATTGCGCCACGGGGCTTGAGGTGGCTGACCATTGCGTCGACGATCTGCGTGGTGAGGCGTTCCTGCACCTGGGGGCGCCGGGCGTAAATGTCCACGAGGCGTGCCAGCTTGCTGAGCCCGGTCACTTTACCGTCATGGGAGGGAATGTAGCCCACGTGGGCAACGCCGTGGAACGGCACCAGGTGGTGTTCGCAGGTGGAATAGAAGGGGATGTCTTTGACCAGGACCAGTTCCTCGTGGTCCAGGTCAAAGGTGGTGGAAAGGATCTCGGCCGGATCGTGGTGCAGCCCTGCGAATACCTCCGCATAGGCCTTGGCCACCCGTTTGGGAGTGTCCTGCAGGCCGCCACGGTCAGGGTCTTCGCCGATGGCGAGCAGGATTTCACGCACGGCAGCCTCGATCCGGGGCCGATCCACCTTTTCGTGCTTTTTGTGGTGGTGGCCGCCCTCCGCCGGGTGGCCGGCGGAGGCGGGAGCGTCGTCGTCGTCGAAATAGTTCACAGAAGAAAGCTTAGCCGCGGACGCCGTCAGGTCCCGAGTCGGGGACGCCGCCCTGGAACGCAGCGTCCTCCGGGACACCTTGCGGGTGCAGGGGCTGCGAATCCAGCGGCTCGTCCAGGCGGGCCTGCTTGGCTTCCTCCTGGGCCTCCCGTTCGGCCTTCTCCTGGCGGGACTCCACCGGGCCTGCCTGCTGCACGGGGCGGGTCTCCTTGGACAGCCAGACCTCGCGGAAGTCACGCTTGCGGATGGAGCTGAAGATCTGCGCGATCTCTGCCTGGTTCAGGGTTTCCCGTTCCAGGAGCTCCAGGGCGAGGTCATCCAGGACATCGCGGTTCTCGATAAGGATGGCGTAAGCCTCGTCGTGGGCCTGGTCGATCAGGCGGCGGACTTCCTCATCCACCACGTAGGCGATCTGGTCCGAGTAGTTGCGCTCGTGCCCGGCGTCGCGGCCCAGGAACGGTTCGCCGCCGCCCTGACCCAGCCGCACGGCACCCACGCGTTCACTCATGCCGTACTCGGTGACCATCTTTCGGGCCGTTGCGGTGGCCTTCTCGATGTCGTTGGACGCTCCCGTGGAGGGATCGTGGAACACAATCTCCTCCGCGACGCGGCCGCCCATGGCATAGGCCATCTGGTCCAGCAGCTCGTTGCGGGTGACCGAGTACTTGTCGTTGTCCGGCACCACCATGGTGTATCCGAGGGCACGGCCGCGCGGAAGGATGGTGATCTTGGTGACCGGCGAAGAGTTGCGCAGCGCGGCAGCCACCAGGGCGTGCCCGCCCTCGTGGTACGCGGTGATCTTGCGCTCGTGCTCCTTCATGACACGGCTGCGCTTCTGCGGGCCGGCCATGACACGGTCGATTGCCTCATCCAGGGCGCGGTCATCAATGAGGTTGGCATTGGAGCGCGCGGTCAGGAGTGCAGCCTCGTTCAGCACATTGGCGAGGTCCGCGCCGGTGTAGCCGGGGGTCTTCTTCGCGACGGCCTTGAGGTCAACGCCCTGCGCCATGGGCTTGCCCTTGGCATGCACCTGCAGGATCTGGTCGCGTCCGATCAGATCCGGTGCTTCCACCGAGATCTGGCGGTCGAAACGGCCCGGACGCAGCAGGGCGGGGTCCAGGACGTCGGGGCGGTTGGTGGCCGCGATCAGGATGACGTTGGTCTTGACGTCGAAGCCGTCCATCTCCACCAGGAGCTGGTTGAGGGTCTGCTCGCGTTCGTCGTTGCCGCCGCCGATGCCGGCGCCGCGGTGACGGCCCACGGCGTCGATCTCGTCCACAAAGATGATGGCGGGAGAGTTGGCTTTGGCCTGCTCGAAGAGGTCGCGGACACGGGAAGCGCCCACACCCACGAACATTTCCACGAAGTCCGAGCCGGAGATGGAGAAGAACGGGACGCCTGCCTCGCCTGCGACAGCGCGTGCCAGGAGGGTCTTGCCGGTTCCCGGCGGGCCGTAGAGCAGCACACCCTTGGGGATCTTGGCCCCCACTGCCTGGAACTTGGCAGGCTCCTGCAGGAACTCCTTGATTTCCTGGAGTTCCTCTACCGCTTCGTCTGCACCGGCAACGTCCACAAAGGTGACTTGCGGCATGTCCTTGTTGACCATCTTGGCCTTGGACTTGCCGAACTGCATGATCTTGGAGCCGCCGCCCTGCATCCGGGTCATCAGGAACCAGAAAAGTGCGCCAAGCAGGATGACGGGGATCAGGAGGGAAAGCAGGCCGGAGAACCAGTTGCTCTCGATGGGCTGGTCTGTGTAGCCGCTGGCCGGCCGGGCGTCGGTGACAGCCTTGACGACGTCGCCCGCGCGGGCGTCGACGAAGAAGAACTGGACGCTCTTGCCCTTGTCCTGGCCGTTGACCTGGAGGTTGTCCTTCAGGGTGAGGTCTACGCGGTTTTCGCCGTCGAAGATTTTTGCCTGCTCCACCTTGCCGCTGTCGGCGAGGAGCTCAAGGCCCTTGTCCGTGTCGATCCGTGCCGCGCCGCCGGGAGCCAGCGTTGCAAAAGCCACAAGAAGCATGCCGATCACAACAACGATCCAGATGCCCGGGCCCTTGAAGAAACTCTTAGCTTTCATCTGTTCGGGGGCTGGCCCCGTCCCTCCTGGTAGTGCTGCACGGCGAGTGGTCTGCGCGCGTGTTGGTGCTGCGTCAGCTTCTAGCTATACACCGTATCCGAGTAAATCACGCACGGTGTAGCGGAAAAGTTCCCTCTGGGCGTAGCGGCGGGGAGGAGGAATGCCGCCGGGGCCATCTGGGCTGCTAGCTGACCGCCGAGACTTCCAGCCGGCGGATGACCGCAGTGCCGCCGTCGGCGAAGACCGCTGTGCCCACGCTTCCGGGAGCGGGAAACACCAGGTCCGTCAGGACCACCTTGCCGCCCTGCGCAAACACCTCCACGGAGCAATGGTCGACGACGATGCGCAGCGCCAGTACGCCACTGTCCAGGGCGACGGGGGCGGACTCGGCGGAAGGAAATTCCGGATGGAACTCCGTTATCCCGCCTTCCCGGCGGTCCAGTGTCAGCAGCCCGGCGGCTGCGTCGTAGGTCAATACCGCGGCGGCGCCGCCGTCGGCAGCCTGAAACAGCCGGAAACCAAACTGCCGGGCCGTTCCGGGAAGGAGTTCGGCGTCGATGAGCTGCGCGGTGCCCGGGATGGCTTCCGGCAGCTTGACCTCCGCGGAGAGCCCGCCCGGCTCCATGGCGTGCCGGTTGCCGCTGACGGCAGCGGGCAGGACAGGCGTCTGGACCAGGCGCGGCCGGCCGTCCACCGTTTCCAGGCTGACTTCGCGCACCAGCGACATGCCGGAGCGCCAAGGTGACGTGGGCAGGGAGTTGGCGTAGTCCCAGTTGTTGATCCAGCCGATCATCAGGCGCCGGCCGTCGGGGACGTTGCTGAAGGAAACAGCGGCGTAATAGTCGCGGCCCCAGTCCAGCCAGCTGCATTGGCGCAGTCTGTCCCTGTCCACGGCACTGCCGTCCGGCTTGAGGGCAGCCGCACCGTCCACCGGGTCCTCCAGCAGGCAGGAAGGATCCGGTGTGAAGGTGGCGCCGTCGAAATCTCCCACGAAATACTGGCCGCCTGAGCCGCCCGCCACCGCGCCCGGGTTGAGGTTGACCACCAGCACCCACTTGATCCGGGCAGGATCGCCGTCTACTGGCAGCGGGAAGAGATCCGGGCATTCCCACTCTCCGCCGAGGGCATTGGCCGGTCCGAACTCGCTGGCAAAGGTCCAGTCCCGCAGGTTCGCCGAACGGTAGAAGACAACCTTCTGCTCGCCGGCCTCAACGGCGGCCATCACCCATTCCTGGCCGTTCGGCCCGGAATGGCTGAAGACCTTGGGATCGCGGAAGTTGGCCGAGCCCCGGGTCAGGACGGGGTTTCCACTGAACTTGGTCCACGTCATGCCGGCGTCGCTGCTGTACGCGAGGGACTGGGCCTGAGTGCCCGCATACGGCGTCCCGTCCTTAAAGGCACTGGTGTAGATGGCAACCAGCGGAGGGTTGTTGGCCGTGCCAAATCCGGAGGTGTTGGCATGGTCCACCACAATGCTTCCGGAGTAGACGTCCTCTTCGGCGTCGCAGGCGATGGCCACGGGCTGTTCAGTCCAGTGCACCAGGTCCTCGGAAATGGCGTGGCCCCAGGACATGTTGCCCCATACATTTCCGTGCGGATTGTTCTGGTAATACAGGTGGTACTGGCCGCGGTAGAAGACCAGGCCGTTGGGGTCGTTGAGCCAGGTATCCCGGGCCGTGTAGTGGATTGCCGGGCGGTAGTGCGGCGTCCCCGCCTGCTCTGTCCGGGCAACTGGCAGCACCGGTGCCGTCGGCGGAGCCGGCAGCATATGTGGCTGCGGGCGTGCGTCATCAAGGCGACTGGACATGATGGTGTGGATCCTTGGTCTGTGGGTGGGTCTGCCGGAGCAGGGTGGGTGGGCTTGTGGTCTGTAATCAGTGCGGCGGCGCGGGTGCCGCCACGGATTCCCGTACCACCAGGGGGCAGTCCAGGATGGTCGGGTGCAGGGCCATGAGGGCCAGGTCAGTTTTGCCTTCGATGGCGTCAATCAGGCTTTCCGTGGCCCAGGCGCCCATTTCATAGTGCGGCAGGGCAACAGTGGTGAGGCCCGGGTGCAGGTTGGCGGCGATGAGCTGCTGGTCATCGAAACCCACCACGGAAAGGTCTCCGGGGATGGACAGCCCCAGTTCCGCAGCAGCACGGTACGCGCCCATGGCCATCCGGTCGTTGTAGCAGAACAGCGCGGTGGGCCGGTCCGCCCGGTCCAGCATCCGGCGTGCTGCCTCGTAGCCTCCCGGCACTTCTGACAGCTCCGATTCGACAGGGGCCGCATCGCCGTCGAGCCCTGCTTCCGTCAAGACGGCCCGGAAGCCGCGGAGGCGATCCCGGGTGGCCGGGACGTCGTCCGTGTTGTTAAGGAAGCCGATGCGGGTGTGGCCGGCCGCCACGAGATGTTCGACGGCGGCCCGGGCACCGCCTTCCTCGTCCGGGACGACGGCTGTCAGGTTTCGGCCGGTGCTGACGGCGTCCACCAGGACGGTAGGCACGTTCCCCAGGTTCGCCGGGACCTGCACCTTCCGGTGGTACATGGTGGCGTAGAGGATTCCGTCCACCCGGCGCTCCAGGAGAGCCTCGACGTCGGCATCCCGGGATTCGGCGCTGGCCGAGCCTGACGTGTTGATGATCATCAGGTTGTAGCCGCGGGTGCGGGCGGCCTCGTCCGCGCCGAGGATGATCCGGCCCGCGTGGGGCGTGGTGGCGATGTCCTCGCTCACCAGCCCCAGCATGCCCGTCCGCTGGGTTCGCAGGGCCTGGGCCAGGCGGTTGGGCCCGTAACCCAGTTCCTCAGCAGCGGACCTGACCTTGTTGCGGGTTTCCGGACTGATCCGCGCATAGGACACGTCGTTCAGCACGTGGGAAACCGTGGTCACAGACACGCCGGCGGCGACTGCTACGTCCTTGATGCCAATGTTCTTGTTGCTCAACGGTCTCCACGTCCTTTAGGTTTCATGCCTGGTCACGTCTGGTTTTTAGGCTACAGACGAGTAATCGTTTCCCTGGTTGCCGGCGTTGCCGTGTTCGATGGCGGGAAACCGATCGTGGGCGTGGCCCGCAGGGCATTAACAGCCCTGTCTGCGATAACTTGGGCGTCGCTTCCGGAGTCAAGGATGGTGTTCCGGGCTGATGCGGACTCCACCATAACGGCCGTCACGGCGAGGCCGTCCAAAGCCGCAGTGGTCAACAGAGCGTCCACCTGGGCCTCAAAGCAGGAGTCACTTGACGTGGCGTGAACGTCCATCGCCACCACATGGTTGTTGGAGACGAAGTTCCCCACGCCCGCCGTCAACCGGATGATCACAGGCATCGCCCCTGCCGGCCGAATGCTCTCCGAGTCGATAACCAGGGAGAAGTGGTTGGCCACCACAGAGTTGTTGCTGCCGCTGACCCGGAGAAGTCCGTTGAGGTCGTCCAGTCCGTTGTCCACTCCCAGGAAGGGCGTCCAGGGCTCATGGTCGCGAAGGAAGTGATTGGTGGCCACGAGGATTTCCGAACTGTTCGCGAGAATCAGCATCCCCGGGTAGAACGAATGCAGACGGTTGTTGGTGACGCTTGACCTCGTGACGCCGTCGAGATGGACGCTGCTCGCACCACGGGGGAAGACGTTGTTCGCGGTGATCAGGAGCCCGCCATGGTTCTCGGCGTAAATCGAGTGACCCTTAGGGCCTGCTCCCACCAGGTTGTCGGTGATCTTGGATGCCTGTCCCCACCCGCGCAACTCGATGCAGCTTCCGCATTCGGCGATGAAGTTGTCGTGAATGGAGAGAGCGTCCGCCTTGTGGATGGTGAGAGCGTTCTCAAGGTAGATGAACCCCATGCCGTTCACCCGGAATGAGTCATTGGCGCTCGCGACGTAGATGCCGGTCTTGCCGTTGACGTAGGTGTTCTCCGGAGGCATCGCCGAGCCATCCGGGGTGAAGTGCAACCCGTCGATGCAGAAGTTGGAGAACTCCACCGAACTGATCCGCGGGCTCCCGCTTCGCTCAACGTAGAACGCGGCGCCCATGGATTCCTGCCCGTTTTTGGCGGGAGGAAGATCGACCAGGATACGGCTCCCGCCGGGCCAGAGCTCATGCAGGTCCGGCCATTCGTCTTCGGCAGCGTTGAACCGGATGCTCGAGGACGTAAAGCCGTGTCCGGAGCCCTCGATTCGAAGGAAGCTGACGTCGATCACCACCTGCGTACGGAGGTGGTAGTCCCCGGGCGGAATGTAGATCACCGCGCCTGGCTTTCCTCCATTGTTCGCATCGGTGGCCGTCTGCCGGTCCTTGATATCGGCGATGATGCTGTTGATGACTTCACCGACGTCCTCGGACGGATTGCCGACGGGCCACGTCGTCACGTCGTAGGAGTTGTTGCTTGACATTGGTTCTTCCCTTTGTGTTGTGATTGCTCAGCCCTTGACGGCACCCAGCGTCATGCCGGCCACGATTTTGCGCTGCAAGAGAAGCGTAAGGAGGATGACCGGGATCGAGTACACGGCGGCCAGTGCCGTCATGGATCCCCAGTCAAGCCCAAACTGGGTCTGGAAATTCGCTATGACCACCGGGGTGGTCTGGGAGCGGATCGCCGTCATAAGGAGGGCGAAGAGGAACTCGTTCCAGGAGGCCAGGAAGGCGAAGATCGCGGTGACCGCGATGCCGCCGGAGACCACCGGGATGACCACCCGCCACAGGGCGCCCAGCCTGCTGCAGCCATCCACGGTGGCCGCTTCCTCCAGGTCCTTGGGCACGGCTTCGAAGAAGCTGGCCATCAGCCAGATGGACAGCGGCAGCGAAATGGTGGTGTGGGCAATGGACAGAGCGATGGGGGTATCGGCGAGCCCCGCCGTCGCCATCATGGAAGCCAGCGGGATGCCGATGGCCACCGGCGGCACCATCCGTGTGACGAGTGCCGCCATGATGAACACCCGGCCGCTGGGTGTCTTGTACCGGGTGATGCCGTAGGCCGCCGGCACCGCCAGCACCAGAGACAGGACAGTGCTGATGATGGCCGTCTGGGTGCTGTTGATGAAGGACGCCAGCACTCCATTGCGGCCCAGCGCGTTGATGTAGTTCTCCAGCGTCCATTCCCTGGGCAGGATGGTGGGCGGAACGGCGATGGTATCGATCGGCGTCTTGAAGGAGGTAAATAGCAGGTAGAGGAACGGGAAGCCGTAGAGCACCATGGCGATTGCCAAAAGGATCCAAAGCAGGGTCCTGGTGCTGCGCCGGCCCGCTTCGAGGCCCTCGGCGTGGTGCCGGGCCCGGCGCTTCCGGCCTCCTCCCAGGTCCGTCTGGGCCGTTGCGCCCTTCAGGGAAGCCGACGAACGGGCCGGCGGGGTGGTTTGTGTTGCGCGTTTTCCGCCAACGCGGTGGTCTGCGATGCTCATCAGTTGTCCTTTCCTGGCCGCCAGATGGTGGCGACGGCGAAGAAGGCGACGCCGAGCATGGCCAGCAGGTAGATAGTGCCCATGGCGCTTGCCAGCCCCGGATCGCCGAAGCGGATCATGGTGCGGTAAATCAGCAGGCTCATGGTTTCCGAGGCGGACTGCGGGCCGCCGTTGGTCTGGATGAGGATGGTGTCAAAGGCCCGGGCGGCATCGATGCCGCGCACCACCAGTGCCACGGCTATCACGGGCCGGAGCAGGGGAAGGATGATGCGGAACAGCATGGCGGGGGCGCGTGCCCCGTCCAGCCGTGCCGCCTCGATGAGGTCGCCCGGAATGTTCTGCAGTCCGGCGAACAGCACCAGGCACATGAACGACGTGGTGAGCCAGATATCCGGAATCGCCACGGAGAAAAGGACGATGTTGGGGTCGGACAACCAGCCGATCTGGTTGGGATTCTGCAGGATTCCAGCCTGGTGTAGAAGCGTGCCGATCAGGCCGAAGTTATCGATCATGAGGAACTTCCACAGCAGGCCTGCCACGATGGGCGCGATCATCAGGGGGTACAGGAAGACAGTCCGCCAGATCTGGGAATTGCGGCCCAGCATGGTGAACAGCAGGGCCATGCCAAGCCCGAGCGCAAACTCGAGGGTGACAACCACCAGGGTGTAGGCCAAGGTACGCCATCCTGCGCCCATAAAGGCTTCAGAGGCGAAGGCCCGGAAGTAGTTGTCCAGGCCCACGAAATCACGGGGCCCGCCGGCCATGGGCGAGATCTTGAAGAAGCTGTCGGTGACAAGACGGAACAGCGGGTAGGCCACGAAAATGGCGAGGAACAATGCCGCCGGGGCCATCAGGAACATTGCGAAGCGGCGATCGGAGATGCGCACGGTGTTTCTCTTCTGCTGGTTGGGGGCCGCGGCCGGCACGGACATGGCTGCTGCCACAGGGTCACGTGCCGGCCACGGAGTCTTACTTGAGGAGATCCTGGATCTGCTTCTTGGCGTCTGCCAGGAGGGTTGCGGAGTCCCCGCCGGCCACAGCCTTCTGCAGGAGCGGCACCAGGACGGTGTCCACGATCTGCTGCCACTTTTCGGTGGCCGGGCGGGTGGCGGTGGCCTTCCCGTTGAGGGTTTCGATCAGGGGGCCGAAGCTTTCATACCCCGGCTGGTCCTGGTACTTCTCGAAGGCGGAGATGCGCGAGGCCAGGCCCAGGCTGGACTCGATGCCCATGCTGTTGTGGTCGTAGGCGCACTTGATGAATTTCTTGGCGTTGTCCGCGTTCTTGGTGGCCTTCGGAACCGACAGGTACCAGGGGCCCGGAACACCGGCCACCCCGGCGCTGCCGCCGATCATTGGAGCCGCACCCACCTTGCCGGCCACCGGGGAATCCTTGGGGATCTGGCGGTAGGCGTGGGCCCAGAACCGGGTCATGGCAGTCTTGCCCTGGTTGAACAGGTTCTGCGCCGCGGCCCAGTCAACCTGCGCTGCCCCTGGCGGGGCGGACGGTGCCAGGCTGGTGTAAAAGTCCAGCGCTTCCTTGTGGGCGGCGTTGTCGATGACCACGTTGTTCTTGTCATCTATCACCATCGGGGAGCCGGCCTGGAGGACGTGGGCCAGCCATTCGGTCTCCACCCCGCCCTTCACGTCGGTGCCGTACATCCCGTCCTTGGTGAAGAACTCGGCAACCTCCTGGTACTGCTTCCAGGTGGTGGGTGCAGCGAGGTCATAGCCATACTTGGCCTTGAACCCGGATTTGTTCTGCGGGTCCTCAAAGAGGTCCTTGCGGTAAAGGATGATTTCGGCGTTGGTCCAGGCCGGCATGCCAATGAAGTGGCCGTCCACATTCGCTTCCTTCACCAGGGCCGGGAAGATGTCCTTTTTGGCCTCGTCGGTGAAGAGTTCGTCGATGGGCTGGACGGCGTCCTTGAAGCTGGGGAGCCAGACGGAGTCCAGGGCGGCGACGTCGAAGGAGACGTTGCCGGAGGAGAATTCGCTGGAAAGCCTGTTGAACATGCCGTCGTAGGGCAGTTCGACGAAATTGACGTCTATCCCCGCGTCCTTCTTGCACTGTTCGGCAACGCCAGTCAGCTCGGCGTGGCCGCCGGCCTCCACCAGGACGTTGATGGTGCTGGCGGCGCTACCCGACGACGACGGACCCCCGGCGCCGCACGCGGTGGCCGCAAGGGCGACGGCGGTGCAGAGGCCGCCGATGGTGGCGAACCTGTTGATGGTTTTTCGAGTGGACATCGCTGTCGACTCACTTTCTCTCGAACGGAATGGCGAGACAGTCTGTGGGGTGAAAAATCGTTTTGCCAAAACGACTTGGCAACACATTAGGCCTTTTTCGAATGAAGTGTCAAGCGTCACATCTCAAGAACTTTCCACTCTTGACGCTGGGATGCGAGCGCCCCTACAGTGAGCTTCGGCCAAAGGTAAATCGTTTTGGCACATTTTGGCTGATTTGGCACTTTTTGGCAACCCACGTCCGGGGATCAGTTCTCCGGATCCGTGGCAGCCGCCCCCACTCGCTGGCGGGTTATCCCGCCGCAGTTCAAAGGAGAACGCTATGCATCCCATTCCGCCACACCCAAGCCGCAGGTCCGTACTGCGCGCGGCCTCGGCGTCGCTCGTTGCGCTGGCCGTGGTCAGCGCCGCAAGTGTGCAGGCCAGCGCCGCCAACACCATGGTGGCCCGGCGAGATAACCCCGACGACAGTCCGCTCCGTCCCGGTCCGCCGGACCACCGCTCCATCGTGGGCCTGCTGTAGCGCTTCACCAGCGCCTGCACAGCACCCACGTGGACAGCACCATTATTCTGCACCAGGAGCAGCAACCAGTAACCAGCACGAGCACTGCACCGCCAACATTCTGAGGAGCACCAGCATTGACCACTGTCTACGACGTGACCACCTGGACCGTCCCGGGAAACCCGGGCGCCACCCCTTATGCCGATATCGGGCTGACCATCAACAGCATCATTGCGGACGTAAAGTCCCAGCAGACCAGCCAGGCTTCAAAGCCCGGGGCGGTGATTTACATTCCGCCAGGGGATTATTCGCTGAAGACCAGGGTCAACGTGGACATCAGCTTCCTGACCATCCGCGGCTCGGGCCATGGGTTCACTTCCCTGAGCATCCGCTACAACGCGGGAAACACGTCCGGCTGGCACGAGGTCAATCCGGGCGGCAGCCGGATCCGGGTGGAGAAAACGGACGGCAACGGGGACGCGTTCCGGGTTTTCCGCACAGGTGACCCCCGGCTGAGCTCCATCATCTTCGAAAACTTCTGCCTCGACGGCGTCTCGTTCGGCTCCAACCAGAATTCCTACCTCAACGGCAAGACCGGCATCCGCTTCGACTCGGCCAACGATGCGTGCCGGGTGGAGGGCGTGGGAATGGTCTATCTGGAGCATGGCCTGGTGGTCAAGGACACGGACGCGCTCAGTGTCAGCGGAAACTTCCTGGCAGAGTGCGGCAGCTGCATTGAACTGACGGGCTCAGGCCAGGCCTCCAAGGTGACGGACAACCTGATCGGCGCCGGCTTCGTGGGCTTCTCCATCTTTGCCGAGGGGCACATGGGCCTGCTGGTCACCGGCAACAACGTCTTTCCCCGCGGCCGGAGCAGCGTGCATTTCAAGAACTCCACACGCTCTGCCATCACGGCCAACCGCTTCCATGCCTTCTACCCCGGCATGGTCAACTTCGAAGGCAGCTGCACCGAAAATCTTGTGGCGTCCAACCACTTCCTTCGCCAGATGGAACCGTTCGATCCACTCAAGCCGTACAACAACGGGCTGGACGACCTCTTTGGGCTGGTCCACGTCGCCGGCAACAGCAACACCGTGACCGGCAACCACTTCAGCTACGACGTGCCGGCGGGATCGGTAAACCCGCCAAGCCAGCCGCCCACCATGGTGCTGGTGGCCTCCGGCAACAACAACTTCATAGCGACCAACAACACGGTGGCCTCAGTGCCTGTGCGGACTGTGGTGCTTGATGCCGCTACCGCCGGCACAAAGGTCCTGGATTGCGGAACCTCCGCCGAGTTCCAGGCCCATGGCAGTCCGCACTCGTTCAGGGCCACGCCCTAACCGCACGGCATAAATAACGACGACGGCGGACGCCCCCCACGAGCGGGTCCGCCGTCGTCGTACTGCAACGCAAGCCCCGACGAAAGGTCTGTCAACGATGACAAGACGCACCAAAGCCATGATGTCGATCGGAGTGGCGGTGGCACTCACCGCCGCCTCATTCGGCGTCGCCGCCAGTACCGCCCAGGCCACCGACCCGGACCCGGCCACACAGCAATACCGGCCGTACCTGCACTACACGCCGAAAGCGAACTGGATGAACGACCCGAACGGGCTCGTCTTCCACAACGGGAAATACCACATGTATTACCAGTACAACCCCAACGGGACACGCTGGGGGGACATGAGCTGGGGCCACGCTTCCTCCACCGACCTGATCCACTGGGAGGAACAGCCGCTCGCCATCCCGCGGAGTTTCAACGGATCCGGCCAGGTTATTGAGGAAATCTTCTCCGGGTCCGTAGTGGTGGACACCCAGAACACCAGCGGACTGGGGACTCTCCAAAATCCGCCACTGGTGGCCATCTACACGAGCAATTACACTGCAGCCCACCCCACCCTCGCCGGCAAACAAGCCCAATCACTGGCGTTCAGCACCGACGATGGGCAGACCTGGACCAAGTACGCCAACAACCCGGTCCTCAGCAGGAACACCTCCGGCTTCCGCGACCCCAAGGTCTTCTGGTACGACAACCCGAGCGGCCCGGACTACTGGGTGATGGCCGCGGTTGAAGCGGACGAGCACCGGGTCCTCTTCTACAAGAGCAATGACCTGAAGCAATGGAACTACCTGGACGACTTTGGTCCGGCAAATGCGACGGGCGGGCAGTGGGAATGCCCGGATCTGTTCCCCCTCGCCGTCGACGGAGACCCGCAGAACGTCAAGTGGGTCCTCGCCGTGAACATCAACCCCGGAGCCGTCGCCGGCGGAAGCGGCGGACAATACTTCGTTGGAACCTTCAACGGCACAACGTTTGCCGCCGAGAATATCGATCCCGCCAGCCAGCTTCCACCCGGCAACGTCCTTGCCGGCTTCAACGGCGGCAGCTACAGCGGCTGGAACGTCCAGAACGATCCGTCGAACAGTTCCGGCCCCTGGGGAAGCGCTCCCGCCGCCGGAAGTCTTCAAGGACAAATGGCGGTCACGGGCAATATCGGAGCCGGGATGGTAAACGGCTTCCACGGCGGAGACGCTCCCGTGGGCACCATGGAATCAGCACCATTCACAGTGGACAAGGACTACCTCAACTTCCTGGCCGGAGGCGGAAAGCACCCGCAGGAACCCGGCAAGCAGCCGGGAAACCTGGCCCCTCCGGGATATCTGCTGTTCGACGGCTTCGACTACCCTGGAACGCTCACACAAGCCGGCTGGCAGCTCACCGGCGACTTCCAGGCGGCACTGAACCCCTCGACGTCGGGCGGTGAATTCGCCATCGGGAAACGGATCAACACGTTCGAAGGGGGCCCGCACCAGGACAACAATGTCGGCGCCATCACGTCCCCCGAGTTTTACCTGACCGACACCAACATTGGATTCCTCCTGGGCGGAGGCAGCCGCACGGACGGGAATCTCCAGGTTGAGCTGCTGGTGGGCGGCGTGCCGGTGCGTACCGCAACCGGAACGAATTCAGGAGACCTGAACTGGCAGAACTGGGACGTTTCCCCCTGGCACGGCCAGATCGCCCGCATCCGGGTTGTGGATAACGCAACGGGGCCATGGGGCCATCTCACACTTGACCACATGGTGCTTGGTTCGGAACCGGCGAAGCCCAGGAGCGCGGAAACCACCGTGAACCTGGTGGTCAATGGTCAGACCGTCCGTACCGCCACCGGCAACGATTCCGAACACCTCGAGTGGAAAGCCTGGGACGTCAGCGCCTATAAGGGCAGCCAGGCCACCATCAAGATCGTGGACAACAACCGCGGAGGCTGGGGACACATCCTGGCGGATGAGTTCGTTTCCTCCGATGCCTCCCACCTCGAGCAGCACGATTGGCTGGACTGGGGCAGGGACTACTACGCCACGGTGTCCTTCAACAATGCTCCCGGCGGCAAGCGCATCATGCTGGGCTGGATGAACAACTGGGACTACGGCCAGGACACTCCCTCCACAACGTGGCGCGGGGCCATGGCCCTGCCGCGTGAAGTGGTACTGACCCAGACGTCCATGGGGCCGCGGCTGCGGCAGCAGGTGGTGTCCCAGGCCGATGCCTTGAAGAACACGGCAGCCACGTACACGGCGCCGGCGAAGGACATCGCGCCGGGAACAACCACACTTCCAGTCACAGGGGACGTGGTCCAGGTTGACGCCGAATTCTCTCCGGGGACGGCGTCGTCGTTTGGCCTGAAGGTCCTTGGCAACGGAACCGAAGCAACCCGAATCGGCTATGCTTCGTCCACTAAACGGCTCTCCATCGACAGGACCAACTCCGGCAACGAGGGGTTCCATCCGGCCTTCAGTTCAGTGGAGGACCCGCGGGTTGAGCTGATCAATGGCCGGCTCCGCCTGCGCCTGTACGTTGACCGTTCATCCGTGGAACTCTTCGCCCAGGACGGACTGACCACCATCACGGACCAGGTCTTTCCAGCTGCCGGGGCCACCAGCATCTCGGTCTTTTCCGAAGGAGGAAGCGCCCGGCTCGAAAGCATGACGGTGACTCCCCTGAACCAGGCCATGTGGGGCGGCTGACCCGGGCCGTGTGTGGGGCTTACTCGTAAACGTGCGGTGCGAGGGTGCCCACGAAGTCCAGGTTGCGGTACTTCTCGGCGTAGTCCAGGCCGTAGCCCACCACAAATTCGTTGGGGATGTCGAAGCCAACGTACTTAACGTCAATCTCCACCTTGGCGGCGGTGGGCTTGCGGAAGGCCGTGCAGATTTCCACTGACGCGGTGCCACGGGACTCCAGGTTGGTCTTCAGCCAGGACAGCGTGAGGCCGGAGTCGATGATGTCTTCAACGATCAGGACGTCCTTGCCCATGAGGTCTGTGTCCAGGTCCTTGAGGATGCGGACAACCCCTGAGGACTGGGTGCCGGAGCCGTAGGAGGAAACAGCCATCCAGTCCATGGAGATGTGGCTGTGGAGCGCGCGTGCGAGGTCCGCCATCACCATCACCGCCCCCTTGAGGACCCCCACGATGAGGATTTCGCGGCCCTCGTAGTCTTTGTCAATCTGTGCAGCGAGCTCGGTGATCCGCTGCTGGATCTGTTCCTTGGTGTAGAGAACGTGCTTGAGGTCTGCCTGGACGTCGTTTGAATCCACCAATGGCTCCTGTGTAGATGCGGGGTGCGACTATTTTTGGGGCGGTTTGTGAGACCGGAATACTAGCTTCCCACAGCGGGCCCCTTCCCGGGGAACGGGAGCGCCGCCGTCGGGCTGCCTGCCGGGGGCAGCGCTGCGGCCCGCTGCATCCAACTCGGCCAGCGACAGCCGGAAGACGCTCACCCCTCCGGGGAGCTCCACCGGACCTGCGGAGCCTTGGCGCCGCAGCAGTCCCTCAGCCGCCAGAAGGCGCTGGTAGCTGGGTTGTTGGCCCCCGACGTCGGCGGCGGCCTTGGCGATCACCCGGAACCTGATGGCCGGCGCAAGGTCCGCCAGCGCCTCCTCCGGAAGGCTCAGTTCAGTACCCGAACGCTCCACGAGTGTCGAAAAAGTGCGTTCCGCCACGTCCTCAAGATAATCGGCGTCCAGCTGCAGGATGGAGGCTGTCCGCGCCAGCGACTCGGCCACCCCCGGCCCCAGCTTTTCCTCCAGGAGGGGCAGGACCTCCACCCGGGTCCGCGAGCGGGCAAAAGCCGGATCCGCATTGCCGGGATCATGCCAAGGCTGCAGTTCCTCAACCTCACAGATCTGGAGGGTATCCGCACGCCGGAGCCCCAGGAAAGGCCGAAGCAGGATTCCGCGGGCAGGTCTCATACCCGCCAATGACCTGGTCCCGGAGCCGCGGGCCAGGCCCAGCAGGACCTGCTCGGCCTGGTCATCCAGCGTATGCCCGAGCAGGATGGCCGCAGCGCCTTGCTCAGCTGCGGCATCCTCCAACGCGGAATGGCGGGCAGCCCTGGCAGCGGCCTCGGGCCCCATTCCGGCGCTGGCCACGCTGACCGTCCGAACTTCCACCGGGGACAGGCCCAGTTCCTTCAAAACGTCCGCGGCCTCTGCAGCCACCTGGGCCGAGCCGTGCTGCAGCTGGTGGTCCACCACCACCGCCCCGACCGTCAGGGGGTGCCCGTCAACGTGGCCGCGCCGGGCGAAGTAGGCAGCCACCGAAGCCAGCGCCAGTGAATCCGGGCCGCCGCTGCAGGCCACCAGAACGTGGCCCGGGTAGCCGGCCTGCTCCAGGGCGCTCCGGACCATGGTGCGTGCCTTGCCGACGACGGGAGCGAGCCGGCCAGGCCGGCGTCGTCCGCTGGTTGGGCCAACAGGAAGCTGGGGCAATTAGAGGCCCATCCGGTCAAGCCACAGCTTGGCGTCATGGATTTCGGGCTCGGTGGGGAGATGGTCAGCGGATTCCCAGACCCTGTTGAAGCCTTCCATCCCTGCTACGTCCACCACCGCGCGGACAAACTTGGCGCCGTCGGAATATTGACGCATCTTGGCGTCCAGGCCCAGCAGGTTGCGGATGAACTTCTCGATCACACCGCGGTCCTTGCCACGGTCATTGAAGCGCTGCCGGATGGTCTTCACGGACGGCACAATGCTGGCATCAACGGCGTCCATCACCACGTTGGCGTGGCCTTCCAGCAGGCTCATCACGGCCGTCAGGTGCGACAGCGATGCCTTTTCCTCCGGGTTCTGCAGCAGGTCCAGGATGGCACCGCGGCCCGGGGTGTTGCCGGCAGCCGTCCGGTCCTTCAGTGAACGTGCGGCGGCGGAGGCGCGCTCCATCAGGGAGTCCACGTTTCCGAGAAGGTGGCCGCTGAGGTTGTCGATTTCCTGCAGCATGTGGTGCCGGAGCCAGGGAGCGGCCGCAAACTGCACCCGGTGTGTCTGTTCATGAAGGCAGACCCAAAGCCGGAAGTCCTCCGGCGTGACGTTGAGCTCACGCTCCACGGAGACGATGTTGGGGGCCACCAGCAGCAGCCGGCCGCCGGCCGGAGCGTTGGACCCCTCCGCCAGCGCCGCGAAGGGATCGTACTGGCCCAGGACCTTGCTGGAGAGGAAGGCAAGGACTGCGCCCAGCTGGCTGCCGGTGATGGCACCGCTTACACTGGCTGCCGCCGGGCTGATGGAGCCGCGGCGGGTTTCCAGCATCTTTTCCATGGCCGGTTTGAGCATCACGGCGAAGCTCTGGGTGTTGGCCTTGGCCCAATTGGCGCGGTCCACTACCAGGACCGATGAATCGCGGAGGTCCCTGGCAGCTTCCAGGCCCGTGATCTCGTGGACGTGCGGAACGGAGGCGTCAGCGAGGTGCCGGAGGCTGTCCACGGCATCACCGATTTCCGCAGAGTTAAGCACCGGGCCGGCGGAAGCAAGCCGGGCAGCCGTGGACGCGGCGAGGTCCCAGTTGATCAGGGCCTGGGCCGGGGTGGATGACGCCGGTGACGAATCACGTGCAGTGGACTCCATACTTCCCATCAGATCACAGCCGGGGCCGGATCGGCCTTAAGTTCGCTGACGGGCGAGCGGGGGCAGAAGGGATTCCCGGGTCACATGCCTGGGTCAGGTACGTGGCGGAGATCCCTCGAGCAGCCAGGCCATGGCTTCGGGCCTGGACGTGAAAAAGCGGGTGGGACACGGCGGAACGTGCATGCTGAGAAAGAAGTTGGCCAGAACCCGGTCAACAGGACTTGACCCCAGGAGGGCAATGCGGTTGGCCGCACACGGGATGGAAAAAACGCCACGCGCCTGGCGGCTCACGGACTCGGTGGTGGCCATGTCCACCAGCATGGGGTACTCAGACCCGTTACCGGCCTGGTTGACTGCCGCCATGGCGGCCGCGGCGTCGGCGGCTTCGATTTTGGCGCTTTGCTTCCAGACCAGGTGGATAACGTCATCGGCTCCGAGGGCAACGGTGCCCTTGCCGCCTTCAACCACGATCGGTTCCACTGCTCCCCATTTCCTCTCGGCTGTGCACATCCTATCCCTTCGGCCGGCCGCGCCCCGGAGCGCCTGTCAGCGCCGCAGCCCGCGCCGCTGCTGCTTCGAAAAAACCGGGTACTAACGGCAGCCGCAGGCCGCGAGCGCTGTGGCGGCACGGTCCAGCGCTTCCTTGTTGCCGGCGGCACCTGGAGCCAGCCCGTTGCCAATAAAGGAGAAGACCAGCAACCGGCCGTCGGCGTCCACCACATAACCGCTGAGTGCGATCACCGAGTTCAGCGTTCCCGTTTTGGCCCGCACCAGCCCGGCTCCTCGCGCAGTGGAATCATCTCCATAGCGGGCATCAAGCGTTCCTGTTAGTCCGGCCACCGGGAAGCCGGCCAGTGCCGCGCGCAGCCTGGTGTCCGTGCCGGAGGTGATGGCGCGCACCACCTCGGCGAACTGGCGGGCGGAGACCTGGTTGCCCAGCGCCAGCCCGCATACGTCGGCCAGCTGCATGCTGTCCGTAGGGATACCCAATTCCCCGAGCTGGGCACGGACCGCGGCGGTGGCGGCGTCGTTGCTGCCGGGCTGCCCGGCTGCCACTGCGGACATCCTGCCCAATACTTCCGCGAGATAGTTGTCCGAGGTCTGCAGCATCAGGTCCACCTGCTGGCTCACCGTGGCGGACTGCTCTTCCGCCAGGATTGAAGCCTGGGGGGCCGCCGGGGATGTGACACGTTGGACGCCGTCAGCCACCGTTATCCCCGCAGTGGCACCTGCCGCTTCAAGCTGCGCCGCGAACGCCTCCGCTGTGGTGAGCGCGGAATCCTGGGGGCGTGGACCAGTGGTGACGCCGGCGCTGAAGCGGGCCGAATTCATGGCCAGCGGGTAAAGCGGAGCCAGCTCGCCGGCCTCAACATCGCCTTTTTCCCATGCGGGGTTCAGCGCCGGACCGTTGAAGAGGGAATCGTCCACCAGGACCGTCACCTCCCCCGTGGTTCCTTTCTCCTGAAGCGCCGCCACTGTTGATGCCGCCAGTGAGGCGAGCCCTGCATGGCCCATCACCTGGTCCGGGTCCGACTGGCCGGCGCCCAGGAGGACATCGCCGCCGCCCCTGAGCACCACCTGGTTTGCCGACGGACCTGCCACGACGGTGGTGCTGAACCGGTGCTCAGGCCCCAAAGCCCGCAGGGCAGCGACGGCGGTGAGCAGCTTCATGTTGGAGGCGGGGATCCGGTTGTCCGAACCGCCGCGGTCGAAAAGGATCTGCCCGGTCAGCGCATCCTGGACCAGGCCGGTGAAGGTGCCGCCGCCGTCGGCCTTCAACAGTGGCTCCAGCTGCGCGGCGACGGCCGACGGCACTGGCACGGGTGCGGATTCGTTCAGCGGCGACAGGCCCTGCCGGGCCGAAAGCGTTGCAGGAGCCTGCTGCCAGGCGGGAGCAGCGGGGCGCGCAGCGGGAGCCTCAGGTCCGATAAAGCCCGGGGCAACCACCAGCGCAGCGGGCACGGCCAGCGCCACCATCAGCGCCAGGAGCAGACCCACCGGCCAAGTGCGGCGTAGACGTGCGGCCACACCCGTGGCGATGCGCCTGGCTGTGGCCGGGACGCCGCCCGGGAAGGCCGCCCTGAGCCCTGCGGGACGCAATGTTTTTTTCATGCTGGTGCTGGTCCTCAAGTCCTGAAATTTCCCCGCCAGTTCCTGAAACCCGGGCCTCTCGCTATATCCTCAATAGTAGTCGGCGGCACCGACACTCCTTTTGGCTGCTCGTCACCTGTGCCGCGAACCCCCTGCAATTGCCGAGGAGCATTCCATGAAGCACGACGTCACCATCGAGATCCCCAAGGGATCCCGCGTCAAGTACGAAGTCGACCACGAGACCGGACGCGTCCGCCTGGACCGCGTCCTCTTCACCTCCATGCAGTACCCCACGCACTACGGTTTCTTTGAGAACACCCTGGGCGAAGACGGCGACCCGCTGGATGCACTGGTGCTCCTGCAGGACTTCGATCTGATCCCCGGCGTGATCGTCGAATCCCGCCCCATCGGCGTCTTCAACATGACCGACGACGGCGGCGGAGACGCCAAGGTCCTGTGCGTCCCGGTTGACGCCCGTTTCGACCACATCCAGGAAGTCAGCGACGTCAACGAGTTCCTGATCAAGGAAATCGAGCACTTCTTCACCCGTTACAAGGACCTGGAGCCGGGCAAGTGGGTCAAGGCCGAGGGCTGGGGCGACCGCGCCGCCGCCGAGGCCGAGCTGGAAGCCTCCATCAAGCGCTACGTGCCGGCAGCGCACTAGCGTCTGTTCAAAACGTACGACCGTTTTAGCGTCCGACGGCGGGTGGTGCAGTTCCTGAGGAACCGCGCCACCCGCCGTCGTTGTTTTAACCTGCTCTATGTCCGGAGCTCCCGACCATGTGGCGCCACGCGGTGCGCCCGGTGGAACATGCCCTGGATGCCCGCGGTCAGGTCGATGACGATCATGGTCAGGATGCTCAGCATGATGGCTGGAAGGGCGAATCGCGCGGACATTACGTGCTCCGGCTCCTCGAATACCTCGTAAGGAGCCTCGAAGCCGCCGTGCTGCATGACAGCGAACAGCTCGCCCGCATGCCCAAGGAGCGCTATTGCTTCCGCCGCGAGCAGTATCCAGGCCAGGACGCGAAGAGCGCGGTTCGGGGCCAAGCCCCTCAGTTGCCAGATCACCCAAAGGCCAATGATGAGGCATGGGATGTAGACCAGGTGGAACGCCATGTGGTCCGTCCTCAGCAGCGTCACCGGCAGGATGGCAAACGGCACAAGCACCACCAGGTTGGCCATGCCCAGCCAGAATCCGAAGCGGTCCGCCATCCGCCTGGGCCCTGTTTCCGCCTCCGTTGTCCGTTCACTGACAGCCTTGCTATCCGCCATCGGGATCATCTCCTTGTATCCGCTGGCACCAAGCCAGATCTGGTTGATGATCCCGAAGCTACGCCGACCCGCCGGTCGAATCATCGGTGAAAGCACCTATTCCCTCCGGGCCGGATCAGGGCCAGCATGGGTGGTATGGCTATCGGCGGATTGAGCATGCCCCCGACGCCGCTCCATCCCGAGAAATTCCTGTGGTCCGGCGCCGCCGGAGCGCTGCTCGCGGTGGGCGTGGTCAGTGCCGTTTTTCAATGGAATGCCGTCATCGACCCGCCGTTTTTCGCCTTTTCTCCTCCGGCGCACGTGTCGCTGATCTGTGCGGCCGCCGTCGTTTTTGCCTCGGCTATGGTGATCCGGCGCTTGGGAAATCGGCGCCTAACGTGGCTGACGTTCAGTGTAGGAGCCGCACTGTGCCTCTACCCGTTCTGGATGTTCCTGAGCAACGTCCTGGTGTGGGAGGGCGGAAATACCGCACTGTCCGGAACCATGCTGGTGGTGATGGCGTTGTCATGGCATGTCCCCTGCCTGCTGCTGCTCCAGTTGCTGCCTATCGTCGTAGCTGAGGACATCGCCGGACGGTCGCGTTGGCTGGTGCGATACCTGCTGGTGGCTTCCGTGATCTTTGCATCGTTGTCCATCGCCGTGGGCGGCCTGGCCCGGACCATGCCCCAGCTGGAACCTCTGCTCCCGCCCGGCTGGGCCCTCGGCTCGTTCCTGCAGTGGTTCTCGGAGGGGCCAAGCTCCTTCCTGTGGCTGGGCAGCTTCCTCGTTTCGCCTGTCACCGTATGGTTGCTGGTCCGGGCCACTGAGGGCGAGCGCCGCCAACGGCTGCTGCTGGCGGGCATCGCCTCCTTGGTCCCGGTCTTTATCATCGTCCTGTGCTCGGCAGGCGGGATGGCTGTTTCCCTCGGCGGACTGGGCGGTTCTATAGGATTCACCGTGCTGATCGTTGGGTTCGCTGTGAGTTGCGCACTGACGGCGTTCCTGGTGGCCGGTGCCGTGGCGGCCGAAACCGGGCGCGGGATCCCCCGTCGGCTGATCACGCTGGTCCTCAGCGGGACGCTCATCCTGACCGTAGCGCTTGCCGCGGCCAGCGCCGGGATCGCCACAGCCGGGTCCGTGTGGCAATCGTCCATGGTGACAATCGCCGTCGCCGTTGTCCTGATTCCGTTCTCGTTGAAGTTGGCCACGTGGTGCAGCAGGGTGCTCGATCCCCGCGAGAACCTCTTGGCGGAGCTGCGCCGGCGGGGCAAGGTGCCGTCCGGCACCGAAGGTCAGGCGATCGAAGCAGCACTCCGGGCAGCTATGAACGACGCCGGCATCACCGCCCGCCTCAAACTCCCTGATGAGGCGGGTTGGGTTGATTCCGGGGGGCTTGCGGTCTCCGCCCCCGGGGAGGAAAAGAACGCCCTTCTGCTGGGCAGTTCCACAGATCCGCACGCCTGCATCATGTTCACGTCCGCGCGGTCCCAATCGATAGGGGCTGCGATCCCCCAACTCGACCGCATCCTGGAGCCGGCTGTCCTGGAAGCGGCGGTGCGCTACCGGCAGGCCGCAGCCGAACGTGAATCTGCGCGGGCGGTTGGTGCGAGGGCCCAGGAGCGCGCCCGGATCGTCCAGGACATGCACGACGGCGTGCAGGGCCGTCTGCTGGGGCTCGCCCTGAACCTGCAGTCGGCATCGCGGAACGTGGACGACGCACACGCGCGCCTTGCCATGGACGAGATTGTTTCCGGGATGGGCGGAGTCCTCGAGGAACTGCGCCTGCTGGCACTGGGGAATCTTCCGGCGAAACTGGCTTCGGGTGGGCTGCATGCCGCGCTCAGTGACTTCGTCGCTCCGCTGCCCATCCCGGTGTATCTCGCCGTCCCGTCGCACCGGGTCAGCCCGCAACTCGAGGCCATGAGCTACTTCGTGGTGGCAGAAGCCGTCACCAATTCCGTGAAACATGCGCACGCGAGCTACGTGGACGTCAAACTGCTGGTGGCGGACCGCGTCCTCAGCATCACAGTGGCCGACGACGGTGTTGGCTCCGCGGATCTGCGCGCGGGCACCGGACTCCGCGGCCTCGCCGAGCGTGTCCGTTCAATGGGCGGGCACCTGCTCGTCAGCGACCGCTCGCCCAGCGGCACCCTTGTGGAGGTGTCGGTGCCGTGCGAATCGTCATAGCCGAGGACCTGGTTCTTCTCCGCGAAGGTATCGCCCGGCTCCTCGCGGATGCCGGCCACACCATAGTGGCCCAGGCGGGCGACGCACACGGCTTGATTGACGCCGTCGTCGAGCACCGCCCGGATCTGCTGATCGCCGATGTCCGGATGCCTCCGAGCCACACCGATGAAGGGGCCCGCGCCGCCCTGATGCTGCGTGAGCGCTACCCGTCGCTGCCGGTGATCATCCTGTCCCATGTGGTGGATCCGGCGGTAGCTGTGATGATGACCCGCCGGAATCTGTCCTCCTTCGGATACCTGCTCAAGGATCGGGTCCTGCACACCGAAGAGTTCCTGGCTACAGTCCAGCACGTTGCCGACGGCGGCACGGCCATTGACCTGCAGGCCATCAACGCGTTCCTGCAATCCAACGAGCACCGGCTGACTGCGCTGACGCCGCGCGAGCTCGAGGTCCTTCGGCACCTCGCGGCGGGGCGCAGCAACGCCGGAATCGCCCAGGTTTTGGTCACCTCGCGCCGGACGGTGGAAGCGCACCTCCGCTCTGTATTCGTCAAACTGGGCCTGGAAGAGGCGCCGGAGGACAACCTCCGCGTGCAGGCGGCACTCGCGTGGCTGCGTGAAGGAGCAATTGCCGGCTGACCGCCGTCGTCGTCGTTTATCCGGCCCTACCCTGGCGCGAACGTACAGTTGAGGCCCCTTAATCATGAGATTTGGGGGCCTCAACTGTACGTTCGCGCGTTTGTCAGCGGCGCATCAGCAAACTGTGGAATCGTTGCCCTGTGAATTCCGAGCCTTCTTTTGATCCTCCCTGCGGTCCGGTCACCGGATGGCGGGACGGCGACGTGGTGCGTGCAACGGGAATCCCGTACGCCACCGCGGGCCGCTTCGAGCCCCCGATGCCTGCGCCGGACCGGTCCGGGACATTTGTGGCCACCTCCCTTGCACCCGCCTGCCCGCAGGGCCCGGTGCCCTTCCTCGATGACATCCTGGGCACGCGGTACGGCGAACTTCCGGGCAGCGAAGACTGCCAGAACCTCTCCATCACCATGCCGTCCGACATTGCTCCCGGTGAACGGCTGCCGGTCATGGTCTGGATCCACGGAGGTTCCTACACCACCGGTTCAGGGGACCTTGCCATCTTCGACCCGGCCGTACTGGTGGCCGAGAACCGCGTCATAGTGGTTGCCGTGAGCTACCGGCTGGGATTGTTTGGCTTTCTGGCCACGCATTCCGGCAGGCCCGCCAACCTGGGACTGCTCGACCAGCTAGAGGCGTTTCGTTGGGTACAGCGCAATATCTCAGCGTTCGGCGGTGATCCTGGAAGGGTGACGGCGTTCGGGCAGTCTGCCGGCGGGGACGCGATTGCCCACCTGATGGCGTCTCCGGACGCGCCTTCCCTTTTCCAGCGCGCCATTATCCAAAGTGCACCCCTGGGCATCTCCCGCGGGCGGGAAAAGATGAACCATGCGATGGGCATCGCGGCCGAAGCCGTCACGGAGGAGACCCCCGCCATGGAAGTCGTGGCCGTTGAGGACCGCGTGTCGCAGGTGGCACGGAAGTTCGGCCTGATGGCGGCCATGCCGTTCGGAACCCAGTACGGGCACCCCCCGCTGCCGCCGGAAGCCGACATTGAGGCCGCGTGGGATGCCACAGCCCCGGACATCGAGGTGCTGATCGGGCATACGGCCGACGAAGCACGGCTTTTCCTTCCCCGCAATCCCCTGGTGCGCCGGCTCGGCAACGTCCCCGGCATCGGCGGCGCCGCCGTCGTAACCATTAATTGGGCCGTGACCGAAGCGGTGTACGGCCGGGCAGCGCGGAAGTTTGCCCGGCGCCACGTGCGCGCCGGGGGCAAGGCCCACAGTTATGTGATCTCCTGGGGCGCCCAGGGGAATTACTACCGCGCCGCCCACACCGTCGACCTGCCGCTGCTGTTCGGCAATCAGGGGACCTGGGCTGCAGCCGGCCTCCTCGACGGCGCCACCTGGGAGGAGGTCAACGCCGTCGGCCACGCTATGCGGAGTCTCTGGGCCACTTTTGCCCGTGGGGAAGACCTCGGCGAATCAGGCGGCATCCCGGGCGCCCTCCACTACCGGTCTGTGTAGATCGAATTTTTTAGGCAGGTGTCAGGTGCCGGCCGCCGCGTTTCGGATCGCCTCCACCAGAAGGTCCTGCCGCTGGAAGTAGGCGTTGTGGCCAGCGTCCTCCACAACGAGCAGGCGGCTGCCGGGAACCGTGGCCGCCACATGCTCCGCGCCGCGGCGGATACGCGGCCTTTCGGCGTCGCCAATGAAGACCAGCAGCGGGCTGGTGATCGCTTCCAGTCCGCGCTGGAATGCGTCAACGTCCTGGGAAGCCGCGCTGAGGAACTCGCCCTGGCTTGCCTCCAGGCTGCGCGGGTGGCGTGCCGCTTCAATCGCGGCGGCTGTGGACCGGACCCGGATGTAGCGGGCGTAGTCGAGCGGGTTGGCAGCGATCCACTCCTCCGTGAAGGAGTTCCCCACCCCCAGCCAGATCCGCTCGTCGGCGTCGAGTGAGCTGAACACCTCGAACTTTTCCGGCTGGCCGGGTTGCCCGGGCGGCGGCACCACCAGCGGCCAGCCCATCCCGCAGATGACGAGGGCCGCCGCTTCCCCGGGATGCCGGACCGCCCAGCGCAGGGTGGTCATGCCGCCCATGGACTGCCCCACGATGATCGGGTTCTCCAGGGCGAGTGAACTGATGAAATGCTCAAGTTCTGCCTCCCGGTCAACCAGCGGTCCCTGCGGCGGCGAGTTCGAAGACCAGCCGTGGTCGTAGGTGTCGTAGGCCAGTACCCGGAAGTCCCGCTCCAGTTCCGCGCTGATCGGTTCCCAGCACGCCGCCGCGGAGGCGTGGCCGTGCAGCAGGACCACCGGCTGGCCGTGGCCGGTGTCGGTGTAGTGGATGTCATTGCCGAGCACATCAAGCCATGGCATGCGTAGGGTTCCCTCCGGGCGTCGGACCGCCGATCGGCCCTCCGCCGACCAGCGTTTCAGAACTCCATTCGCGTGTCACTCAGCGTCCACCATCCCGTCTCCGAAATCAGGCCCGCACGCCAGCTGGCACCGGATCGGCCGGGCGTAGAGTCAACTACATGTCTCCTCTGGAAGCCTGCAGCAGCGGTGGCCCGCGCAACGGCCCTTCGCACCCAGGAGTGCGGGCGGCATGAGAACGCTGGGCGTCGACCTTGCCGCGGCGACCAGGAAGACGGCGGTGGCGGTCCTGGAATGGAACACCGGCTCTGCCCGTCTGGAGCACCTGGCCCTGGGTGTGGATGACCGGGAGATCGTGGACCTCTTCGGCAACAACGCCATGACCGGCATCGACTGCCCGGTTGGCTGGCCGGACGCTTTCCTGCCGTTCCTCGCAGGACACCTGAATTTCGACGCCGGTCCGGTCCTGGACCACGACGGCATCGAGGGACGCCGGCTGCTGGCATACCGGGACACGGACCGCTTTGTCACCGGACACACCGGGCTGATCCCGCTCAGCGTCTCGGCCGACCGGCTCGCCCATCCGGCCATGAGGTGTGCCGTGATCCAGGCCAGGATCGCCGCTGAGTACGGGCCGCAGGCGCGGGACGGATCCGGCCGCCTGGCGGAGGTCTACCCTGCTGCGTCCCTGAAGGTTTGGGGCCTTTTGGCCCGCGGCTACAAGGGCCGGGGCGCTCCCGAGGCAGAACGGCTCGGCGTGATCCTGGACCAACTGCAGGCTGCCGCGCCTTGGCTGGACCTGGCCGGACACGAAGGGCGGCTGGCCGGGTCCGACGACCTCTTTGACGCAGTGATCGCCTCTTTGACCGCCCGCGCCGTCGTCCTGAAGCAGACCCTCGGGCCGCCAGGGACCCATGCCGCGGCAGCGCTGTCAGAAGGCTGGATCCATTTGCCGTCCGGTCAGCCCGCCGACCTGTGTGACTAGCGAATTATTGTCCAGTTGCGGCGACCTGGAGCGTCCAAAGTCGCCATAAATGGACAATAACTCCGGGGAGGGTCAGGTGCCGGGCGACCAGTTGCGGATCTCCTCCGGGTCCTCGCCGTGGGTCCTTGTATGTTCAAAGGCCCGCATACGCCGGTCCTGGAGGTCCTGCCGCAGCAGTGAGTGTTTCTCGGCCAGCCCCGGGACACGGTCGAGCGCGTCGATGGCCAGCTGGAAACGGTCGATCCCGTTCAGCATGGCCATGTCGAACGGCGTGGTGGTGGTTCCCTCTTCCTTGTAACCCCGAACGTGCAGGCCCTCCTGGTTGGTGCGGCGGTAGGCCAGCCGGTGGATCAGCGCCGGGTAGCCGTGGTAGGCGAAGATGATCGGCTTGTCAGCGGTGAAAATTCCGTCGAAGTCGCGTGCCGGGAGGCCGTGCGGATGCTCACTGGAGTCCTGGAGCCGCATCAGGTCCACCACGTTGACCACCCGGACTTTCAGCCCCGGCACACCTTCCTTGAGGAGTTCTGCTGCGGCCACCGTCTCCACGGTGGGCACGTCGCCGGCGCAGGCGAGAACGACGTCGGGCTCCTCGCCGGGGATCTCGGACCCTGCGAACGTCCAGATCCCCAGCCCGCGGCGGCAGTGGTTGGCAGCATCGGCAGACCCCAGCCAGGTGGGAGACGGCTGCTTGCCGCTGACCACAATGTTCACGTAGTCCGTGGACGCCAGGCAGTGCTCCATAACGGACAGCAGGGTGTTCACGTCTGGCGGCAGGTACACCCGGATGACCTCGGCCTTTTTGTTCACCGCGTGGTCGATGAATCCCGGGTCCTGGTGCGAGAACCCGTTGTGGTCCTGCTGCCAGACATGCGAGGACAGCAGGTAGTTCAGCGATGCCACCGGCTGGCGCCACGGCAGCTTGCGGTGCACCTTGAGCCACTTGGCGTGCTGGTTGAACATGGAGTCCACGATATGGATGAACGCCTCGTAGCAGCTGAAGACGCCGTGCCGGCCGGTCAGGAGGTAGCCCTCCAGCCAGCCCTGGCACAGGTGCTCGCTCAGCACCTCCATCACCCGGCCGGAACGGGCGAGGTGCTCGTCGACGTCGTCAATCCGGTACTGCCACACCTTGTCCGTCACTTCGTAGACGTTCTGGAGCCGGTTGGACGCCGTCTCGTCCGGGCCGAAGAGCCGGAAGTTCTCCATATTCAGCGAGATGACGTCCCGCATCCAGGAGCCCAGCGTGATCATGGGGCTGACCCGTTCGGTCCCGGGCCGGGAAACCTCGACGGCGTGATCCCGGTAAGCGGGCAGCTTCAGTGCGCGCCGCAGCACGCCGCCGTTGGCATGCGGCGTGGCACTCATCCGGAAATCTCCGGTGGGCGCACCTTCCGCGATGTCGGGACGGAGGCGGCCGTCGCCGTCGAACAGTTCTTCCGGGCGGTAGGACTGCAGCCACTCCCCCAACTGGTCCAGGTGGGCCGGATTGGTGCGGACCTCGGACAGCGGAACCTGGTGGCTGCGCCACGTGCCCTCAACCTGCAGCCCGTCCACGATGCGCGGCCCAGTCCAGCCCTTCGGCGAGCGCAGGACGATCATGGGCCACCGCGGGGCGCCGTCCTCCACAGCATCCTGGTTGTCCGACGGGGCCCGGCGCGCGTCCTGGATGGCGCGGATGTCCGCCAGGCACTGGTCCAGCGCCGCGGCGAAGTCCCGGTGCGCCTTCTCGGTGGCATCCGGGTGGTCCACCGTGACGAAGTACGGCTCGTGGCCGTAGCCGCGCAGCAGCTGGTCCAGCTGTTCTTCGGGCATTCGGGCGAGGATGGTGGGGTTGGCGATCTTGTACCCGTTCAGGTGCAGGATGGGCAGCACCGCGCCATCCGCTGACGGGTCCAAAAAGTTGTGCGAATGCCAGCTCGCTGCCAGCGGACCGGTTTCAGCCTCGCCGTCGCCAATCACGACGGCGGTGATCAGCTGGGGGTTGTCGAACACCGAACCGTACGCATGGGCCAGCGCATAACCCAGCTCGCCGCCTTCGCTGATGGATCCCGGGCTTTCCGGCGCAGCGTGGCTGGGGATGCCGCCGGGGTAGGAGAACTGGCGGAAGAGTTCAGCCATGCCGGCCTCGTCATTACCCACGTGGCCATAGATCTCCGAATAGGTGCCTTCCAGCCACGCGTTTGCGACCACCGCAGGGCCGCCATGGCCCGGTCCGGCAACAAACAGCATCTCCTGGGAATCCCTGCGTATCACCCGGTTCAGGTGGGCGTACACGAAGTTCAGGCCCGGCGTAGTGCCCCAGTGGCCCAGCAGCCGGGATTTGGTGTCCTCCGCCGTGAGCGGTTTCCGCAGCAGGGGGTTGGAGCGGAGGTAGATCTGGCCCACCGAGAGGTAGTTGGCCGCCCGCCACCACCGGTCCACATGTTCCAGTTCGTCCTGTCCCAGGCTGCCCGCCATAACCATCCTTACGTCGCGCCTGCTGCCCCGGATGTATTGCCCAGGCAGCTGATCCTCCATCGCAACAGATGACGGCCGGGCTGGCAACCTTCGGCCGGGACCCCCGGCCGTTTTAGCGGCGGCCTCCGGTGGGCTGCACTCCCCATCGCTACATGGTTCGCGAACAGGTAAGTTCTTAGGGTTGATTCGACAGCAGGAAAGGGGACACCGTGGTGAAGGCCCAGGGGGTGGCAGGTCCGGCAGCCTACGCGGATCCTGCACTCGTTCACAGTGCGCGCAAACGAACAAAATACTTGAGGAACGGCCGGCCGGTGGTGGAAGCGACCGGCTGGCAGGTGTTCGGGGCCTGGGCCGTGGATTTCAGCCTCATCGCCGTCATCGCGGCGGTGGCGTCCGCGGCTGCCGCAACGTCCGTGACGGGAACAGCTGGCAAGACGGCGGCCGCAGCCATCGCCGTCTGGCTGGCGGCGCCGTGGCTGTACGGGTTCAGCTGCGCCCGCGGATTTTCCCTCGGGTCGCTGGCGACAACTACGGTCCTGGTCCGGGTGAATGCCGGTGAACGCCCGGGGTTCTGGCGGGCCGGATGGGTCATGTTTTCCAGGATGGTGCTGTTTCCCATTGTCATCCTGGTCATACTCCTTGCGGCGGCCGGCGGCTCTGGCCCCTCGGGCGACAGTCCCAAAGCCCGCCACCTGACGCTTGACCGGCGGTTTCCCGTACCGCCGCCACCCATCCACCCCGACGTCGCCCGGGCAGCAAACGCAGAAGCCGCGGCCAGGCACTCCCAGCTTCCAGGCCTTTATGAACCCGGCCCATACGAACAAGGCCTAAACCAACCCGGCCCCTACCAACAAGGAGGCCCGCGTGGCTGACACCGGCAGAACCTGGCTGGTCCGCCGGGCCGAGCGGCTCTACGGGGACAGGCTGGGCCGGTTGCGGCACAGCGAACTTTCCTGGCATATCGCCTGGAAGTGGCTGCCTGTCCTCGTGGCGGTCGGATTCATTTACGGCATCATCGCCGAGTTCACCGGTAACCCCTCATCGCAACGGTCCCCTGGCCTCTTCTCCGATGTCCCGCTTTTTGTGACTTCGAGCATCCTCACCGGGCTGGTCCTGTGGTCCCTGACCCTGTTCTGGAGCTTCCGACGCCTGCTGGTCTTCGACCGTGGCCTGGTGTACGGGTACGCCCAGAAGCAAACAGCGCGCGCCATCTTCTGGAACGACATCGACGCAACCTCGCTGCGGACTGTCCAGGCCCCGGCCGGCGTTGAGGCGGATGGCCTGCTCAAAACCCTGGATAAGAAAAGCAAGGTCACGTTGGGCGTCAGCGGACGGTTTGCCGTGGTGTTCCGCGGCAAACCCTCGGCAATTGGGGCAGTAGGAAGTACCGGCCAGGGGCCGGCGGCCGGGGCACCTCAGCCGGGATTCTTCACGTTCAGCATGTCCCGGATTCCGGACAGGCTGGTGGCGGAGATCCAGCAGGCCATGGTGGAATCGGGCCTGCAACCGGCCGGATCGACGGTGCCCAAGGCGTTGCCGCCCGTTCAGATCAGCTCGGCCGTCAGGCTCGACCAGGCCTGAATCCGGGCACTTCCGTGATGGGAATCACCGGGTAGGGTGTACCCAGAATGTTCACGCTGACCATCAATCAAACGGACAGCCGGCGCGATGGTGACCGGGTGCCGCAGTTGCTCAAGGACCTGCGGCACATTCCGGCGCGTCTCGACTTTGACCGGTCCGTGGAGGACGAGGTGCAGGGGATCGTGGACTGCCCGCACCAGGCTGTGGAGGCTGCACTGATCGCCCTGCGCTGCGGCACCTGGTACGTGGGAATCGGTGTGGGACCTGTCAATGAGCCGCTGCCCAACCTGATCAGGGACGCCTCCGGGCACAGCCTGGTCTACGCCCGCCGTGCCGTGGACCGCCTCCGAAACGGCAAGGACCGTATCCCGGTGGCTGTGGAAGGCCCGCTGTCCGATCTGGCCCGCGAGGCCGAGTCCGTGCTCCGGTTGTTGGGCCACATTGTCCGCGGCAGGTCCGGCGCTGAATGGCGCGTCCTGGACCTGATGACCCCCGGGGTCCGGGGCCAGCAGAAGGCCGTCGCCCAGGAATTGGGGATCACCACGCAGGCCGTCAGCAAGGCTGTGGCAAGGTCGCAGTGGAACGAGGAACATGCCGCCCGCCCGGCAGCTGCGAGGCTGCTCGCCCTGATCCTTGAGGTTCGCTGACTCCTGGAGGCAACCAGATTCCTACTGCAAAGCGCCGATAATCGCCCCCATCGCCGTGAACGCCACGATGTTGTAGCTCGCGTTAATGGCAAACAGCGTGAGGCTGCGGCGTTCAAACAGGTAGTTGATGCCCAGGGCGGCCGCCACCCAGCCCACGCCGGCCGCCAGTCCCGCCAGGGTTCCAAAACCTGCCCCGCCCTCGCCTATGAACGCAGCCAGCACCACCGCCATGACCAGGGCGAGCAGGAACGACCCCACAAAAACCCGGACGGTCCCCTGCTTGAGCTGCCCGTCCGTCACGCCGGACTCGCGCTGCCACACCCTGGCAAAAAGCACGGAGTACCAGAGCCCGCCCACCACAAAGGTGGCCAAAGCAGCCAGCAGTACCCCCAACCAGCTGATGTGCAGTTCCATGGCGTTCGCCCCTCCCGCAGACGCACTTGGGCGGCGTCCGTGGCTGGAGCCTACGCCGGCGCCGCTCCAGGGTCTTGTACAAAAGCCGCACCGCGCGGACCGCGGGCAGGCACCTGCCCAGTGTGCCGCCGTCGGGCTTCAGCCCACGCTCCGGAGCGGGATAAACGTGGCGTACTCGGGCCCGTGTTCCCGGACAAGGCGGAGGTATTCCGACGGCGTGAAGCCGCTGAAGCGCCGGAAGGCGCGGATCAGGTGGGGCTGGTCGTAGTAATCGGCCAGTGCCAACAGCTCCCGGCCGCTTGAGCCGTCCTCGGGCAACCGGGCCGCGGCATTGACGAAGCGGTAGAACCGGCACACGTCGGCGTAGCTTTTGGGCGTAATTCCGCAGTCGCGGAGCATGATCCGCTGCAGGGTGGACGGGCTGAGGCCAAGGCGCCGGGCCAGCTCTGCCACGGGGATGTCCTCCTCAGCCAGCAGTGCAACAGCCTCCAGGGTCCGGGGGTCCGCTCCGCCCCCGAACCGGGACGTCAGGAAAGTTTCCAGGGCAGCGAACGCAGGGGCCGGACCGGAGTCCATCAGGCCAGTGCGCAGGGAGGCGAAGCCAGGCAGGAAAACGTCCGTGTCCTGGACTTTTCCCTGCAGTTCCGACGGCGGCACGTCGGTGAGTGCCGCGATGCCGTAGGGCCGCAGTGCGGCGCCGATGTTGAAAAGCTGCGGCGGATTCTCGCTGATGAGGTAGCTGCGCTGGACGCCTGAGTAGAAGCCGACGGCGACTTCCATTGCCCCGCTGCCCGGTGCCGCGGCGAACGGATCGAGGAGGCGGTACGGCGAGGACAGGTTCAGGATCAGGTGGGCCAACGGACCCGGGAGGATCTTTTCGTATCTAGCCGGCGGAGCGCCGCGCACAAACCAGAAGTGACTGACGTAGGGCTGCAGCCGGGCGGGGGCGGGAAACTCCTCGTAGAGCACACGAGCAGTCTACGGGGCGGCAACCAGACGGGAAGCACCAGAACCAGCCAGCCTGAACACCTGTGACCGAGCACGAACGAGCCTGTTCATATCCCTTGTAGGGGTAAGACCCCGAACATAGTCTCGCTGGACCGGCTTTCCCCCGCCCTAATCCCCGGGCCCGAACAACCGCCGGACCAGCTCCGCACCCTGAGACCACGAGGTATAACAATGGCGTTTTATGCACGAAGAATCCGAAGGCCGGTGGCAGCGCTGGCAGCAGCAGCCACTGCCATGGCCGGGCTGGCACTGATGCCCACGGCACCCCCTGCAGCAGCGGACGGAGCCACCCCGGTGACCATCACCCCGAACCCTGCCAGCCGTGGCGAGGCCTTCAAAGGCTGGGGCACCAGCCTTGTCTGGTTTGCCAACGCGACGGCGGGCTACTCCCCCGAACTGCGTGAAGAGCTGTACCAGAAGGTCTTCGGCGAGGACGGACTCAACCTCAACATCGCCCGCTACAACGTGGGCGGCGGGAACGCCTCGGACGTTGCCGGCTACCTCAACGACGGCAGTGCTGTGGAGGGATGGTGGAACCCGGTCGCCGAACCAGCGGCAGGCACCGTCGCGTCAAACCTCTACAACCCCGACGGCTCTGTGGATCCGGCCCAGGCGAACAAACTGGCGTTCCTGAACCAGTGGAACCCGGACGATCCCGCGTCCTACAACCCTGACGCGGACCGGAACCAGCGCTGGTGGGTGGAACGCCTGGCCGCCGACCAGCAGATCAGCCACTGGGAGGCGTTCAGCAATTCCCCGCCCTGGTTCATGACCAAAAGCGGCTACGTGTCCGGACAGGTCAACTCCAACAAGGGTGAAAACCTGCTGCCCCAGGCGGAAGCCAAGTTCGCCGCCTACATGAAGCACGCCGTCGAGCTCCTCGAGGCCGGCAGCGGCATTACCGTGGACACCATCGACCCGTTCAACGAGCCCAACTCCGGCTACTGGGGCACGGCGATCGACCCGGCAACGGGGAAACCGCCCACCAGCTACACCCAGAAGCAGGAGGGCGCGCTGATCTATCCGGCCGCCCAGGACCGCGTCACCAAACTGCTCGCCGCCGAACTGGCCAAGGACAGCACCACCACGGACGCCGTCATCTCCGCGATGGACGAGACCGATCCCACCAAGTTCATGACCAACTGGAACGGCTACAGCCAGGCGGCCAAGGACGCCGCCGCCCAGCTCAATGTCCACACCTACGGCACCAATGACCGCCGCCGTGTCCGCGACCTGGCGAACTCCACGGACAAGCCACTCTGGATGAGCGAGGTGGGCGGCTTTTGGCCGGGCAACCCGGCCCTCGGCGACTCCACCAGCGGCTGGGACCGCTCCAACATCACCAACGGCCTGGGCATCGCCGGCCGCATGGTGAACGACCTCCGCGAACTCGAACCCGATGCCTGGGTGTTCTGGCAGCCTGTGGAGGACACGTACAAGCAGGAGAAGGCCGACAAGGGCTGGGGTTCCATCTACATTGACTTCGACTGCAACTACGAGGGCCGCGAAGGCTTCTCCAACCGCCGGCTCAACGACGGCGCGTCCCAGGACCAGGCCAAATGCAGGGTCCTGACCAACCAGAAGTACAACACCACCCGGAACTTCACGCACTACATCCGGCCCGGCGACTTCCTTATCCAGAACGACAACGCCAAGACAGCGAGCGCACTGGACGCCGACGGCAACGGCGCCACCCTGGTGCACTTCAACGACACCCCGACGGCGGAAAAGGTCACCATCGACCTCAGCCGCTTCGCCGCCATCGCTCCGGGCGCCACCGTCACACCCGTGGTCACCACCAAATCGCCGCTGGATGACATCGAACGGAACGCTCTCGTCAAGGGCGCCCCGGTCGCCGTCGACGCCTCGGCGAAGTCGGCCACCCTTGACGTTCCCGCCGCTTCCGTGGTGACATTCGTCGTCGACGGCGTCAGCGGGGTTGCGGAGGATGCCGCACCGGTTCAGGATGGCCACAGCTACCACCTCGCCGGCGATGCCAGCGGAAAGTACCTCACCGGACGGCAGGACGGATCAGCGTCCATCCAGGAACTGGGCACAACGGCCGCGGAGGTCACCCCGCAGCTGTGGACGTTCCACGCCGTGGACAGCGGCGACCAGTACGCCAACGACCGCCGCTGGGTGGTCACCACCAAGGACGGGCGCGTGCTGACCGGGAACGGCGGCGTGCTCAATGCGAGCCAGTCCGGAACTGCTTCCCTGGCAGCGATCGATCTGGAGCAGGCCAAGGCCACGCCCTCCGCACAGTGGATCGTCACGACTGAAAACGGCAAGCAGTGGTCCCTGATTAATGCCGCCGCGGCCATCGCCCTGCAGGTTGCCGGCAACCAGACCGCGGCCGGAACGGCTGTTGTGCTCGGCTCATCAGCCGGGACCACGGCCACCGCCACCGGCAGCACGCACCAGTCCTGGGGTTTCACTGACCTTGCGGACCTGCTGCTCCTCGGTGCCAAGCCCGTGGAACTGAGCACGCCCATCGGCGTCGTGCCGTCCCTTCCCGCCACCGTCACCCCGCTGTACCCAAAGGGCGAGGGCATGCCGGTGCCGGTCCAGTGGAACGCGGTGGATCCGGCTGTATGGAAGAAGCGCGGTACGGTGACGGTTACCGGTGCCGGGACCGACGTGTACGGCCAGGCCTTCAACGACGCCAAGGTGACAGTGACGGTCGGAAAGTACACGGCCACCGACCCCGTGTCCGTCACGGTGGGCACCGGCACAACACTCGCCGAGGTCCAAGCCTCGGCACCGGCCACCGTGCCAGGGCAGATCGGCACGGGAACCGCACGCAACAGCCTTCCTGTCACCTGGGACTGGAGCGTATTTGATGCAGCCGGCCTGCAGGCGCCCGGAACTGCCACTGTCAGGGGCAAGGCGGTCACCGGCGTCGACGGCGACAAGCCCCTCGACGCCCAGCTGACGGTCCTCGTGGTGGACCGTGTCCCCAGCAGCCACATCTGCCAGGACGATACCACCACCTCCGTAACGGCCAGCTACACCGAAGGCTCCTACCTTGCGAAAAATACCTGCGACGGCAACACCTCAACCCGCTGGTCCAACTGGGTCAGCGGAGGCCGCGGCGGCGACACCTTGAGCTACAGCTTCAGCCGCGACTATACGGTGGACTCCGTGACCGTGACGCTCGCCGAAAAGGCTGCGCAGAGCCTGACGGTCCAGTACCAGGATGCAACCGGCGCCTGGAAGGACACGACGGCGGGAACCGTCACCGGCCTGGGCACGGCCTCCCCGGCCAAGGTGTCCTTCAGTCCCGTCACCACGCGCGGCATCCGGGTTTCGTTTGTCACCACGGGCTCCTACACGAAGGTGGCTGAGGTGGCCATCGCAGGTACCCGCCTGGGTGAAGCCGGAACCGCCGGCCTCGGCCGGCTGCTGGTGGACCAGAAGTCCGTGGCCGGCTTTGCATCCGGCACTACCGGCTACAAGGTTCTGACGGCGTCCACGGCTGTACCAACGGTGGCGGCGTACCCGCTGGATACCAACGCGAAAGTGTCCATCGTCCAGGCAACGGCCGATAAGCCGGCGGCTGTGGCCACCGTGACGGCCCCCAACGGAACCACGAATGAGTACACCGTGGCCTTCGTGACCGGAAAGGAGGCCTGCACCAACGGCGGCTGGGCGACGAACATCGAGCCCGGCTTCGCCTCCGAAGGGGAATGTGTGAGCTTCTTCGCATCTAAATAGCGGGACGTGAGGTAGCCACACCTGGATTCGTTTCAGGCACAGGAACGGCCGTTGCAGCACCGGGCTAGCGGGTGCTGCAACGGCCGTTCCGTCTATCTGGACAAAAACTCCAGGGCGGAGGCGAGGTCAACGCCGGTGCCGTCCGCGAACTCGAACCGTCCGCCGTCCTGGCCTGCTCCATCGGCGACACGAGGTCCGCCGGCGGCACCAGGGCCGCCACCAGAGCCGCCAGCGGCGGCAAACCGGATGGCGGCAGCGGGCTCTGCTGTCCCCTCTGTTGTCCCCTCCCCCGCGAGGACGACGACGGCGGCATAGTCGCCGTCGTCCGCCGCGCCTTGGGTGCCGATCCAGGGAATCGTGAGCCGCTCACCCACCGGGTGCGGTGCATCCCGCTGCCAGGTTCCGGCGTCGTCCAGTGGTGAGCTCCAGCCGGCTAGCGGACGGATGTCACTCACCATCGGGGACGCGGCATCCAGGGGCCAGCCGCCGATCCGCAGGATCGCGGGCTTGCCCTGGGAGGTGCCGCGGACCCGGACCAGTCGCAGCTCCACCGCCCCGCGCGTCAGCGAAACCACGGTGACTTCCGGCCCTGGCGTCGCAGTGCCCTTGGCGCCGCTGCCATGGTCCGGACCGCCCTCGGGATCCGGCTCGATCCAGTTGACGGTGGCCCGGGAGACGCCTATTTGGACGCCGTCGAGGTCTGCCTGGCAAAGGAACTCAAAACCCGTGCGATGCGTCAGCCGGCCCCCGGCATCGACCATCACCACGGCGTTGTCCAGGGATTCGGGAGCAAGGTCCGGGAATGTGTGGGTGGAGTATCCCAGCCGGGCGTAGAGCGGGGAATCGGCAACCGCGGCGCCGGCGTTGGCGTGGTCGGTTCCGTGGTTCCGGATCCGGACGACGCCGTCGGATGCTGTGCCGTCCACCTGCCAGCCGGGAGCAGCGATCAGCCGCCGGGTGTCGCCAGCTTCCACCGGCAGGGGTTCCTCGACGGCGGTCCACACCCGGTGGTCCGCCGGCAGGGCAAGTCCCAAGAAGCCCTTGGCGGCCCAGTATGGCGACCCCGCACCGGAGTAGGACTGCTTCATGCCGGCGAACTCGCCGTGCCAGCCGATGGAAAGCAGCCCGTCATCGGTGATCGATCCATGCCGCGTGAAATAGTCCAGCATGCCGGATGCCGCCCGCCGGCCCACCCCCGGGGACAGCCGGGTGTGGCCGGAAAGTTCGCCCACCCAGAACGGTGCGGCAGCGGCGAAGCGGTAGATGAGGCTTCTTCCCTGGATCAGTGGGGCCCCGTTGCCCCCGACCAAGTGGACGGCATCATCGAGGAAATCGGCGAGCCGTTCGCCGTCGACGGCCTTGCGGGCCTTGACGCGCGGATCCTCAGGGGCCATCAGCGCCCAAAGGTGCGGGTAGACCTGGAATGCCCAGCCCACGTAGTGGTCGTAGGCGCGCTCGGGACCGTCGGCAAACCAGCCGTGGCCGCGGTAGAGCGAGTCGTGAATGGCCAAACCTGCGTCGATGTCCTCGTCGGAGGAGCGGCCGCCGACACTTGCCAGGAAGGTCTCCACCACGATCTGGAACCAGACCCAGTTGATGGGCGGGTACTCCCCGCCGATCACGGTTTCGAACCATGTAATGAGCTGCTCCTGGACCCGCTGCGGGAGTTTGTCCCAGAGCACGTCGCGGGTCAGCGCCAGCCCCACGGCGAGGGAAGCCGCCTCCACTTTGGCCTGGCCAAGCTCGCCGGGCGTCGGCCAGCGGTCCGGGTTCGTCGGATTGGTGCCTGCATCGAGGCCTTGGGCGTACCACTCCGCGATCCAGCCCGTGCCCTGCGGGTCGCCGGCGATCCGGAAGGATGCCAGCAGGAACGTCCTGGCGAAGGCTTCCAGCGAATCGCTGCGCGGTCCGTACGCGCTGCCGGCGCCAGGCAAGTGGATGTTGGCGTGGTCCGCAGTGCCGTAACGGTGGGCCGAGCGGAGCAGGTAGTCCGCGTAGGCGCACCAGTGGGCGCGGGTCAGGCCGGTGTACGGCGACAGCTTGGGGTCCAGGGCTGGAACGGTCAAGGCAGGGGGATTCACTGTGGATGGCATGGGTTCCTCAGGGGGTCAAGGGATTATTCGGCGAGCCAGACGATGGCACGCAGCAGGAGGGAGCCGTCGGTGGTCCCGCCGTCACGGGGATTCCTGGAGCACGCCGGATGCGGGCATCCGCGGCGCGCCGATGGATGATTCGCGGAGGATCAGCTCCGGGTTCAGCTCGATCCGGTGCACCGGCCGCATCCGGCCTTCGGCGAGGCGCGCCGACATGAGCTGGACGGCCACCTTCCCGACGTACTGCTTGGGCGGCCGGACGGCAGAGATGGCGGGCTCAGCAAGGTAGGCCACTTCGTCGTCGTAGCCCACGATCGCCATGTCCCCGGGCACCTGGAGTCCCTTGTCCACGCAGTGCTGGACAAACGCCACCGCCTGCGTATCCGAGTGGACCAGCATCGCCGTGGTCCCCGTCTTTTTGCAGAGTTCAAGGACGTGGTCGAAGTGCGCGGCCCGGTCGCCATTGTCCAGCTTCGCCGAATCCTCGTGGACAGAGCCCTCCACCGGGATCTTCAGTGCCGTGAGGGCCTGCCGCCACCCGCGCGCCACGTGGGGTGTGGTGGGGCTGGAGGAATCGGCGAGGCAGCCGATCCGCCGGTGGCCTTCCTGCCACAGATGCCTGACCGCCATGCCTGCACCGAACGCGTGGTCTGTGGCCACCCATTCGAGGCGGTGGGCAGGGTTTTCCACCGGCGAGCGCCGCTCGGCCAGCACCACCGGAATGGGCAGGGCGTTGAGCCAGCGGATCAGCTCCTGCCCGCGCTCGCCGGTCAGGTCCGGGGCGACGATCAGCCCGTCGATGTTCTGCGTATCCAGCAGGGCCTGGACCTGGCGCCGGTTGTCGGCGGCGTCGTAGGCAGAGCCGCGGACCAGGATCCGCACGTTCCGCTCCTCGGCCTCCGCCCGCGCTCCGCTGATGACCTGAGGCCAGTAGTAGTCCAGCGACGGAACCACCATGCCAATGGAGTAGCTGTGCGGCGCCGGCCGGCCCGCCGAGCCCGACCTGTCCAGCGGACTGGGCAGCGTGGCCCCTCCGTGGACGCGGGACACCAGGCCCTCGTCGGCCAGAAGGTTCACGTCCCGCCGGATGGTCAGTTCGCTGACCCCCAGCTTCACCGCTATGCCGCGCACCGTGATGGCGCCGTGGGCCCTCAGTTCCTCCATCAGCCGCTCACGGCGCTGGAGCGAGAACAGCGATTTCCCGGCGCCTTCGGTTGGTTGTTCGGGGCTCATGGTGTTGCCTCCACTGTGAGGGTAAAGGCGCCTCGGGCGCCTTTAATTTTGGGTACGGGGATCTCAGGCAGGAGTTGTTGGGGCAGGCGGAAGCGCAGCCGGGTCAGCCGCGCGCCCCACACCTCGGACAGCAGGGGGTCATCCAGGGGCCATTCATCCACCAGGACGACGGCGTCGGCGGGCTCCCAGCGCAGCACCGCTCCCCTTCCGTTCCCAGCAGACGGTATGTCCGAAGATGGCACGTTAGCGCACGGTATCCCGATGGGCAGGATGGTGGCGGAACCGTCCCTGCCGACGCTTACGGTGCCTGCCGCGAGGTAGGTGATGCCGACGTCGGACGCTGTTCCCTCCGGCGCATCCGGAAGGTCCCAGTGGTCGGTGACCACCACCTGCCGGGCCTCCCGGTCCAGCGACGATGTCCGGATCCACTGTTCCGCCCGCAGCCCGTAGGCTGCCCCGAGCGCCAGCCGGAGCGTCGGGTCATCGGGGGTTGGCGCCTGCAGCACGTCCGCCGCGAAGTCCTTTCCGGTGCCCTGTTCCAGGCCGAACGGCGCGGGAACGCTGTGCCAGGCGCTTTGCATGGCACGGATGTCATAGCGGTCCGGGCCGAAGGTCTTGGCGGTATAGGTGGGCTGGCCTGCGTCCACCAGCAGCGGAACGCCGTCGACGGCAACCACCACACTGCCGACGTCGCGGTGGTTGTGATGCTCCCCGTTGTGCCCGCCCTTCGCGGCGAGCAACAGGCCTTGGGCAGTCCCGGCGGCTTCCCGGGCCACCATGATCTGCACCGACGGGAGATAGGTGAACGGCACCAGCGGCGCGCGGCCACCCGATTCATCGGCGCCGCCCTTTTCTGTTCCGTGCTTTTCTGTCCTGTCCGCTTCCGTTCCGTGCAGGAGCGAATGCAACACCCGGCCCAGTCCCGCCGTCGCCTCCGGCTGCCCGGAAACGAACGAGGCTGCGTGCCGCGCCGTGTCACTGTCCTCCAGGCGCACCGCCCAGCGGTGCAGCATGTCCCATGGCAGGCCTCTGGCGGCCCGGGCCGGACCGTCGGCGACGTTGAGGAACCAGCTGCCGCCCAGATGCATGCGGTGCGGAAAGGAGACCAGCTGCCGGACCACAGGGAGGTCGACCCCGAGCTCCCCGCGGGTGGCTTCCTCCAGCAGCGCAAGGCCCTCCAGCGCCCTGCCGGCACCGTTCCACCAATAGGCAAAGCCCTCGTCGATGGCCCCGTCCGCAGGGATAGAGGCGAGGAACCGGTCCAGCCCTTCGATGCACCGGGCAACGGTGACTGCCTTGAGCTGGGGGCTGTCTACGAGGAAAAGGGCCGCCGCAATCAGGTTGGTGTGGATCCACGGATTCCAGTTGTGGACGTCCCCGTCCAGCCCGAGCCAGTGCCAGTCGAGACGCTCCAGGAAAGGGGTGATCACGCGTTCGGCTGTTTCCTGCCGGATCCTGCGGCGCAGGCCGGGCGCCCGGACGTCCAGGGAGTCACCGAGGACAAAGTCCGTCCAGGCCAGTTGTGCTGCCACCTCGCCGGCGCCAAGGTCCAGGTAGGGCCGGGACTTGTCCGGCACCACGTCGCCGTTGCGGCTGAACACGTCATCGTGCGCCGCCCAGCTCCAGGAGCTCTGTTCGCAGAGCAGGTAGGCGCCGTCGATCGCCTCGTCAAGCCAGTCATGGGAGCTGGCCCCGGCGGCGCAGGCGCGAGTGTCGCTGGCGGCGCGTCCCCTGTCCCGGCCGGGGCCCGTTCCGGCCTCGCGCCCGGCAGCCATTCCGCCGTCGCGCGTTCCGGCGTCGCGCCCTGACAGGACGGCCATCACTACCGCGCGCGTCAGGCGCTGCTGCCGTGCCCCCACCAGCCCTTCATAAGCAGTGCGGTTGCCGTCCCGAAAGTAGCGGGCATAGTGCGAGACCAGCGGCTGCGGCCAGGCTGTCCCGCACTCCGTCCGCGCCTCGGCCGCCAGACCGGCGTAGGCAGCCTCGCTGACACCGTGCCAGGTGGCGTCATCCACCGGACGGATGCGCAGCCCGGACAGGCCGCCGGTCAGCAGGTCCGCAAGGCTGGAAGGAGAAGTGTGCGTTCCCCAGGCCTGGACGAGAGGCCCTCCGGCCAGGGCCAGAGTCGGCGTGCCTGCGGTAGGCAGTGCATTCATGGAAAACTCTTCTCGCTTGTTCGAGTTCGATCGTTTTAGGTCGAAAGTGAACGATGTGATTGATCCGTCTTGTTTATGAGTATCTACTGATTGTTAGATGTGATGCAAGACATGAAACGCCCAAAGAGCATTGCACCAAGGGCAGCACAAGAAGTGAAAGGAGGATCCCCCTGATGTCAGCCAAACCCAAGGCGCTGCTGGTGATGAATAGCGGAACCTTTGAAGACCAATTCGACTCCGCGCGCCTGCAGCGTCTCGCCGGACTCGTCGACCTGGATGAACGGGCGTGGACGGATTCCCTGGATTCGCCGGGCCTCGCCGAACGGCTGGCCGACGTCGAAATCCTTGTTACCAGCTGGGGGGTCCCGCTGCTCACGTCCGAGCGGCTCGGGCGGATGCCCAAACTGCGCGCAGTCTTCCACTGCGCCGGGACGGTGCGAAGCTTCGCCAGCGAGGAACTGTGGGAACGCGGCATCCTGGTCACCAACGGAGCGGACGCAAACGCCATCCCGGTGGCCGAGTTCACCTTCGCCTCCATCGTCCTGGCCGGGAAGAAGGCCCACGTCCTGGCCAACGACGCCCGGACTCATCGGGAAGACTGGAGCTACATCGCGCAGCGCGGCGAGCTCGGCAACATCGGGCGGGTCATCGGCGTGATCGGTTACTCACGGATCGGACGCCGTGTGGTCCAGCTAGCCCAGCAACTGCAGGATGTCACCGTCCTCGTGAGCGATCCGCACGCCGATCCACTCGCCGTCAAGGCAGCCGGCGGACGGCTGGTCCCGCTGGAAGAGCTCCTGCCGGCGTCGGACATCGTGACCGTCCACGCGCCCGCACTGCCCGAGACCCGGCACATGATCGGCGCACCGGAGCTGCGGGCCATGAAGGACCACGCAACCCTGATTAACACGGCCCGCGGATCACTGGTGGACACCAGGGCACTAGAGGTTGAGTGCGCCACCGGCCGGATCCACGCCCTCCTCGACGTCACCGAACCCGAGCCGCTGCCGGCGGACTCCGTGCTCTATGACCTCCCCAATGTGATCATCACCCCGCACATCGCCGGTTCTCTGGGAACGGAAACCCGCAGGATGTCCGACGCCGCACTGGATGACCTGGAACGGTACCTGACCGGACAGGAACTCCTCGCCCAGGTGGTTCACGAAGACCTTTCCCTCAGCGCCTGACCCACATCAACACGCCGCAGATGCGGCAGACTTAACACTCACCTAAGGAGAACGCAATGAAGCGCACAACCCTCGCCGCGATCGCGCTGGCCGTAACGGCCGGGCTTGGCATGACCGGTTGCGCAGGAGCCGCCGGCCCGGCGGAGCCCCAGGCCCAGGAGGGCAAGACCCGCCTGACTGTGTCCGTCTGGAACTATGAAGGAACCCCGGAATTCAAGGCCCTGTTCGACGGCTATGAGGCCGCCAACCCCAAAGTGGACATCGAGCCTGTGGACATCCTGGCCGATGACTACCCCCAGAAGGTCACCACCATGCTGGCCGGCGGCGACACCACCGACGTCCTGACCATGAAGAACGTCATCGACTACTCGCGGTACGCCAGCAACGGCCAGCTCCAGGAGATCAACAGCGTGGTTGACACGCTGGACAAGGACAACCTCGCGGGACTGGACGCGTTTAACGTGGACGGAAAGTACTTCGCCGCCCCGTACCGCCAGGACTTCTGGCTCCTGTACTACAACAAGGACCTCCTGAAGGCCGCCGGGGTGGAGGATCCCGCAGACCTCACGTGGGACGAATACGCAGCCCTCGCCAAGAAGCTCACCACCACGGGCGCCGACGGCAAGGCCGTCTACGGCACCTACCACCACGTCTGGCGCTCCGTTATCCAGGCCATCGCCGCCGCCCAGAACGACGGTGACCAGATTGGCGGTGACTATGGCTTCTTCGAGGACCAGTACAACACCGCCCTGGACCTGCAGAAGAGCGGCGCCACCCTGGACTTCGGCACTGCCAAGAGCCAGAAGACCAGCTACCGCACCATGTTCGAAACCGGCCAGGCGGCCATGATGCCCATGGGTACCTGGTACATCGCCGGCATCCTCCAGGCGAAGAAGGACGGCAAGACCAACGTCAACTGGGGCCTGGCGCCGATGCCGCAGAAGAAGTCCGGCGGCGATGTCACCACCTTCGGCTCCCCCACGGCCTTCGCCGTCAACAAGAACGCCGCACACTCCGAGGAAGCCAAGAAGTTCATCGAGTGGGCCGCCGGTGAAGAGGGTGCCAAGGTTATCTCCAAGATCGGTGTTGTACCTGCGCTGCAGAACGATGCGGTGACGGACGCCTACTTCACGCTTGATGGCCTCCCCACGGACGATCTGTCGAAGAAGGCCTTCACCCCTGACAAGACCGCGCTGGAAATGCCCGTCAGCGACAAGTCCGCGGCCACCGACAAGATCCTTAACCAGGAGCACGACCTGATCATGGTGGGCGAGCGTTCCGTGGCTGACGGAATCACGGAAATGGGCAAGCGCGTCAAGAGCGAAGTCCTGGGCAAGTAACAGGCCATCATGTCAACCGAAACAATCACTCCGGCCCCGGCTGTCACCAGCCGGGGCAACCGGAAGCAGGCCAGGCGCAACACGTTGATCGGCTGGACGTTCATCCTTCCGAACTTCCTGGGGTTCCTGGCCTTCACCCTCATTCCCGTCATCGCAGCCTTCGCCCTGTCGTTTATGGAGTGGACCTCGTTCAGCGCCCCGCGCTGGGTGGGCCTGGCAAACTTCCAGCGGATGGTCCAGAGCGACACCTTCTGGGTGGCGCTGCGCAACACGGTGGTCTACGCCCTGGGGCACGTCCCGCTGACCATGGCCCTTGCCCTGGTCCTGGCGTTGCTCCTGAACCGCAAGCTCAAAGGCATCGGCTTCTTCCGGGTGGCCATCTTCTTCCCGTACATCACCTCCCTGGTGGCGGTCGCCGTCGTCTGGAACATGCTCTTCAGCCCGGACAGCGGACCCATCAACCAATTCCTGCATGCCGTTGGCATCGCCGAGGCTCCGGGCTGGACTTCCAGCTCCGACTGGGCGATGCCGGCGGTGATTATCACCAGTGTCTGGCGGGACATGGGCTATTACATGATCCTGTACTTAGCCGGGCTCCAGGCCATCCCCACCGAACTGTATGAGGCAGCGGAAGTGGACGGCGCCAGCCCGTGGCAGCGCTTCTGGAACGTCACCTTGCCGTCGCTGCGGCCCACCACGTTCTTTGTGGTGGTCATGCTGACTGTGTCCAGCTTCAAGGTCTTTGACCTGATCGTGGTGATGACCAACGGCGGGCCGGGCCGCTCCACAACGGTGCTGTCCCAGCTCATCTACCAGGAAGGAATCGGCGAAGGGAAGTTCGGCTACTCGTCCGCCATCTCCCTGGTGCTCTTCGTCATCGTCCTGACGGTCACCGTCCTGCAATTCAAGCTCCAACAGCGGAGGGAACGCTGATGACCAACATGGCCGAAGACCTCAAGGCCGAGGCACCCTTCCTGGCCGGCCTCGCCCTCGCGGCGCCGGAAGACCGCCGTCGTATGCAGCGAAGCCGCTCACCGCGGGAACGGAAGGCGCGGACCACCGACGCCATCATCTACGGCGTCCTGGCGGTGCTGGTGGTAGCGCTGATGGTGCCGTTCATCTGGATGGTTTCCTCTTCCCTGAAGGAGAACAACCAGGTCCTCACCGTTCCCATCCAGTGGATCCCGTCAGAGTTCGTGTGGAGCAACTACACCGACATCTGGACCCGCATCCCCATGATGGGGTACCTGCAGAACTCGCTCTACCTCTCCGTGATCATCACCTGCCTGCAGGTGCTCACCGGGTCCCTGGCAGCGTACGGCTTTTCAAAAGTGCGTTTTCCGGGCAGGGACGTGCTGTTTCTGGCCTACATAGGCACCATCGCCGTGCCCTGGCAGGCCTATATGGTGCCGCAGTACATCATGATGCAGCAGCTGGGGCTGACCAACAGCTTCAACGCCCTGATCCTGCTCCAGGCCTTCGGCGCGTTCGGCGTGTTCCTGATGCGCCAGTACTACATGACCATCCCCGATGAACTGTGCGAGGCCGCCCGCATCGATGGCCTGAGCGAGTACGGCATCTGGGCCCGGGTGATCCTGCCTCTGTCCAAGCCGGCCCTTGCCAGCCTGGCCCTGCTGACGTTCGTCAACACGTGGAACGACTACATGGGCCCGTTCATCTACCTCACGTCCAATCGCCTCTGGACTGTCCAGCTGGGCCTGCGGTCCTTTGTGGGCCAGTTCGACGCCGAATTCGCCATGATCATGACCGGCTCCGTCATCTCGGTGGTCCCGATCCTCATCATCTTCCTGGTGGGCCAGCGCTACTTCATCCAGGGCATCGCGACGAGCGGCATGAAGGGATGATTCCTATGGGCCAGCACGCCACACTGCAGAAGCCGCGCCGGTGGGCCGGGCCGGGGTTCGAAACCTTCGGCAGCATCTTCGGTTTCGTCTACACGTTCCTGGCGGGGAATGTGATGCTGGCCCTGGCCAACGCCCCGCTGGTGCTCTGCCTTGCCCTGGTGGCCGACCCCGTGGCTTCATGGCCGTTCTTCCTGGCACTTTCGGTCACGGTGCCGCCGTCGCTGGGCGGCCTGTTCGCCGCGTTCCAGGCACTGAACGACGACGGCGGTGCGGTCAAGCCGTTTGCCTCATTCCTCCGGGGCTATGTGCGCGGCTTCCGGCGCACCGCGCCGTTGGGGCTGGCGGCCATCGCGCTGCTGCTGTTCCTCGGTGTTGACCTCGTTGCAGTGCAGTCGCTGCCGGCGGCAGCGGTGCTAATTCCCATCATCGCGGTGGCCGCAGCGGCCACGGTGAGCGTGGCCGTGCTGGTGATTGCCGGCGTCGTACTTCTTCCCGACGCCCGGCTCAAGAGCCTGGCCAAGGCATCGCTCTACCTGTGCGTCCAGCGCTGGTACCTTAGCGTTGCCATGCTGGTGCTGCTCGGAATCATCGCCTCGGCTGCGCTGCTCCAGCCGGTGCTGGGCGTGGCCCTGGCACCGGCTCCGCTGCTGTTTGTGGTCTGGAGCAACGCAGCGTTCGCGTTCCACGCAGTCCTGCGCGGGGACTGACAGCGCCTCCCGGCCACCCGTCCCAGGCCAAGGCGGGCGGGAGCAGCCCTAGGAGAGGAGGCTGCGGAGGACGTGGGCGGCGCCGTCGTCGTACACGGAGTGCGTCACTTCGTCGGCCGCGGCGATGACTTCCTCGGGCGCCTGGCCCATTGCCACGCCCCGGCCGGCCCAGGCAAGCATCTCGATATCGTTCCGGCCGTCGCCGATGGCCACTGTCCGGTGGGTTTCTATGTTCAGACGGGTCCGCAGGCGCTCCAGGGCGCTGGCTTTTGTCACTCCGGCGGCAGCGATATCAAGCCAGGCTGTCCATCCCACCGAGTAGGTGACTCCCGCCAGGCCCACGTGCTTAATGGCCTGGTTGAATTCTTCGGGGGTGTTCTCCGTGCTGAACACCACCACACGGACGGCCGTGGACTCCAGCATGGTGTGGAAGTCCACGCCGACGGCCTCGACGCCAAAACTTGGGTCCTGGAACCGTTCGGTGGAGAGGAAGTTGCCGTCCTCGTCCTCCAGGGCGTACTTGGCGGATGGAAGCTGTTCGCGCAGCGCCCGCAGGGCCGGGGCGGGATCGAAGGTTGCCTTGTGGATGACCTTGTAGCCGTCAGGCAGGGCCGGATCGAGGCGGAGAGTCACACCCCCGTTGCAGCAGACTGCGTAGCCGCGGTCGATGCCGATCTGCTCAATGATGGGCAGGGCCGCGTTCAGTGAGCGGCCCGTGGCGATCATGACCTCGTGTCCTGCCCCCACCACAGCCTGTGCGGCCTCACGGACGCCTGCGGACATGTGGCCGTCGTGGTCAACGAGTGTCCCGTCAACGTCCAGGGCGATCATGAGCGCGTTGGATGTCTTTGTATTTTTGTTCTCTCGCCGGTCATCGTTGCCGGCGACTGAGGTTTCAGTCAGTGTCGTCATTTATCTAGTAGAGCAGACAGCCGCCGACCTCGCTAGGACGCGCGCCACAGGCCAAATGAACTCGCGGTAAATACTCACAGGGTTATCCCCGGTGTGAGTGTTAACCTTTGGCCGCTGATTCGGCTTGTCCTGGGCTTGTTCGCGGATCCGAGCCATCAAGGTCCGGATCCGCGAACAAGCCCAGGATTCGTGCGGGAAACTACAGGACCGGGAGGACTTCCAGGCCGCCCAAGTACTTCTGCAGGGCTGCGGGGACGTTGACGGAGCCGTCCGGATTCTGGTGGTGCTCCAGGATGGCAACGATCCATCTGGTGGTGGCCAGGGTGCCGTTGAGCGTAGCGACGGCGCGGGTGCCCTTGGTAACGCCTTCGTCATTCACCACACGCTCCCGGATGTTCAGACGGCGGGCCTGGAACGTGGTGCAGTTGGAGGTGGAGGTCAGCTCGCGGTAGGCGCCCTGGGTGGGGACCCAGGCTTCACAGTCGAATTTACGGGCTGCGGACATGCCCAGGTCACCGGCGGCGGTGTCGATCACCCGGTAGGGAATTTCGCACTTGGCAAGCATCTCTTCCTCCCAGGCCAGGAGGCGCTGGTGCTCCGCAGCGGCTTCTTCAACGGTGGTGTAGATGAACATTTCCACTTTGTTGAACTGGTGGACCCGGATGATGCCCCGGGTGTCCTTTCCGTGGGATCCGGCTTCGCGGCGGTAGCAGGAACTCTGCCCGGCGAACCGGATGGGGCCTGCGGACAGATCCAGGATCTCATCCGCGTGGTAGCCGGCCAGGGCCACCTCGGAGGTTCCCACCAGGTAAAGGTCGTCCTCGGCGAGCCGGTAGATCTCGGCGTCGTGCTTAACGTCAAAGCCGGTGCCCTGCATGGTTTCCGGGCGCACCAGAGTGGGCGTGATCATCGGGATAAAGCCTGCCGCGATGGCCTGGTCCATCGCCATCTGCAGCAACGCCATCTCCAGCCTGGCCCCCACTCCGCGGAGGAAATAGAAGCGTGAGCCCGAGACCTTGGCGCCGCGTTCCATGTCGATGGCGCCGATCAGCTCACCGATCTGCAGGTGGTCCTTCGGTTCGAAGTCGGGGAAGTCGCGGGGCGTTCCAACGGTCTTGAGCACAACGTAGTCATCCTCGCCGCCTTCCGGCACGCCCTCCTCGATGAGGTTGGGGATGGCACGCAGCAGTTCGTCCTGCTTAACCTGAGCAGCGTCAGCCTCCGCCGAGGCCGCTTTCACCGTGTTGGCGAGCTCCTTGACCTCGGCCAAGAGGGCCTTCTTCTCGTCTCCCTTGGCCTGGGCCACCTTCTTGCCAAAGACGTTCTGCTCGGCCCGGAGGTTCTCAAACCGGATCAGGGCTGCACGGCGGGCTGAGGCTGCGGAGATGATCGCGTCCACCACTGATTCGTCCGCGCCGCGGGCGCGCTGGCTTGCACGGAACTTGTCCGGGTTTTCGCTGAGGTCTTTTACGTCGATCACCTGACAAGAGTAACCAATCCGGCGGCAGCAAGTCGGCCAGCAGGAGCCGGAAACGCGGGCATCGCCGCCGGGATAGTGTTGAAGGACCATGAGCGACCTGCTGCTGTACCTCCTCAGTGCCGTGGCACTGGCCTTCGCCGTGTCCAGCTGGTGGGGTGTGCGCAAGCTCAAGGCCCTGCACGTCAGGAGTGCCGTCGGCGAGGACGCCCATGAGTCGGGCCTGGGCCAACAGCGCGTGGCCGTGGTCCTGAATCCCATCAAGGCCCGGTCCTCGGAGGCCAAAGCCGCGATTGAGCGAGCCTGCTTCGCGGCAGGCTGGGATCCGCCGCTTTTTTTCGAGACCACCATCCAGGATCCGGGATTCTCGCAGGTCCAGTCAGCGTTGGACTGCAAGCCCGACGTCGTCCTGGTGGGCGGCGGGGACGGCACTGTACGCGTGGTGGCTGAATCCCTCGCGCATACGGATGTGGCTATGGGCCTCATCCCGCTGGGAACCGGAAACCTGCTGGCCAGGAACGTGGACCTGGACGTCAACGACCTCCACGCGAACGTCCAGACTGCCTTGTTTGGCCGGCAGCGCTATATCGATACCGCCAGGATGGGGATTGAGAACTCGCGGACCGGCCACTCCTCCGAGCACGCCTTTCTGGTGATTGCCGGCATCGGGATGGACGCGGAAGTGCTCGCCGACACGAACGATGGCCTCAAGAAGGCGGTGGGGTGGCTCGCCTACACCGAGGCCGGGATGCGGCATTTGCCGGGCCGGCGCAAGAAAGTTTCCATTTCCCTGGATGACAGCGCCGAGCAGGTCAGGAATATCCGCAGTGTCCTGTTTGCCAACTGCGGGCTGGTTCCCGGCGGCATCGATTTCATTCCCCAGGCCATGATCGACGACGGGATGCTGGACGTGGTGGTCATGAGCCCGCGCAGCGCCATCGGCTGGTTGGCCATGTACGGCAAGATCCTTTTCAAACACAAGGGGAACCTGCCGATCATGACCATGTACCGCTCCGGCAAAATCGTCATCAAATGCCCGGAGCCGATGCCCACCCAGCTCGACGGCGATACTTCCGGGGAAGCCACGAAGCTCACCGTTCGGGTGGAACCCAGATCGCTCCTGGTCAGGGTCAAAGGGCACCAGCTGCCGTAAGTGAGCCGGCGCATGGGCATCGGTTGCTTGAAACAACCTGCTATAGAAACAGAACGATTGGCAAAGGGTTAGGCGCTGGCCTTCTTCGCGGCGGCTTCAGCTGCGGCTTTGGCGGCGGCCCGGGCTTCGGACTGCTCGCGGATCATGGCCTGCTCCTCTTCGAAGCGCAGGCGGTCAGCGCGGTCTGCTTCGTCGCCGTCCCAGTCCTGGTTGTCGGCGGTGGGCTTGGGATTAACAATCATTCCCTGGCCGTCGTTGTCAGTGCTGCCGGTAGTCATGACCCGCTCCCTTCGTTAGGGGCCATCCCCCAAGGTGGATCAAGCAAGCATACGCACAGTAGGGGGCTCACGGAAGTACCGGGGAGGGCATTTATCTACGCTGTGGGCGAAGCTCCGGAAACGCTTTCGGGGGCGACCGATTCCCCTTGGAGAATTGCTCCCACCCATTCATGTGCTGCCCGGAATGCATCGTCGGAGGTGTGCGGGGCCACGAACGCGCTCTGGGCATCAGCCCGCCCGTAGGAGCCGAGAAAGCGGGTGGCCGGGCTGATCCGGTGGAGGCCCGCCAGGGCGTCAGCCACCCGGGCATCGCCGATGTGGCCGTCGGCATCGATGCTGAAGAAGTAGTGGCCCAGGTACTGTCCGGTGGGCCGTGATTCGATCCGGCTAAGGTTCACGCCGCGGGTGGCGAACTGGTCGAGGATTTCCATCAGGGCACCCGGACGGTCCTCCGGCAGCGGGACCACCACCGTTGTTTTGTCTGCCCCGGTGCGATCGGGCAGGACCCCGGGCCGGCTGACCAGGACGAAGCGGGTGACGGCGCCCGGGTTGTCTCCGATGTTCTCGGCCAGGACGTTGAGTCCGGGCTGTTCCTGCGCCACGATGGGGGCACAAATGGCGGCCTCGTAGTGTGGATCATTCTCCAGCAGGCCCATTGCAGACGCCGCGGTGGACGAGCCGGGAACGTATTCTGCGCCGGGGATGTTTTGGTCCACCCACAGCCGGCACTGTGCCCAGGCATGCCCATGAGTGGAAATCCGGCGGATCTCGGAGATGGCAACGCCGGGCCTGGCAACCAGCACAAAGCTGATGGGCACCAGCACTTCCCGCATGATGCGGAGTTCCTGCCCGCTGGCGATGGCGTCGAGGGTGGCTGTTACCCCGCCCTCCACTGAATTCTCAATGGGTACCATGGCGGCATCCGCGGATCCTTCACGCACCTTATCCAATGCGGCGTTTACGTTCGATGCCGGAATCCGGGTTGCCTCTGCTGCGCCCGGCACCTGCATGAGTGCCGCCTCGGTGAAGGTGCCTTCCGGCCCAAGGAAGGTGTAGGTGACAGGGGAGGCCTGCATTAAGTATTCCTTTGTAGTAATGGACTAACTGCGAAGGGATTAAAGGACCAGGGGCTTGAGTCCGTTGTCGGACACGAGGGGTTTCCCCGATTCGAGCCACTGATCCATGCCGCCGGACACGTTGATGGCCGTGTAGCCCTGCCCAGTCAGCCACTGGGCTGCCCGGAAGGAGCGCCCGCCGGTACGGCAGATGACGTACAGGTCTTGGTCAGGATCCAGTTCCTCCAGCCGGGCCGGAAGCTGCTCCAGCGGGATGTGGACGGCGCCGTCGGCATGTCCGGCCACCCATTCATAGTCTTCGCGGACATCCAGGATCACGGCGTCGGCGGGCACGTCGTTGACTGGCACAGTATCGAAATCGCTCACGGGAGTCCCTCTTTCGGAAAAATCATGATCTTCTCCCAGCCTAGCGCCAGCCGCTGACGGGCCCGGGAAAAGCAGGACACGTTACGCTTTTCCTGACCCCAGGAGGACCCATGACCGCCGACCAACCGACCATTCTGGCCACGTCCGGGGGCTATCAGCCCGGATCCCGCACGCGGCTTGAGTTCAACGCCCTGGTGCATCACGCCGTCGAGCTTTCGGGAGTCAGCGGCCGGGCGCCGCGGGTGACCCACCTCGGCACAGCATCCGGGGACCAGCGCTGGCTTAGTGCGGAGCTGGATGAGGCGGCACGGCTGGCCGGCTTCGACTTCAGCCACCTGAACCTTTTTTCGATGCCGAATCAGGCGGATCCGGAGGCCCACCTCCTTGAGCAGGACGTGGTGTGGGTTAACGGCGGATCCGTGGTGAACCTGCTGGCTGTGTGGCGTGCCCATGAACTGGACCGGATCCTCCACCGGGCCTGGCAGCAGGGAGTGGTGCTGGCAGGAATCTCGGCGGGATCCATCTGCTGGTTCCAGGGCGGCACCACGGATTCGTTCGGGCCTGAGCTGCGTGCGGTGAACAACGGCCTGGCATTCCTCCCCTATGCCAACGGCGTCCACTACGATTCCGAGGAACGCCGGCGCCCCCTGGTGCACCGGCTCGTGGCCGACGGCACACTGGGGGAAACCCATTGCACGGACGACGGCGTGGGCCTGGTTTACCACGGCACTGAACTGGTGGAAGCGGTAACGGAAGTCCGGGGCAAGGGAGCCTACATCGTCACGGCACAGGACGCGGACGGCCGCGGGCCTGCCGCCTCGGAGCTGCGACTGGAACCGCGCTTCCTTGGCTGAGATCCATGAACTTTCCGCGGTCCGGTTGAGCGTGGCGCTGCGTGGCGGAGACCTTTCCGCCAGGGAAGCCGCAGCCCACTTCCTGGCACGGATTGAGTCCAAGAACAGGCTCCTGGGCGCCTTTGTCACGGTCACGGCCGAACAGGCCATGGCCGAGGCCGCCGCTGCTGACGCCCGCTACGCCCGGCTCCGAAGGCAGCCCGGGAGAGGGACGGAGCCGCTCAGCGGCCGGGACGGCACAGACCTTCCGCTGCTCCACGGAATGCCCTTGGCTTTTAAGGACCTGACGGATGTGGCGGGTGTGGTGACAACCCACGGCAGTGCCGCCCTGGACCACAAACCCGCCCTCACCGATGGCGCCCTGGTGAGCGTCCTGAAATCGGCGGGAGTCATCTCGCTGGGTAAAACCCAGGTTCCCGAGTTCGGGCTCACTGCCTACAGCGAAAACCGGATCGCGCCGCCGTCGCGCAATCCCCACGCCCCGAGCCGGAGTTCCGGCGGTTCGTCAGGCGGCAGTGCTGCGGCGGTCGCAGCCGGCCTCCTCCCGTTTGCGCCCGGGACCGACGGCGGCGGCTCGGTGCGCATCCCGGCGGCCGCCTGCGGGCTGGTAGGACTGAAGCCGGGCCGCGGGGTGGTGGCGTCCGGCGAGAGTTCGGGCGATCCGGCGCGGCTGGTGGTGGCAGGCCCCCTGGCCAGGAGTGCGGAGGATGCCGCGCTCCTGCTGGACGCGCTGGCACCGCAACAGGGGACCAGTTACCTCGAAGAGGTCCGCCAGGAACCCGCCCGGCTGCGGATCGGCGTGACCTTGGACAGTCCGTGGTCCACCACTTTCCCGTTCACGGTGGAGGAGGAAGCGCTCGATGCGTTGCAGGCTGGCACCGATCTCCTGGAAAAGGCCGGCCACAGCGTGATGGAGGCCTCCGTCCGGTACGACAACCGGTATCCGGACGCCTTCACGACGGCTTGGACGGCCGCCGTCGGGACTGCGAGGATCAGCCCGCACCGCGAGGCGCTGCTGGCGCCCCTCACCCGGGCCTTCAGGCGGCGGGCGCAGCAGCGCAGCGCCGCCAAGCTCAACGAATCCCTGGCATTCCTGCGCCAGTTCCAGCGGGACACGGTGGCACAGTACGGGCAATGGGACCTGATGCTGATGCCGGCGCTGGCCCAAACGCCGCGCCCGGTGGGCTGGTTTACCGGCGCTGCCCACGGCGACGATCGGTGGCCGGCAGCGGAGTGGGCAGGGGATGCCGACGGCGACTACAGGAAGCAGTGCGAATTCGCGCCCTGGTCTTCCCTGGTGAACGTGTGCGGGCTGCCCGCGATCACCATCCCGGTGCACTGGACGGATGGCCGCCCCGGGCAGGGCCTGCCGATGGGCATTCAACTGGTGGGACCCATGGGATCCGAAGGCCTGCTGCTTCAGGTGGCTGTGCAGCTCGGATTCTAACTATGTGTGCATAATCAGCATATTGATGTGCTTGTAATGCTCAGTGACCTCTGTCACGATAGGAGGACGAACGACAGTCCCGCCTGCCTGCAGCGGGTCACAGAGGAGCAACAATGGATATTTTTGGCATGAAGCGTGTGCGGAAGCTGCGGGTGCACTGGCCAGTCAACGGGGCCACCCTGGCCCGCCTCACCGCCGGCGACGTCCGGGTCTTTGAAGAGGATCCCAGCCTCGCCATGCTGCTGGCCGCACTGGCGGAAAAGCCGGAGCTTGGCGACTTTGGCATCTACCGCCACGTCTTCGAATCGAGCTTCGGCTTCGAAGGCTTCACCGTTGCTCCCGGCGCGAACCCCACACTCGGTTCCGTCGGGGGCAGCTCCGTATCCCCCACCTTTGTACTCACGAGCTATTTTGATGCCGGAATGCCGGCCGCCGCCGTAGAAAACCTGCTTCAGACCATCATGGACATCCACCCCTGGGAGGTCCCTGTCCTGGAGATTTCGGATCCGGTGAGCATCTCCACCGGACGCACCGCTGACCGGCAGGAAAAGGTGATGGCATGAGCAAGCAGCTCGAACTCAGTCTCTGGAGCGGACTCAGCGGGCTTTTGGCTGACCGCACTTTTGTGGACCTCACGCACGCGTTCCATCCCGGCCAGCCACACTTTCCCGCATTCCCCGACGAGGTCCGGGAACCGCTGTTCGATATGGCACGCGGTGACGGCTTTACGGTCCACCGGTACTCCCTAGTGGGCCAGTGGGGCACCCACGTGGACCCGCCGTCGCACTTCGTTGCCGCTGGCACCACGCTGGACAACATTCCTGTCGAGGAGATGCTGCTCCCCCTCGTGGTGCTGGACATCAGCGCACGCGTCCGCGAGAACCCGGACGCCACCCCCTGCCTGGACGATGTCGCCGCCTGGGAAAGCCGGAACGGCCGGATCCCCGCCAATGCGTTTGTGGCCCTGCGCACCGGGTGGTCGGACCGGTGGCCTGACGTGGATGCCATGGCCAACCGCGACGCCGACGGCGTGAGCCACGCGCCAGGGTGGTCCAGGGAGGTCCTGGAATTTCTGGTGGAGGACCGAGCGGTCCGGGCCATCGGCCACGAGCAGACGGACACCGATCCCGGCCAGTCCACCTCCCGGCAGGACTTCAGCCTCGAAACCTACATCCTGGCGCAGGGCCGGTGGCAGATCGAGCTGATGGCCAGTTTGGCGGGGCTGCCTGAGGCTGGCGCCGTCGTGGTGGCCACCTGGCCCAAGCCCCAGGGCGGCAGCGGCTTTCCTGCCCGGGTCTTCGCCATCTTCTAGGCGGCAGAAGGCGACGGCGGCTGATGCCTGGTCGTGTCAGCGGTTGGCGCCGGCGGTTGACTAGACTCGGGGGCATGCCAAAAAACTCCAGCATGGGCCGCGGAATGAAGGTTGTGTTCGCTGTGGCTGCACGGCAGGAGGCCGGAGAACCGGGCGCAACTGTGGCGGACGTGGCGGCGGACCTGGGCAGGGACCGCAGCCAGGTTTCCCGCGGGCTCAAGGTGGCGGACCAGGAGGGCTTCCTCATCCGCGGCGAGCGCCGGGCCTACGCACTGCATTGGGGACTCTACGCGGACGCCCAGGCCATCACCGAGCAGCGGCTGCGGACGGACGGGTTGACGGCCCTGGAGGGCCTTGTTGCCGCAACCAACGAGGGGTGCTTCCTGGGCGTCCTGCAGGGCGATTCGACTGTCACGATCGGCGAGCGCGTTCCGGCGGCCAGCCGGATGATCGGCTCCTGGATCGGCCGGCCTTATCCGGCGTACTGCAGTGACGCCGGCCAGGCCCTGCTGTGGGACGCCTCAGAGCAGGAGGTCCGCACGGTCTTTGCCAACACCGAGTTTGTCAGGCATGGGCCCAACACCCCTGCAAGTGTTGACGACTTTATCGGACGGCTGGAGCAGGCGCGGTCCCGCGGGTACTCGGTGGTCGACGAGGAAGCCGAGCCGGGACTGTTCTCCATCGCTGTCCCGGTTCGCGATTTCCGCGGCGAGGTGGTGGCCGCACTGCAGGTGGTGGGGCCGAAAACCCGCCTGGCGGGCCGGCGCACCGAGTGCGCGGCAGCCGCCGTCGAGTGGGGGCGTTGGCTGGAAGCCGCCCTGCGCGGCGAATCAAACAACAACGAAGCGGACCAGCCCGTCACGGAAAACACAGGCAGCTAACGCCCGCTGCCGCTCCGGCGCCTGCCGGCCGAGGGTCTAGGTCCCGGAGGACGACGGCGGCCCTTGGGCTGGTGAGGCGGCGGACAATGTCCGGGCAGACTCTTCCAGCTCGGTCCGGATCTCCTCCAGCCGCCCCTCGAACCCGTCGCGGCCGCCGTAGACGCACAGCGACGCAACGATCCGCCCTTCCGGGTTCCGGATGGGGACGGCAATTTCATGGACCCCGTGTTCGAACTCCTCCACGGCGTAGACGCAGCCACGGGTGTGGTCCCGTTCCATCAGGGCTGACACTTCGGCTGCGGAGTGTGCCGCCTGGGGTCCTCCCACACCGATGAACTCGACGTCGTCCAGTACCTCGGTGATGCCCTGGGCAGTGTGGTCCCACAGCAGCGCCCGCCCTGAACCCGTACACCAGACGGGGGTCACCATGCCCGGGTGGATGGACCCGGCCAGTGCCCCGTGCCCGGCGGAGGAACGGACCAGGATGACCCGGGCGCCGTCCAGCACGGAGAGCTTTCCCGGCAGCCCCAGCGACGCCTCGATCCGCTGGAGTTCCGCCCTGGATTCGTGGGCCCATCCGGTGTTAAGGGAAGCCGCCAACGTAAAAAAGGCGGCGCCCGGCCGGAAGGGCCCGCGTTCCACCCTTTCCAGCAGCCGGAGATCGCACAGCTCCTGGGTGAGCCGGGAAACGCGGCTCCGGTCCAGGCCGAGATCTGCAGCTATCTGGGTGACGCCGTACAGCGGCCGGCCCCACTTTTCCCGGTCGGCAACCACCCGTACGATCCGAAGGCCCTGGGCCAGGGATGAGGCTTCGGAGGATTCCATGGGTGCTGCTCCTGACGGCGGGACTGCATCCCGATTCTTTCGAGGCCCCAATTCTTGAGGCGCCACCAATTCTTGCACAACGGTTCCGGCGGAAAGGCAGCCGGAGGCGGCCAGCAAATCCATCAAAGTTTTTAACCCATTCGTAACGAGCGGGGAGCAAAATTAAAGAGCTGTATGTCATGAGAAAAGCATCCATCGAAAGCAAACGCTCAAAGAGGAGCCCCAATGACAGCTGAGCATCCATCCGCATCCCCCTGGTCCCCACAGGGTGAACCCTCGCGCCGGGCAAATACAGGCCCAGGGGTGCTCCGGTCAGATCTGAGCAACACGAATGTCCGTGAAGACGTGGCACGGGCAGGGCGGTGTGCCAACGTCCACCTGGCCACCGGGAGGACCTGCCTCCTCCCCCTGCGGCACCATGGTCCTTGTGAGTTCCACGGGCCGCAGGAAGCGGATGACATAGCCCGGCAGTAGCAGGCACGAAGGCGGCTTAGCGCAGGGCCGTCCGTGAACGCCCGTACTTGAAGTGGAAGAACAGGTAGCATCCGGCCACAAAGGGAACCCCGAAGTAAAGCGCCGCCACCTGGTTGGGATCAAACGCGATGCCCACCAGCGAGACGAGGCACAGGGTGAAGGCAAGGATGGGCACCAGCGGGAAGAACGGCGCCTTGTAGGCCAGGGCGGCAACATCGCCGCCGGCCCTGACGAATGCGCGCCGGTGGAAGAAATGGGATGCCGTAATTGACATCCAGACTCCCACCACGGCGAACCCGGCCACTGACACCAGCGCCAGGTACACGGTTTCGGGTGCCACAACGCTGCAGATCAGCGAGGCAAGCCCGCCCACCATGCTGACGCTGAGCGCCAGCATGGGAATGCCCCGCTTGGTGAGTTTCCGGAACGCCTTGGGCGCATGTCCCTCTTCGGCGAGGGAGAAGAGCATCCTGGCGCAGGAGAACAGTCCACTGTTGCCCGCGGACAGCAGTGCCGTGATGATCACAAAGTTCATGATGTCTGCGGCGAACGGGATGCCAATGGCGGAAAAGACAGTGACAAACGGGCTTTCATCCAGGCCCACCTGGTCGTAGGGAATGGTGGCGGCGATAACGGCGATGGCGCCGACAAAGAAGATCAGCAGCCGGATGACGGTGGTCCGCATGGCCTTGGGGATGTTCTTTTCCGGATCGGCCGTCTCGCCGGCGGCTACACCGATCAGTTCAGACCCGGAGAACGCGTAAAACACGGCGAGGGCGGTGACCAGGACGCCGGTGAAGCCGTTGGGGAAGAGGCCGGCGGACGTGGCGAAGTTGCTGAACAGTACTGGATGGTCACCGCCGGCCAGGGGATGGAAGCCAAACAGGGCAGCGCCGCCCAACACAATCAGGACAAGAATGGCCCCCACCTTGATGATGGAAAACCAGAATTCGGATTCGCCGAAAACCCGCGACGAGATGGCGTTGAGCGAGAAGAGTATCAGCGCGAAAACGACGCACCACACCCAGACATCCACGCCCGGGAACCAGCGCTGCATCAGCAGCCCCGAGGCCGTGAATTCTGATCCGATGGCCACGGCCCAGCACAGCCAGTATAGCCAGGCCGTGGTGAAGCCCGTGGCCGGGCCGATGGATCGGGCTGCATAGATGTGGAAGGCGCCGGACACCGGGTAGGCGATGGCAAGCTCGCCGAGGCAGGCCATCACCAGGTAGACCACAAAGGCGCCCACAAGGTAAGCCAGGACGGCGCCCAGCGGGCCAGCCTGCGAGATGGTGTATCCGGAGCTGAGGAACAGGCCCGAGCCAATGACGCCCCCCATGGCGATCATGACCAGGTGGCGTGAGCCCATGGACCGGCGGAGGCCGGTGGCCGGTTCCGCGGCCGGGGCGCTTGTTCCCAGTTCGGTAGGTGAAGAGAGTGACATGAGGTCTCCCGGGATGGTGAGGATGCAGCAATCTGCTGCACGTGGCCCTTGCGTTTGGTGCGGTGACGAGGCTGCAAGGAGCTGGCCGCCGGCGTCGCAAGAGGTGATGAAAGTAACACAAATGAGGGTCAGTAGTCATCAAGAACATCTAAAAATGCTTATATTGCACGCCTTATGGTCAATTCGCCCGTCACATGGTCACTTTGCGCAGCAGTTAGGGCGGAATCACATGGCTGAACGGACAGGCTGCCGGGACACGATTGAAGTCCCACCACAGCAGCACTCCTGAAAGAGGGATCCATGACCACCTACAACCTCGCGCTCATCGGTTTCGGCGGCGTGAACCGCACCCTGGCTGAACTGATCCAGTCCCGCGGATCACAGCTGCAGGCAGACCTGGGATTCGGCCTGCGCGTCACGGCCATCACGGACCTGCGCCTCGGTTCGCTGGTGGACGCCGGCGGGATCGATCTGGCCGCCGTCCTCGCCCTCGGACCCGGGGCCACCTTTGAACAGTTCGGCGGGTCTGCCGAGACGGACAACGAGGCGGTCATCCGCAACTGCCCGGCGGACATTGTGGTGGAGGCAACCTTCACCAACCCTGACGACGGCGAGCCGGCGGTTTCGCACGTCCGCTGGGCCATCGAAGCAGGCAAGAGCGTTTGCACCACCAATAAGGGCCCGGTGGCCCTGCGCGGACGGGAGCTTGCAGCCCTTGCCGCGGAGCACGGCGTCGCCTTCGAGTTCGAAGGTTCCGTTATGAGCGGCACACCGGTCATCCGGCTGGCGAAGCAGATGTTCGGCGGCTTACGGCTGGGCGGCTTCGAGGGGATCATGAACGGCACCAGCAACTACGTCCTGGGGCGGATGGAATCCGGCCTCAGCCTCCAGGAGGCGGTGCGTGAGGCCCAGGACCTGGGATACGCGGAGGCAAACCCCAGCGCGGACATCGACGGTTACGACGTCCAGCTCAAAGTGCTGATCCTGGCCAACGAACTGCTGGGTGCCAGCCTTGAACTCAGTGACATCAGCCGGGAAGGCATCTCCTCGGTGACTGTGCAGGACGTCAGGCAGGCCTCACTTGAAGGCAAGCGCTGGAAACTGGTGGGATCAGCGCAGCGGAACCCTGACGGATCGGTGACAGCCGGCGTCGCCCCGCAGGCCCTCCCCCTTGAGCATGGACTGGCCGGAGTTTCCGGCGCCACCAACGCCGTGGCCTTCAGTACCGACCTTCTGGGCCAGGTGACGGTGTCCGGCCCCGGGGCCGGAAGGATCGAAACTGCGTACGCGCTGCTGTCGGACATCATCGCCATCCACGCCAGGAACAGTTCATCCGCCCAGGCAGGGGCACCAGCAGTGGCACCGGCACCGATCGAGGCCGCTCGTGCATAAGCTTGCCGATCCCCTGACCGGCGTGGACGCCCCGAAATACGCTGAGGTTTTCAGTCCGTACGACGGCGGATGCGTCGGCCGAGTGCCCATCACCCCCGCAGCCTCCATCGACGCTGTCCTGGCCACGGCCCGTGAAGGCGCCCGGCTGGCAGGTGCCCTGTCCCGCAGCGACCGCGCCGACATCCTGGCGGGCGCCGCCCGGCTCCTGGAACTGCGAAGCGACGAGTTTGCGCGGACCATCACGGCCGAAGCGGGCAAGACCATCCGCCAGGCGCGCAAGGAAGTGGTCCGGGCCATCAACACCCTCTCCCTCTCAGCGGCCGAGGCCAAAAGCAACGCCGGAGAAGTCATCCCGTTTGATGCCTACCGCGGATCGGAGAACCGGACGGGATGGTTCAGCCGGGAACCGCTGGGCATCGTGGCGGCCATTACGCCGTTCAACGATCCCCTCAACCTGGTGGCGCACAAGATCGGCCCCGCCATTGCCGGCGGAAACGCCGTCATCCTGAAGCCCTCAGCCTTGACTCCGCTGTCCGCGCAGCTGCTGGTGGATGCCTTGCGGGAATCAGGGCTGCCGCCTGAGGCCATCACGGTGGTGCACGGCGGGCGCGAACTGGCTGCCGCCGTCGTGCGTTCACGGGACGTCAGGATGGTGTCCTTTACCGGCGGCTTTTCCACTGGAGAATCCATTGCGCGGGAAGCCGGCCTCAAGAAGCTGTCCATGGACCTGGGCGGCAACGCCCCCAACCTGGTGCTGGCCGACGCCGATATTGCGGCAGCAGTGGAAGCCTGCGTTTCCGGTGCCTTCTGGGCCGCAGGCCAGAACTGCGTGGGCGTGCAGCGGATCCTGGTGGACGAGAGCGTTCTTGCCGAATTCAGGAGCCGTTTCCTGGCCGCCACGGCGGCCCTGGTGGCCGGTGACCCGGCCGCAGAAGGCACTGACGTGGGGCCGATGATCACCGCAGCTGCCGTTGGCGAGGCAACGGCGAAGATCAGTGAAGCGCTCGACGCCGGCGCCACCCTTTTGGCGGGCGGTTCCAGTTCCGGAAACGTCCTGGAGCCCACTGTCCTGGAAAACGTGCCGCTCAACGGCAGGCTCTGGCGCGAGGAGGTCTTCGCCCCGGTGGTCATGCTCCAGCCGTTCACCGGCTTCGACGAGGCCATTGAGCTTGCCAACTCCATTGAGTTCAGCCTGCACGCCGGCATCTTCACCGCATCCCTCGCGTCGGCCATGGAAGCTGGCAGGCGGCTGGAGGCGGGCGGGGTGATGATCAATGACTCCTCGGACTACCGTTTTGATGGCATGCCCTTCGGCGGCTCCAAATACGGCAGCATGGGCCGGGAGGGTGTGCGCTTCGCCTATGAGGAGATGACCCAGCCAAAAGTGGTCTGCATCAGCAGCTGACGGAGGGCCGGCCGTCGGCAGACCAGTGGATGCGCCTGATCCGGGTGTGGCGGTTCGGGTCCCGGAGCGGATCTCCCATAACGTCGCGGTAGGAACGGGAATGATAAACGATCAGATCGTTTCCGGCCTCGTCCAGGGTGAAGGAGTTGTGCCCGGGCCCGAACTCCCCGGAGCGGTCCGAGGTTGCCATCCACGGAAGCGGATCCTTGGTCCAGGAGGACGGATCCAGCAGGTCAGCACCGGCGTCCGCCGTCAGCAGGCCCATGCAGTAGTTCGCGTCGGTGGCGCTGGCAGAGAAGGTCAGGAAGATCCGCCCGTTGCGCTGAATGACCGCCGGGCCCTCGTTCACCCGGTGGCCGATTATCTCCCAGCCCAGCGTGGGATCGGCGATGCGCACCGGCGGCCCGGCCAGTGTTGAAGGTGAGGACAGAGGAGCGATGAACAGGCTGGAATCGGGGTCCATCTGTGCCCACACAAGAAACCTGGTGCCGCCGTGCTCAAAGGTGGTGGCGTCAAGCGAGAAGCTCTCTTTGTGGGTGTGGATGCGCACCGGCGGACCCCAGGCTGGCGCTGCAGGGTCCGTCTCCGGGTTGGACATCACATACATCCGGATCCTGAAGGGATCATCGCTGTCGCCGGCGGCGAAATACAGGTGCCATCCGCCGTCGAAGTGGTGCAGTTCCGGCGCCCAGATATGGCCGCCCAGCGGTCCCGATGCAGGCCGCTGCCAGATGGTCGCTTCAGGTGCGGAACCAAGACCTGCAAGGCTGGGCGCCTGCCGGATCACCAGGCGGTCGTACTCCGGGACTGAGGCGGTGAAATAGTAGCGGCCCTGATGCCTGGTCATCCAGGGATCGGCCCGCTGAAGGATGAAGGGATCCGGAAGCCCCGGGTCCGTGTTGTCCGGGGCTGTGATGTCCGGGTCCGGGCTGGCCGGGCTGGCCGGGCCGGCAGCGGTTTCGAGGCGGGGCATGATGACCTTTCAGCGGATTTACATCGTTGTAGATAATCATCGGCCAACCCTCCTTGGGCAGTCAACTGTGAGATATGTCCCGTTCTGGAGCGGGCTGACTATATGCTGAGTATGCATCCCGTGGAGAGGTGCTCCGGGGGAAGTACTGATGGGGGCAGGAATGAGAGTTTTCAGGCGTATTGTGTTGCCGGCAGCGTGGCTGGCAGTGTTCGCGGTCATTGCGGTGACGTTGGTCAAAATCGCTTTTGTGGATGGCATGGAACCGGAACCTGCGGTGGCAGGCCCAGGGGCGCAAGTGGCCGTTCCTGTGGTGCAGGCGGTCCGGGCGACGGTCACCAACAAGGTGGAGATCAAGGCAACTGTCCAGAATGATGCGGCGGTGGGCGTGCGGAACACCGCTGCCGGCGTGGTGACGCACATCTTCCTGGAACCAGGCGTGAAGGTGGTAGCCGGGGATCCCCTGTACCAGGTCCGGAGCGAGGTCCAGCCTGCGCGGACGGGCACTGAAGCCGGCACCGAGGGGGCAACCGGACCGGGAGGGCAGGGGTCCGAAAGCCAGCCGGCAGCCCGCACTGCAGCCCTTCCCACCTATACATATACCGATGTGCTGGCGCCCGCAGGCGGTGCCCTTAAAACCCTGGACGTCCTGATCGACCAGCAGGTCAGCGTGGGACAGGCTGCCGGAACAATCGACCCAGGAACCTACACCGTCAGCGGCTCCGTGAACGCTGCCCAGCAGTACCGGCTCCTGGCCAAGCCGGGATCGGCGCAAATCTCGCTGGTGGGTGGCCCCGCTCCATTCACCTGCCCGTCCGTGGACCTGAAGAGTGTGGCCAGCGGAGCCGCGGAGGCTTCGGTCAGCGGCGGGATGGGCGGAAGTACGGGCGGCGGCGCCAGCCGCTCGGTTCCCATGGCCGTCGCGGGTCCCGGTTCTGCCGGCGGGGCGCCGGAGCAGGGCGGCTCGCCCACCGGGACGCTGAGCTGCGCTGTCCCCACCAACGTTGAAGTTTTTGCGGGACTCGGCGCCACCATGACCGTCACCGCCGGCGAAGCCGTTAACGTCCTCACCGTGCCGCTCACGGCTGTGGAGGGCAGCGTCAAGGAAGGCATCGTCTGGATCGCGGCGGATGGCATGGCGCCCCCCGCCGGCGTCCCCGGAGCCGGCGGGCCTGCCGGCACGGCTGTGGCCGGAGATGCCCCCGCCGGGGGAACTGCTGCTGGAGCTCCGGTGGGCGGACTCCCGCCCGGCGGTCCCGTGGCTGAGCCCGAGCAGCGCAAGGTCCAGCTGGGCCTCAACGATGGTTCCGTGGTGGAGGTGGTCTCGGGCCTGGCTGAGGGCGAAGCGGTCCTTGAGTTCATTCCGGGCGCACTCGCCCAAGCGCCCGCCGGACCGCAGTTCGGCGGACCCGGCATGCCGATGGGCGGCTGACGGTGGAGGAACTTGTAGCCCTCAAAGGGGTCACCCGGACAGTCCTGCTGCCTGATGACCAGGAACTGCATATTCTTCGCGGCGTTGACCTTGCCGTTCACAGCGGCGACCACACAGCAGTGGTGGGACGGTCCGGGTGCGGCAAGTCCACGCTGCTGAACCTGCTCGGTCTCCTTGACCTGCCCAGCAGCGGGGAACTGAGCTTCATGGGAACTCCTGTGCAGCAACTGAAAGGCGGTGCCAGGGCAAAGCTCCGCGGGGAGGCCGTGGGATTTGTGTTCCAGCAGTTCAACCTGCTGCCCGGCCGCACCGCACTGGACAACGTCATCACACCGCTCCTGTATGCCCGCGGTGCCCAGTTTTGGCGGCGGCGGGAGATAGCGATGGACATCCTGGACCGGGTGGGCCTGGCCCACAGGGCCCAGACGCTGCCCAACATGCTCTCCGGCGGTGAACAGCAACGGGTTGCCATTGCGCGGGCGCTGGTCCGCCGCCCCCGCCTGATCCTGGCAGATGAGCCTACGGGCGCCCTCGATGTGGATACCGGACAGGCCGTGATGGCGCTGCTGGACACTGTGGCCACCGAATCCGGCGCCGCACTGGTCACCATCACCCACGACGTCAATGTGGCCTCACTCGCCCGGGCCTGCTACCGGCTGGAAACAGGTGTCCTGTCCGCTGCGGACGTCCCGGCGGGAGTGAGCGCATGACCGGCATCATTTCTGCCCTCCTGGAAGCCTGGCAGGAACTGAGGATCAACAAGACCCGGATTCTGCTGGCGCTCGTGGGGGTGGCACTTTCCGTGGCTGCCCTGACCTCCGTCGTGGGTTTAGGGAACCTGGCACGAGAAGGTTTCAAGGCAAGCTCAGAACAGTACGGCGGGCGTGCGGCCACCCTGGGCATCGGCGTCTTCGGGCCAACCCAGCCGGATCAGCAGAAACTCGAGGACGCCTACCAGGGCGTGATCGACCGCTATGGGATCACCTACTACTCACATTCAGAACAGGCACAGCATTCCTTCCAGTCCCCGTACGGCGTGCAGCAGCTGAACCTCCAGCTCGTGGATCCCGGTTACGGAATGATCCACCGCCTGGACGTCCGCCAGGGCGGATGGTTCGCCGCCGACGACGAAAACCGGCTTGCCCCGGCACTGGTTGTCTCAGAGGGCTTTTACAACGCCGCAGGCCGGCCAAACCTGACCACCAATCCAAAGGTCCAGCTTCTCGGAACGCAGGAAACGACGGCGGTGATCATCGGGGTGGTTCCCGACCAGTTCCCGCAGGCACCGCCGTCGGCCTTTATGCTGACCGGGGCAGCGGACCGCGCGGACATCTCTTCGGGAGGATTCGGGCAGTTCAAACTCTGGGTGGGGGACGATCAGGCCGAAGTACTCAAATTTGCCATTACCTCGGACCTGCAGCGGCAGTTCCCCGGCATGCAGGTGCAGGTGGACCGGACGGACTATGCCAGCAACGGGGATCCGTTCGCGACTGTCCAGCTTGCCGTTGGCGGTATCGCCGGGCTTGTGCTCCTCCTGGGCGCGGTGGGCATGCTGAACATTTCCATGGTGACGGTGCGGTACCGGGTACGGGAAATCGGCATCCGCCGCAGTTTTGGAGCCACGTCGCAGCGGATTTTCCTCGGTGTCATGATGGAATCCGTGGTTGCCACTGCGGTGGCCGGAATCGTTGGCGTCATGCTGTCCGTGGCGGTGGTGAAGCACCCGTGGATCCAGGCCAACATCGCGCCCGGGCTAACGGAGTATCCGGGGTTTCCGGTTGAGGCCGCGATGCTTGGGCTGGGCTCCGCCGTGTTGGTGGGCGCGCTGGCCGGCGCCATCCCCGCCCTGGTGGCCGTGCGAATCAAGGTGATCGACGCCATCCGCTTCTAGCTTCCCTCCGGACGGTCCCCGTGGTCTTGGCTCTTGTCCTGGCTGTTGTTCTGGCTGTTGTCCTGCCCGTTGTCATAGCCCTTGTCTTGCCTGTTGTCATACCCGGGGGTCTCGCGGCGGATAACGGTGGAAAGGGTCAGCGCCGTCACGGTGTCATGCACGCCGGGGAGGCCCGCGATCTGTTCCCAGATGTCCTGGATCCGCTCCAGGGAGCGGGCTTCCAGACGCACCAGAAGATCGAAGTCGCCGCTGAGCACATCGCAGAGGACCACTTCCGGAATGTTCCGAAGCGCCGCCAGCACATCGGAACCGCGCATCCGGTCCTTGCGGTACACCAGCAGCATGGCGGACACCATCCGCTGGCCCGGGCTGCCGGCAATAATGGTGTAGCCCTCGATATGCCCGCGGCGCTCCATCCGGGTGATCCTCTGGCGTACGGCATTCCGGGACAGCATCACGCGCTGGGCGAGCTCGGCATGGGGAATCCTGGCGTTCCTGGTGAGCTCGGCAAGGATCGCCTCGTCAATATGATCGAGACCGCTGGACTCCATACTTGCCTTTCATCGCCGCTGCCGTGACCGCAACGGCTTGCCAGCCGAGGCGAAAAACCCGTGGCCCGCGGCAGTCACGACTTACATGATACGGCCGGGGTGTCGACTCAGAGGCAGTAACGGAGGACGATTAAAGGGCAATCACTATTAGGAGGTTGTGATGTGCTATTCATCGAGTAAGGACTTCGGGTGGGGCATCCGCAAGGAAGCCGAACGCGAACCTGAGAAAAAACAGGACACGCAGCCGGCCCGTTCAGAGCCGGACCTGACGGAGCCTGAATTCAAGTTCTGGGCATTCGTTCCCCGCCGGAAGGCACCAAAGGTCCAGGAGCCTGCTGCTGACCGCAATTTTGAGAAGGTCTGACAAGCCGGCATGACCCACTGTCCGAGGAGGGCCCCGTTCAGGTATGAGCGGGGCCCTTCGGCTGCGCCAAGGCGGTGGGATGCCGGAGAATGGGGCCATGCGCGGACTTTATGCACAGAACGCCACCCTGCTGATGGACGCAGGAGCCGATGTCCGTGCGCCGGGCGCGGCCATCACGCTTGCCCTCTGCGGGAGTTTTGAGCACCCGCCGCCTTGCCCGCTTGCCGCGCACCACACCAGCGCCGAGCGCACTGGCGGGACGGTGCGCCTGAAGATTATCTTCGCCACCGAGCCGGAGCGGCTGGCCAAGGTCCGCCGCCGGATGCAAGAAGCCCTCAGCGCCGGATCCGTCGCCGGTCCGGGCGGCGCGGTGACGGCCTGGGTCCTGCAGGCCAGCGGGGCCGGCGAATTGACGGCGGCAGAACGGGAGCATGCCCGCCGGCTGGCCGACGGCTGACTCTCCTGCTTTTCTCCGCCAACGTCAGCACGGGCCGGGCCTGACCGGAGGACTCGGCGAAACCCTGCAGCTTTACACCGCGGCGCTAAACACGTCTCCAGCTATACACCGCCGCCGGACGGCCACTATGGTGGAACTGTAAGTATGCTTACTAAAGAGGCGGCAAAATGAGTACAGGACAGTCCATGCCTGCGGGCGGCGCGGAGCGTCGGCCGCAACCCGGCGAGGAGTATGTGGGGCAGCCGGTGCCGGAGTCCCGCCCCGTCAGTCCGCCCGCGTCCGCCAGTCCTCCCGCGTCTCAAGATGCAGCAGCCAGCGGGGCCCTGCCCGCCGCAGCGGCCACCCCCGCCGCTCCCCCGGCAGCGCCCTCAGCAGGCCCGCAACGGGTGACCCGCGCCGGAATGGTGTGGGCCGCCGTCGTGGCCGCCCTGGTGCTCCTGATCCTGCTGATTATCTTCATCATGCAGAACCAGGACCAGGTGGCCGTCAGGTATCTGGGAATGGAAGGAGTTGTCCCGCTGGGCATGGCCCTGTTTATAGCCAGCGTCACCGGCGGCGTCCTGGTGGCCATCGCGGGCGCCGCCCGCATCCTGCAGCTCAGGGCCACCGCGCACCGCGCCCGGCTCAAGGAGACCCGGGGCAGCGGTGCCCGGCGCTAGCTGGCCGAGGTGAGCCATTCTTCCGTGAACACCCGGTAACCGAGGGCGGGATCGAACCCGTGGACTTCGCGGGTGTCCAGTGCCGCCATAAAGGCCAGGGCATTGCCCGTGATCACCTGGCCCGGCACCAGAATGGGAAACCCTGGTGGGTACGGTGTCACAAAGCCGGCAGACACCACCTCATGCCCGGCCTCCACCCTCGCGGCCAGCTCGGCAGGTTCCACGTACTCCGTGGCTCCGTCCTTGTACGTCTCAAAGTAGGCGGCCCGGAGATTGCCGTCCGGCGACGTGGCATCAGTGCGGAACCGGCGGGCGAAACTGCTGAAATCCGGAAGCGCCGGCGGGGCGCTGCTCAGCGCCGAAACGCGGGCTTCCAATGCCCTGAGGCCCCGCGGCCCCAGCGTCCGTTTTTCCGTTTCGAAGGACTCGGCCAGCTTCACCAGCACCTCCACCAGGTAGGCCACCGCGCTGCGCGACGTGCCGATGTTTGTCATGAACAGCACGCTGTTCCGAGACGTCTTATTGACCTGGATGCCGTACTTGTCCATAAGGTGGTCGTGCTTAAAGGTGTCGCCGTCAATTCCGGTCAGCCCGATGTCCAGCGTGAGCCTGCTGGGATCCACCACAAACTCGTCCCGCCGCCAGGCTTCGTCAAAGGCGGACAGTCCCTGGCTCAGCGGCATGGAGCAGTCCGTCTCACGGAACTCCTCCGGCACCAGTTCCTTGGCGCCCAGGATGCGGAAGTACTTCTTCAGCAGCGGGTTGCGCGCCACCGCCTGGGCTATGCTCACCGCGAGGTCCGCCTGCTTCTGCACCAGGGCAAAACCTTCCAGCTCCGCCTGCCGCCGGCCGATGTCCAGCGACGCCAGGATCTGGTAGTTGGGCGAGGTGGAGGTATGCGTCATGTAGGCCTCACGAAACGCCTCGCCGTTGAGCTGTTCGAAGTCCTGGTCGAACACGTGGATCATGGACCCCTGGCGCAGGGAGGTCAAGGTTTTGTGCGTGGACTGGGTGGCATAGACCCGCAGCCTGGCCTTTGCCGGATCCGGGATGAGCCGGGTCCGGAGCCAGGCGTCGTCCGCTTCGGGGCCGCCGCTTTCTGCGTCCGGCAGCTCCGCCGCCTGCTTTGCGTGCCGGACGCTGAAACCGGGGTCCCGGAACTGCGCCTCCAGCTTGGCGGCAGCCGCCATGGCCGTCCGACGGCGGTACACCGGATGGAACCCGGCGAAGGCGAACCAGGCCTCATCCCAGAGGAACACCAGGTCCGGCTTGATGGCCAGGCATTCCTCCATGACCCTTTCGGGATCGTACACAATGCCGTCGAAGGTGCAGTTGGTCAGCGTGATCATCTTGACCCGGTCCAGCCGGCCGGCGCGGCGGTAGTCCAGCAGCATCTTCTTGATGCTCTCCAGCGGCACGGCCCCGTAGAACGAGTACTGGTCCAGGGGGTAGGCGTCCAGGTACGCCACCTGGGCGCCGGAGAGCATCAGGGCATAGTGGTGGGACTTGTGGCAGTTGCGGTCCACCAGCACAATGTCCCCCGGCGCCACGATGGCCTGGTGCACCACCTTGTTGGCAGTGGAGGTGCCGTTGGTGACAAAGAACGTCTTCTCCGCCCCGAAAGCCCTCGCCGCCAGGGTTTGTGCCTTCTTGATGGAGCCATGCGGATCCAGCAGCGAATCAAGGCCGCCGGACGTGGCGGAGGTCTCGGCCAGGAGCAGGTTCTGGCCGTAGAAATCAGCCATGTCCCTGATCCACGGGGAGTTCCCCACCGAGCCGCCGCGGGATATCGGCAGGGCATGGAAGACACTGGCAGGCCTGCGGCTGTATTCCTGCAGCGCCGTGAAGAAGGGTGTTTCATAGCGTCCGGCCACCCCGGCGAGCAGCGACAGGTGCAGGTCCAGCCTGTCCTCCCGCCGGAAGATCCGCGCAAACCGGCGCGTCAGCGAACCGGCCAGGCCCTCGATGGCAACACCTGCCACAAGGTAGACGTCCAGCTCCGGGCGGAGTTCAGCGATCCGTTCAGCCAGCCGAAGGATCCGGTCGATGGGACGGAGCCGTTCGAGGTCATCCTCGACGTGGCGGGAGACAACCCTTTTCAGGTCCGATCCGAGGGGCCGGGAAGCCCGGATGCCGAATCCCGGCCGGAGGACACACGCCTGGATGTCAGGGTTGAGCAACAAAGCCACCAGCGCGTCCTCGTAGGAGGAGACCACATTGACGTCGTAACTGAAGGCGTCGGCCGGGCGGCGCTGGGCGAGCATGTCGTTCCTGAGCGCCTCTGCGTCCTGCACCGGGATATCGTCAACCACCAGCACTTCAAACCGCGGACGCTCCGCAGTCAGGTCCGTGTCGTGCGTGGGTTCGGCAGCTTCTGAGTGGCCCGTAGTGGGCTGTTCCGCTGGGGGCCTGGCCCGTCCCATCCTTGCCCTGATCCCGTCCACCAGGTCAACCGCGTCCTGGTACTGCCCGGCAGCGATGATGCTGTTCAGACGGTCCATGCTGGCACGTCCGGGGAACGCCCAGTAGGGCTCCACCGAGTCCAGGAGCGCCAGGGCCCTCCTGATCTGGCCCAGCAGTCCGGACTGGCCGTTGCTGCCTGAACCGTTGGCCAGTTGCCTGAGGGCATAACCCAGGAACTCCCACGAGTCGGCCCGGATCCGCCAGGCACGGCTGGGCGTTCCGATCTCAGGCTGGGCGGATGTTGGCGACGTTGCCACCCGCCCCGTCGAAAGTGGGTGCGAAAGCACCGGCGAATGTGCCGGCTGAACCTGCAGGGCCGGGGACGCGGCGTCGTACGTCATGAAGCTTTTTCCGTTGTTCGTGGGGATGTTCTGTTTTTGATTCGTCACTGGGCTAGTTCGCGTGGTTCGCGGCCGCCAGGGCAGCCTCAGCGCGGCGGCGGCGCGTCGCGTACCAGCCAAGGCTGAGCAGCGGGACCAGTGCCAGCGAGGACAGCAGGACCCAGCGGCCCATCTCGGAAAACGCCATGGTGACCAGCACAAAAGCGAGGAATGCCAGCGTCAGGTAGGACGTATAGGGCGCGCCGAACAGCCTGAATGAGGGGCGCACGGCCTTGCCCTGCCGGACCCACTTCTGGAGTTTGATGTGGCAGAGCATGATGGTGGCCCAGCCGCCGATGATGCCCACTGCGGAGATTTCCAGGACGATTTCAAACACATGCGAAGGCACCAGCGCGTTGAGGCCAACTCCCAGCAGGGTGACGACGGCGGTGAGCAGGATCCCGCCGTAGGGCACCCCGCTGCGGCTCATCCGCGCCGTGAAAGCAGGTGCGGATCCATTGACTGCCATGGACCGCAGGATGCGCCCGGTGGAGTAAAGGCCCGCGTTGAGGCTGGACAGGGCGGCCGTGAGCACCACGAAGTTCATCACGGACGCGGACACCGCCGCCGATTCCGGCGAACCCAGGTGCGAGAAGAACGTGACAAACGGGGACTCCCCCGCCTTGTAGGCAGTGAAGGGAAGGAGCAGGGAGAGCAGCAGCACCGAACCGATGTAGAACACGGCGATGCGGGCCACGACCGTATTCACCGCCTTGGGCATCACCTTCTCGGGGTGGGCCGTCTCACCGGCCGCCGTGCCAACGAGCTCGATCGCGGCATAGGCGAAGACCACGCCGCTGATGGCCAGCAGCGGCGCCACCGCGCCGGTGGGAAAGGCGCCGCCGGTCTCCAGGATGATGCCGATCCCCGGCGTTCCCAGGTCCGTCTTGCCGCCGAAGACGATAAAGCAGACACCCACAATGAGGAACAGGACCAGCGCCGTCACCTTTGTCAGCGCGAACCAGAACTCCATCTCGCCGAACACCTTCACGGAGACGAGGTTCAGGCCGAGGACCACCACAAGGGCCAGCAGTGCAATGGCCCACTGCGGCATGTCACGCACCGGCTCCCAGTAGGGGGCCCAGAACTTCACGTACAGGGCGACGGCGGTGACGTCCACAATGGAGGTCATGGCCCAGTTCAGGAAATAGAGCCAGCCGGCGGTATGTGCCATCCGTTCGCCATAGAACTCACGGGCGTAGGAAACAAAGGAGCCCGACGACGGCCGGTACAGCACCAGCTCGCCCAGCGCGCGCAGGATGAGGAAGGCGAACAGGCCGCAGACGGCGTACACCAGCACCAGGGCAGGGCCGGAGCCGTTCAGCCTGCCGCCGGCGCCCATAAAAAGGCCCGTGCCAATGGCGCCGCCGATGGCGATCATCTGGATCTGGCGGGGTGTCAGGGTCTTGTGGTAGCCGGCCTCTTCACTGGAAAAGTCCTGCGCTGCCGCTGCCCTGTCCCCCATCAGCTCGCGGCTGTTCTCCAGGGCGTCGGCCGGATCCAGTTGGGCGGTGCCTGGAGTACTTGTCTGGCTGTCCGGGGCCGGTTGCGTGTCATGTTGTTTCCCTGCGGATGGGGCTTTCATGGCAGTTCCCGGGCGCTGGTGAGGCAGGTCATTCGAGGGGTCTCCTTTGACTCCTGGGCCGCGGAAGGCGGCGAAAATCAGGTGCGTGCTGAGGCCCGGGCGTCTTTGCCGGGAGGGCCGGTATCCAACTTTAGGGTTCCGGGACTAGCTTTGTTTTGGGATGGCCAACAGTTTCGGTGCGGCTCAATTGTGCCGGGAGCCAATTTTGGCCCGTGCCAACGCGAGTAAGGTACATGGCTGTGGCAGTCGCCGCCGGCTACGGCAGCATCAAACTTGATAAGCACCAGAAAGGGTCTGAACAACGACGTGAGGCCTGAAGAGCAAGCCGGGGACGCCGTCCGGGTCACGCTGAGCGACATCCTGGAGGACATCGGCGTCGACAATGCCAGGCTGTTGATGGCCCCGGAAGCGGACAACGAACAGGTCCGTGAAACGGTGATTGTCGATCCGGAGGACGGGGCGGCCGTCCAGCCCGGTTGCCTCGTGTTCCTGGTGGGGGCCCGCGGAAGGGCTGCCCTGCCCAAAGTGCGGACCCTGCTTGCGGACCGTCCCGTGGCCATCGCCATCAAGGGTTCCGAGGCGGACCTGGCGGCTGTCGGTGAGGTCATGAACGGTACCGGGACGGGGCTCATCGCTGTGGGCGCGGAGGCGCGGTGGGACCAGCTCGAAGGCATCGCCGTCGACCGCATCCGCGAATCGCTCCCCTCCGGCGACACTTCCACCCTCATGCAGCGGGACCTCTTTGGCATCGCGCAGACCACGGCAACCCTCACCCGCGGACACGTGGTCATTGAGGACACGGCCAACCGGGTCCTGGCGTATTCCCCCGCCTCCAACGATGTGGACGAACTCCGGCGGCTGTCCATCTTGGCGCGCCGGGGGCCGGAGCGGTACCAGAAGCTGCTGAAGGAATCCGGTGTGTACAAGCGCCTGCAGGCAGGCGAAGTGCCTATCCATATCCCGGCCAATCCGGAGGAAGGGCTGCGCGAGCGGGTGGCCATTGCCATCTTCGCCGGACGCCGGATCCTGGGTTACATCTGGCTGCAGGAAGGAACCGAACAGCTGGCCTCCAACGCCGACAGGATCATGGTTGGTTCCGCGCGGCACGCCGCCATCGAGCTGGTGCGGCACCGCAATGAACAGTCGCAGTCCATGCGCCGGGACCGGGTTTCCAGCCTGCTCAGCGGCACGGCCCAGATCCACTCCCAGGCGCAGTCCGCCGGGCTGGACCCGTCACGGCCGGCCGCGCTGGTGCTGGTTTCATCGGGCAGCCTGCACCAGTCGGCGCCCGGTCTCCAGCTCCAACGGGGGGAGCTTGCCAACCTGGTCTCCATCCATGCGGCGGCATACCGGCCCGGAGCCGTGGTGGGCTCACTGGGACTGGAGACGGCCATCATCCTGCCGGACCTGGATCCGGTGAAGTCCCCGGCCGCCATCAGCAGGCTGGTGAACGTTATTGTCCGCGACGCCGGAGCGCACCTGGACCTGCAGGTGCAGGCGGCCATCGGGCCGGTGGTGGACCGGCTGGACCGGCTCCATACGTCGCTGGAGCATGTCCGGAATGTGCTGACGGTGCTCAGCACGGACCCGTCGCTGAAGGTGGCCTCCTTCAGCGACGTGGAAACCACGGTGCTGGTCAATGAGCTGCTGGACCTGGTGGAATCCCGCCAGGAGCTCCGGCACAAGGGCATCACAGAACTTTGCGGGCGCTACCCGGAATTCGCCACAACATTGCTCGCCTACCTGGAGTCCTTTGGCGACGTCAACAGCTGCGCCGAAGACCTGGGAATCCACCGCAACACCGTGCACTACCGCCTGCGCCGGTCCTGCGAGGTCTCGGGCATAGACCTCCAGGATCCCGGCCAGCGGCTGCTGGCGCACCTGCAGATCAGGCTCTGGACCCGTTCCGGAAAACACTGATCCGCGCCTGCTTTTGCCAACATCCTCGACTTTTGACAACACTCCCCTAACGAATTCAACAGAACAGAACACCTGATCCATGGACATCCAAAACCTTCTCGACGACATCGTCGGATCCATCAAGCCGCAACTGGGACAAGGCCAGGTGGCGAGCTATATACCGCAGCTGGGCGCCGTGGACGCCGCCCAGTTTGGCATTTCCGTGGCCACCGGGGACGGCCAGGTGTATGCCTCCGGCGATGCTGCAGTCCCGTTCTCGATCCAGAGCATCTCCAAAGTGTTCGCACTGGCCCTGGTCCTGGCGGCGGATGGGGACGGCATCTGGAAACGTGTCTTCCGTGAGCCCTCCGGCAACCCGTTCAACTCGCTGGTGCAGCTGGAGCATGAGGACGGAATTCCGCGGAACCCCTTTATCAACGCGGGCGCCCTGGTGGTGACGGACAGGCTCCTGAGCGTCACAGGCGACGCTTCCGGCGCGGTGTTGGACCTGCTCCGGCAGGAAAGCGGAAACAGCGGGATCGGCGTTGACCCGGTGGTGGCCGAATCCGAAGGCGCCAACAGCAACCGCAATGCCGCGCTGGCCCACTTCCTGGCCAGCTGCGGCAACCTCGAGAACCCTGTGCAGGAGGTGCTGGACAACTACATCCTCCAGTGCTCGCTGGAGATGAGCTGCACGGACCTGGCCCTGGCCAGCCGGTTCCTGGCCAGCAACGGAGTGCGGGTGGACGGCACAGCCCTGCTCTCCTCGCCGCAGACAAAGCGGATCAACGCCGTGATGCTGACCTGCGGAACCTATGACGCGGCCGGGGAATTCGCGTACCGGGTGGGGCTTCCCGGCAAGAGCGGGGTGGGCGGCGGAATCATTGCCGTGGTGCCGAACAACTGCACCGTGTGTGTCTGGAGCCCGGGGCTGGGCAAGTCAGGAAACTCCATGGCGGGGATCGCGGCGCTTGACGAGTTCACCACCAGGACCGGGCTGTCCATCTTCTGATCTTCCGGTGCCCCTGATATCAGGGGCGACTGATATCACGGGCGGCTGCGGCCTTCGGGGACAACCAGGACAGGACGGTGCTGCCGGCGGAGCAGGGCAGCGGATACTGACCCTTCGAGGACCCGGTCCAGCCGCGCCATAGGCCCTGGCCGGCCAGTGCCGACCACAAGCAGCGATGCGCCGGCGTTGTCGGCGAGCCGGCTGAGGGCCTTGGCGACGTCGCCGTTGAGCACCCGGAAAGACCAGGCCTCTCCCGGCTTCCCGAGGATCTCCTCCAGCCTCAGCTGCAGCTGCTCGGAGGGGAATTCGGCTTCTTCGTTGATGGTCGGGTCCAGGGACAGGGCTGTCCGCTGGTTCACGGGCGCCCACTCGGTCAGGTAGCCGGCGGGGTCAACGAATCCGCAGATCAGGTGCTCTTCCAGAGCAACGGCCAGCGCTGCAGCGGTCCGGATCAGGGGCTCTGAGAAGTCCCATTCGACGCCGATCAGGACTGGCCCGGCGGGCCAGTCCTCACTGTGCATGCAGAGTCCTTGTCGGCGCCGAAGCGGGCATGCTACTTCCCGGTGAGCTCCGTGTAGAGCGTCTGCACCCGGGCTTTGATATCGTCCCGGACCAGGCGCATCCGCTCCATGCCTTCGATGCCGCGTTCGGAGGGCTCGTCCGTTTCCCAGACCTCAAAGCGGGTCCCTTCCCGAGCCTGAAGCTTGGCTTCGGTGCCCAGCACGACGACGGCGTCCACGGTGTCCAGGACCTCGTCGGTGACCGGCTTGGGGTATTCCCCGGCGACGTCGATGCCCAGTTCGGTCAGCGACTCCACCGCCTGCGGGTTCAGGTCCTTGGCCGGCTTGGTGCCCGCGGAATAGACGGCAATGGCGTCACCGGCGAGGTCACGCATCAATCCAGCGGCGAGCTGGGACTTGCCGCCGTTTTTGCTGCAGACGAACAGCACGGACGGGGTCTTCGACGTGGGTTCCTGGGTCATGAGTGCGCTGTTTCCTTTGCGATGGAGGCGGTGGCCGTTTGAGCGGTTAGTTGTTGGTGCCGGAGCGGCCGTGAGTCAGACCCGTGGGGAAGCCGACCAGCACGGGTTCGGGTGCGGCGCAGCAACCAGACTCGGCAGCGGCCGGGTCCTGTGCCGTGGCGGGGACGTCGCAGCTCGTGCCGGCATCCGTGGAGCAGACCCCGGTTTCGGGGAGCTCAAGGTGCACGGTGTCGGCCGATTCCTGGTCGCCGGCAAGGGCGGCGGCAACGGACCGGACCTGCTCGTACCCGGTGGCCAGCAGGAAGGTGGGGGCGCGGCCATAGGACTTCATGCCGACGATGTAGAAGTCCATATCCGGGTGGGCCAGGAGCTTGGCGCCGTGCGGAGGAACGGTGCCGCAGGAGTGGAATTCGGGGTCGATCAGAGGGCCCAGCTCCATCGGCGCTTCGATGGCGGGGTCCAGGTTGAGGCGGAGCTCGCGCAGGATTGCCAGGTCCGGGCGGAAGCCGGTGCAGGGAATGACGACGTCGGCGTCGAGGGTGCGGCCGTCAACCGAGCCCACAGTGACAGAAGAGTCCAGGGCTTTGATCGAGGCGATACCGAAGCCCGTGTGCAGTTCGATCTTGCCGGCCTCCACGAGCCGGCGGACCCGTCCGCCGAGCTGGCCGCGTGCGGGCAGCCCGTCGAGGTCGCCCCCGCCGTAGACTTTGTCCGCCGTTGCGCCCCGGACGGCCCACAGGATCCGGGTGTCCGGCTCGTCCTTGGCGAGGTCTGCGAGGTTGATCAGCGTGTTGGCGGCGGAGTGCCCGGCACCGACCACCAGGACCCGGCGGCCCGCAAACGAGGCACGGTCGCGGCCGGTGACGTCGGGCAGCGGTGCAGAAATTCGCTTCTCCGCTGCTTCTTCCCCGACGGCGGGGAGGCCCGAGGTGCCCAGCGGGTTGCGCGTGGACCAGGTGCCTGAGGCGTCGATGACTGCTGCCACGGTGTGGTCCCGGGTTTCGCCGTCGGCGTGTTCGACCCGGAGCACGAAGGGTGTGTTGTCCCGGCCTTTGATGTGAGTCTTGTCCAGGCCCTGCCGGGTGACGGCGGTGACGCGGGCACCCGTCTCCAGGCGCGACGAGATCTGGGGAAGTGCGGCCAGCGGCGCCAGGTAGTTGTCGATCAGCTCCCCGCCGTAGGGCAGGGCGGTGGGCCGGGGCGCTTCCCAGCCGGCGGCCTCCAGGAGGCGGACGGCAGCGGCGTCAGTGTTGAACCGCCAGGGTGAGAACAACCGGATGTGACGCCATTGCCCAACGGCAGCACCCGCCGTCGGGCCCGCCTCAAAGATCAGCGGCTCCAAGCCCCGCTCGAGCAGGTGGGCTGCGGCGGCCAAGCCAACAGGCCCGGCGCCGATCACAGCGACGGGAAGGCTCTGTGCGGAATCCATGGGTCCTCTTTCAGCGGTGCGTGTGGGAACAAGCGTTCGGGGACCCAACTAGGTAGCGCTAAGTGTCGTTTTGAGGCTCCAAAACGACACTTAGTGCGACCTAGTTGGGCCGGGCGGGAGCGGGTCAGCAGCAGTCTTCGTCGTCACAGCAACCCGAGTCGCCGCAGCATCCGTTCGTCATTAAGCTCACCCCCTCCCTGTTCCCGGTTCAGGCGTGGGTAGGTTCTTCCACCAGCGCCGTGGCGATGCTGTCTGCATCGTCCAGGGCAGCGAGGTAGCGTTCGGCATCGAGGGCTGCAGCACAGCCCGTGCCGGCGGCCGTGATGGCCTGCCGGTAGCGGTGGTCCACGGCGTCGCCGCACGCGAACACACCGGTCAGGTTGGTCACGGTGGTGGGCGAGTCCACCTTGATGTAGCCCTCGGCGTCCAGGTCCACCTGCCCGGCCACGAGTTCGGTCCGCGGTAGGTGGCCGATGGCCACGAAAATCCCGGTGGCGGCCTGCTGGCGGGTTTCGCCGGAGCGCGTGTCCGTCAGGGTCACGCCGGTGACCTTGCCGTCGCCCTGGATTGCCGTCACGGCCGAGTTCCAGGCGAAGCTGATCTTCGGATTGTCTTTGGCACGCTGCGCCATGATGCGGGAGGCCCGCAGTTCACCCTTGCGGACGACGACGGTGACGGACTTCGCGAACCGGGTCAGGAACGTCGCTTCCTCCATCGCCGAATCACCGCCGCCGACGACGATGATGTCCTGCTCGCGGAAGAAGAACCCGTCGCAGGTGGCACACCAGGAGACGCCGTGGCCGCTGAGCTTTTTTTCCTCGGGCAGGCCAAGTTCCTTGTAGGCCGAGCCGGTGGCCAGGATGACCGCCGGGGACTGGTGCGTTTCGCCGGCTCCGGTGACCACGGTCTTCAGGTGACCCTTCAGGTCAACTGATGTGACGTCGTCGAACACCACCTTGGCGCCGAAGCGCTCCGCCTGCTGCTGCAGGCCGTCCATCAGCTCCGGGCCCTGGATTCCACCCGGGAAACCGGGAAAGTTTTCCACCTCGGTGGTGTTCATCAACGCACCGCCGGCGGTGACCGAACCGGCCAGTACCAGCGGCTCCAGGCCGGCACGGGCAGCGTAGATCGCCGCCGTGTATCCCGCCGGGCCGGAACCGATAATTATCAGCTGTTTGTTGCTCATGGCGTGCTCCTCAGGGGTCCGGTCTACTTGGCGGCAGGGGTCAGGGACGCGATCAGGCCCTCAATGCGGGTCCTGATTTCATCGCGGATGGGGCGCACGGATTCTACGCCCTTCCCGGCGGGGTCTTCCAGGACCCAGTCCTCGTAGCGCTTGCCCGGGAAGTAAGGGCACTCGTCGCCGCAGCCCATGGTGATCACTACGTCGGACTCCTTGACGGCCTCGGTGGTGAGGACCTTGGGAACCTCAGTGGACATGTCGATGCCCACTTCAGCCATGGCTTCAACGGCTGACGGGTTGATCTTGTCGGCAGGCTGGGATCCGGCGGAGCGGACCTCGATCTGGCCCTTGCCGAGGCTGGTGAGGAATGCGGCGGCCATCTGGGAGCGGCCCGCGTTGTGGACGCAGACGAAGAGGACGGAGGGCTTCCTGGCTGTTTCGGTGGTCACGCTGTTCTCCTGGAATCGGTTGGTGAATGGTCTGGGCTATGCCGGCCAAACGGGGCCTCCAACCGAACATTGATGATGATCGATATAGAGAGTATCTGGCCGTTCATTGATGAATGTCAATATTTGGTTTTTAGAAGTCTGCCCCGCGCATCAGGCAGCGGTAATGCGCGGCGCCAGCTCGGTAATTCGCCGGGCGATGTCCTCAAAAGCCTGGTCGAAGGCGTCCTTGGTGCCCAGGCGCAGCGGATCGGGGATGGACCAGTGGATGCCCCCCAAGCGGGCCAGCTCCTCGTGTGCGGCGTCGCAAACGGTGACGATGAAGTCCGTAGCCCCTGCGACCTCACCGAGGGAGCGGGGCGCAAGATGGGGCAGGTCCAGGCCATGGCGCCGGGCGGCCTCGATGGCGCCGGGGGCAATGTGCTCGGCCGGGTGCGTTCCGGCAGAGGTTGAGGGTATGGCGCTGACCTGGCGCCAGAGGGCTGCGGCCAGTTGGGACCGGGCGCTGTTCCGCGTGCAGACGAACAGGATCCGGTCGGCGCCGTGGACTGCCCCGGGGACCAGTCCGTCCAGGGCCCCCGCGGCGAGCCTTAGGTAGCTGCGCCGCCTGTCCGCTTCGGAGCGGTGCCGGGTTGCCAGCCCGGCGTCTTCGAGTGTCCGCAGGTGGTGTGCAAGCAGGTTCGAGGACATGCCCAGCTCCGCCTGCAGCTCGGTCGGAGAAAAGTCCCCCAGGGTCAGGAGGTCAACGATGCGCAGGCGCGCCGGATCGGCCAGGGCCGCGTGCCGGGCGACCCGGGCCTGAAACGTGTCAGCTGCCTCAATGTTCATTGATTCAATTTTGACTGAGGTACTTCGGTGCGTCAAGCTGGTGGCATGACTTCACCTCAGCCGCCCCTCTGGCGCCGCGCCGTGGCCGAACTGCTGGGCACCGCATTGCTCGTTGCCGTCGTTGTGGGTTCCGGGATCGCCGCGCAGCAGCTTTCACCCAATGATGTGGGCCTGCAGCTGCTCCAGAACAGCACCGCCACCGTCCTGGGCCTGACGGTGCTGATCCTGGTTTTTGGCCCGGTCAGCGGCGCGCATTTCAACCCCATCGTTTCCCTGGCCGACTGGCTCCTGGGCCGGCGCAGCGGATCCGGCCTCACCCTGGCCGATGTTGGCGCCTATGCGGCAGCCCAGACTGCCGGGGCGATCGGTGGCAGCGTGCTCGCCAACGCGATGTTCGACGTCGGAACTTCCATCTCCGTCAAGGAACGGACATCCGCGGGGCACCTGCTGGCTGAGGTGGTGGCCACCGCCGGGCTCGTGCTGCTGATCTTCGCCCTCGCTGCCACCAATCGGGGCGCCCTCGCCGCGCCCGCAGTGGGTGCCTACATCGGGGCGGCGTACTGGTTCACCTCCTCAACCGCTTTCGCCAACCCTGCGGTGACAGTCGGCAGGATCTTCAGCGACACGTTCTCGGGCATCGCACCCGGTTCCGTTCCCCCCTTCGTCATCGCCCAGCTGCTGGGCGCCGCCATCGGCCTGGGCCTGCTGCTCCTGCTGTTCCCGGCGGCTGGACGGGCCGCGGACGATGTGGTGATCCCGCACCACTCCCGGACAACCAAGTCCTAGGCGAAGAGCGCTATATTGATGGACGTCAATATTTTGGCATAATGGGTAGATGACTTCGCTGCCCCTGCTTGAACCAGCCACGGACACTGCCTGCTGCCCGCCGGCCGCGCCCGCCCTGGGCTCTGCCGAAGCGCACAGCACCGCGGCAGTGTTCAAGGCCCTGGCGGACCCCAACCGGCTGCGGCTGCTGTCCATCGTCAAAGCGGCAGAGGGCGGAGAGTCCTGCGTTTGTGATCTCACCGAACCGCTGGACCTTGGCCAGCCCACGGTGTCCCACCATCTGAAGATCCTCGTCGACGCCGGGCTGCTGCACCGTGAAAAACGCGGAACCTGGGCCTACTACTCGCTGGTCCCCGGCGCGCTGGAGCGCACCGCCGGACTGCTGGAAAGCCTGTGACCACTGCAGCGGCGGCAACCATAACCGTCCGCTCCCTGCACCGGGAGGATTGGCCGGCCGTTCGGAGCATCTACCAGGAAGGCATCGAGACCGGCCACGCCACGTTCGAGTCCGAAGCGCCCGACTGGGACAGGTTTGACGCTTCCCGGCTCCCCGGCCATCGGCTTGTCGCCGAAACCCTGGAGGGAAGGATCGTTGGCTGGGCCGCCGTCTCCCCCGTGTCCGCTCGTCCCGTCTACTCCGGAGTGGTGGAACATTCGGTGTACGTCGCGGGAGATACTCGCGGCCTTGGTGTTGGCGCAGCACTCCTGCGGGCCCTTTCCGAATCCACCGAAGCCGCCGGGATTTGGACTATCCAGGCCAGCGTCTTTCCGGAGAACGAAGCAAGCCTCAAACTCCATCTCGCCAACGGCTACGTGGTGGTGGGACGCCGCCAGCGCATAGCCCAAATGGCCCATGGACCGCTGAACGGAACATGGCGCGACACCATCCTGATCGAGCGCCGCTCCCCTGCCTTCTAGGGGTTAACCTCTTCGGTTGACGCCGGCTGCCACGTCGCGAAGCTGTCATCGGTTCAACGTAACAGGGCGATCCCGTCAGTTCTGGTTTCGTTCGCGCAGCCTTTGGACGTGTTCCTTCCTGGCTGCCGCGTTGAGGGGCCCGATCAGCGCCAGGTACAGACCAAGGGCGATGAAGAATGATGTCCAGAACTCAAGGAAAGTCATCAGGATGAGGGCCAGCGCCACCGCCCCGAGGAATCCCAGCGCGGCCCATTTCACCAGCCGCCGGGCCTTCGGCGGCAACGCATCGAGCGCCTTCATCTGTCACTCCCCCCGCTTGAGCGAAACGTCAGGCAATTTTAGGTTCGCCCCTGAAGGGAGGCAAGACAAGCCGCCCTTGCTATACCTAGAACTCCTATGCTTGAATGCCTTGTACATCTAGGTATAGGAGGCGCCGTGCGCATCGATAAGGACCTCGTCGCAGCCTCAGCCACTCCCCTCGTTCTGGGGATCCTGTCCGACGGCGATCTTTACGGCTACGCCATCCTCAAACGGGTGGGCGAATTGTCCGGAGGTTCCATGCAGTGGACGGACGGCATGCTGTACCCGCTGCTGCACAGGCTGGAACGGCTCGGCTATGTGTCGTCGTCGTGGGGTACTTCAGAGGCGGGGCGGCGGCGCAAGCATTACGCCATCACGCCGGCGGGACGGGCTGCCCTGGCAGACAGGCAGGAGCAGTGGACTGTTGTTGCCGATGCGCTGCGGCACGTCTGGCGGACCGGGCAGCGGCCCCCGGCACCGGCTGTGGGGTTGGCGTGATGGAGCAGCACGCTGAGCTGGAGGCCCAGATTGACCGCTGGCGCGGATACGTCCAGCGGCGCCAGGCAATCTCTGCCGCCGACATCGAAGAGCTGGAGGACCACCTGCGTGAGCAGATCGCGGACCGGCAGGCAACCGGCCTTGACGATGAGGAGGCCTTCCTCGTCGCCATCAAGCGCCTGGGCAACCTCGACGCCGTCTCCCGCGAGTACGCCCGGGAGCACTCGGACCGGCTGTGGAAACAGCTTGCGCTGGTCCCTGGGGACTCCGACGGCGGAGCGCCGCCGTACCGTGAGCTGGCCGTGGTGCTCACGCTCGCCGTCGGCGCCGGGGTGGCGGTCAAGGCCGGGCTCACCTGGATGGACGACGGCGGCATCCTGGCCCGCAATCTTGGCCTGCTCGTCTTCCCGTTCCTCGCGGCGTACTTCGCGTGGAAGCGCCGCTTCTCCTGGACAGTGGCAGTTGCGCTGCTTGTGCCATTCGCCGCCCTGGCCGTGCTGCTCAACGCCTACCCGTTTGCTTCCGGCGGCTCCACCGAGGTGCTTGCCGTCCTGCACGCCCCGGTAATTCTGTGGCTGCTTGCGGGAGTGGCGTACTCCGGCGGGAAGTGGCGGTCCGACAAACGGCGCATGGACTTTGTCCGGTTCACCGGCGAGCTGGCGATCTACTACACGCTCCTGGCCTTAGGCGGTGCGGTCCTGATCGCCCTCACGCTCGCCACCCTCCAAGTGGTGGGGGTCGACTTCGAGCCCGTTCTGGAGGACTGGATCCTCCCCTTTGCGGTGCCCGGCGCACTGGTGGTGGCCACGTGGCTGGTCGAAGCCAAGCAGCAGGTGGTCGAAAATATCGCCCCGGTCCTCACCCGGGTCTTTACACCCCTGACTATTGCCATGCTGCTGGTTCTGCTGGCCGTGCTGGCCACGGCTGGCGGCCTGGTGGACGTGGACCGCAACCTGTTGATCCTTTTGGACGCGATCCTGGTTCTTGTCCTCTGCCTGCTGCTCTACTCGATTTCGGCACGGGACCCACTGGCACCCACGGGACTGGCCGACGCGCTGCAGCTCGTCCTGGTACTCGCCGCCCTTGCAGTGGACGCTGTCATGCTGACGGCGATGCTGACCCGGATTGCCGAATTCGGATTCAGTCCCAACAAAATCGCGGCGCTGGGCCTGAACCTCCTGCTGCTGGTGCACTTGGTCCGGGCAGCCTGGCTGACGCTGGGGTTCCTGCGCGGGCGGACCAGCTTCGATGCGCTCGAGCGGTGGCAGACACAGTACTTGCCGGTCTACAGCGCCTGGGCGGCCGTGGTTGTGGTGGTTTTCCCGCTGGTCTTCGGCTTCGCCTGACCAGCGGCGGATTCTGCCGGCTAAACCTGCCTGGTCATTAGACCTTCTAGCCATCAAAGGCGTTAGTAGGAATAGCTTCCGCTTGATGCTGCCAGGACGATGATCAGCAGCCAGAAGCCACCGTAGCCGAGCAGGCACAGGTATCCCAGGACCAGGCCGGTGATGGACATACCCTTCCCTGAGGGTTCGCGCCGAAGCGCGAGGTGCCCGGTGATGATCGCCGCAATCTGCGGAAGCAGGAACCAGCCGAGAATGACTGAGACCAGGCCGCACACCATGCTGGTAATGCTCAAGCCCTTGGGCTCCACGGGCATGCCATAGTAGGCAGGCTGGCCGTAGGGGCTGGGCGGCTGGCCGTAAGCGCCTGGAGCCTGGCCGTAAACGCCGTAGGGGCTGGGCGGCTGGCCATAAGGGTTGCCAGCATGGCCATAGGGGCTGTCCGGCTGGGCAGAGGGTGCACCATATTGCTCAGAGGGCTGACCGTACGTGTTGGAGGCCTGGCCAAACTGGTTCTGGTACTGCTGCTGCCCGTACTCCTGCTGCCCGAACTGGCCCTGATCGTAGGCGGGCGGAGCAGGGGTCCCGGAACCCTGCGGCGGCACAAACTGCGGCGGCTGGTAGCCCGCCGGCGAATTGCCTGGGCCCTGCTCACCGTATCCCTGGGAATCCGGCCGGTGGGTTGGCTGGTCAGTCATGGTTTTCCCCTCGAAGTCTTTGCTTCCCAGCCTACCGTCGCCCGTATCCACGGCCTACCGTCCCCAGTAGGGCAATACGTACACGGCGAACGTGACAAAGGCCGCGAGAATCAGGAGCCCGGCCATGCCTCCCGTTCCGTGGTGGTGGGCGTTCGACTTCGATTTCCTGCCTATCCCCGCCCCACCATCCGGGCTCTTGTTAGGGGCCACTCCAGATGCAACTCCGGGGGCCGCCCCTGGTGCAACGCCACGAACAGCATGTCGTGGTCCGCGGCGTCCTCCCATGCGCCCGCGCCGCAGAGGATCTGCTTCAGCTCGCGCTCCGGACCGTACGCCTGACGGAGCAGCAGCAGGCTCCCCTTTCCGCATGACCACTGCAACTCCAGGAGGCTGCTGCCGTGCCAGCAGCTCACCCAGCTGGGCATACAGCGTCACAATGGCCTGCTGGTCCAGTACAGCGGGGAGAGCCTGGATTGCCTCAACAACCCTGTCTGTTCCAGCAACGGCCACATCTGAGCTGGTAATACCGAAGAAGTCCGGCTGCCGGGACATGCAGATCAGCGGCCGGACATACCGCCTGTGCTGCGGCACCATCACCGAAGCCACTGCGGCGCACTGTGCCAGCGCACCTTCCACCGACTGTGTCCTGGCGTAACGCCCCTGCCAGAGCACTCCTGAGGACATACGGACTTCACCGGTCCAATTCTTGGTATCCACCACCACCACACCCCCCGGCCCCACCAGAACATGGTCCAGGATGGCCTCGGGTCTTCCCGGCCATTGGACATCATGCAACAGGTGCCAGCCGCTGGAGACGAGCCCGCCAAGGCTCTCCGCAACGGCTTTCTCACCCTCGGCGTCCACATTCCGCGCTTTTGTGGCCCGCTCCGCCTGGTCGAGCTGGCGTTTCAGCCGTGCAACCCGCTCGGCAGCAAGCCTGGACTGTTCGGCTGCCCCGTCGCCTGCGCCCATGGCCGGTCCCCCTTCTCCTGCCGATTCGGCGGTGGCTGCAGTGCCGCCGTCGCCCGTTGATTCCGGTTTTTGCCGGAGTTTTTTCGAAAGTAACAGCGGCCGGAGCAGGCGGTATATAGGTACTTTCGGTGCCAAGTACTCAGGTGGGATACCTGCTTGATGACGTTCTTCCGTCACAGGGGCACCATTTTCGACGCTTCGTTTTGCCACCGGCCAGCGTCTGGCATGCTGGTGCCATGGCTAGCCGCGCGGGCACAGTTGCCCAACTCCATGACCTTGTTGACATCACTGCGCTCCTTGACGCGTACTACGACATCACGCCGGATCTCGCTGATCCGGGCCAGCGGGTGGCTTTTGGTACCTCGGGGCACCGCGGTTCCAGCCTGAAGGCATCGTTCAACGAAAAACATATCGTTGCGATCACGCAGGCCATCGTGGAATACCGCGCTGGTCAGGGCATCACCGGCCCGCTGTTCCTGGCGAAGGACACCCACGCGCTCAGCGAACCGGCACAAAACTCTGCCCTTGAGGTGCTGGCTGCCAATGGCGTCCAGGTGCTCATCGATGCCCGCCATGGCTACACGCCCACACCTGCCCTGAGCCACGCCATCCTGACGTACAACAACAACGCCACCGCAGGGGCACCGCAGGCAGACGGCATTGTGGTCACGCCGAGCCACAACCCGCCCGCCGACGGCGGTTTCAAGTACAACCCTCCGCACGGCGGCCCCGCAGACTCCGATGCCACCGGCTGGATCGCCAACCGCGCCAACGAACTGCTGGAGAACGGCCTGCGCGGCGTGAAGCGTATTCCGCTTGCGGATGCCCTCAACGCCGACACCACAGGCAAGTTCGATTTCCTCAGCAGCTACGTTGACGACCTCCCCTCAGTCCTGAACCTGAATGCAATCCGCGACGCCGGTGTCCGCATCGGCGCGGATCCCATGGGCGGCGCCGCGGTTGACTACTGGGGCGAGATCGGCGAGCGCCACCACCTGAACCTGACAGTTGTAAACCCCACCGTGGATCCGCAGTGGGCATTTATGACCCTGGACTGGGACGAAAAGATCCGGATGGACTGCTCGTCGCCGGCGGCAATGGCCTCCCTGATCAAGCGGATGTCCGACGCCGCATCATCGGGCCAGCAGGCCTTCGACGTTGCCACCGGCAATGACGCCGACGCGGACCGGCACGGCATCGTTACCCCAGACGGCGGGCTGATGAACCCGAACCACTACCTCGCCGTCGCCATTGACTACCTGTACCGCAACCGCAGCGGCTGGAACCCCGCCTCCGTGGTGGGAAAAACCCTGGTGTCCTCCTCCATCATTGACCGCGTGGCCGAGAACCTGGGCCGCAAACTCGTTGAAGTTCCCGTAGGTTTCAAATGGTTTGTACCTGGCCTGCTCTCCGGCGAAGGTGCTTTCGGCGGCGAGGAATCAGCCGGCGCCTCCTTCAACAAGCTGGACGGCAGCGTCTGGACCACAGACAAGGACGGCATCCTGCTGGCCCTGCTGGCGTCGGAAATCACTGCGGTCACTGGCAAATCCCCGTCGCAGCTGTACAAGGGCCTGACTGACCAGTTCGGTTCCCCGGTCTATGCGCGGATTGATGCCGCAGCCACCCGGGAGCAGAAGGCGGCGCTGGGCAAGCTGTCGCCGTCGGACGTCACTGCCACCGAACTGGCCGGCGAGACGATCATGGCCAAGCTGACCAGGGCGCCCGGAAACGACGCCCCCATTGGCGGCCTCAAGGTGGTCACGGAGAACGCCTGGTTCGCGGCGCGCCCGTCCGGAACTGAGGACGTGTACAAGATCTACGCCGAGTCCTTCAAGGGCGAGGAACACCTCAAGCAGGTCCAGGCCGAAGCCAAAGCACTGGTGGACGGCGTGATCGCCTAGACGGTGCGGACGACGTCCTGGTAGGAGAACTTGGGCTTGGCTTCGCCCCACGCGTCCTCTGCGGGCTGGCCGATGTTGACCACCAGAAAGCTCTTCTGGTCGCCGGCGGGGAAGAAGGCCTCGTCGATAGCACCGAAGTCGGCGCCGGTCATGGGTCCGGCTGCGAATCCGAGCGAGCGGACCGCCAGGATGAAGTAGCCGGCCTGCAGGTGGGCGTTGTTGTTGCCCGTGGCGGCGGCGAGTTCAGGGTTTGCGTCGTACATGGCCTTGGGGGCGTTGTAACCGGGCAGGAAGTTGTCCCACTGCTCAGCCCAGTCGGTGTCGTAGCTGAGGATGGCAACGAGTGGGGCGGACGCGGTCTTGGCCTTGTTCCCGTTGGCGAGGGCGTCAACGAGCTTGGTACGGGCTTCAGCGGAGCGGACATAGGTCACACGCAGCGGCTGCGAGTTGAAGGCGGTGGGGCCATATTTGGTGAGTTCGTAGATGGCCTGCGCCTGCTCCTCAGTCACCTCTCCGGTGAAGGAGTTGGCGGTGCGGGCCTGGGCGAAAATGGCGTCGATTGCGGCCGAATCGATAACCGCTTCTTCGTGGGCAATGGTCATTGGCTTACCTTTCGCTGCGCCACCCCGCCTGTGGGGGTGGCCTCTTCGCTTTCCCTAGTTGCAACTTCAACCACTCCCGGCGGCTTCCCGTGACGGTACGTGACCTTCGGCACAGCGTGGCCGAGCTGTATTCTGGGTGCCACATGATCTTCGCCCCTTGGGGCAACCCCCTTGAAAGGCCTCCGCCCATGAGCATGCTCGGAACCAAATGGAAGCTGCACGGCACCGGCAAGTCGATCCGGCCCGGACACGTGGTGGCCCCGGATGAACGGCTCGCATGGCCGCTGACCATCGGCGTCGGCATGCAGCATGTGGTTGCCATGTTCGGCGCCACGTTCCTGGTCCCCATCATCACCGGAATGCCGCCAGCCACCACCCTCTTCTTCTCCGGCATTGGCACCCTGCTGTTCCTGGTGATCACCCGCGGCCGGGTGCCCAGCTACCTTGGTTCAAGCTTCGCGTTCATCGCACCCATCATGGCGTCCCAACAGCAGTTCGGCGTTCCCGGGGCGCTGGGCGGAGTGGTGCTTGCCGGCGTCGCCCTGGCCCTGATCGGCGCCGTCGTGCAGAAATTCGGCGCCGGCTGGATCAACCGGCTCATGCCGCCCATCGTCACCGGCGCCATTGTGGCGCTGATCGGACTGAACCTGGCGCCGGCGGCCAAGATGAATTTCGACGCCGCACCGGTCACCGCCGTGATCACTTTGGCCACTATCATCCTGGTCAGCGTGCTGTTCCGCGGGATCATCGGCCGGCTGAGCATCCTGGTGGGCGTCGTGGCGGGCTACCTCGTGGCCATGATCCGCGGTGAAGTGAACTACGAAAAAATGGACGCGGCCGCATGGATAGGCCTGCCGCAGTTCCAGACCCCCGAGTTCCACGTCGGCGTCCTGGGCCTCTTTGTGCCGGTGGTGCTGGTTTTGGTGGCCGAGAACATCGGGCACGTGAAGTCCGTGGCGGCCATGACGGGCCAGAACCTCGACGGCGTCTCCGGACGCGCGCTGATGGCCGACGGCGCGGCAACTGTCCTGGCCGGCATCGGCGGCGGATCCGGTACCACCACATATGCGGAGAATATTGGCGTCATGGCAGCCACGAAGGTCTATTCCACGGCGGCGTACTGGGTGGCGGGCATTTTCGCGATTGTGCTCAGCTTTTCCCCAAAGTTCGGGGAACTGATTGCCACGGTTCCGCCCGGGGTGCTCGGCGGGGCAGCCACCATGCTTTACGGCATGATCGGCATCCTGGGCGTGAAGATCTGGGTCCAGAACAAGGTGAACTTTTCCAACCCGGTCAACCTGATCACGGCCGCCGTCGCGCTGATTATTGGCATTGCGGACTACACCTGGACCATCGGCGACCTCAAGTTCACGGGTATCGCGCTGGGCTCGGCCGCCGCACTGGTGATCTACCACGGCATGAAGGCAGTGGCGAAGGCCCGGGGCTCGGTGGCTGAGCCGGAAAGTGAACAGGCCGGCCTGCCGCCTGCGGTGAAGGCCGCGGTTAATGCCGCAGCCAAGCGCGCGCCAAAAAAGCGCTAGGGCGGCCGGCCACAGGACCGGACTTAGGCGGCGGATCCCCGGGAGAACTGGCCGGGAAGACGTCCGACTCCGAAAACCGGCCCCGCCTGGGGACGTTTAGCTGCCAGCCCCTCCTCCGAACGTAGCTGCAAACGGCGGATTACCCACGGCACCAGATACTCCCGGGCCCAAACGAGGTCTTCGGAACGGGCTTCCTTCCAGCTCCGCGCGGGGAGTTGCTTGGGCTCCAGCGGCTTCAGGGTATGGGGCACGCCCAACGCAGTGAGCACGGCGGCGGCTATGGTGTGATGCCCCAGCGGAGAAAAATGCAGCCGGTCGGGGTCCCACATGCCGGGGTCCGCCAACTCACGGAGGGACCAGAGGTCAACGATCAGGGCGTCGTGGCGGGCAGCCACCGTATGCAGGTTCTCGTTGAAAATGGCCACCTTGCCCCGGACCTGGCCCAGAACAGGCGTAGCACCCCAGTCCGGCCCTGCAAACAGGACCACAGTGGCCCCCGTCGCGGTCAGCAGGCCCACATTGTCGTCCATTTTTTCGGCCAGCTTGTCCGGGTCGCTGCGGCGGAAGACAATGTCGTTGCCGCCCGCGGACAGTGTGATGAGATCGGGTTTCAGCGCCAGCGCAGGGCCAATCTGCCGGTCCAGTATCTGCTGCATCCGCAGGCCACGGATGGCAAGGTTGGCGTAGGAGAAGTCGGGCTGGCCCTCGCTCAGCTCCTCGGCGACGCGGTCCGCCCAGCCCCTCAGTCCGCCTTCGCTGCCGGGTTCGGGATCGCCCACTCCTTCGGTGAAGGAATCACCGAGGGCCACGAAGCGATGCCAGGGGTGGGATCCCGCCTCTGGCTGGGTGGCTTCTGACTCGGTGGCCTCTGGCTGGATGGCCGCCGGGTCGGTGACCGCCAATACCAGCTCTGTCCGATCGGGATGCTGGCTGTTCATGATGGACTCCCTCCGCCGTATGGAGATTCGCCCGAGCGCGGGGACTCCGCCCCGATCAGGCTCCGGACATCAATGTTGTCCTGACCTGGTTCTTCCAGGTTCTGTTTCTCCAGATTTCGCTCCCCCAGGTCTCCTTCTCCTGTGTCCAGGTGTGAACCGGACGCCAGGACGCTCAGGGCTGCCTCCCGCAGCCCCAGGTTGTTATGCCGTGCCAGGGTCCTCAGGTACTGGAAGGCACCCTCATGGCTGAGCCCGTACTCCACCATCAGGGTCCGCACAGCAAGGTCCATGAGGGCCAACGACGTCTGCGCGACCGCCAGTTCCGCGCTGGCTTCGGCTCTTTCCGCCACGCGCAGGATCACACGGAGGGCCCTGGCAACCTGCCGGGCGTAGCTTCGGGTCTTCACAAGGTCTTCGCTGGTGAAGGCATGTGGCGACGGTGCGTAAAGGTTGATGGCAGCAACGGACCCGGCCGCGGACACAATGGGCATGGACAGCAGCGACCGGACACCGTGGCTTGCGGCGGCGGCGGCATACCCGGGCCAGCGCCGCTCCTGGGCTACATCGGGGACATGGACGAACTCGCCTGTCCGCATGGCCAACAGGACCGGCCCGTCGCCGAAGGACCACTGTTCCTGGTCCGCTGCCCGGGCCTTGGCGCTTCCCGCGGCTATGGTGTGCGCTTCCCCCCGCCGGAACAGGGTGGCGGCCCAGCTGATTCCCCGGGGGGCGCCTTGAATGTCCTGCATGAACTCATGGGTCACATCGCTGAGGAAGTTTTCGACGTCGTTGCTTTCGAAAACAACGTCCTGGGGGGCGGCCAGCGGCTCCCAGCCTGCGCCCCCTGAGGTCTCCACGGCCATGGTCCACGCCTAGGTTCGAAACGCACGGCCCACTGCAGAGCCTTTCTTTAGTTTACTTCCGCATCTGGCCCGGTGGGCCGGGGTTGTCCTCATCATTCCCGGATGCCGACTTTCTGTTGAGCACCACCTCAAACGCCTCAACCCTGCGCTCGGTCACAGTAGTGGGAGATTCCAGATGCACGGCCCCGGACGGAAGGATCCCTGCTCCGCCAAATTCCTCCATGACGTTCCACTGGGCAACGACGTCCTCGCCCGCATGGTCGCTCGGCAGGCTGGGCCAGAAGGTGAAACCTCCGGCGCGGTTCAGGGCCTTGCGGCGGAACATGGTGCAGCCACCCACCCACGCCACGCGGTACGGCACCCATTGGCCGGCCTCCAGCGAAAGATCTGCGCTCACATGGCTCAGATTGGCCGCGTTATGAAGCGGCCAGCGGAGGAATTCCGGGCGATCGGGTGTGATCCGCTCCGCCGTCACCGGCCCGTTCCAGGTTTCGAACACCTCGGTCTGCTCGGGGCGCCTGTCATGCAGATAAGAAAGCCCTTGCGGCGCCATGCCCACAAACCCGCATTGCAGTTCATCCAAGGCGGTGCTGAGCCGCTCCAGGGATCCTGGCTCCAGCCAGACATCGTCATCCAGGAACAAGCACTTATCCGCGGTGGCCTGCTCCAGCAGGAACTGGCGCTGTTCGGCCAGCCCACGCCGGGGCAGGTGGCGCAGCAGGCTGACACGGCGCCCCTGGGCACCGAGGACCCGCACCATGGCCGCCGCGGCTGGATGTTCCCAGTCGGGGCTGGCGGCGGACTGGTCGCTGACCACCACGGCGAACGCCGGCTCTGCCTGGCCGGCAAGGCCTGCCAGGGTGACCGCCAGCTCCGCGGGGCGGTCACAGGTGGGAATCAGGACATCCAGTGGAACCTCGTCCGGCGCCTGGACGCGCCGGCCCCACTGTTCAGAGGATCTTCTGCTCACGATGCACCTCCGGACTGCATCCGTGGACCATAAACGCCGATTCCCTTGAGAGTTACCCACCCGGCGAAGTGATATGCCCGCCGGCCATGCGAAAGGGTCCCCTAAAAAACCCCACAAATGCCCCCTCCACGCTCGGCGCGGAGGGGGCACTCAGGTTAGGGGAGGCTGTGCAGCTCCGGGCGGTCAGCCGGCGCTGAAGCTCTCGTCATCGTCGTCGTTGGGCGACTTTTCCCGGGGGAGGTTATTGCCGCTCCCGTCAGGCAGTCCCGCCGCATCCTGTCCGGGTTCGGAGGAAAACTGCGGCGATCCCTGGTCATCGGAATTTGACTCGTCGATCTCCGCGTCAACCGACGGGGCCACCGTGTCATCATCCATGAAACCCACATCACCTGCATCGCCGGCATCAGAGCGCCCGGCCGGTTCGAAGCCCGGATCACTGGAGTCACTCTCTGCATGGAGCTGGTCGTCAATGCCACCGAAGCGGCCCGCACCGGGCTCACCGGCGCTGTCCTTGTCTTCCTCCTCAAAGTGGCTGAGGTTGGGTGCATCGGTGGCGAACGTTTCCCCTGTGGGGCTGTCCTGGTTCAGGCCCGCGGCGTCAAAATCCTCTTCCTCGCGGGGCTGGGCGAACTGTTTGCCTCCGCCCATCTCCTGCTCCGCCGTCGGGGTGCCGTACCCGCCAACTTCTTCTTCGGGCGCGCTGTGCTGGTTGTCCTGACTCATGGTTCCTCCTGTTGGATGTGGATGAATCTGACGTGCAAACTCCTACTGAACGCTCAAAGTCCCTTGCCTCCGGTCACGGGAAGGACAGCTCCTGAGATGTATGACCCTTGCTCGGACGCCAGCAGTACGTAGGCCGCGGCGAGCTCAGCCGGCTGGCCTGCCCTTTGGAGCGGGGTGTCCTGCCCAAAGCTGGGAAGTTTGTCCGGCCATTCGGTGGCAGGGATCAGCGGGGTCCAAATGGGGCCGGGCGCAACGGCGTTGACCCTGATGCCCTTCGGGCCCAATTCCTGCGCCAGTGCTTTGGTGAAGGCCACCTGCGCCGCCTTGGTCATGGCGTAATCGATCAGCCCCGGTGAGGGGTTGAAGGCCTGGATGGAGGCAGTGGTGATGATCGAAGAACCGGCCTTTAGGTGCGGAACCGCGGCCCTGGCAGTCCAGATCAGGGAGTACAGGTTGGTCCTGAACACCCTGTCGAACTCTTCGGTGGGCAGGGATTCAAAGCTTTCGCGGTTCTTTTGGTAGGCGGCGTTGAGCACCACAACGTCCAGGCGGCCGAACTCCGAAACCGTGTCCCGGACAATGCGGGTGCTGAATTCCTCCTCGCGGCCGTCCCCTGCCAGCAGGAGGGCCCGCCGGCCGGCCTTCCGGATCCAGTCAGCAGTATCCTGGGCGTCTTCCTCTTCTTCAGGAAGGTAGGAAATTGCGACGTCGGCGCCCTCGCGGGCGAAGGCGATGGCGGCGGCCTTGCCGATTCCGGAGTCCCCGCCGGTGATCAGCGCGGCCTTGCCCTGGAGGGCGCCATGCCCTTCGTAGCTGTGCTCACCGTGGTCCGGTTTCGGATCCATGGGAGCCGTCAGGCCCGGCTGTTTTTGTTCCTGTTCCGGGAAGGGGCCGGAATGGTAGCCGCCACGGGGATCGGTGGGCGGGTCGGTCTGTTTCTGCGTATCGCTCATAGTCCACCTACTCACGTCGTCGGTTTCCGAAGGGCTCCCGTTGCGGCCGGCCCTTCGAAACTATCCCGTCCGGCGGCGCAAAGTCCACCAACCCAACGGATAATAAGTAAACTTACCAAACGTTGAAGTTGGCGCAACTTCGGCATAGCTTTGAAGCACCCGCCCCGGCGGGACGTAGACAAGACCGCAGGTCAGCGCCGGGGGCAGCGAGGAGCAGCAATGTCAGACGTGGAGGACTACACCGGAAGCACCGGCCGCAACGAGACCCGGGAAGAACAGCTGGACCGCAACTGGGCTGAGCTCCTGCAGGAACTGAGGGTACTGCAGACCGGCGTCCAGATCCTGGCCGGCTTCCTCCTGACGCTGCCCTTCCAGGACAGGTTCGACGAACTGGATGAATTCCAGGTTGTCCTGTACCTGGTCAACGTGGTGATCGCCACCCTGACCACGGCGTTTATCCTGCTTCCCGTCAGCGTCCACCGCCGCCTGTTCCGCCAGCGGCTCAAGGCAACGCTGGTGTCCAGCGCAGACACGATCACCAAGATCGCCCTGGCGGGAGTGGGCACGCTCAGCGTGGGAACCGCAGCGCTCGTCTTTGACGTGACCGCAGGCCGCCCGGCCGGGCTGACCGCCGGGGGCCTCCTGCTGGCTGTCCTCCTGGTGTTGCTCGTCTACGTTCCGCTGCACCTGAATAAACGCGCCAAGGGAAGATAACCGCCCTCATACCAAGCAGGAGGAATGGCTATGCGAAAGATCCTGGAATCCGTGATTATCGCAATGGCGCTGTTTGCCTTGTCGCCGCTGTTGGCCCACGCCGCCCACGCCGCTCCGGCGGCCCCGGCAGCCAGCATTGAGCGGGCCATGGCGGTGCAGGCTGAGGGGGCGCAGGCTGTGGCGGCACAGGCTGCCGGAGTCCAGGCAGCCGTGGCCGCCACCAACACGCCGCCTCCACCCACGGATCCGGCATCCACGGGTCCGGCCAACCCGGGAACGGGTGAAACCGGCGAGGCAGAAGCTACCCGGCTGGACTTCGCGCCGCTGGTGATTGGCGCGGTGGCTGTGGTCACCCTGGTGGTGATCCTGATCTGGCGGCGCCGCCGCAACACCACCATCGTCTAGGGGCGCTGTTTACTGGCTCGGCTGAGTCACTGCCCGCCAGCAGCTTTTATGCCCCTTCCAGAACCTGGGTGGTGGCCCACGTGAGGTACTTTGCCGCGTGTGCAATGGCGTCCTGGGGACTGGGGGCCACGTCAAGCAGTTGCGCCGCGGCTACAACGCCGTGCTGCGCCAGATCCTCAGGCGTCACCAGGATCCGCCCGGCCACCACAATCACGGGGATGCCCCGTTCCCGTGCCGCATCGGCGAGCGCGATGGGGGCCTTGCCCGTGAGGGACTGTGTATCCATGGACCCTTCACCGGTGATCACCAGGTCCGCGTCCGCCAGCTGTCCGGCCAGCCCCGTCAGGCCTGCCACCAAGGCGAACCCGCCTTCCAGCGTGGCATTGGTGAAGGCAAGGAACGACGCCGGGAAGCCGCCTGCTGCGCCTGCCCCCTGGATGTTGACGTCCCGGCCAGTCTCCTGGCGGAGGATGGACGCCCAGTTGCGGAGGCCGGCGTCGAGCAGCTCAACTGCAGCCTCGTCGGCGCCTTTCTGCGGACTGAAGACGTGGGCGGCTCCTGTCGGGCCATATAAGGGGTTCTGTACATCCACGGCAATCCGAAAGGAAACGGACGACAGCCTGGGGTCCAGCCCTGAGGTATCAAGGGCAACAACGTCGGCCAGCGATCCCCCGCCCAGCGGAACAACGTTGCCCGCGGAGTCCAGTGGCTTGAGGCCCAGCGCACGAAGGGCGCCGCTGCCGCCGTCGGTCATGGCCGAACCGCCGAGGCCCAGAACAATCTCCGTGGCGCCTGCGTCCAGGGCGGCAGCGATCAGCTGCCCGCAGCCGTAACTGTGGGCACGGAGCGCGTTCGCGGGAGTGGGCTCCATGTCGGCAAGGCCAGACGCCTGGGCCGTCTCAATGACCGCGGTAGCGCCGGCGTCGGGCAATTTATGGAAAGCCCAGGCGGCACCAACAGGTGCCAGGATTGGCCCCACCACAGCGTTCAGGCGCTCCTCGTAGCCAGCCGAAACCGCGGCCTCCAAGGTGCCTTCGCCGCCGTCGGCGATGGGGAACTGGTTGGCCACGGCGTCCGGATAAACGCGGAGCGCGCCCTCAGCGATGGCGGCTGCTGCTTCAGCGGCGGTAAGCGAGCCCTTGAACTTGTCCGGAGCAATAAGAATGCGCATGCCACCATCATGCCAGCCTGCACTTGGGAAAGCGCTTGCCCGCCCGGCATTTGGACACCCGGCATCGGAGCATTCCAACGGTTTGCAGGGCGAAGTCAGCCTTCCCGCCAGTCGTGTGCGGTGATGTGCGAGCCGCCTTGCGGACCCATCTGCAGCATGCCCCCGTCCACAACCCAGGAGGCCCCCGTGACGTAGCTCGATTCAGGCGAAGCCAGGAAAGCGATGACTGCGGCCACCTCCCGGGCGTCACCCGGCCTGCCCAGGGGAACTCCGGGGCGGTCCTTCGACGTGGGATCCTCGTCCGTCTGGCCGGTCATGGGGGTGGCAATCTCCCCTGGCGCAACGCTGTTGGCGGTGATGCCAAACTGCGCAAGCTCCAGCGCCATGGTCTTGATCAATCCGCCCAGGCCGTGCTTGGAAGCGTCGTATGCCGAGGAGCCCACCCGGGGCTGGAATTCATGGACGCTGGTTACCGCCACAATGCGCCCGCCCCGGCCTGCCTTGACCATCCGGCGCGGGGCGGCCTGCATGCACACGAAAGCGCCGTTGAGGTTCGTGTCCAGTGTGCCCATCCAGGTTTTCACGTCGAGGTCAAGGAACTTGGTCTGGTCGCCAGTGCCAGCGTTGTTGATGAAAACGTCCACACCGCCGAGTTCGTCAGCCAGGGAATCAATGACGGCGGCGGAACCACGGAGGTCAGTGGTGTCCAACTGCCGGACGGCAGCTTTTTGCCCAAGACTGCGCACTTCGTCTGCGGTTTCTTCAGCGCCGGCCTGGTCAGTGTGCCACGTGATGCCGACATCAAGTCCGGACCTGGCCAAGGCCACGGCGGCGGCCCTGCCGATGCCCGAATCGGATCCGGTGACGATCGCCGTCGTCGGGGAAAAGCCGGTGGCGTCTTCCATTGCGGCAACCTTTCAGCCCATTAGGCCGGGCGGCGCAGCCGGTATGGCGGCGACAGGAGGTCAATATCTGAGGGCTCGTCATCTTCCACCAGGCGGACCGGCGGGACGGCGAACGTCACCACCGGGCGGGCGTCATCCTCCTCGGTGGACCTGATGGTCAGGCTTCTGGTTCCAGGCGGCACGGTGGGCGTAAAAGTCTGCAGGTTCCGGGATCCGACCGTGACGGAGTCCCGCAATGAATATTCCGTGCCCTGGTGATCCTCAACGGCAATGTCCGGCGCCGGCCTTCCATTGGCGGAGGCCACATGAATGTTGACCACCAGGCCCGTTGACCAGACTTCGACGGAGAGCACGGTGAACTCGGCACTTTGCGTCAGATGGGACCCGAAGGTGGGGGGCAACAGCATCTGCTGAAGGGAGCCGATGGGGATTGGATTACGCATTGTTATTCCCGAGAGTTAAATAAAGCTTCTGTTGGAAGGCAGTGGCGGCCAGTGCCAAAACCCGGCCGTCACCACCAAAACGTTTACGCGTCTTCCCGGCCGGGATTCTCAGGGCGGAAGAAGAAGTTGGAGTCCTTGTTTTCGCTTCGCTGCTCCTGGGAGATGGAGTTCAATCCGCAGCACGCCGGAGTCAGGCTGGTCCTTGGTCCGGTTGCCTTTATCCTGTGCCACGGTACTGATCCTCTCTCCTGATAGGCCAGTTAGTAAGGGTGCTTATTAAGTACCCCGCGATCCTGGCGATGTGTCAAGAGCCGGTTTGGCGTGATGGAAACAGCCTGCAGCAGGGGTCGGGTGGCTAGCTGCGGGCCCGCAGCACGGCGAAGTAGCCCGGTACCAGGCTCGCGCCCGTCACCGCAGTCATGGGGTTCGTCTCGATCGTCACCGGGCCATCTTCCAGCAGTTCCCAGACATCTGCCGGCATGGCCCTGGCCCGCTCAACCGGCCCGAAATGGCCGGGCATGGGCAGTTCCCGGATGGCGCGCTCCAGCGGGGCGGGAATGGCGCGGGAAGTCGCGCCCAGGTGCGAGACATACTCCACCGGGTTGCCCTGGAAGTTTGTTTCGGCCAGGAACACGGCCCCCGTGGTTCCAACAATTTCCCGGAGGTTCTCCACCAGCGCTGCCTGATCAGAAGGATTCAGCACGTGGAGGACTCCGCGGATGAAGACGTTCGCGTCGGTTGCCCCGGCCAGCCCTTTCCCGGCCCCTGCCGCGGTCATGTCCCGCACCAGATAACTGACGTTGTCCAGCTCCGCCGATTCCCTGGTGGCACGCGCCACCGCATGGGCGGAGACATCCACTCCAATAGCCTGCGGGAACAAGGCTGCCAGGTCGCGGGTAAAACTGCCGTGGCCACACCCAATGTCAACCACCGGCAGTCCGGGATCCAGGTGCCGTTGCAGGATGTCGCGGTAACCCAGCAGCTCGTGGTCGCTCCCGGAGTCCCACAGCACCTCTCCCTGCGGCCCAGTCCTGGCAATTCCGGCCCAGTATCGGTCCCACGCGACGTGCCTGTCCTTGGGCGCGGACCGGGACAGCCGGATGAGGGTGGGGATCATCAGGTACTTCTGCAGGGCAGAGCGCACGAGTTTCAGGACGGAAGACACCGTCCAAATATAAGTCCCGGGCCTCCCGTTGGCCTGTATCGCCGGCTCCGATGTTTCGTCACGATCAGCCTCTGCCCAACGCATACGGGACCAGCAGCGGCGCATCCCCCTAGAATGAAGTCAATCAGTAGCGAAGGGGGCAGGGTGGGGGCTGGCACACCATTCGTCGAGACTGCATCTGTCGCGACTGCGCTGCGAACTGCCGTCGTGGCAGACCCCGACGCCGGGCGCCGGGACTTCATCGAGGCAACACTTCTGGCCGCAGGCTACACAGTCCGTGGGGCCGGCGATGCCGGCGCAGCCACAGCGGCCCTCGACGCCGGGGGCGCGTCAGTCCTGGTGGTGGACAGTTCGCTGTCCATGGTGGAGGCAGACATTCCGGTCCTGGTCCTGGTGGACCTGGACAACCCTGCAGAGGTGGCCGCTACTGAGCGCCCGGGCATCCGGGACTGCATTGCAAAACCTCCTGCAGCGCGTGAACTCGTCCACCGGACCACGGCGCTGATCAATCTTGTGGCGCGGCGGGCAGACGCACGGGCAGAGGCTGAGGCCCTGCGCGAACAGCTGCGGCTCGTTTCGGCCGCTGTCCGCGGCACCAACGATCCTCAGGAGATCGCGGACTACGTGGTTGCGGGATTTGGCAGGACATTCAGCGCGGACCGCGTCTGGCTGACCACTTTTGAAGATGACAGGGTGCCGCGAATTACCGCCCAGTGGAGGAGGGCGGGGCTGAAGCCTCTCCCGGCCGGCCTGCTGACGGACGAGGAATCGGCGCTTCGGACGGCTGATCTGCTCTGGTCACAAGCGGAGTCACTGACTTTTGACGGAGGGGAGCAGCCTGATGGCGCCGCACGGAGCCGGCTGCCGGGGTCCCTCCAGAAACTGAACGCCACGGCCTCGGTCCTGGTTCCCATGGGGGAAGGCGACTCGTCCCTTGGCCTCATCTGGATCGCTCTGATGGACAAGCCCCGGAGCTGGTCACGCGCCGAGCTCGGGCTGATCCAGCACGTTGCCGGAAACGCCGCGCATGGGCTGATCCAAAGCCACCTGATCAGCAGCCAGCAGCAAGTGGTCAAACAGCTTCAGCACCTGGACAAGGCCAAGACCGACTTTCTTGCCACCGTCAACCATGAACTGCGCACCCCGCTGACATCGATCATGGCCTATCTGGACATGATCCAGGAGAGCACTGCCGATCCAGTGTCCAGTGAGGTCCACCAAATGCTGGACATCGTGGTCCGGAACACCGAGCGGCTGCGGCTGCTGATCGAGGACATGCTGAGTGTGTCGCGGGACGGGCATACGGAGAGCCCGCTTCACCTGACGCCCGTGAGGCTGGGGCGGACCCTGGACATCGTCGCCGGAGCGCTCAGGCCGCTGGCTAAGCTCCAAAACGTCACCATCGCGGTGGAACCTGTCCGGGAGGACCCGGAAATCATGGGTGACGAGGTCCAGCTGCAGCAGGTCTTCACCAACCTTGTCTCCAATGCCATCAAATTCACGCCAAGCGGCGGGAAGATCCAGGTGGGCAGCGTGTCAGATACTGCCCCTGACGGTACGCGGTGGGCCACAGTGAGTGTGGCCGACACCGGAATCGGCATTTCCACCGACGAGCTCGCCCATGTTTTTACGCGCTTCTACCGGGCGTCCAACGCCATGGCCGGGGCGGTTCCGGGGACGGGGCTTGGGCTGGCCATCACCCAGGACATCGTGAACCGGCACGGCGGCAGAATTCATGTCGCTTCAGAACTCGGTACAGGCACAACCGTCACTGTCAGCCTCCCCCTGGACGCCGGCGGGAACCACGCCAACTGATCCCGGAAGGAGGAAACCAGATGTTCGCTGACAATGATCCCAGGCTCGCCAAGCTGCTGGATGGCATTGTCCGCCTTGCCTCTGGCGACCTCCAGTCACGCATCGAGGTTTCACCTGCACGGGACGAGCTCGATGCCATCATCATGGGCACCAACCTGCTGGCCGAGGACCTGCAGATCATCTACGAGGAACTTGAGCAGCGCGTCGAGGTCCGCACCCAACTGCTCCATGAAGCCCATCTGGAAATGCAGAAAATGGCCATGCAGGACCCCCTCACGGGCCTGGCCAACCGCTCGGCCCTGCTCGCAGCCCTGAAGTCGGCGCAGGGCGACGAGGCGTCGGAGGCTGAACCACCGGTCATTTTGCTGCTGGACCTGGATGCCTTCAAGTCCATTAACGACACGCTGGGGCACACGGCGGGCGACCAGGTCCTGATCACCGTGGGGGAACGCATCCGGGAGGCTGTGCGCGTCACGGATGTAGTGGCCAGGCTGGGTGGAGACGAGTTCGCCATCGTGATGCCCGCAACAGACCCGGACCAGGCATCAATCGTCGGCCGTCGCGTCCTGGCTGCCCTGAACCGGCCCATCGAGTTGCCGGACCGAAGCATCCGCTGCGGGGCAAGCCTGGGATTGAGTGTCGGCGGCAGGGGGCAGCGGCCGGAGGATATCCTCATGCAGGCCGATGTTGCCATGTACGCCTCCAAAGCCGAGGGACAGAACAGGCTCCACATCTTCGAACCGGGACTTCTGCTGGTCCGCCGGCTCCGCAGCCAACTGCTGGATGACCTCCGCGCCGCCATCCGGGGCGAGGGCCTGATGCTCTACTACCAGCCGGTGGTTGAGCTTGCCACCGGGCAGATCGAGGGAGTCGAAGCCCTGGTCCGCTGGAAGCATCCCACCCGCGGCCTCATCATGCCGGACGAATTTATCCCGCTCGCGGAAGAGGCGGGGCTCATCTCTGAGCTCGGGGTCTGGGTGCTGAAGGAAGCCGTAGGCCAGCTCCGTCGCTGGATCTCCGACGCCGCTGTGGACAGCAGGTTCTCGGTCAGGATCAACATTTCCGCCAGCGACCTCCAGAGCCTTCAGTTCATTGAGGACGTCCGTACCGTGCTCAAAGAAACCGGGGTCCGTGCCGAGCAGGTTGTCCTGGAGCTGACGGAAATGGCAATCGTGAAGGGAAATGACCTGGACCGCTACTCACTGGCCGGTTTGCGCGGGCTGGGTGTGGGCATTGAGATCGACGATTTCGGCACCGGCTATTCGTCGATCAGCTACCTCCGAAAGCTGCCGGTGGACCGGGTCAAAGTGGACCGCTCACTAATTGTGGGCCTGGGATCTGACCCCAGCCAGCCCGAACTGGTTGCTGCTGTTCTCCAGCTGATCAGGGCCTGCGGCCTGGAGGCCGTCTGGGAAGGCGTGGAAACAGCCGAACAGGCTGAGCACCTGCGGCGTCTTGGCTGCCTGAGCGCACAGGGCTATTTCTTCAGCCGGCCGGTGCCGGCCGAGCAGATTCCAGCCTTGGTGGCCGCCGCATCCTCCGCGGGTAATACCAGTCCATAATCCTGTAATTGCTGCGCTTTCCGCCGTGCCGATATACGATCAGCATGCGGTGTCCGGTTTCCAAGCCAAAGGGAATCGGGCTTAATCAAGAAGTAACGTATTCCGAAGGCATCTGAAATTGAACAATGAAGCGGCCAACGGGCCATTACTTCGTCAACTGGGGGCGTAGCTAATGTCGGTTCGGGTACAAGCGTGGGGAATTATTGCTGCGGTGCTGGCGGATTCCGATCCTGCCGGGGCGGCAACACGTCAGCGTCTCAGCAACCGGCTGGACGAAAACCCGGGAGTCCCCGAAAGGGCCCTCCTGGAACATCTTCTTGAATCCAGGCAGCAGGATGCCCTGAAGGAGGGCAGCTCCGACGCCGTCCGCACACCATTGCCGCTGGAGGGCATGCCGCCGCGGCTGGTTGAGCAGCTGGATACCCTGATGAGTCAGTCCCGGATCAGTTCATTGCTTGAGAACCAGATGCTGATGACCGCCTTCCAGCCCATCTACGGCCTGGCGGACCAGAGTGTTGTGGGAGCTGAAGCCCTCTCCCGGTTCGTCAGTGACGACGGCGCCAGCGCCGAGCTGTGGTTCGCGGAAGCAGCGGCAGTAGGCCTGGGAGCCAATCTGGAATTCTCGGCACTGGGCTCGGCCGCTGCAGCAGCAGCCAAACTTCCCCCGCACCTTTACGTATCCCTGAACATCTCGCCGTCGTCCTGCATTGACCCCCGGCTGCCTGAATTGTTTGACCACATTGAGTTGCCCATCAACCGAATTGTGCTGGAATTGACCGATGGAATTCCGGACGAAGAATACCTGCATTTCATTTCTGCAATTACACCCCTGCGTGAACGCGGGCTTCGGATTGCCATCGACGATTCCCAGTCCGGCGCGGGGATCCTGAGCCGGATGCTGCACCTCCGTCCCGATTTCATCAAGCTGGGCAGGAACATCATCGGCGGGGTGGACCACGATGCCTCGCAATACGCCCTGGCAGCCTGCATGGTGGACTTTGCTGAGCAGATCGGCTCGGTGCTGGTGGCCGAAGGCGTTGAAACCCCGGATGAGCTCCGTATCCTGACCGAGCTCGGGATCAGCGCAGGCCAGGGATACCTGCTGGGGCGCCCCTCCGTCCGGCCGAAGGACTGGGCGGCCTGGAATACACCACTGGACCCGGACGGGCTGGCACAGCACGCCCGCAAGGCAGGCCGCCTGGCGGAAGGCTCCGGGGCAAAAGACAAGCACTAACCAGGCCGGCTGGGACCTTCCAGCGGGTCCTAGCTGGCAGGGTCGTAATGGAAAGCGCGCACCTCCTGGGCGCAACGGCAGGCGGCCGCCAACTTCGCGGCCCACTCCAGGGCTGCATCGTAGGAGGGCAGTTCCAGCACTGAGTAGCCGCCGTCGAGCTGCGCCGCCTGCGGATAGGTGCCCTCGCGCACCGTCCCATCGCCGTCCACCATGACAGGTGGGACGCTCTCATCGATGCCACCGCCGAACACCCAGACACCGGCGTCCTTCGCCTCCTGAACCACCGCGCGCGACGCGACCGAAGCGGCCTGCAGGACTTCGTCAGGGAAGTCCATGGCGGCGCTCGGAAACGAGATCAGATACTTGGTCATCGCGTCGATTCCTTCTTCGCAGTCCCGGGGTCGTATTCATCCTTGCCGGTGCCAAGGTGCCGCGCAACGATATCGGCCGCACAACCGATCATGGGGCCTTGGATGCCGGGGCCGCCCTCGTATCGGTTTTGCAGGTGCACGGAACCAGGCGGGGACAACGGCTACTCGTCGTGACCCTGGTCCCCGCTCATCTGGTCCTCCGCCGGCGGCGTCTCCCCCGGCGGGACTCCGCCGCCAGGCTCCAGGCCCGTGACGTTGCCCTCCAACGGATCGGGATTGGCGGAATCGGCCGAGTCCTTCCCCGGCCCATCCTGTCCGCGCTCCTGCTGGCCGGCGCCCTGCTGTCCGGCTCGCTGCTGTCCGGCTGCGCCGGGCTGATCAGGGTTGGCTGGATCGTTCTCCGGATGGTAGCTGCTCATGGTGCTGTTCCTTCCTGCGACGGGCTGCGGTTCCTTCCCCAGCTCTGGACTAATTGTAAGCATGCTGATAATTCTGGAAGAGTAACGCACGGCCGGTCCCGCACATGGCCAGCCGGCTCACAACGTCCGGAAGGAGCAGCCAGATGGGTATCGGCGACAGCATCGGCAAGGCAGCGGAAAACGCCATGGAGGACCTGGCAGGGACATCCACGCCCACGGAAAACGCGAAGGTCCCGGAGCCCACGGACCCCAACAGCGACGTTGAAGTGCATTCGTCCATCAGCGAGGGCTCGAACGCCATGGAGGCGGAGAAGGAGAAGGCCCCGGGGTTAAAGACAGGCTCTGCCACCGGACCGGTTTCCAGCAATCCGGCCACCCCAGCCGGAAGCGACTCCGCCATGAACGACAATGCACCGGCAGGTACTCGCTCAGGTGAGGACAGCGGCCCCACTGAGCCTCCCCGCGATGTCCCCGGGCCTGCAGGCCTGCCGGAAGGCGATCCGGATTCCTTGCGCGCAGATCCAAGCGAAGGCGACCAGGATCCGTCCACCGGCATGGGACGCGGCTGAAGAGCTAACACCGAAGAGGAATGGGCCCGGACCGTCAGGTGCCGGGCCACTCGCCGCGTTCCTGCAGGACCTGTTTGAGCAGATCCGCACGGTCGGTCACGATGCCGTCCACTCCGAGGTCGAGCAGCCGCCGCATTTCCTGCGGATCGTTAATGGTCCACACATGGACCACCAGGCCCAAGTGATGAGCCCGCCGGACGTAGGCCTTGGTGACCACCCGGACCATGCCGTACCTGACCGGAACCTGCAGTGCCTGCACGTCGCGCAGGACCCCCCGGAGCACCCGCCCCAGCCAACTGGCCGGCATGAGGGGTCCAAGTGCCACAAACAGTGCATTGGTGATGACCCCGGCGGAGGAGGCTATGGGGCGGCTGAGGAGTTTCAGCACTGCCCGGCGCCGGCGGTCGGAGAAGCTGGCAACCAGCACACGGTGGTGGGCCTGGTGGCGCTCGATTCCCGCGGCCAGGCTCCTTACGGATGCCCAGTCCTTAACGTCCACGTTCAGCCGGACCTCGGGGAAGGCCGTCACCAGCTCGTCAAACAGCGGCACCGCCTCCCGCCCGGCGATGCGGGCTGCCGCCACCTCAGCAGCCGTGAGTTCGGCGATCTTTCCGCTGCCGTCTGTTACCCGGTCCAGGCTGTCGTCATGGAAGACGAGCAGGACGCCGTCTGCGGTGGTGTGGACGTCCGCTTCCAGGTAGAGGTATCCAAGCTCGACGGCGGCGCGGAACGCGGCCATGGAGTTCTCCAGCCCGTCGCGTGAAAAGCCGCGGTGGGCCATGGCCACCGGCCCGGAGCCCCCCGCACCGCGGGAGGCAGAAAAAAACGGCTCAGTCACGTTGGAAGCGTACCGGAGCCGCGGACGCCTATTGCTCCTGCAACGCCACTTCGACGCCGTCGCTGCAGTGGACCAGGACGCGTCCGCCTCCGCCGTCGAGCTCTATCCAGAGTGCGGTATGGTCCCAGGTGATGGCGTCCACCTGGCCCAGGGTGACAAAAGCGGGCGAGAGCCGGACGCTGACGCGGTCACCCTGCTTCAGCGTTTTCCAGTGTGCGGCCGGTTCAGCAGGGCGCAGCGTTGCCTCGGCCACACGTTGACTGACTTTCCTTGCCATGATTCCCCCTCAAGCCACGGAGCGTTTTGTCCATGGCCCACGTTAGGGAGCAAAGATGAACGCCCGGTGAGCGTTAGCTGTGAAATCGGGCGGCGAAAACCCAACTTTTGGGAGTCAGGGAAGCTTGACACCCAGGGCGGCGAGCCTGGCTTCGAGAACCTGGGCCACGCCGTCGTCGTCGAAATGGGGCGCCTGCTGGCCGGCGGCGCGGATGGCTTCCGGATGACCACTGGCCATGGCGTAGCCGTGGCCGGCCCACCGCAGCATTTCGATGTCATTGGGCATGTCACCGAAGGCCACAACGTCCGCGGCGTCGATGCCAAGCGACGCCGCGTATTCGGCCAGCGTGACGGCTTTGTTGACGCCGGGAAGCGATAGCTCCAGCATCGAGGCCCCGGGTGAGGAGTGCGTGGCTGCCGCAAGATGGGCCACCGCGGGGGCCACCTCGGCCAGGAATTCGTCCGGCGTTCCCTCATGCACGATCGCCAGGAATTTGACCACTTCATCATCCTGGGCAAGCGTTTCGGCCAGCGCCGCGGGCGTGTATTCGGAGAGGAGTTCGCTGGAGGCATTTTGAATGAAGCCCGGCTCAAGGTGAAATCCGGTGAGGGTCTCGGCGGCGAACTTCGCTGTGGGGCGCAGCTCCTTGATGATCCGCCGGACCTCCATCACGGACTCGATGCCCAGCGTCCGCGCGGACACCAGCTGGTCCGCCTCAAGGTCCCAGACCACGGCACCGTTGGAACAGATCACGGTGCCCGTGTGGCCCAGCTGTTCTTCCAGCGGGTGCAGCCAGCGGGGCGGGCGGCCGGTGACAAAAACGAGTTCGACGCCGGCGTTTCGGCAGGCGTGGAAGGCCCGGACGGTGCGGTCACTGATTTTTCCGTCGTGCCCAAGGATCGTTCCGTCAATGTCACTTGCTACCAGCCGCATCCTGCCAGTCTACGTGGGTGGCGGTGGCACTGTTTCCGCGTTGCCTGGTTCAGTCAGGCGGCTTCTATGTGTACCCCCGAGACGTTTTTTGACGCCCTGCTACCCCGTGTTGAGCTTTCACGACGCCCGGTTAACGCAGGCGACACGCTCCGTTGTGGCACCGCTGGGACGCTCCGTAGTCTCATCTCCACTGACCGCCCCAGCAAAGGAATTCCGGTGTCAACACCACAAGACAAGAACCCCCACAGCCAGTCCCCGCAGGAACAGCAAGGATCCACCCGCATCGTGGCGGGCCAGTCCACCGCCCCCAAGCGCCCTCTCGGCGTCAAGATCGGCGTCCTGGCCGGCATCCTCGCCTTGGTGGGCGGCGGAGTGGCCGTCGCTTCCGCCGTCGCCGGCAACAACGGCGCCCCGGCCGCGCAGACCGCTGGCTCCGAAGATCCCGCCGCTTCCGGGAATCCTGCCGCTGAGCTGCGGCTGGGCTACTTCGGAAACGTCACCCATGCCCCTGCCCTGGTGGGCCTCAGCAAGGGCTTTATCGCCGGGGAACTCGGCGGCACCAAGCTCAGCACCCAGGTATTCAATGCCGGTCCTGCCGCCATCGAAGCCCTGAACGCGGGCGCCATCGACGCCACCTACATCGGGCCCAACCCCGCCATCAATTCCTTTGTCAAGAGCCAGGGACAATCCATCAGCATCGTTGCCGGCGCTGCTGCTGGTGGTGCCCAGCTGGTGGTGCGGCCCGAGATCACTTCAGCTGCGGACCTCAAGGGCAAAACCCTGGCGTCACCGCAGCTCGGCGGCACCCAGGATGTGGCGCTGCGTGCCTGGCTCGGGACGCAGGGCTATAAGACCAACGTGGACGGCAGCGGCGACGTGGCCATCAACCCCACCGAAAACGCCCAGACCCTGAAGCTGTTCCAGGACGGAAAGCTCGACGGCGCGTGGCTGCCTGAGCCGTGGGCGTCCCGGCTGGTGCTCCAGGCCGGAGCCAAGGTCCTGGTGGACGAAAAAGACCTGTGGGACGGCTCCCTCTCCGGCAAGGCCGGGGAATTCCCCACCACCATCCTGATCGTTAACAAAACGTTCGCCGCGGAACACCCGGACACCGTCAAGGCATTGATCAAGGGCCACGCCAAGTCCGTGGAATGGCTGAACAATGCCCCGGCCGACGAAAAGGCCAGCACGATCAATGCCGCGCTCAAGGACGCAGCCGGCGCCGAGCTCAAGCCTGACGTGATTGAACGGTCCCTGAAGAACATTGTGTTCACCGTTGATCCGCTGGCCGGAACCTACAAGAAGCTCCTCCAGGACGGCGTGGACGCCGGCACCACCAAGCAGGCCGACATCAACGGCATCTTCAACCTCACGGCCCTCAACGAGGTCACCGGAGCGAAGGCCTCCGCGGCCGGGTTGGGGACGGAGTAGCTTCCGCTTAGAGCACCCCGAGGTCCCGGACGGCGGCAAGGACGTCCTGGACCGAAACCGCCAGCAGGGCGGGATCGGGATCTGCGGCGAAAGTATCACCGCGGCGCAGGTCGGCCCGGGTCAGCACCACGTGCGGCCCGGGCGGCGGCCCCCAGATCTCGGGGGGCGCCGGCCCAAAAAGCACCACCGAAGGGGTGCTGTACGCGGAGGCCAGGTGGGCCGCCCCGGTGTCAGCCGAAACCACCAGCCTGGCGGCAGCGATCGTGGCCGCAAATTCTCCCAGGCTCAGGTTTCCGGCCAGGACGGCGGTGGCAGGCAAGCCGGATCGGATGCATACCTCCAGTGCCCGTTCCCGTTCGCCTGCACTGCCGGTGAAGATGACGCTGTGCCCGGCCTCGGCAAGCCGGGAGGCGACGGCGGCGAAGCGGTCCGCCGGCCACAAGCGGCTCCCGTAGGCGGCGCCAACATGAAGCACTGTGGCCGCCGGAACCGGACTCGCAACGGGCGGAACATCCAGGCGGAAGTCCAGCGGGTCCGCCTCAATCCCGTGCCACTCCAGAAGCCGGACCCATCTTTCCCGCTCGTGCAGGTCCGGCCGCCAGCGCGGCCCGCTCCGGTGGTCCGTGCCGTGGGCAATGGTCCGGCGCGCGCGGACAGCATCGATTCTCGCCTGGCTCTCCGGCCCGCTGCCGTGAAGGTTGACGGCCACGTCCACGCTGCCCGGCTCTACCGCCAGCGGCACGTCGAGTCCATGTGTGGGGAGCAGCTCGAAACCGCCCACCAGGCCCAGCGCCTCTGCCAGCCACCCCTGTGCCGCATACCGCAGCCTGTGCCCCGGATAGGCGCGGCGGAGTGCATGGAGCGCAGGCACCGCTACCAGCAGATCCCCAAGTTTGAGTGCCCGCAACACCAGCACATCCGGTTTGCCGTTCTCCACCGGCATTCCCACCAGCCTCCTATCCGCCGGGGGCGTAACGTTCGGTGGCAACCAGGCTGCGAACGTCCTCGTGGACTTCCCGCACTCCTATGTCGGCCACTACCGACTCATCGTGCGGACAGCGCGGCGCCGTCCAGCCAACCTGCGTGACATCTATCCCGCAAACAGGGCAGGTGGTCACCCAGGATGGATGGATGCGGTGGAGGCTCCGGCCCAGGGCCCCGGCGTTGATCACGTTTCCCGCCCAGAAAATGCCCACGGTGGGTACCCCCAGCGCCTGGGCGAGATGCCTGGGGCCGCTGTCGTTGCCCACCACCACGTCACTGCGGGCAAGCAGTGCCACCAGGCCGGCCATGTCCAGTTCACCCGCCACGGAGCGGATGGACGCAGGGGCAGCAAGCTGAACGATCCGCTCCGCGAGCGGCTGTTCGCTCCTGTCGCCAACAACCACCACGTGGCAGCCGTCGGCAGCGCAGGCTGCGGCCAGTTCCGCAAACCGGTCCGGCGGCCACCTTCGGCGGGGATCGGTGGCACCCGGATGAAGTACCACCAGGGGCCGGAAATTGTCGTCGGCCAGCCCGTGGGGCAAGGCATCGGCACCTGCGGCAGCAGAGAGCCTTGCTTCCAAATCCACCGGGAAGGCTCCGGCAAATCCCGCCACCTCCAGGGCCCGCAGCGGCTCGTGCTGATAGTAGATGTACGGGACCGTCCGCTCCAGGCTGGCCGCGTCAGCCGTGCGTGTGCCGACGGTATGGCGGGCTCCCAGCCGCAGCACGAACGGGTTGGAGTACCGCCCGCCGCCGTGAAGCTGCACGGCAAGGTCAAAGCGCCGCTCGCGCATGCGCGCAAAGAACCTCTCAAGTTCGTCGGCATCCTCGTCACCGGGGCGGACCCCTTCCGAGAATGGGAGAACCAGCACTTCATCCACCGGGCTTTGCGTCGCGGCGATGAGTGCCTCGTGAACAGGCGTCCCCAGCAGGGTAATCGTGGCTCCGGGATAGGCCGCCTTCAGCGCGGCCATGGCGGGGACAGCGAAAATCAGGTCCCCCAGTCCGCCGCCACGCAAAACAGCGATGCGGGAGACGCCGTCGAACTTTTCCAGGACGGGACCCACGCCCATGCCCACGCGGCCCGATCCACCGAACTCTGCCGTCAACTGCTCCATGGCGCCCCTCCTCGGATCAGGCGGCCACGCGCTTCTCCTCCACAGCCTGGGCCGCTGCTCGTGCAGCCACAATACGGTGTTTTAGCCGGCCATGCGAGAAGAACCGGCCCGGCTTTTGCCTGCCCATTCTCCGGGACGGCCTATTCTCCGGGGACGTCTCCCGGGACGGCGTTCAGTTCCTCGCGGCTGGGCGGGTTGGCGCCCGGCCGGGACACGGTGACGGCCGCCGCCCGGGACGCGTGGGCCAGGATCTCCGCCAGGCCCTCGGCCGGGAGTTCCCGGAGCTCCTTCCGGTTCTGCGCACCGTCCAGGTGCCTGTCCACCAGGCCGGAGAGCAGCGCGGCCATAAAGGAATCGCCGGCACCAACGGTATCGGCCACCTCCACCCGGGGTGCGGCACACTCCGCCTCTCCGGCAGCTGTGACGCCCCACGGCCCGGCGGCTCCCCTCGTGACCACCACCATGGCCGGCCCTTCCGAACCTCCCAGTGACAGCCACTGGCGGGCCGAGTCCAGCACGTCGCGGCCGGGATAGAGCCATTGAAGGTCTTCATCGGACGCCTTGACCACGTCCGCGAGCGTGACGAACTTTTCGGCCTGCCTGCGCGCGTAGTCGACGTCCGTGATGATGCTGGGCCGGCAGTTGGGGTCAAAGCTGATGGTGGCGGAAGGGTGGGCATATTCGACGGCGGCCAGGACGTCGGCGGCGCCCGGCGCCAGCATGGTGGCAATGGACCCGGTGTGCAGCAGGGTGGTGCCCTGAAGCATAAAACCCAGCCGGTCCGCGAGGCCGGGAAGCTCCCAGGTGAGGTCGAACGTGTAGGTGGCGGCGCCGTCGTCGTCGTCGATCAGGGCAGTGGCCACGCTGGTGGGCTGCTCGTCCGGGCCCCACGGGAGCATGACGGAACTGGAGCGCAGGTGAGCGGCCACCGCATCCCCGTAGGCGTCCCGGCCATAGCGGCCGATGAACTGCACGGGATGGTCAAGCCTGGCCAGTCCCACCGCAACGTTGAGGGGGCTGCCGCCAACATGGGCCTGGATTCCGGAGGCGCGCTGGACTACGTCAACCAGGCCCTCACCGATAACAGTAAGCATGCTCATACTCTGCCAGAGAAGCGCCCGCCCGGCCCGAACGCCAGGTACCTTTTGGGGCTAGGCCATCAGCCCCTGCACCAGCTCCCGGCATTTTTTGTAGGCGGCGGACTTCGGATCGATGAGCGAGAAGTGGTCGCCCGGGACCTTGACCAGCTGCGGAGCTCGTGGCGGCCGGCCGGCGGCCGCATATGCCTCGGACTGGCTCAGCGGAACATCCCCGTCCGCCAGGGCGTGGACTGCAAAGACCGGAAGGTCCAGCGGGATGGTGCTCATGGGATCCGCGTACTTGTGCCGCACGGGATACTTCGACGAGGACCCGCCCAGCAGGTTGCTGACCGCACCGCTGCTCAGGTCCAGTTTCTCGGCCTCGGCGAGGTTCAGCAGCCCCGACTGGCTCACCACGCCGGTCAGCAGGACAGCGTCCCCGTTCTCCTTCCGCTTGACCTGGCGGTCGGCGTCGGGCATTCCCAGCTGCTCCAGCTTGCTCCGGCCGGCGGCCCAGGCGGCGAGGTGGCCGCCGGCTGAATGGCCCAGCGCCACCACGGGGCCAAGTTCCAGGGAATGGGCAGCGGCGACGTCCCGCAGTTTGTCGATTCCGGCAAGCACGTCTTCAAAGGTGTGGGGCCAGCCGCCACCGTTGCCGGCGCGGCGGTATTCCAGGTTCCAGGCGGCCATGCCGTGGGCAGCCAGGTCCTTGGCCAGCGGCTCCCCCAGTTCGGCGCCGTAGTGCGAGCGCCAGTAACCTCCATGGATCACCACCACCACACCCCGCAGCTGGTGTCCGGGCCGTGCCTCGGGCAGGAAAAGCTCGCCCCACTGGCTGGGATCCTGGCCGTACTGATACTTGTGCCGCCTCACTGCCTTCTCCCCAAAGCAGTCCCCCATGTTCGACGTCGTCCATCAGCCATGTGCCGAGCCTACCGTGAGAAGCCAAGCGGACGGCTGCAGGTCCGCTAGTTCGCCACCTGTGCCCGGCGCCGGGCGGACCCCGAAGGGGTTGCTGCCCCGTCCAGGAGCCGGCTCAGCATTTCAGGTGAGGTGGTCAGCTTTGACAGTGCAAGTGCGGCACCTCCGGCGGCACCTGCCTCGGGACCGCCGCCAAGATCCGAGGCAACCACTTCCAGGGCTGCCGACGGGGTGAGCGCATAGCGCGTAATGCCGTCACGCAGCGGGTCAAGGACCACCGCTCCGGCGAGGGACGTCTGGCCGCCCACCACAATGCGGGTGGGGTTCAGGAGGTTGCACATGTTGGCCAGGAGACGGCCCACCATGGTTCCGGCCTCGGCCAGGACGTTCTGGGCGGATCTGTCTCCGGCGGCGTTGGCGGCCAGCACGTCATCCATGGTTGCCGCTTCGCCCAGCGTGGGAGCCAGCCGGCCCAGGATGGCCGGGGTGCCAGCCACCAGGACAAGGCAGCCGCGGTTTCCGCACCGGCAGGCCGGGCCGTTGACGTCTATGGAAACGTGGCCCAACTCCCCGGCGCCGCCAACAGAGCCCCGGTAGAGCTCCCCTCCGAAGAGGAACCCGGCGGCGATTCCGCTGGAGATGTTGACGTACATCAGGTCCTGGATTCCCTGCCCGGCACCCCATTTCGCCTCGGCTATCGTCTCAAGGCGCACGTTGTTGTCGATAAACACCGGAACGCCCAGGCGGCGCCCCAGTTCCTCCCGCGCGTTGATGCCGTGCCAGGGCTGATCCGCGAGCGCGCCATGCACGATGCCATCCACGGGGTTAATCTGCCCAGGCAGGCCAATGCCGACGCCGAGAAGGTCCTCACGCTCTCCTCCGGCCTCCTTGAGTGCCTTGTCCAGGAGGTGGACGGCGGCTTCCGCGCGGATACGCCAATCATCCTTGGCGCCGATGGGCACATCAGCTGACGCCACTTCCTGCCCCATCAGGTCTGTGATCCGGACGCAGATCCGGTCCAGGACCTGGCTCATGCCCGCGATCCAGCCGGCTTCCGGGCTGAAGGCCAGCTGGTCACCGGCGCGGCCGTCGACGTCATCCCCGCCCTCGGCCCGCTCGGTGAGCTCCACCAGGACGCCGCGCTCCATCAGGTCCCGGGTGATGGTGGTGACGGTGGTGCGTGAGATGTTAGCCCGCCTGGCCATCTCCGCCCTGTGCATGGGTCCTTGGCTGGCCAACAGATCCAGCACATGGAAAGAGTTCGATTGCCGGAGATTGCGGAGGGATCCACCGCTTCTGGAGGAGTTCACCTTCCCATTATGTATGAATTTGCAGGCCATTGAAATAGTTTGTGTAAAGAGTCTTGACACACTTGCGTGATAACGCTCACAATGAGTCGGGGATTTGTCCAGCACATTACAAACACCGGCCTCGCGGGGCCCGTAGCGATGAAGGTACGTCCAATGAATGCACTAAATAACGTTTCCCGCCGGAGCCTCCTCAGCGGCGCCGCCCTGTTTGCCGGCTTCGCAGCAGCCGGCGGCCTGACCGGATGCTCGGCGAGCGGGGCAGGAGGGGCCGCTAAAAAGTCAGGCGGCCTGACGATTATGGGCAATCCTGGTGAGATCACCCAGGAAGTCATCGACGCCTGGGTCAAGGACCACCCCGAGGTGCCCATCACGCTGATCAAGGACGATCCCACCCGGCTGAACGCCATGATGGCTGCCGGAACTCCGCCGGACCTGGCCAGGAGCCTTGGGGCCATCAGCACTGCCAACCTGGCGAGCCGCGGGCTGGCTCTGGACCTGGACCCGTATCTGGCGAAGTCAAGCACGCTTAAGGAAGCTGACCTGGCCAAGATCAACGACGTCTGGCGCTGGGACGGAAACAAGCAGGGCAGCGGGCCGCGTTATGGATTCGTCAAGGACTGGTCCCAGGATTCCATGTTCTGGTACAACACCGAAGCCTTTGCTGCAGCCGGCATTCCGCTTCCCACTGCGGACAAGCCGCTCACCTATGACCAGCTGCTCGAATATGCCGAGCCCATGACAAAGCGCGGCGGCGGGAAGGTTGAACAGTATGGCCTGTTCGCCACTGCGCCCTCCATAGAGAACCTCTCGGCCATGGTGGCCACCACCAACGGGCGCATTTTTAATGACGACCTGACCAAGGCGGACTTCACCAGCCCCGAGGCCAGGCAGGCACTGCAGTGGCACATCGACGTGGCCAAGAAGCAGGTTGGATACACCCTGGTTGATCCCAACCCGGATGGCTGGGACTGGCCGCCGTTTGATGCCAAGAGGACTGCCATGGCACTGGCCGGCTACTGGTTCGGCGGCATGGTGTCCACCAATCCCAAAACCGCCGAGTTCGCCCGGCTGGCGCCCGCCCCCATGATGGGCTCCAAGCGCGTCAGCCCCACCACGTCGGCCACAGGCTACTGGATCTCCTCCAAGACCGAGATGAAGGATGAGGCCTACGCGTTCCTTGAGTGGTACTGCTGCACCGGCCCCAACGCCAAGGTAAGGGCACAGACGGGAGTGGGCATGCCCTCCGTTACTACTCTGACCTCCGAACTCCCGCAGGCCCTCCCGTACCAATCCGAAGCCATGAAGGTCCAGAAGAATGAAGAGCAGTACCTTCAGGTCCTCCCGTTCAGCCCTTACGCCCAAGCGGTTGCTGTTAGCGCTGCCATCGCCGAGCTCTTCCCCCGCGCAGCGACCGGCGAGCTGTCCGTCGGCCAGTTCGCGGACCAGGCTACCACTGCCGTCAACGAGCTCCTCAAGCAGGGCATGGAACTTGCCGGCAAGAAGGGCTGAGGCAGTTGAGTACACAGTCGCTGGCTAAGTACGTCCGCTCCAGGAACCGGCCGGGAGCCAGCGGTTTCAGGGGTTCGGGCGCCTTCTACGCCTTTATCTCCCCGTGGCTGATCGGGACTGTACTCCTGACGCTGTTTCCGCTGGGCTACGCACTGTGGATCAGCTTCACCAACTGGGATGGAATAGCGCCGAACCAAAACTGGATCGGCCTGAAGAACTACACCGATGCGTTGAGCGATCCCCGAATGTGGGCCAGCCTTCAGCGCACCGGACTGCTCGCTCTCGCCGTTGTGCCAGTCACCATCTGCGGAGGACTGGCACTGGCGCTGCTGCTGAACGAAAAGGTCCATTGGCGGTCAGGTCTGCGGATGCTCGTCTATCTCCCGGCCATCGTGCCTCCCGTCGCAGCGACGCTGACCTGGAAGCTGCTGTTCGACCGCGACAGCGGCGCCATCAACGGTGTCACTGCCATCTTTGGTGCGGATGCGGTGAGCTGGATGAGCGGAAACACGGTGTTCGTGGTCCTGTTGGTGGTCATGCTTTGGGGCATCGGCGCCGGTGTGCTGATCAACCTCGCCGCCCTGCAGGACGTTCCGGCAGAGCTTCATGAGGCCGCGCGGCTGGACGGGGCAAACGCCTTCACGGCATTCTGGCACGTCACGCTGCCGAGCATCTCGCCGGTGCTTCTTTTCCAAGTGATCACTACCACCATCGGCGTCCTGCAGACGTTCGTCCCGGCGCTCCTGCTGTCACCGGCCAACGGGCCGGCGGCGATCACGGCCGTGCCTGAGGCCAACAGGGTCTTTATGGTGGACGTTTACGCCCAGTACTTCGCGTACTCCAAGTACGGGTACGCGTCGGCGATGCTTTGGCTCTTCTTCCTGGTCATCCTGGTGGTCACCATCATTACGTTCAAGATCGGCGGACGCACAGTGTTCTACGCCGTCGACCCCTCCAAAGAAGGGAAAGAGGGATGACGCTCACCAGTCACCGCCCGCAAACAGAGTCCCAGGCCGCACTGCCGGAGCCGCCAATCCGGCAAAGCCGGGAACGCAAGAACCCGGTGGCTTTCGTGATCCTGCTGGTGGTCTGCGCCATTCTGTTCCTTCCCGTCCTCTGGCTCCTCCTGACGGCACTGAAGTCTCCGCAGCAGTTGGCCTCCGATCCCATCACCTGGATCCCCACTCAGCCGCAGGTGCAGAACTTCATCGATGCCACGATGATCCTGCCCTTCTGGGCGTATGCCGCCAACTCCCTCTTCCTGTCCACAGTGACCGGCGTCCTGACCACAGTCAGCTCCGCGCTTGTGGGCTACGGGTTCGCCCGGCTTAACGGCAAGGGAAAAAAGGTGCTCTTCGGGATCCTTATCGCCATGATGATGACGCCGCCCATCATCACCCTCATACCGACGTACCTGCTGTTTGCGAAGGTTGGACTGGTGGGAACCTATTGGCCGTGGGTGTTGTGGGGAATGGCGGGCGCTCCGTACCTCATTTTCCTCTACCGCCAGTTCTTCGCGCAGCTGCCACGGGAACTTGAGGAGGCCGCCATCCTCGACGGCTGCGGCCGGCTGCGCATCTTTGTGCAGATCTTCCTCCCGCTGTCCAAGCCGGTCATCATCACCGCCTTTGTCCTGTCCTTCAACGGCGTGTGGGGCGACTTCATCGCCCCCCAGCTCCTGCTCAACCAGGACAACACCACCCTCGCTGTGGCCATCACCACCGGCTATGTGAACTCCCAGGGGTTCCCGGTCAACAACCTGCTGGCGGCCGGCGCGGTGCTTTATGTCCTTCCTGTGCTCATCATGTTCTTCTTCGTCCAGCGGTCCTATGTCCGCGGCTTTGCCACCTCAGGCATGAAATAGAAAGGCCTGACAGTGAAAATAACGGACCTCGAAGTCCTCACCATCGACGACGGCGGTGCCCTGATGATGGTGGTTGTCCACACCGATGAGGGGATCTTCGGTGTGGGAGAGGTGGGGCTCCGCTCGCGCCAGCTGGCCGTCCGGGGAGCGCTGGAACACTTCAAGCCCCTGCTCATTGGCAATGATCCCTTCCGCACCGAACACCTTTGGCAGGTGATGTCCCGGTCAGGGTTCTACCCCGCGGACCGAGTCCTCGCCTCTGCCATCTCCGCGGTGGACATTGCCCTCTGGGACCTGAAGGGCAAGGCGCTGGACGTCCCGGTTTATGAACTGCTCGGCGGCGCGGTCCGTGACCGGGTGAAGTGCTACCGCCACATCGGCGGCGCCGATTATGCCGAGCTCGTGGACAACGCGCGGCAGGCCTTTGAGCAGGGGTGGACTGTTGGGCGGCTCTCTGTGCCCTCGGAAGGCGACCTGCTGGAACCCCGTGCCGCCGCCCGGCACGCCCTGGCGGAAGTGGCTGCCGTCCGGGATGAGCTCGGCACGGAATTCGAGCTCATCCTCGATGTCCATACACGGCTGGAACTTCCCGAGGCCACCACCCTTTGCCGTGAGCTGGAGGGGGCCAACATGTACTTCGTGGAGGATCCGCTGCGGTGGGAGAACCCTGACATCTACGGCGCCCTTCGCCAGCGCACCTCTGTGCCGCTGGCAGCAGGCGAGCAGGCCGCGTCCAAGTGGGAGATGCGGCCACTGATTGAACGGGACCTGATCGACTACGCCCGTTTTGATATTTGCATTGTGGGCGGCTTCACCGAGGCCAAGAAGATAGCCGGCTGGTGCGAGTCCCACCACATCCGCACGGCTACCCACAACCCGCTGGGTCCCATCGCGACGGCAGCGTCCCTGCACCTGAACATGACGCTGCCAACGTTCGGCATCCAGGAGCAGTACCAGTTGCCGGGCACCCAGGTGACTGACGTGTTCCCGGTCCAGGCCACCATGGACGGGGAATGGATGCGCCGGCCCGAAGCCCCGGGCCTTGGCCTGGAGGTTGACCTTGAGGCTGCCCGTGCCCATCAGATGGAACCGCCGCTGATGCCGCAGCTGCGCCGACTCGATGGATCATTCACTAACTGGTGAAACAATCAGCCATGACCTTAGGTGCAGACGAAGGAACGCAGCCTCCCCTCGTTGTTGTCACGGGCGCCGCCGGGCACGTCGGACGCCTCACCTCGGCGGCCCTCGCGGGGCACTACAGGCTCCGGCTGATCGATCTGGAATGGGCCGCCCAAGGGCCCCGGGAAACGCTGGACGGGATTGAGCGCATGGCGCTGGATCTGAGCCACCGCAGTGCCTGGGACGTGGCGATCGAGTCCGCCGACGCCGTCGTCCATCTGGCCGGGCATCCTTATCCGGGAATCGACGCGCGGACAGCCGTGGAAAGCGGAGCCATGCTGACCTCGCATCTCGCGGCAGCGGCTGCCGGCTCGGACGTTCGAAGGATTGTCTTCGCGAGTTCCATCCACACGATGGGTCTCCACCACAGGCATGGGCACTACCCCATCAGCCAGAAGTGGGCACCCCGCCCCTGCTGTGTATACGGGGCTGCCAAGGTGTTCTCGGAAAATCTTCTGGAAATCCTGGCGGAACAGACGCCGATCTCCGTGATCTGCCTGCGGCTTGGCCTGACCGGCTTTCCGCCCGGAACAGCTGCCCACGCCACCCAGTGGCTGGGGCCCAATGACTACGCCCAGCTGCTCCACGCCTCGCTGACGGTGCCCCTGCATTTCGGGACGTATCTGGGTATGTCAGCGGCAGCGGGTGAAAGGTGGGACCTGACCGACACCATCAGGGACCTTGGGTTCGATCCCGTTGACCCCACCCCTGTTCCCGACAATCCGGAGGAGCCCGAAGCATCTCCCTGCCTGATGTTCCCCGCCACCCTGACGCCCCCAACCGACCCCGTGGAGCCCTAACCAATGGAAGACGCTTCCCATGTACTCCTCGCCGGCCTGAGGAACAACCGGCTGCTCGCCATCATCCGCGGCAACAGTCCGGATGCGTGCTTCAACACGGCCATGACACTGATCGATGCGGGGATCACCATCGTTGAAGTCTCGCTCACGACGGCGGGGGCTTTTGACGTAATCGGCCGCATCGCCGAAGCCTCCAGCGGCCGCGCCCTGCTGGGCGCCGGTACCGTTCTGACCTCCGGCCAGGTCCGTGAAGCGCACGACGCCGGCGCGCAATTTATCGTGACGCCCTGCCTTGCGCCCAGCACCGGGGAGGCCCGCAGCCTGGGGCTTCCCGTGCTGGTGGGGGCCCTCACGCCCGCCGAGGTGTACGCCGCCTGGCGTGAAGGCGCCACCGCTGTGAAGCTGTTTCCCGCGAGTGTGGGCGGCCCGGCGTACCTTAAAGCACTGCGGGACCCGTTCCCGGAGATTCCTTTTGTGCCCGTTGGGGGCGTCAGCGCCGATTCGGTGACGGGTTATCTGCAGGCAGGGGCACTTGCCGTGGGCGCAGGCAGTCCCCTGACCGGAGACGCGCCCCGCGGCGGCAGCCTCGCCGCACTTGCTGAACGTGCCCGCAATCTTATTGCGCTCGCACAGGAGGGGCGCGCATTGGCTGTCTCCCTGGACAGCAGCCAGCACGCGGAAGGCCGGCATCAATGGACGTCCTGACCTTCGGCGAAACCATGATCGCGTTCAGGGCAGACCGCCCGCTGGCCTTGAACCCGAACATCAGCGCAACGATAGCCGGCGCTGAGTCGAATGTGGCCATAGCATTGGCGCGGCTTGGACACAGCGTGCAATGGGCCGGCCGTGTTGGCAACGACGCCGGCGGCGCACTCATCCGACGCACGCTCAGGGCCGAGTCAGTGGGACAGGACCATGTCACCACCGACCCCTTCCGACAGACCGGCATCCTGATTTTCGAGAAGCGGCTGCCGGACGTTACCAGCGTTGACTACTACCGCCAGAACTCGGCAGGTTCTGCGCTCAGCAGCGACGATGTGGTCCCGGCGCTCGCTGGACGCCCGCACATCCTGCACATCACCGGAATCACCCCGGCCTTGAGCGACAGCGCTGCAGAGGCAGTCCTCCGTGCAGCATCGGCGGCACAGCAGGAAGGGGCAACAGTCACGTTGGACGTGAACTACCGGTCAAAGCTCTGGACGCGGGAGGAGGCTTCCGCCGCCCTCAGTGCACTGGTCCCCCACGTGGACGTTGTCATCGGCTCAGCAGACGAACTGGACCTCCTCATCGCAGATCCGGATTCGGAAGCTGACGCGGTGTCGGCCCTCCTTAGCCTCGGCGTGCGGGAAGTCGTGCTCAAACGTGGTGCCGGTGGAGCCACACTGTCCAGCAGGCACGGGACTGTCCACTCCCCCGCCCGCCCCGTCACCGCCGTCGACAGCGTTGGTGCCGGTGACGCCTTCACTGCCGGCTACATTTCCGGGCTGCTCACAGGGCTCACAGCGGAAGGGCGGCTCCGCCTGGCCAACACGCTCGGGGCGTTCGCCGTCACCACAAAGGGCGACTGGGAAGGCCTGCCCACCCTGGACGAACTGGCCTTGCTGGATGCCGGGAACGGCACCGTCCTCCGTTGAGCCCGGAGCGATGAGCGCGGCATTTTCGCGGCGCTAAATGTCGCCCCTGGCGCCCGTAAGCCCAACCCTCAACGGGACAGTTCCAACATTCCTCCGCCGGGGGCCAACATCTCGATTAACGCCAAATTGACCAGGGCTTTGCTTCTAGCGAGGCAATCGGCGAGGAAAATATGCCGTGGTCGTTTCTGGCTAAATGGCCACAAGACGTCATCCTAGGCCGTGGAAAAGCTTGGCTGCCCCGTCCGGCATCAGAAGTAGGGGGCTATTTTCTTCAAAGGCTTCGGAACGCAAGAGATTGCCAGGCCTTTAGACCTGCTTGGCGCGTCAAGTTTGTCGCTCGTTCGCTCTCGTCCTGATGAACGCCCACCAGTCCCGGACAGCTTTACAGGATGAAGCTGTACAGGCCGGTCGTTATGCAGATCGCCAGCATTCCGAATGCGTTGAGGAAGAGGTTGCGGCCGAAGTCGCGGGCGCGGATATGCATGCCGATTGCGATGAGGAAGTAGAGGATCAGACAGGCGGTAGTCAGTGCTCCCAGGCCGGGGATCCAAAGTCCTGCAATGAGTCCTGCGGCCGCCGCGAACTTGATCGGCGTCATGAGCCACCAGTGTCTTTGCGGCCAGTGGACGTCTTCGAAGCACTTGGCGATGAACGGTGCCGGCTTGATGCAGAGGAACCCGTCAACCAGCGAAATGCCTGCCAGGACCAGGATGGGCCAGCTCGGATCGGGGAAGAGGACCATGCTTTCATACATACCATACGGTTTGGTATGCTGCCTAGATGACCAGGCAAAGATGGGTGGATGAAGGCCTCCGGGTTCTTGCGGAAGAAGGAGCTCCGGGCGTCCGGATCGACCGGGTTGCAGCGCGCCTGGGCCTAAGTAAGGGGTCCTTCTTCCATCACTTCGATGGCATCGCCGGTTACCGTCGCGCGCTCCTTGAGCACTGGGAAAACACGGCAGTCCGCGAGCTCGGTGATGGAGCACCGCAGCCCCTTCTGGAAGATCTTGCTGCACGGGTTGGCGCTCTCGTGGATCTGCGCATGGAGGCGGCCGTTCGCGCTTGGGCATTTCAGGACGCTGAAGCAGCTGCAGCCCAAGAACGTGTGGACCTCGCCCGGCTGGCGGCGCTTGAGTCCGTCTGGTCGCAGATCATCGACGACCCCTCGCGGGCACATACCGCGGCGCTGCTCCCTCATCTGCTCATGATCGGAGCCTGTGTGGCGCTGCCGGCAACGAGCCGAGCGGATCTGGAGTCAGTGTTCAGCCTGCTGGCCGAACTCATCCCGGCTGTACCGCCCACTCAGGTAGCGGATCCCCCACCGTCCAGTGGTTCAGCCCGGGGCTAGGCTGTTGTGCTTTCACTTTGCCGGAACGATCCGGGGCCCGCTGTAGCTGGTGGGCATCCGCAGAGCCCCCTCCCGCAAAACGTCCCGTAAGCCGGCCCTCCAAAGACGCAGCAGGAAACATGCTGAACTCTTTCAAAAGTGCGGGCTTCCGGACCTGGCACATTCCCGTAAGACCCGCCCGTAAATTGCCCGGTGAAGGTGCCCATTCGCTACGGTCAAAAACGACCGCTTTTGACGTGCAACTCGGCGAGCCTCCGCGAACCCCGGAATAGCCCCTTCTACTGCTGGTGTGACTTTCGGCGATAAATGGCGGCTTTTTCACGGCGCTAAATGTCGCCCCTGGCGCTCGTAAGCCGAACCTCTAGTGGAACAATTTTGTCGGGCCCTAGTCCGGCCTGCGCGGGGCGGCGCAGGCGATATTCTGTCGGTGTTGTTCCTACTTGGCGTTTGAAAGCTGTGCTGAACGCATAAGCGTTCTGGTAGCCGACCTGGCGGGCGACGCGTGACACCGTGGCGTCCGGAGCTTGCAGCAGGTCGCGGGCTAATGTAAGCCGCCAGCGCGTGAGGTAGGTCATCGGTGGCTCTCCCACGCTTGTTCGGAAACGTGCGGCGAGTGAGGCGCGGGAAGTGTTTACTCGGCGGGCAAGGCTCTCCACTGTCCAGGGCACTGCGGGGTCTGCATGGAGGCACTCAAGGGCGCGCACGACCAATGGATCATTGCAGGCGAGCCAGCTGGCTTCGGTGGGTCGGTCAGGAGCATTGGCCCAGTGGCGGATGGTGTTGACGACGAGCACGTCAAGCAGGCGGTCGACGACTACCTGGGCAGCGGGGTCATCGTGGGCGAGCTCCCGGGTGAGGAGACTGACAAGCGCGCCGTCGGCACGCTCGCGAGGCACTATGGTCAATCGGGGCAGGGCGCGCACGACGAGGCCACCCGCCTCGTCAGGGCGTTCGTACGTGCCGATGAGCAGCGCCGTTTCTCCTTCCGCGGTGTTGCCCCAGCAGCGGATGCCGTGGCGGAGCTCGTCGCGGAGGTCCCGGCCATCAAGGGTGGTGCAGTGCTGGCCAGGGCCGATTTCGATCGCAGGCGCGCTGCCGGCAGCATCAGTCACAGCGTAGGGTTCAGGGCCACGTATGAGGGCCACGTCGCCGGCTTCGAGCAGGGAACCGTCCACCCGGGCTGCCCCGCGGGTAACGGCGAGAACCGTTAGAGCAGCGTTATCGCGAACATTAATTCCCCACGGCGTATTCATCTGCACTATCAGAGCAAAAGCACCGACCGCCCTGGGACCGTCAAGGAAGTGCGTCAGCGGATCCATGCTTAGAGGGTAGACGATAACAAAGGTTTCAAGGACCTTGACCTATTCTGCGTCTACGCCTCGCAGGGTTTACTAAAGGCATGAATACTCTTATCCTCGGCGGCGCCGGCCGCTCCGGGGCCGGCATACTTGACAGCCTGGCCGCCGAAGTTAATCAACTCCCTGGCCGACCCGCATCATCACTCAACGCATACGCGCGACGCAATGCAAACTCCGGGGCCTGGTCATGATCCACGTGGCCGCCGTTATTGGGGCGGGGCTGGTAGGTGGCGTCTACGCGGCGTTTTCAACAATGGTGATGCCGGCGCTCGGACGCCTCAATGAACAGGATGCCACCGCCGCTATGGTCAGCATCAACAGAGCGGCCGAACGCGGCCCATTTATCCTGATCTTCGGATCCGCCGCCGCAGCAGCCATCGGACTAGCCGTAACAGCAGCACCGCGGGAATCCGGCGTCGACCTGGTGGTCGCAGGAGCATCCTTGGCCAGCACGATAGTGACCCTGGGAGTCAACGTTCCACTCAACCGGCGGCTCGAACGAGAAGGCGCAGCTTTCTGGGCGGTTTACCGTCGCCGCTGGACGGCTTCAAACACAGTGCGCGCCGCGCTAGCCACCACGGCAGTGCTCGTTGCAGGCACACATTGGGTTGGGGACACGATCCCCTAAAGGGACTTTTGCTGGCGGCCGCGTCCGGACGATCAGCCGTTCAAACCCCCGAGAACCGAGCGCTTCTGTTTCCTTAAATTGAACGGCCGGCCGCATAGCATTTCCCAGATCAAAAACTATTGAGAAAATCTCCTGCTTTGTGAAACCTTTTGGGAGTTCCCGGACAATACAGGGCATGGGGAACGTTGAGGCCGACGACGGCAGGCTGTGGGAACGGAGCCTTCAGGGCGAGGGCGACGCTTTCGGTTTGCTGTTTGACCGGCACCGAGACCGTGTCTTCCGTCACGCCTATAGGTTGTCCGGGCAACGGCACGATGCTGAAGACATTCTGTCTATGGCGTTCTTGGAATTGTGGCGCCGCCGGCTGAAGGTTCGGCTTGTCGATGGGTCTGTTCTTCCGTGGCTGCTCGTCACAACAACCAATGTGGCCCGCAACAGCAAGCGTTCGGCGCTCCGCTACCGCAGGCTCCTCGACTCCCTCCCCCGCGGGGAAGGGATCGCAAATGCCAACGATGACGTCTTCCTACAGTCTGAGATGGACAGGGATGCTGCTAGAGCACTTGCGACACTCGGCACCGAGGACCTGCAGTTGGTGAGCCTGGTCGTGTTTGAGGAGTACACGGTCGCCGCAGCTGCGGCCGTCCTGGGCCTGTCGCCTGCAGCTGCCAAGTCCCGCGTTCACCGCGCACGGAAGCGAATGAAAACAGCCATTAACGGCGCTCTCCAGCCTCCACCCGTTTTGGAAGGAGACCGGCTATGAACCAGCTCCAGGTCGACGAACAATTCAGCACGGCCCTGCGGGCCGAGCTGGTTTCGAAGGTCCAGCAAAAGTCCCCGGCCCGCAGGCACACACGGTTGTGGCTGGGCGCAGGCGTCCTGGCCGGAACTGGAATCCTAGGCGGAGTCGGAGCGACCGCTGCCGGGCTCTTTGTGGTCCCGGGGTCGCCCCAGGTCTCGACGCTGTCCACACCCGTCCCCGAAGCAACATATCAGGGTCCCGCCACGATAGAACTTGGTGAGCCGCCTGAGGGCACCACGGGTATCCAGATGGACTTCACCTGCTTAACGCCCGGGCTTTTCCAGTACCAGGATGGCTCGCGCAGCATATGTTCACCGGAAGATGTTGGCACGCCCCAGGCCTGGTCCGGCTACTTGGTCCAGCTCGCTCCGGGCCAACACAGCGTGACCTTTAGAACTGAGCCGGAAAACCGATGGAAGGTGACCGCCAAGTACGTCAGCGTGGAAATAGGGGACTGGGAAACCAACGCTGACGGTGACACCTACGGCGCGGAAAATGAAAACGGGATACCTGACCTAATCGCCGTCATCGCTACCAACGGTACCCCTGGCTACGTTTACCGAACCGAGCTGGAGGAAGCCAACGGGACGGCGGCCATGAAGACGTTCAAAAGCCCCGAGGAAGCGGTGGCCTGGCAAGAGGCCCGAGGGGACAAGGACAGCTTGATCCCCGTTTATGACACAACCGGAAAGACCGTTGTTGGGGAGTTCGCCATAGCCGGCGGTAACGGAAGTGTGGGAACGGCCCCTCCAGTGAAGAACTACTTTCCCGAAGCCCCGCAGAAGACGGCGATACCTGTCGCACCGAACTGATAGGTATAAATCCACCAACGATAGTTCCGGCACGCCTGGAAATGAGGGTCAGACAAGCTCACCAGTCTGGGGAGGGCCGCATCTGAGTGATCTCTTGGGCGAAGTCTTCCAGCGCAGCAGCTACAGCGTCTGGATGGCTCAACGTGGCGTAGTGCCCGCCTGGAATTTCCAACGGCTCAATTCCAAGCCGCTGCTGTATTTGGCGTCTCATGAATGACGGCGGAAAGAACCGATCGTCGCGGCACAGTAGTGCTCTCGTGGGGACGGCCGGATGCCTGGGACCCGGCCAGGGCCGGGCCATCCATGCACCTTGCTGGTCGCGCTCCCTATCAAGTGCCTGGCGCACCAAATCTTCGGGAACATCGTTGAAAAACGCCGACTGGGGGTCCTGATCTATCGTCAGGCGGTCGTAACCCGTGTTCGTCCACCAGTCGCCAAATGTCTCACCCGGCAGCGGGATCATTCCAGCAAGATACATAAGACCGTCCGCCTGGAGCTCGTCGCAGACCAAAGGCGCCGTAAAGCCTCCCAGCGAGTGGCCCACCACGATGGTGCGCTGAGCGTCGCCAACCGCTGCAGTGACTACACGGACGTAGTCCTCAAGCCCTGCGTTGTCGTCTTCGATGGGTAGATCGACAGCGATGACGTCATGCCCCGATGCCTCCAGCAGTGGTCTGACAAGATGCCAGTCCCAGGCGGTGGAACCGCCACCGTGAATCAGTACGAAAACCGCCAAAATGCCACCCCCGGATCCAAACTTTGGATGATTCATACCCGTTGTCACTGAATGTCGTTGCTACTGCACGGCACCCAGCAACCGCCCGACGTCGGCCGCGTCCGGGTAGGCCGCCTGCGTCCCCTTCCGGGTGGTAGCGAGCGCCGCGGCAACCGATGCGAACCCCGCGGCATCAGCCAGGGAACCGCCTGCAGCCAGGCAGGCCGCAACGGCTCCGGTGAAGGCATCGCCGGCACCAGTCGTATCCACGGCCTTGACCTGAGTGGGCCTTATTCGGGTGACCTGCTGGCCGGGGCTGGCCAGCGAATCCAGCACGACGGAACCTTCGGAACCCAAGGTGACCACCACCCGCTGAAGCCCCCGCTGAGCGAAACGCTGGCGCACTTGGTCCCAGTCGCCGTCGTCGCTCGCGACATCCGGCATCTCCGCGCCAAGCGAGTCTGCGCTGTCGGACGAGCCGAGGAACAGCGCTGCCTCGTGGGCATTGACCAGCAGGATGTCCGTGAGATCTGCGAGCTCCTGCGGGATGTCCGCGTAAGGCGAGAGGTTGAGCAAAACTGTGGCGCCGGCGTCGTGCCCCAATTCCGCGGCCGCCAGAACAGTTTCAAGGCTGACCTCAAGGCAAAGGCTGACCACGGAGGCGCCGTCGAATTCCTCCGCAGACGCGGCGACGTCCGCGGGAGTCAGCGTTCCGTTCGCCCCCGCGGAGATGATGATGTTGTTCTCCCCCTGGGCGTCGACGGAGATGACGGCGACGCCGGTGGGAGCGGCGGTGGACGTGCGGACATGGGAGATGTCCACTCCGGCGCCCGCGGCCGAGGAGAGGAGCATCTCGCCGTTGGCGTCGTCCCCCACCGCGCCGATAAGGCTCACGGCCCCGCCAAGGAGGCTGGCGGCGGCAGCCTGGTTGGCACTCTTGCCGCCCGGGTTGACGGCAAACCCGGTGCCGTGGACCGTCTCGCCCGGGAGCGGAAGCCGCTCACAGTAGATGGTCAGGTCAGCGTTCAGAGACCCGACGACGACGATCCGGCCGCTTTTTCCGTCTGAGGGTCCGGCGGCTGCCGCGCTCATTCGGCCACCTCAGCCTCAACGGGTTTGGGGATCAGCAGCGACGCCGCGAAGGCCGCAACGGTTATGGCCAGGCCAACCACCACCACGGTGAGGTAGGACGCCTTGGCGTCGCCCAGAGCTGACGTGGCCACCAGAACGGCCGGCAGCACCAGGAAGCTCAGGCCGGCGCCCAGATTAAAGGCACCGGCGTTCATGCCCGGCAGGAAGCCAGGGTTTCCTGCCGGCGAGAGGACAACTCCGAGTCCATTCAGCATGATGTTGACCGTACCGGCGTACATGATGCCCAGCAAGACCGTTCCGGCGATCATCATCGGCAGGCTGCTCAGGCCGAAGAACGCGATGATGGCCAGGGCGGCGATGCTGCCCAGCATGCCGATGCGCAGAACCTTGGTGTAGCCCAGCACGGGCGCCAGCTTGCCGCTGAGCGGACCCACCACCCAGCCCAGCAGGGCGTACGGAGTGAGGATGATGAGCGACATTTCCGTGGGACCGACGCCGAACCCCGGGCCGGCTGCCTGTACATAGGCGGGGACGATGCCGTTGATCACGGCGAAGATGCCCGTCATGGTCAGCGTGGTGGTCAGCAGCGGCGCCCACGTGGAACGCTGGCGAAGGTGCACCGTTTCCACCATGGGCTCTTTGGCGCGTTTCTCGGTCCGCCAGAAAGCAAGGAACGCGACGGCGGCAACGGCCACCAGTCCGAGGGCCAGCATCAGTGTTCCGGCCGAGAAAGCGCCCACCAGTTTGGAGCCTTCGTTGAGGGCGGTGAGGAGCGCACCCACGGCAACAACGATGAAGAACACACCCAGCCAGTCCATGCTGGTTCCGGCCGCTGGCTTGCTCTCACCAGCCAGGAGGGCGATCAGGGCGGTGGCCACGAGCGCCAGCACCACCATCAGCCAGAAGATGCTGCGGAAGCCGAAGTGTTCGGCAAAGTAGCCGCCCACGAATGAGTCAACGCCGGCCACGCCGCCATTGACGGCGGTGATGAGGCCCATCAGCGTGCCGTACTTGCGCGGGCTGCTGACGGCGGAGCGCAGCATGATCAGGCAGAGCGGCACGGTGGGGCCGCTGACACCCTGGATGATCCGGCCCACAAAGAGCCAGGTGACGTCCGGGGCCATAGCTGCGATGACGGAGCCAACGGCCATCAGCAGCATCATGCCGAGCAGGATCTTCTTCCGGCCGATGATGTCGCTCAGGCGCGGCAGGAAGAGGGAGAACAGGGCGGCCGCGGTGAAGAACCAGGTCTGGGACAGGCCAATAACAGCCTGGTCCGTGTTCAGCTCCTTGCCCATGGTGACCAGGGCAGGGCTCAGCATGGAGGCGTTGAGCTGGAACGCCACGCATGCGGCGAGCAGGGCGATCATGAGCGCGGTGACGTTGCCGCGGCTTGTCTTGACGGCTGTAAGGGTGGCAGTCATTTACTTGATCCCTCCGGCAGTGAGGGCAACGCCTTCGGGACGGGCAGTCTCCGGTTCCGGTTGCCCCGGCTCGCCGATGCGGACCAGCGCATCGGTGACCAGGTCCCAGAACTTTTTGTGGTCAAGGTCAACGGCAACACTGGTGTGGCAGTCAGCCGGCGCCGGGGCACGGAAGTCAGCCACGGTCATGCCCAGGGTCAGGGTTCCCTGCAGCTCGATGTTCACGGGCACTTTGCGGGTGCTGACGATGCTGGGATCAATCACGTAGGCCACGGCGCACGGATCATGCACCGGCGGGTGGTCAAAGCCCTGGGCATCCCTGTAAGTGTGGGCGAAGAAGTCCATCAGCTCCGTGACGAACTGCGCGGGTTTGGTGCCGATGGCCGCGATCCTTTCCACGACATCGGGGGTGGCCAGCGCCTGGTGGGTCAGGTCCAGGCCCACCATGACCACGGGCCACTTTTCGTTGAAGACGATGTGCGCGGCCTCGGGGTCGATGATGATGTTGAACTCGGCCACGGCGCTCCAGTTGCCCACGTGGTAGCCGCCGCCCATAAGGACAACTTCCTTCACGCGTTCCACAATGCGCGGTTCCTTGCGCGCGGCCAGGGCAATGTTGGTGAGCCCGGCGGTGGGCACCAGGGTGACGGTGCCCGGCTCGTGTGCCATCACGGTGTCAATGATGAGGTCGACGGCGTGGCGCGGGTCCAGCTCGATGGTGGACTCGGGAAGGGCGGGGCCGTCCATGCCGGACTCGCCGTGGATGTCCGGGGCGGTTTCGATGCTGCGGACCAGGGGGCGGGCGCATCCGGCGGCAAAGGGGACGCCGGTGATGCCGGCGATGGTGCCGACGGCCAGGGCATTTTTGGTGACCTTGTCCAGCGTCTGGTTGCCCACCACTGTGGTGACGGCCAGCAGCTCGATCTCAGGGCTGCCGTGCGCCAGGAGGAGCGCCACGGCGTCGTCGTGCCCAGGGTCGCAGTCGAGAATAATTTTCCGGGGTTCAGGTGTCAGGCGGTTGGGGTCCACATCAATCTCCACGTCATTGGGGCTGCCGGAGGGAAGTGCCGGGCAGGGCGGTAAGCAATCAAGGGAGATCATGACATCTTCTGCAGGATAACGTCAAGCGCTTAACGTTGGCCCACGTCAAGCGGTTAACGTAATTGACTTGGAAGGTTCCGCAGCGGGACGTCCCGCCAGGGAAGCACTTTCCCGTCAGGCCTTGATATGCAAGCTGCCACTTGCCTATCATGGCTTTCATGGTCGATGTGTTCCGAGCCCTGGACGATGAGACGAGGCGCTTGGTCCTGGACGAATTGTCGGTGCGCGACGGCCAGACGCTCTTCGAGCTCTGTTCCGTGCTCGCGATGCGCCATGGCCTCAGCCTCACCCGCCAGGCAATCTCCCAGCACCTTGGCGTGCTCGAGTCAGCCGGCCTGCTGACGACGGAGCGGCGCGGACGCTCCAAATTCCACTACTTCAACCCAGAGCCCCTCGCCCAGATCACCGGACGATGGCCCACCAGAAAGAGGACCGAACCATGAAGATTGCCCTGACAAGCCTTTTCGTCGATGACCAGCGGGCAGCCCTCGCCTTCTACACCGAGGTGCTCGGCTTCCAGAAGCGGCATGACATCCCCCTCGGTGAGGACTCTTGGCTCACCGTTGTCTCGCCCGAATCGCCCCACGGCCCGGAGCTCCTGCTGGAGCCTGCGCGCCACCCTGCCGTGAAGCCGTACCGGGATGCCCTTGCCGAAGACGGCATCCCCCTCGCGCAATTCGCGGTCGACAACATTGAGGCCGAGCACGCCAGGCTGACCGGCCTGGGCGTGGTGTTCACCCAGCCACCCACGGACATCGGCACAGCTTTCGTGGCCGTCTTTGATGACACCTGCGGCAACCTCATCCAGCTCATCGAAATGAAGCCGGACGCGGACAACACGCCCTAGTGACGGGTGAATCAATCACGGCTCGGGCGCGAAGGACGCGTAGGCCGGACCTGGCGGCGACCGGCAGATCAGCCCTGGGCGACCGGCAGCACCAGCAGGTAGCCGGTGGGCAGGTCGCCGCTCCAGCGCCGCGGCTCGCGGACCACAAACTGCGTGGCCAGCTGCTCTGGGCTGAGCAGGCTGTTGGGCGCGGGCGACGGGCCCCACTGGCCGCTGCCGTGCGGGTGGAGCGGATCCAGGACGCGGACGCCTGTGACCGAGAACTCCGGGAACTGGTGGGGATCGCCAAGCGATTCAAACCCGCTCATCACCCATGCGTGGCGGCCGCGCCACATCACCAGCCCCACCGGGCGGCCCGTGTCTGCGATGGCGCGCGCCGCTGTCCGCAGCGCCTCCTGGTAATCGGCAATGCTGACCACGGTGTACGGCCCCATTCCCACTTCAGTCAGCACCTGCGCCCAGCCCAACGGGTTGGCGCCGTTGAACGAGTTGGACGACCTTGCCCGTGCCATCTCCCACAGGTCGCCCTGCTGGACGGGATCGGTCCACGTGCCGCCGCCAGTGTCATCGATCAGGTTGTGCGCCATCTGGATGCTCGCCGCAACACACCAGTCGAAGGTGTACTGCGGGACGAAGTCCCCCTCCTGGTACAGATTGAGGGCGAACGCCTGGGGCATCGGGGCCGGCGCGGGAACAGGGGCCGGCTCCGGAACCGGCGGCGGGGTGGGAACCTGCGTCGGGATCTGTGCTGCCTGAGGGGCGAGGGCAGCATCGCCCGTGGGCGGCGGGGCCGAGGAAGCCGGGATGGGCGGGGCGGTGGCGGTTTCGTCGAGGCCGATCGAGGGCGCGCACGCCCCGAGGAACGTCGCCAGGACGACGAGCCAAGCCAGAAGGCGGATACGGGCACCGACCATGATTCAGTTTAGCGCGGCGCGTTTGGAGCGCGGCTTGCCGTTTCCAAGCGATCTCGTAGGCAGCTGCAACACAGGCCTTTGGACATCAGCCTTGTGCCCAGTAGCCTGCTGGGATGGTCCCTGAGGAGCAAGAACTGGCAGGCGGTAATGCGTCCGAAAGTGTTGTCCGCATCGGTCACACCGTCCGGAAGCCCTGGGTGGAAAACTCGTCCGCTGTACAGAGCTATCTTGCTGCGCTTCGGTCCGCCGGGTTGGATGTTCCCCAGCCCCTGGGCCGCGACGAAAAAGGTCGGCAGGTGGTGGAGTATGTCGAAGGCGAACCCGCGATCAATCTGTTGCCACTTGGCCAGGACGAATTACGTCGCGTTGGCCGGATGATCCGCCACATCCACGATGCCAGCGAAACCCTTGGTGTTCCCCGTCAGTGCGACTGGAAGATGCTGCTGCCGGCAGAGAATCCAAATCTGATGTGCCATAACGACCTCGCGCCCTGGAACCTCATCCTTGGTGACCGCTGGGTGTTCATTGACTGGGACGGCGCCGGCCCCAGCACCCGGCTGTGGGACCTGGCCTACGCGGCACAGTCATTCGGTGTGCTGTTCGACGGGCAGCCCGTGGAGGAGGCGTCCTTAAGGTTGCGCGCCGTCGTGGACGGATACGACGCCGATGACAGCCTGCGCAGGGCGCTGCCGGCCGCAATGGCGAAACGGACAGCAGCGATGTTCAATCTACTGAAGTCCGCCAACGCCACCGGGTTCCAGCCATGGGCCGGCATGTACCTCAATGGACACGGTGACCACTGGCGGGCCGCCGCTGACTACGTCGAACGCCATCAGGCTGCCTGGGAACTGGCCCTCGCGTCCAAGGACTCTTGATATCCGGCGGACAGTAGCCCTTGGTTGCGAACTCAGGATAGGGCTGCGCCGAGGGTGGTGAAGGCGTAGCCCTTCTCCAGGAGGGCCGGGATAGCCGCCGCGAGGCCGGCCGCCGTGCCGGAGCCGGGGCGGTTGCCGTGGGAAATGATGATGTCACCGGGCCGGGCTTTGGCCGTTTCGGCGGCGACAACTGACGCTGAGTATGTTGCCCCGGCGTCGGCATTGATGCTGAAGCCGGTGGGGATCACGCCGAGGGCCAGACAGATTTCGGCTGCAACGTCGTCCAGGTAAGCGGTGCCGGGACGGAAAAAGCGCGGGCGCTTACCAGTGATTTTCCTCAGGAGGTTGTCGTTGGACATGATCTCCTCGTAAACCTCATGCCTGTTTCGCGTTCCGGGGATCCCGTAGGCGGATTTACCCTCCACACTCAGCGGGGCGTGGCGGGTTCCGTGGTTGGCGAGTTCAAAGAGGGGTTCGGCGGCGAGTTCCTGTACCAGGTTCTGGTTGTGGTGGATCCATCGGGTGTTCAGGAAGAGCGTTGCCGGGACCCCGTGGCGTTTCAGCATGTTTAGGACTGACTGGTCAGTTCTGCTGCCTCCCGGGCCGCCGCAAAAATCCACGGTCAGTGCGATCCCTGCGGCGGGTTGTGGCAGGGATTGGACGACGTTTGGCGCCTGGAGGCCCCAATAGGAAGGACGGTGCTCAGAGAACCCGGCGTGTATCTGATCCTGCGACTGGACTGCCGGCTCGGGCGCGGCATCCCGTATGAGTGGTTTCGGACCGGGAGCGATGTCAGGAGCCGGTGCATCGGCCGAAGCTGCAGGCGCCGCGGCTACAGTCGGTTTGGGCGCTGACGGTAACTCTCCGGGTTTGCAACCGGAGAGCAGCAAAGCTGTGGCCGAGAGAAGAAACGCCCGACGCCGCGGGCTACTGACCTTTTGATGCATGGCTACGTTGTCCCCCTGCTTGTTAGCCAGGCAAAGTGGTCGTGCCGCCGTGCCGATACCCAGCGTACATTTGGTACCGAAAGTTACGCCGTAACACCGATTGTGGCGCGAGCTTGGAGCGGGCAGTCCCACTCCAGCGTACCTATGGCATCAGGGCAGAGCATTCACCTGTGCTGGGCCGATGCAGGTGGCAGGTTCGGGCGTCCGCTGACACAGCCGGGTGTTGCGCCGCGGCATTTATAGGATCCGCCCGGCGCCAGCTTTATCCCGGCGAAAAGCTGTGGCAAAGTCACCAGGTAGTAGCCCCGGTTCTTGAGTTGCGTAATGAGCTCGTCCTGGCCATCCACAGTGGCGGCATGGACGTCATGCTGAAGAATGATAGATCCGGGTTTGACCAGGCTCATGATCCGCGGGATGAAGACGGCCTTGTTTCGGGACTGCCAATCCAAAGCATCAACATCCCACAGGACCTGGGGTAGCCTCACCGAAGAGGCGACACTGGCATTCGTTGCACCGTACGGTGGCCGCAGGTAGGCCGGCACAACACCGGCCGCCTTTTCTATGGCCGCCTGCGCACCTTGGACCTCCCGTGCAATACCGGCTGGTGAGAGTTTGGTCAGGTAGGGGTGGCTCATCGTGTGGTTCGCTATCGTATGCCCCCCGTCCGCTACCGACCTGGCAACCTGCGGGTGGGAATTGACGTACGCGCCCTGCTGGAAGAATGTTGCTTTCACGTTGTGCTTTTCAAGGATCTCCAGGAGCCGGGCGGTTTGGGCGTTCGGCCCGTCATCGTAGGTCAGTGCAGCGCAGGCAACTATGTCGCAGTTGATGCGTTCAACACCCGAAGAACCAGGCCTTTCGAACGGCGTTCCGGCGATGACCTGGCGGCGAAGTGCCTGGCCGGCAGGTGACAGGACGTCGCTGGTGGCTACCGCGCTGAGGACGACGGTGACGGGATCCGTCAGTGCGGAGCCGGTATCAGGAACCCGACTTAGAGTGATGCTGACTTCCCCGGCGGGAGTGAACGTCACGGCGGAGAGCAGCTCGCCATCAGGAATGGGCGCCGTGCCCGTCGCCGGGTCTGCCGCTGACGTGTTGCCGCGTTCGGCAGCCGGTCTTGGCGCCGGTTCCTGCTCCGAGCCGGCCGGGGCGGAAAGTGCGGGCACGTCCCGGAGCATTCTGCGGAGCGTGCTGATTTCTTCGGGGTCGATCAGGGCGGCGCTGCCGGTGACTGCCCCGGTACCCAGGTCCTCGTACGTAATCTCCACGGTATAGCCGGTCCGGACGCCTCCGTCCATGGATTCCTGCACGAACCTCGAACCTGCGATGCTTCCGGTAGCCAGCACCACCTCATGGGTGACGGACTCTCCATCCCTGATTGGTACCCCGGCAACGCTGTCCTGCACTGAAGGCTCATGACGGCCACCGGCGTGGGCGTCCAAGATCCCCAAGAGGCGTGCGTCCAGTCTGGTATTAAAAGCCTCTGCGCCGTTAATGTACTGCCACCTGGCCACGATGGGGACCGACCCTGCACCGCGGACACGCATGTCCACGAATGCAGGCGCGTCCACGACAACCTTTTCCGGCGCCGGCCCGGGAAGTGCACTGATGACTTGGGGTGAGCGTGTCAGCTGGACAGGTACAGCGACTGAAGCGGTCAGGACCAGGCTGGCCACTACCGCAAGGGAGATCCCGAGCGGTAGGTGTATTTTGTTGGGCTTTTCCACGCTTCCTCCGGCGGGACGTGCGGCCCTTACATCGAGGTCGCGACGGATGATGGCCCAAAGCTAAACTTTGGCGCTTCTCCATCCGTGGCAGCGACCTCCCCATTTTTGACCGTGTCGTTAGGGGATTTGGTTAGGTAGTAGCCCCGGCAGAGGATCTACGATCGCAAAAGGGTGGCCCGTACGGTAGACAGTCCAGGCAGCTCCGAGCAGGAACGAGCAAAGAATAAAGCGACGGCAGCAGCCTCCTGCCGCAGGACGCACGATTGACACTAATACTGCCTCAAGAGACTATTAGTGTGTTGACACATATGCTGCGATGAGAAAGCATTAGTGTATGAGTTCAATGGAAGCAGTGACCACCCGAGAGGCCGGGCAACGCCTCGGCATTACTCAAGCTTCCGTCCGTCAGCTCGTTGGCTCCGGCCAGCTGACGGTTATGGGCAAGGCTGGTAGGGTTCTGCTGCTGAATCGCTCGTCGGTGGAACGACAGGCAGCTGCAGGCACTCGACGGGGCCGCGCCTGGACCCCCAAGGTTGCTTGGGCGGCACTGACTATGCTCTCCGGTGGCAACCCGGGTTGGATTTCATCGTCTGAGAAGTCACGCCTGAAAAGCAGGCTCCGCGGCCGAACCGCCGAGGACGTTGCCCTCCTGGCACGCCACAAGGACCGGGTCCGCCGCTACCGGGTGACGCAGGATGGAATGCCTATCCTTCAGGATCACCTTATTCCCGGTGGCGTCTCGGCCCTGCGCAGTGAAGCAGTAGCAGCCAGGTTCGGCTTGACTGGCGGCAGCGGCATCGTCGAGGGCTATGTGATGCTGGGCGACGCCGAACAGCTCGCCGCAGCCCTCGGGATGGTCGAAGACCCGGACGGGAACGCCATCGTCCGGGAGGTGGCATTCACTGAGCCCTTCGTTGACTGCCGTGCACCCCTGGCTGCGATCGCAGTAGACCTGATGGGCAGCCTCTCAACCCGTGAACGAACTGCTGGGCAACGCGTCATCAACGAGCTCCTCCATGTCTGAGCCGACGACGGAAATACCAGTCGAACCCGCTGACGACCGCGAGGTCTGGGCCGTCCCTGTGCCGCCGGGCGGCTGGGGAACTCCCTGGCGGCAGTGTGTTGAGCTCGCGCGGGAACTGCCATCAACCCAGTGGACACTCGTTGGCGGACTCATGGTCCAGCTGCATGCGGCCACCGCCGGCCTGGCCGTCTCCCGGCCAACAGCAGACGTCGACATCGTTCTGCACATCGAAACCGGGGCGACGACGTCGTCGGTGGCCGGGGTTCTGAACAGGCTGGGATACACCCTGCAGAAATCCATCGACAAGGATGCCCCGGCCCACCGTTTCGTGCGGGACAAGCAGCAAATCGATGTGTTGGTCGCTGACCACCTGCCTCCAGCCAAGCTACCGACACTTGGTGGTCGTAAACCCTTCAAGGTTGCCGGGGGCACTCAGGCGCTGCAGCGCACGGTCAATTGCCGCCTTAACGTCGACGGCGAGCTTTCAAATCCGGGGCACCGCTCTTGGCGACTGCTGGAATCGGCCGACAGGACGCCGGCCATGGACGCCCTTCGAATCCTTGCCACCAACCACAACCTGCCCCCGGTCAACCGCCTCAAGCCCCGCTAGCAGCACCAATATCGCTGCTTGGTCCATGCCTTCCTGCGTACCTACTGCCACGAGCAGGTCACCCGGAGGCGTGGCCGGCGGAGGGCGCATTACCATCGAGGTATGAAATCCGCGGAACAGGTGAACCAGCAGTCCGGGCGTGCGCCGCGGGTCACGGCGGCCATGGTGGCTGCCCGCGCCGGCGTTTCGACGGCGACTGTCTCCCTGGTGGCCAACGGCAAGACCGCGGGACGCGTCTCAGAAGACAACATTTCCCGGGTCCGGGAAGCAATCTCCGAGCTCGGCTACGTGGTGGACGGCATCGGCAGCTCCCTCGCCAAGGGTGTGAGCTCCATCGTCCTGCTGGTGGCACCGGACATCTCCAACCCGTTCTTCGCCAAGGTGATTGCCGGCGTCCGGGAATCCCTCGGCGCCGATTACCAGCTGCTGTTGTCAGTGACCGACGCCGGTGAATTTCCGCAGGCGGACGACGTCAGGAAACTGATGGCACTCCGTCCGGCCGGCCTGCTGGTGGACGCCCCAAACGCGGACTTCCTCGAAGAGCTTTCGGCAGCCGGACCCCTTGTGCTGCTGGACGCACCGGGCCTGGAGGCCTACGCCCCTTCGGTCAATCTGGATGTAGCCCATGGTGCCCGTGAACTGGCGGCGCACCTGGCCGCCGTCGGGCATTCAGAGGTGGCGTACCTGGACAGCCTGACCGGCACGGCAACCTTCGACGTCCGCCGTGCAGCCTTCCTTGCCGAAGCCCAGGCACGCGGTATTTCGGTGAAGCCGGGCAGCATCATCAGCACCACCATCGACGTCGGCGCCGCTGCCCAGGCGTTCGCGGCCGTATGGCCGCGGTGGCAGGAAGCGGGGATCACCGCCGTCGTCTGCGCTACGGACACCCACGCGTACGGCGTGCTGCAGGAAGCCCGCGTTGCCGGGGTCCAGATCCCGGCGGAGCTGGCCGTGGCCGGGTTCGATGACCTGCCGTACTCCGCCACCAGCAATCCCAGCCTGACCAGTGTCCATCTGCCCGCAACCCCACTGGGGGCCAAGGCCGGAGAACAGCTGCGGCGCCTGATGGAAGGCCTGCCCTTGGAGCAGCCGCAACTGACGCTCGAAAGCTCGCTGGTGGTCCGAAACTCCACCTCGGCTTAACCCGGGCGGAGCGTGACAACGCGGTGTCAGTGGCCCGCCGTAAGCTGGGACCATGCCGAGTAACTGGGACAGCCTGGACGTCAGCCTCCGCGAATCCGTGCAGGAGAACGTGGAGCTTTACGAGCGCGTCCGCCCTGCCCTGAAGCTGGTCACCAAGGACGTACTGCACATCCTGCGGGACATGCTCAAGGACACCGAGGTCACCCCGCTCTTTGTTACCGGCCGCACCAAGTCGGTGGAGTCGTTCCGGGAGAAGATTTCCCGGATCGAGGAGCCGCTGGAGCCAGGCGGCCCTCCGGTGCTGAAGTTCCCCGATCCGTTCAGGACCCTCAATGACATGGTGGGCGTGCGGGTCATCACCAAACTGCCGGCCGAGAATGCCCTGGTGGCCAACCTGATTAAACGCCAACGCCAGGTCTTTGACTGCCGCGGGGACCGGGAGAAGGACATCGGCTCCATCGAGTCCGGCACGTACGGCTACTCCAGCCGCCACCTCATCCTGCGCAGCATCCAGAACGAGGCCGTCAAGGAGTACCAGCACGCCTTCAACCCGGACATCCAGCCCAACGGCAGCTACTTCTTCGAATGCCAGATCCGCACTGTCTTTGCCCACGCGTGGAGCGAGATTGAGCATGACATCCGCTTCAAGGCCGAGGATCCGCGCGCCTGGACACCCCACTTCGACCGTCAGTTCACCGCCACCGCCGCCATGCTGGAGACGGTGGAAGGCGCCTTCGCCGATCTGCACGAGCGCTATGAGGAAGTCCGCAGCTACTGGGACATGGACGGGGAGGGCGCCGCGCAACTGACGCCCAACAGGATCCGTGACGTCTGGCGTACACTGCTGCCGCACGTGGACCGTAAAGTGGATGATGACTGGGGCTGGGCCGCCGAACTCATGGCGGCGCACGGCCTCAAGCAGACCGTCCAGCTGGCCGGGCTGCTCAGCGCCAACCGGATCACCGAGGTCCGCAAGGCGCTGGACCACCGCTACTCCCCCGGCCCGGACCGCCTGCTGGATGACCTCCTGCTGTGGCAGTACGGGCCCAAACACATTGACCTCACCGCCGAGGCGCCCGACGCCGTTCCGCACCCCCGGCGCGACAGCCTCCTCCGGCGGCTGAAACAGATCGAGCGTTACCGCCAAACCAAGAAATAGGATCCATGCAGCCCCTGCAGCTCCAGTCCGTCCGGGCCACCCTCCGCTCTCCCCGCCGGCTCAAGACCGAGGCTCTTGCAGGACTGGTAGTGGCGCTGGCGCTGATCCCGGAAGCCATAGCGTTCTCGGTGATTGCAGGCGTTGACCCACGGATCGGCCTCTTCGCTTCCTTCACCATGGCCGTCACCATCTCCTTCGTGGGCGGACGGCCCGCCATGATCTCCGCGGCCACCGGCGCAGTGGCCCTGGTCATTGCCCCGCTGATGCGCAGCCACGGCCTGGACCATCTGATCGCGGCCGTGATCCTGGCGGGGGTCTTCCAGATCCTGCTGGCCGTGCTGGGCGTCACCAGGCTGATGCGCTTCATCCCCCGCTCAGTCATGGTGGGCTTCGTCAACGCCCTGGCGCTCCTGGTCTTCATGGCCCAAATTCCCGAGCTGATCGGCGTGCCGTGGATGGTTTATCCGCTGGTTGCCGCGGGCCTGGCCATCGTGGTCTTCCTGCCCAGAATCACGACGGCGGTTCCCTCGCCGCTGGTTGCCATCGTGGTGCTCACCCTGTTTGCCGTGCTGGCGGGGGTTGACGTGGCCACCGTCCACGACAAGGGCCAGCTGCCCGAGAGCCTGCCCTCGCTGTTCTTCCCCAGCGTCCCGCTGACCTGGGAGACCTTCCAGGTCCTGGCTCCCTTCTCGCTCTCGATGGCTTTGGTGGGGCTGCTGGAATCACTGATGACCGCCAAGCTCGTGGACGACATCACGGACACACGGTCCAACAAAACCCGTGAATCCTGGGGCCAGGGCGTGGCCAACATCGTGACCGGCTTCTTTGGCGGCATGGGCGGCTGCGCCGTGATCGGCCAGACCATGATCAACGTCAAGGGATCGGGAGCCCGGAGCCGGGTGTCCACATTCCTGGCAGGCGTCTTCCTGCTGATCCTGGTGGTGGCGCTGGGCGATGTAGTGGGCCTCATTCCCATGGCTGCGCTGGTGGCCGTGATGATCTTCGTTTCCGCCATCACTTTCGACTGGCACTCCATTGCTCCGCGCACACTGCGCCGGATGCCCAAGTCCGAAACCGCTGTCATGCTCATCACCGTGGCGGTGGTGTCGGTGACGCACAACCTGGCCATCGGGGTTGGGGCGGGAGTGCTGGCGGCGATGGCCATGTTCGCACGCCGGGTGGCCCACTTTGTGACAGTGGAGCGCACCGTGGTGGAACTGAACGGCGAGAACGTGGCCATTTACACCGTGGACGGCGAGCTGTTTTTTGCTTCCTCCAACGACCTCTATACCCAGTTCGAATATGCCCTGGACGCCGAACCTGGCATTGACCGTGTCATCGTGGACCTGCACGCCTCGCACCTGTGGGATGCCTCCACCATTGCCGTGCTGGACGCCGTCACGGAGAAGTACCGCCGGCACGGACGCGAGGTGGAGCTGATCGGGCTCAACTCGGCCAGCATCCAGATGCGCGAGCGACTGGCAGGCAAGCTGAACTGACCCTCCCGTGAGGAATTTTTGTCCATTTGTGGCGACTTTGCCTGCCTCAACGTCGCCGTATCTGGACAAAAATTCGCGAGTTTGAGGGGCGGGCCGCCGGTTCCGGGGCGGTCGGGGGTTAGGGCGGCCGGGGGTTATGGCGGCGGGGCGGTGGATTCCCTGACCACCAGATGGGTGGCCAGTTCCACCCGGCGCGAGTCGGGCACTTCGCCGCGCACCTGCCGCAGCACAATCCGCAGGGCGGTGCGGCCTATCTCGCGGAGCGGCTGCGCCACAGACGTCAGCGCGGGCACGGAATCCTGGGCCGGGCGCGTACCGTCAAAGCCCACCACGCTGATGTCAGCCGGAACCCGGATGTTCAGCCTGCGGGCCTCCGCCAGCACGCCCAGCGCGATGGCGTCGTTGCCGGCAAAGATGGCAGTGGGCCGTGGCTCCAGCTGCAGGAGGGTGTTCAGCCCCCGGGCTCCGTGATCCGATGAGAAGGGGCCGGAAAGGATGTAGCCGTCCTCCACGGTGACTCCTTCTGAGCGGAGGGCGGCAAGGTAGCCGTGCAGCCTGGCCTGGTTGCATTCGACGGTGTCCGGGCCGCCCAAATAGGCAATTCTTCGGTGGCCCAGCGCCAGGAGGTGTGCCGTGGCGTCCTTGCCGCCGGCCCAGTCTGTAGCGCCAATACTCACCACTTCTTCCGACGGCGGATTGAGGGGATCGATGACAACCACCGGAATGCCGCGGCGGTGGAAGGCGTCAAGGGGCGCGTCACCGAATGCCGACGTCACCACGATCATCCCGCAACGGCCCTCGTCCATGATCCGTTGGGCACGCCGTTCCGGATTCAGTGGTGCGGCGCCTTCGATGCCGCTGACCGTGAGCAGGACTTCCACGTCCGAGAGTTCCGCGCACTCCAGGATGCCGTTGAGCACCTCAACGCTGTAGGCGGAGTTCAGTGAATCCAGGACTACGTCCACCGCAGGCTTTTCCGCCAGGGTTCGCCGCTGCTGTAACGGTGATTTGTAGCCGGTCCGGGCCAACACAGCCAACACCCTGGCCCGGGTTTCGGCGGAGACATCGTGGCGGCCGTTGATGACTTTCGAGACCGTCGGCGCGGAGACCCCAGCCTCCCTGGCGACCGCCGCCAGGGTCAGGCGTGCCTGCTGCTCAACCGGCATTCGGAGCTCCTGATTCTTCGAAATATTTCGTTCCGATTCTATACGATAAAACCTTGACCATGCCCTTTGGCAGCACTAGATTTTATCCCACTGACGAAAAAGTCTTCCGAAATATTTCGAAAGCAAACTGCCCTCAAGAGGACCTCCATATGAGCACCCCGCCACCCCTCCGAATCGGCATGATCGGCTACGCCTTTATGGGAGCCGCACATTCCCATGCCTGGCGAACCGCCCCGCGTTTCTTCGACCTGCCGCTGGAACCACAACTGACCGCAGTGGCCGGCCGCAGCGCCACGGGCGTCCGGGAAGCCGCCGCCAAACTGGGATGGGCCTCCACGGAGACAGATTGGCGGCGGCTGATTGAACGGGATGACATTGACCTGATCGACATCTGCACCCCCGGTGATACCCACGCCGAGATCGCGATCGCCGCCCTTAATGCCGGAAAGCACGTTCTCTGCGAAAAGCCGCTGGCCAACTCCGTGTCCGAGGCAGAGCGGATGGTGGAGGCGGCCACTGCGGCTGCGGCCAAGGGGGTGTTCTCCATGTGCGGCTTCACCTACCGCCGCACCCCGGCACTCGCCCTGGCGAAGCGGCTGATTGAGCAGGGCCGGCTGGGCAGCATCCGGCACGTCCGCGCCCAGTACCTGCAGGACTGGCTCAGCGACGAAACGGCCCCTATGACCTGGCGGCTGGACAAATCCAAGTCCGGCTCCGGATCGCTCGGCGACATTGGCGCGCACAGCATCGACGCTGCCCAGTGGGTCACCGGCCAGAAGATCAACGGCGTCTCGGCCCTGCTGGAAACCTTTGTCCCCGAACGCCCCCTTGCCGGCGACCTGGTTGGACTGGGCGGCCACGGGGATGTGGATGCGAACGCCCCGCGCGGCCAAGTGACGGTGGACGACGCTGCCATCTTCAGCGCAAGGTTCGACGGCGGCGCTGCGTCCGCCGGTGCTTCAAACGGCAGTGCTTCCAACGGCGGTCAGCCTGCCGGCGCCATAGGAGTGTTCGAAGCTACCCGCTATGCTCTGGGCCGCAAGAACGCCATGCGGCTGGAGGTGAACGGCACCAAGGGCTCGCTGGCCTTCGACTTTGAAGACATGAACGTGCTCTCCTTTTACGATGCCGCCGAAGGTCCCGATTCAGGCTTCCGCAGGATCATGGTGACCGAGCCGGAGCACCCCTACGTGGGGAATTGGTGGCCCACCGGCCACGGCCTTGGCTACGAACACGGATTCACGCACCAGGCAGTGGACCTGGTGCATGCCATCGCTGAACAGCGCCAGCCGGAGCCCTCCTTCGCCGCCGCCCTCCAGGTCCAGCGGGTGCTGGCTGCTGTTGAGGCGAGCGCGGCCGCCGCCAGCCGCTGGCAAACCGTCTGAACTCATACCCAAGCAGAGGAATCTTATGACCGGCAAGAAGTCCGCCCTGGTGGTCCGTGGCGGGTGGGACGGACACCAGCCAGTAGAGGCGACAGACCGTTTCATCCCCTTCCTTGAGGGGAACGGATATAACGTGCGGGTGGAGGACTCCCCCAAGATCTACGGGGACACTGATTACATGGCCGGCGTGGACCTGATCATGCAGTGCATGACCATGTCCACCATCGAGCGGGACGAATTCAACGGGCTGCGCACCGCCGTCGAAAACGGCACCGGACTCGCCGGCTGGCATGGCGGGATCGCCGACTCCTACCGGAACACCTCGGACTACCTGCACCTCATCGGCGGCCAGTTCGCCTGCCACCCGGGCAAGCACCCGGACGAGCGCACCGGCGCCCAGGCGGACAACTACGTGCCGTACACGGTGAACATGCTTCCCGCTGCGGCGGACCATCCGATCACCCGCGGCCTCAGCGACTTTGACCTGGTCACCGAGCAGTACTGGGTGCTGGCGGATGACTACATCGACGTGCTGGCCACCACCACCCAAAAAGTGCGCCCGTGGGATCCCTGGAACCGCGAAGTCACGTCCCCGGCCGTCTGGACCCGGCAATGGGGCCAGGGGCGTATCTTTGTCTGCACCCCCGGCCACAACCTGAAAGTCCTGGAGGACGCCAACGTGAACACCCTGATCGAAAGGGGCCTGCTGTGGGCAAGCCGCTGAACGTCGGAATAGTGGGCTGCGGCGCCATCAGCGCCCAGTACCTGGCCAGTTTCAGGAGGCTCGGTTCCGTCCGGCTGGTGGCCGTGGCGGATCTGGACCAGTCCCGCGCGCAGGCAGTCGCCAAAACGTACGACGACGTTCGGGCGCTCAGCGTCGACGCTCTCCTTGCTGACCCCGATGTTGAGCTGGTCCTGAACCTGACGGTTCCGGCAGTCCACGCGGAAGTGGCGCTGAAAGCGATTGCTGCCGGAAAGAGTGTCTACGGCGAAAAGCCCCTCGCTGCCACTACCGAAGAGGCACGCACGGTGCTGGATGCCGCGAAGGCCGCGGGCGCCGTCGTCGGCTGTGCGCCGGATACTGTGCTGGGCACCGGGGTGCAGACCGCCCGCAAGGCGATTGACGACGGCATGATCGGGACCTCCGTGTCGGCCACCGCCACCATGGCCACGCCCGGTCATGAGCTGTGGCACCCCAACCCTGATTTCTACTACCAGCCGGGCGGCGGCCCGCTCCTGGACATGGGCCCCTACTACGTCAGCACCCTGGTGACACTGCTGGGGCCGGTGGTGTCGGTGACCGGCGCGGCCAGCCACACACGGTCCCAGCGCACCATCGGCTCGGGTCCCCGCGCAGGCCAGGTCATTCCCGTAGAGGTGGACTCCCACGTGACGGGGATCCTGACCCACCAGGACGGCGCCATCTCCACACTGGTGATGAGCTTCGACGCGGTGCGCACCAAGGCCCCGAACATTGAGGTGCACGGGGAATTTGGTTCCCTGGTGGTCCCGGACCCCAACCGTTTCGACGGCGATGTTGAGCTTTTCGCCCTCGGCTCCCGCGAGTGGGAAACCCTTCCGGTCTCGGCCGGCTACGTCGACGCCGGCCGGGGCTTCGGCATCGCCGACCTCGCCGCGACCCCTGCCGGAGCGGAACCCCGCGCTGGCGGACAGCTGGCCTTCCATGTGCTGGATGTTATGGAATCGGTGCTGGAATCCGCCCGGACCGGGTCCTCGGTAACCGTCCGCAGCACCGTGCCCCGGCCGGAGCCTGTGCCCCTGACGGCAGTCAAGATTAGGCCCGGCCACGGAAGCGCTCAGGCCGGCATGGCGGACGTTAGAGCCTGAGCTGCGTGCCGCTTACCAGGCAGTCCCGACGGACTGGTCAGCCTGCCGGCGTATACGTCAGCCTGTAGTTGAGCAGCACAATCCCCGACGGGAAGGAGCGGCACTCCAGGAGCTCAAGCTTCGTCGATTGGCTGGTCCTGCCGAGGAAAGGCACGCCGCCGCCGAGGACAACCGGAATGATGGAAACACCCAGTTCATCGAGCAACTCCAACTCGATGAACTGGGTGAGCAGCTGGGCGCCGCCAAAGACGCAAATGTCCTTGTTGTCGGGGATGGAGGACTTGATGTCCCCCACCAGTTCCCTCAGGTCACCGGAGAACAAGGTGGTATTCCCGCGTACGGCGAGGCTCCTGTCGTGGGTCACCACGTAGCTCGGCACCGCCGAACCCATGCCGCCCATTCCAGCAACTTCGCGGTAGGTGTTGGCGCCCATGACGTAGGCGCCGGTCCTTCGGGTGGTCTCCTCAAAGCCGTAGTCCTCATCCTTGGCCATCGCGTTGTTCAGCCAGGACAAGTCCCCTGTTTCTGAACGGATATAACCATCGAGACTGGCAGCCATCCCGCCGAATACGGTGCCCATGGAGCTGACGCTATCCACGCCTGGCAGCACGGTCAAGATTGCGCGTTGGCTCGTAAATACCTCCGCGAAGGGCGCTGCGTTGCCTCATTTATAATCCTCCGGCTGGGTCGTCGGGTTGCCGGGGTGAGCGGTTGGGACTACCCCGGGTGGATGGGATTGCCGATGGCTGACCGCAAGGCCGTGACGAAGCAGCTGGCGAAGTCCTATCAGGCTGGTGACAGGGTCCGGAAGGAATGATCCTGGACGAGGTGGTTGAGCTGACCGGCTGGCACCGGGATCATGCCCGGGCGGTGCTGCGGCATGCCCTTGAGCCCCCCAGGCCCAGGCGGGTGAACCCATTGGCCTGATTGATTGGGACTCCGCCAAACCTGGTCTCCGCCTAGACGATCTGGCATACATGGCATGGACATGGTGTATCTACGCCGACAGCCGAATCCCCGTGGAGGATCAAGCCCGGAGGCTGAACAATCTGCGCGTGGGCTATGGTTTCGAGTCCGGGCAGCAGTTGCTGGAGGCGATTCTGCGCCGCCAGTCTGAAATGATCTCTGTGTCGAGGCAAATGAATAGCAGCGAGGGCAAGCCTGAGGCGTTCTACCATCACCAGCGCGACGCCATGCAATGGGCTACTGATTGCCAGCAGGTCATTCTGGAAAACATCGATACTTTCAAGGGTGCGCTGTCATTAACTTCTGTTTCGTAGGAACACTGGTAGGACGGCATATATGCTCCGATCACAGTCCACCTATGAGGGAGCACAATGAAACGCATTCGGTTGTGGCAACGCATAGCTCCCTACCTACTTCTCACCATGCTGCTGACATCATGCGGTGACAAGATGACGGGCGGACCGGGAACTGAAGAACCCACACCGAACCCCACCAACTCGCCAACGCCCACGAGCTCACTCCTTGGTTCTACCAGCGGCCTCGATCCCAGCGCCGGTCCCTTCGCGTGCGTTGACTGGGTCTGGTTCGGTACTCCTCAAGACCTATACGACAACGCCGGCCCGGTGCTCATCGGTAAGTCTGTAAGCCGAGCCGGTGAGACCACCATTTACGGCCACAAGGCCATGACTCACCTGGTTGAAGTCGAGCACGTGCTTAAAGGAGAACCCCGAGAGGGGAACCTTCGCATCTCCTCGATGCCCCCTACCTGCAGTGGAGGAGAGTCCTACCCGGACGGCGATCCGCTGGATCCCAATCAGCGAGTCATCATTTTTGCGCAAAAGCAGGGCAGCGAGTGGTTCACCATGACCCCCGCACAAGGAGTCTTGCCTTTCCAACAGGGCACCGAGCTTCCCTTTCAGTAGTGCGTCCGCATCCCAAGAAGTCCACCTGTTGGCCGGCCACCACCCAAAGCGTGGTCGGGCGCCTCCGCCGTGTAGCGGTTGACCTGATAGCTATGGGGCTGAATTCACCACTGAGGTCTGGACTGACGTCCAGCCGGTCGCTGTTCCGGCTGGGAACGTTTCGCCGGCTGTCATCCTGACCTCACGTTGTCCGATCAGCAGCCCAGTGGCGGGATCAATAATGATGTCCTTCCGCGTTCCCCTGTCCGGATCCTCGATCCCGATCGCGGTGCCTGCCTTGCCTTCAAGGTTCGCTTCCCGGTCCACGAGGGTCACACCGGGAATGAGCGCGGCCGCCTTGTACAGTGCAGCGCGAAGGTCGGCCGGGATGACTCCGGTCTGAAGAGCGGCCGCGATGCTTTCCAGCGTTTCGGCCTCCGACCTATCTGGGTTGTCTAGTTGTCGAATTGTGTCCAGGAGGGCCTGGGGGTCTCGGGGCAGAGTCTTCACCCCCTCGGCCAGCGGCATGCTGGCGAACAGCATCCTCTGTTCTCCGTAGAAGTTCCCGCCCGGTGCGCGCAGCAGTTCTCCCATCCGAATGGGGTCGCCAGCCTGGGACTGTTGGTATTTGGTCGCCTCTGCTTTCGCATCCTCGCTGAAGAACGTCGTGGGGATGCGGGCTTCACGGTTCCAGATCCATTCGGCTGTCTGGTCAGCGGGGATGTAGAGATGCTCGGAGTACTTGTCCAACCACTCCACCGTACGGCGATCTGCTTTAGGGTCGTCCCCCAAAAGGACGCCCGTGGCATAGACGGACGTGGTATCGATCTTCAGGTACTGGCCGGGTCCTACCACCGGGTCGGAGGTCTGGATGGTTGCTGCTGCGGCGTTGTTCAGGATGTCGGCTGCTTCGGCGGTTGCTCCCGGACTGGGCCTGACGACGTCTGCCACAACGATTCCCCCCACAAGCAGGGCCGCAGCTGCCGATGCCATCAGGACACGGCGCCGGAAGATCGGGCGCACGGCGGCTGGGGCGTGGGTGGTCGTTGCCTCAGGGTGGGAGTCTGAAGTGATCTTGGACATGAGTTTGTTGCGGCCGCGCGCCAACGTGGCCGGCGGGGCGGAGCCGACGTCGCTACGCATTTCGCGGAGCAGCTGCAAGTCGTTCATGGTCGTTCTCCGTTTCATCAAGTATTTCGAGGTTTAGCTGGGTTCGCAGTGTTCGGCGGGCACGGTTCAGGCGGGAGCGCACGGTTCCCAGGGGAACGTCCATGGCCAGGGCGATGCCCTCGTAGGTCAGGTCCGCCCAGGCATAGAGCAGCAGCGTTTCCCGGTCTATGGCCGCCATAGTTTTCAGGCTGCGGGCGATCCGCCCGGAAGCCACGACGGCGTCCACACGGGCGGCAATCCGGTCCGAATCGTCAGCAACGGCTTCCCGTGAAGCCGCTTTCGCTGCAGTTTTCAGAATCTTGGCTTCGGCGCGGTGGTGCCGCCGGAGCAAGTTTGTGGCAATTCCGAAAAGCCAGGGCCGGGCGTCCTCCCGGTCCAGGTCGTACGTTTCCAGCTGTTCCCAGGCAACCAGAAAGGTTTCGGAGGTGACGTCGTCAGCGGCGAAATCGCCGGCCCTTCTGGCGGCGTATCTATAGATGACTGACGCGTGTCTGTCGTACAACTCCCCGAAAACTGCGGGGCTGTCCCGGGACCGCCTGATGATGTCGTTGTCTGTGCTCACACTATGTATTGCCCGCTGGCCGCAAAAGGGTTCACGGAGCTTCCCCTTCTTGGCGTCCAGCGGATCTCAAATCGAAGCGTACCGGTGACCGATACGGGTTCAGTGTTCGTGGTGACACCCATTCAAGAGACGCGTCCTGTAACCACCAACCAAAAGTGTCTCCAAGGATGAATCATTCTGGCTTTTAGGTTGAGATTGCACCGATCCGGAGAAACCCGGCCAAAGCCGTGGATATGGTGACAGGCATGGAATCAGTTCTGAAAATTGCGCGGCCTTGGGGTGCCCCTGCGGCAGCCGTCATCTTTTTCCTCCTGTGGTGCGTCGGCGAGGCAAACCGGATGGGAGGGTCATGGGTGACATGGTCAGGAAACTGGCCGCTGGCCTTGATGACATTGGCTGTTGCCACGGCCTCCTGGAAACCGCTGGTGTCCCTCGGATTCACAGCAGCCCTCCTTGCCGCACAGTTGACCCACGGCCTGCCGCCCATGGAACCAAACCACTGGGCCATTTACCTGGGCTCCTTCATTGCCCTTGGCTTTATCCTGTGGACCGCACCCCGGCGGATGCGGTTCCTCGCGTCCGGCGCCAATCTGGTGTTCGCAGCCCTGATGACCGTCCTCATGCTCTCCTGGAGATACGGCGCCGGAGTCGGCTGGTTCCAGCCCCTGCACAACGGTGACAAGGCGATGTTTACGTCCTTTGGCCTGCAGCTGTTTGCGCTCCTCCTGCTGATCGCCGGAGCCTGCGCCGCCGTCGGGCTCCTGCTGGCCCTGTCCCAGGAACGCGGCACCCTCTTCCGTTCCCGGGAGCTGGCCCAGAACACCCTGAAGGAAACCGAGATCGACCTCATCGTGGAGCAGGAACGGACACGCATCGCCCGCGACCTCCACGACGTCCTGGCCCATTCCCTTGCCGTCATCGCTGCCCAGGCCGACGGCACCCGCTACCTGAGCCAGGACCAGCCCCCTGCCGTGCTCAACGCGCTGGACACCATCGCCCGGTCAGCGCGAAGCGCACTCGTGGACGCCCAACGGGTGATCGAGCGTGTCCGCGACGATGGAATGGCAACGCCACAGCCTCGGCTGAGCGACATCAAGGCGCTGATCGAGGCCATGCAGCGGGGCAGTTTGAAGATCCAGTCCAGCGAGTCCGGCTCACGCGTTGAGCTCTCTACTGGTCAGCAGGTAGCCGTGTTCCGGATCGTTCAGGAATGCCTGACCAACGCGCTCAAACACGGCGGCCGCGGCACGGAAGTTCGGCTCCACCTTGACTGGAGCGGCCCGGGCCTAACCCTGCACGTTGCCTCAGCGGTGGCCTCCGGCCAGGACCAGGACGACGACGCGTCCCCGCACCGGATCGGCCGCGGCCTCCCCGGAATGCGTGAACGCGCCCATCTGGCGGGCGGCTGGCTGACAGCCGGACCGGATGGGGATCACTTCCGGGTTACGGTCTTCATCCCTTACGGGTCGCTCGACGCCGGTCCAGACTGTTCTGTCGGTCGAAACAATTCTGCCGCCGGGGCTGAAGACGGCCATGCTCCCACCGGAATTTCGGCTGCTGAGGCCCATCCCATACTGGAAGCCATAGGCTCGCCGCAGCCCCCGGCGGCCGCATCGGAAGCGGCCGGCCGTGCCTGATGCCGGTGCACTCATCTCCGTTGCCCTGGTAGATGACCAGCCCCTGTTCCGGGCAGGCATCCGGATGCTCATTGAAAGCCAGGCGGACTTGGAGTTCTTTGGCGAGGCCGGCGACGGGGAGCAGGGTGTGGTCCTCGCCAGCGAACTCCGCCCGGACGTCATCCTGATGGACCTGCGCATGCCCGTCATGGATGGAGTCGAAGCCACCCGACGGATCGTGGAGCAGGCCGCTGCCGCAGGCACCGACACGCCCAAAATCATCGCTCTGACCACTTTCAACAGGGACCAGGCCGTCGTCCAGGCCGTGCAGGCTGGAGCCAGCGGCTATTTACTCAAGAGCGCAGAGCCTGAATTCCTCCTGGCTGCCATCCGGACCGTTCACTCCGGCTACTCCGTGATCGCACCAGGATCGATCCGCTCCCTCTTCGAGCACGCCGCCCGCAACACTCCCCCTGCGGACCCGGACTTGTCGGTCCTGGAGGTCCTCTCCGTGCGGGAACGGGACGTCTTTCTTCTCGCCGCCAAAGGCCTCAGCAATGGCGAAATCGCGGAAGGCCTGTTCGTCTCCGAGGCAACCGTCAAAACACACCTGCGGAGCGTGCTGGACAAGCTGGAACTCCGCACACGGCTGCAACTTGTCGCCTTCGCCTACGAACGCCATCTGCTGGGAAACTGAACGCGGCAGGCGCGGATCGGCGTAGCGGTCACCGCTGCTTTCCTTAGTTCTGGCGCGCCGCCGCGATCTGCCCAGCCTCACGCACGCCGGCCGGGGTAAAGCGGGCCCCGGTATCCGGGAAGGAAGGCACCTCAATCCGGGCGTGGCTGTGGATTTCGGTGACCGTTCTGCGGGTGTGCTCGGCTATTTCCTCCATGGTTGCCACCCACATCCCGTCCATCGCCTTGACCCGCCCGATCAGCCGTTCCAGCGCAACAGCCTTGGACGGCCGCCCGGAGATGAACGGATGGTTGGTCAGCACAAAGCAACTCCCTTGGGAATGGTGCGCCTCCGCTTCGAGGGTCCACATTTCCAGGACCTTGGCCGGGCTCTCGATGACGCCGCTGCCGGTGACTCCGGGGTAGAAGGCGTACTGTTCCCAGTCGTCCAGGGCCCAGTCCACAGGGATTTCGACAATATCCCGGGTGTCACCCGGGGCCACGCTGAAGCGGTAGGGAGCATCGCCGTCGAGCAGGCTCGAATCATAAAGGAAGCCACGGTCCGCGAGGAGGGCTGCTGAGTGCCAGTTCAGCTCCCACCAGGGGGCCCGGTACCCAACAGGCTCAACCCCGGCTGCCTTCGCCAGCGCCTCCAGGCCGCGGTCAATATAGCGGCCCTCGGTTTCGGCGTCGATGCCCTGCATGGGTTCGTGCAGGTATCCATGGTGGGCCACCTCGTGCCCGGCATCCACGATCCGCCGGACCGTGTCCGGGTAGCATTCGGCCGTAAACCCAGGAACGAAGAACGTTGCCCGGATGTCCTGCCGGCCAAGGATCTGCAGCAGCCGCGGAACGGCCACCTTCGGCCCGTAGGACTGATGGGTCATCAGCGACATTCTGCGTGTGCTTTTGGGGTCGTGGGCGATGGTGCAGGACTCGGCGTCGACGTCGAACGTGAAGGAGGCTGCGGCCCGCTTCCCCTCGGGCCAGGTGATCGGATGGGCTAAGTCGGGGAATGCTTCAAGCGTCATCTCAGGGTTCCTCTTAGTTAGTGTCAGGCGGTTCGGGGTTCAGTGGTTCGCGATGCTGCCCGGCGATGGGGCGGTGTGGCGACCCGCCGTTCGGGGCACGGCCGCTCCCAATCCGGCCGTGCCCTGACGGGCTGTTCACAGTCCGGCCGGGGCACCCGGCTGCGTGGAGACGGCCAGGCCTGCTGAAGGCTGCTGCTCGGCCGGGGCCGTAAGCGCGTCGTCGAGATATTTGCGGTGGACCTTCGGGCCAAGGACGGCGTAGGTACCCGCGCTGGCAAGGCCGCCGGCGAGCCATGACAGGTCCCATCCGCCCAGGGCCACGGCGATGGGGCCCTGCATCACGGGGACGAGCCCGTACATAAACAGCCAGGTGGCGAAGATGCCCACCAGCAGGGACGTGACGCCCGCCCAGTTGACGCCGGGGAGCCGCTTGGTGCCGACGGCGTCGAAGAGCCTTTCCGGGTTGCCTGGCCAGCGCTTTTCGATCCAGAAGTAGTGGACCAGCATGACGCCGCCCCAGGCCGCCACCCAGGCGACCAGCCCGATCAGCCAGGCATCAAGCACTGCGGCGAAATCTTCCTGGAAGATGAAGAAGACGACGGCGGCGAGAGAGAAGACGCCGACGAAAAGGTTCAGTTTGCGGCGGCTGATGGTGATGTCCAGTGACTGCGTGGCCACCGAAAAGGTGTAGATGTTCAGGATGTTGGTGGCGATGGGTCCGTGCAGCACCATCAAAAGTACGGGCAATGCCAGGACACCGAAGTTCTGGACGATGAGCTTCCCGGGATCGATTTCGCCGCTGTTGGTGGCGAGGCTTGCGCCGAGGATTCCGAGCCATACGACGGGGATGAACTGGCCCAGGACGGAGGCCAGGTAGACCTTCTTCTTGGGTACTTCGGTGCTGACAAACCTGGAGTAGTCAGCCGCGTAGGTGAACCAGGTGATGCCCCAGCCGATGCCGATGGCTGTCATCACAGCGCTCATGGCCGCGATCCGCTCTGACCCTTCCAGGATGTTGCCTGCCGGGCCGGCGTAGGACCAGTTGATCTTCATGCCGAACCAGGCCACTGCGGACATAACGGCCAGGATGATGATGGTGGGCGGCACGGTCCACTTTTCAAAGGCGGCGATCGCTTTGTAGCCGAACCAGGCAATGGCTACCTGTGTGGCCATGATGGCCGTGGCAACACCGATCTTCCACCCGTAGTTTGTGGCCGTCGGATCAACCCAGCCGAGCGTGCCGAACAGTGCCATGACCAGGTCAAGGATGATCCACGTGTTGACTGCGCACCAGCCGATCACCAGGAGCGCCTGGATGGAGGCCGGAAGGTAGTTGCCGCGGCGCCCGAATGCCGCCCGGGCCAGGACCATCCCGGTGGCTCCGGTCTTTTGTCCGAGGAGGACAAAGCAGCCGAACAGCAACATCCCGATCAGGTTGCCCAGCACCAGGACCGTCACAGTGTCCGCAAACCCGAGGCCGAGATGAATTCCGAGGGCACCAAGCACCCAGTTGATGGGCGCAAGGTTGGCACCGGCCCAGATCCAGAACTGGCCTGAGACTTTGTGCGTGCGCTGGGATTCAGGGATTGGCTGGAGCCAGGCTTCGACGTCTTCGAGATGAGCGGATTGCTCAGCTCCTGTGGCAGTGGATGGTTGTTGCATCAAGGGCCTCTTCGTTGAGGGGGATGGGGATTCTTCAAGATTATGTGGCGGGCACCACATACACCATCTACAATGTGTCTGGAAGTTCTGCGATTTACACGACGGAGTGTCATGCCGGTTCGGTTACAAGATGTTTTGCAGCATGCCACCCTGCTGGCTGCCGACCCCGTGGTCCGTGCAGCGGCCGCAGTTGTCCCGGATACGCAGCTCCGCTGGATCCACTCGAGCGAGGTGTTGGACATCGCACCCCTACTGGGCGGCGGGGAGCTGTTGCTGACCGGCGGCCAGGCCCTGGCCCTGGCAACGGATGAACGCCGCACGGGCTATATCAGGGAGCTGGCCGAGCGCGGGGTGGCCGCATTGGCCATCGAGACAGGCAGGGAACTCCCCTCGATCCCTTCCTCGATGGTCTCCGCAGCTGAAAATGCCGGCCTTCCCTTGATTGAGCTTCGCAAGGTGGTGCCCTTTGTCGGCGTGATGGAAGCCATCAACTCCATGCTTGTCAGCGAATCCGCCGCTCAACTGCAGCAGGCCGACCAGGCCAGCCACGCCATGGCGGTGGAGCTGGCCCACGGCGGCAGCCTCGACCGGATCCTTGCTGTCCTCGCTGCTGCCACCGGTTCGGAGGTGGTCCTTACCTCAACGGCGGGAACCACCCTGGCCAGCGCCTTGCCGGCCGAGCGGGGTGAGTATCCTGAGGCTGCCCCATCGGACGTGCCAGGCGGAGACCACGCCAACATCATCCACATTGACGTGCCGGTACGTGGCATACCGTCCGCCCGCCTCACCCTGGACGTTCCCGCCGACGCTGATGTTAACCTGGCGCGGATTGCCGGGAACCGGTCAGTGGACATCCTTGCCCTCGCCCTGTTGCAGCGAATGCCGCCCGGCTTAAAGGAAATGGCCGGCGGGGCGTTGATCCGCGCCATCGATTCCGGCACTCAAAACTGGAGGCTTCAACAGCTCGCTCCGGCTGCCGGCATCCCGGTGTCGGCGCAGCTGGTTGCAGTGGTGGTCCGCTCCCCCGGCTCAAAGCAGCTTCGGACAGCCGTGGAGCACCTGCTGGACAGGGTGGGCCGTCAGAGCGCGAGTTATGCGGACAATGCAGAGCTTCTGGCACTGGCCGTCCTTCGCTCCGACAATCCACAGGACGACAGGCAAAAAATCGTGGCCGGACTGCAGTCGCTGGCGGTACCAGAAGGGACCGTCAGCGCCGTGGGCCCCATTGCTTCCGGCATATCGTTGGCCCCGTGGTCCCTGACTGAAGCCCGGCTTACGCTTGAACTCGCGGAGGGTACGGACTCTTCCCGACCGGGGCGGGGCGCCGCTGTCCTGGATTCCCAGGCGTTCGCCGTCGAGCGGCTTGCCGTCCACTCCCTCGATGAGGCGCTGCGACGGGACTTTGTGCACCAGCAGCTGGCGGCGGTCCTTGACCACGATGCCCAACGCCACTCCCAGCTGGTTGAAACCCTGAGGGTCTGGCTGGATTCCGGCTGCAACACGGCACAGGCCGCCCGTGAACTGCACGTGGAGCGGCAGTCGTTGCATCAGCGCCTGCAACGGATCTTTTCGCTGTGCGGCGGAGACCCCCGCGGCACCGGCCGGCTGGCCGCCTTGCACCTTGCCACGCGTCTGGCCCAGCTGCAGCCCACCTAACCAACGCTTGTCAGCCGAGGGGGAAAACGAGCAGGGATCCGCTGGCGGTAGCCACCAGTTTGCCGCTGCCATCGGTCACTGTTCCCTCGGCGAAGGCCACCCGGCTGCCGGCCTTGGACACCACTCCCACGCAGGTTAACAGGCCGCTTCCGGCCCGTATTGGGCGGAGGTAGTTCACTTTGATTTCTATGGAGGTGTAGCCCTGCCCCTGGGGAAGGGTGGTCTGCACGGCGCAGCCCAGGGCCGAGTCCAGGAGGGTGCACACCAGGCCGCCATGAACGGCACCGATGGGGTTGTAATGCGACTCGTCCGGGAGGCACGTGAAGGTGGCAGTTCCCGGCTCCGCTTCAACCAACGTCATGTTCACCAACTGGCCCATCGGCGGTGGCGGCAGCTTTTTGCCCATCATCGAATGCAGGTAGTCCAGGCCACTCATGGTGGGCATGGCTCCTGCGCCAATGGCAGGGTCCTCCCAGGTGACAAGCCGTTCACGTTCTGCCACAGCTGCTCCTCATCGTCCGGCAAATTTCATGGTAGCGCCCGCTGCTATGCCGCGGCCCACACTGAGGGAAGGCCGGGGCACCAAAGGTGCCCCGGTCTTCCGGACTCAAGCAGTCAGCTCAGGACAGCTGCGCCAGGGTCTCGCCCAGGGAAGCGGTGGGACGTCCGGTCAGGCGGGAGAGGTCGCCTGTGGTGGGCGCCAGTTCGCCGTCGCGGATGTTCCCGTCAAGGGCAACCAGGAAACCTGCAGTCTGATCGTCGAAGCCGGCTGCCTTGAGGAGCTCAAAATGCTCGGCGGGCTCCACTGCTTCGAACACCACAGGGCGGTCCAGGGCCGTGCTGAGCGAAGCTGCAAACTCCTCGAAGTCCCAGGCAACATCGCCGGACAGCTCATAGACCGCATTGTGGTGCCCATCAGTGGAGAGCACGGCAGCCGCTGCGGCGGCGTAGTCTGCGCGGGATGCACTGGCCACCCGGCCGTTGCCGACGCTGGCCACCACCTTGCCTGTCTGCCGGGCCTGCTCCAGGGCCGGGACGTAGTTCTCGGTGTACCAGCCGTTGCGCAGCAGCGTGTACGGGAGGCCGGATGCGACCAGCGCTTCCTCGGTGGCCTTGTGTTCCGGGGCCAGCACCAGGGTGCTGGTGTCTGCCCTGACAACGCTGGTGTAAGCCAACTGCGCAACACCGGCCGTCCGCGCGGCGTCAATGACGTTGCGGTGCTGCGCCACCCGCTGGCCCACTTCGCTGCCGGAGATCAGCAGGACCTTGTCGCCGCTGTGGAAGGCGGCTTCCAGCGACTCAGGGTCGCTGTAGTCCACCCGGACAGTGCGGATGCCCTGGGGACCGTAATGGGCGGACAGCTTCTCCTGGTCCCGGCCGGCGGCAACAATGTGGCTCGCTTCAACTCCCCGTTCGAGCAGGCTGTCGATGACGAGCTTGCCGAGCTGGCCGGTGGCTCCGGTGATGACAATTGACATTGAGGTTTCCTTCTCCTTGGCAGATCATTCGAGCGAACCGCTCGATCACCCCTTCCAACCCACAGGATCACTGGTACATTCCAAACCGGCGGTACGCACTTTTTGGTAAGCTCCTTTGCATGGCACAAACACAACTCCCTGATCTGGGACTGCCCCTGGGCGATGACAACGTCTTTGCAGAGAACTGTCCGTCCAGGGTCCTGCTCAGCCACGTCACCAACAAGTGGGGAACCCTGGTGCTGATAGCCCTGTCGGCGGGCACCCTGCGGTGGAGCGAACTCTGCCGCACCATCGGCGGTATCAGCGAAAAGATGCTGGCGCAGACCCTTCGCACCCTGGAAGCTGACGGACTGGTGCACCGGGATGCCAGGCCCGTGGTGCCGCCCTACGTGGAGTACAGCCTCACGGACAGCGGGCAGGAACTGAGCAGCCACCTCATCCCGTTGGTCCAGTGGGTGGCCATCCATGCCCTGAAGAGCCCAGATGTAGAAACCCCGTCACACTTCCCGGTCTAGGATCAGCATTGCGGAACCAACCGAAATCACGCTGCAGGCGGCCTGTTGACGGGTAAACAGGCCGCAGAAACTACCACTTGGGAGTATGGATCATGGCTTCGAAGACTGACCCTGAATCTGAGAATGACGCTGAAGGCGGGCAGCACGGCGGCGTTCAGTCCGTGGACAGGGCCCTTGCGGTGCTGGAAATCCTGGCCCGCGACGGCCATGCCGGCGTCAGCGAAATCGCCGAGGAAATGGGCATCCACAAGTCCACCGCCTCGCGGCTCCTCGGCGCGCTGGTCACCAGGGAGATGGTCCACCAGAACAGCGAACGCGGAAAGTACCAGCTGGGCTTTGGCGTCCTGAGGCTGGCGAGCTCCATTCCCGGCCGGCTCAGCCTGGTGCGGGAAGCCCGCCCAGTGCTTGAAAGCCTGGCCGAGCAATTCAAGGAAACCGTAAACCTGGCCGTCCTGAGGTCCAACTTCGCCGTCAACGTGGACCAGGCCATGGGCCCTTCATCGCTTGCTACCTACGACTGGGTGGGCAGCCTCACGCCCCTGCACGCGACCTCAAGCGGAAAAGTCCTGTTGGCCGCACTGTCCGTCGAGGAACGCGACCGCATCCTGAAGGAAACCGGACTGCAGGCCAGGACTCCCCGGACCATCACCAACCGAAACAAGCTCGAAGCCCAGCTGCTGGAAGTCGCCCGTCAAGGCTATGGATTGGCCTTGGAGGAATTCGAGATCGGGCTCAACTCCGTATCCGTGCCCGTCCACAACCACATGGCAACCGTGATAGGCGCCGTCAGCATCTCCGGACCTGCCTTCCGCTTTGATCCGGAAAAGGAGCCCGGGCTGCTTGAGGCGGCGAAGCAGGCCGGAGTCCAGATCAGCGCCAAGATGGGCTACACCCGGACACGCCCCTCCGACCACCCGCACGGCTGAGTCTCGTTCCGGCCCTGCCCTGTCGGGGCCGGCACACCGTCAAGGCGCCCCTGTTCGCAGGACCCGGCCGCGCGCCGCAGACGTGCTGCCGAACAAACGCCACGCCCAGATGGACGCGGTCACAGCGCCCACCAGCAAGCCTGTCAACACCCCGACCACCGTGTGTTCAATCCTCCAGTCCGCGCCGGCCGTCAATTGAAGGCCTAACAGGAGCGCCACGGCCCAGGCAACTGCCGAGCCGCCAACCCAAAGAAGCCCATCGCGCAGCGGCAGGCGGAGTGCCCACCATTGACCGCCGGCCAGCAGGAGGCCGCCAAACACGGCCATGAGCAGAACGGAAAAGCTGTCCGGGAAGACATCGCCGATGATGTGGATGAGCAACAGAGCCGCCGCGGTTCCCACGGCCCAGCGCCAGCTGGAACGGTCGGTCAGGCGCAGCAGCAGCATCTGCCCTACCCCGACCACGATTCCGGTGGCGAGCCCGTTGACAAGGGCACCGTTGATACCGGCGGGATTGAACGCTTCCCCGTTGTTGGGAGGGAATGAACCAGGAAAATGAAAGATGACGCCGGATACGGTGAAACCTGCGGCTGTCACGGCGAACCAGAGAACCGTGAAAAGCAAGGGTTTTGTCGGTTTTGCATTCCGGTTCATTGCACGCCTCCTGGCAGGTGGGCGGCCCCCCAGTGCCTGGTGTCCATGCTATTCCTCCCTCAGATAACCCGGAATACGTGGAATGGCCGAGCGTCCCGACAACCCGCGCTGCCGAAACGGGACCAGGTTCAATCCGTGCGTTCTGCAAGCACCTGTATCAGGAGGAAAAATCGCAAGCCCGACTCAGTCGGTGGGATCCTGCAGGAGCCAGCTCATCGCTTCGGCCCGGTCCGTAAAGAAGCGCGTGGGGCAGGGATAGGAGCCGGCGGGGCGGAAGTTGGCAAGGATCCGGTCAACGGGAGTCGAGCCGAGCAGCGCAATCCGGGAAGCCGCAGATGGGGCTGAGAATGCTTCACGTGCGTCGTGGCTGACATCCATGGTGCCGCCCATGTCAACCAGCAACGGGTGGGGTACTCCCTGGCAAACACCATCCAGGCTCGCCATTGCAGCGGTGACGTCTGCTACGTCAAGGCTGAGATGGCGCTGCCACGTCAGGTTTACAACGCCGTTTTCAAGAAGCTCCAGCGTGGCCTTTCCGCTGTCGATGGGGGTGTGCTTCACGGTGGACTCCTTGCCGGGCTCTGTTTAGACGATCTTAGATGACCGCCACTGTGGCCTCGTCACAGACCCTGCAGGCTCTCCCTTGCGGGGTCGAAGTCGTAGGCGGCAAGGCCGTCGATGCTTGTGCGGTTCTTGGCGATCCGGTACCCGGCGCTGCCGTCCGTCCCTTTGCGTTCAAAGTACGGTCCAAGCAGGTCGCGATGACCTTGGAAGCTCATCAGGGGCACGCCCCACCCGCATGAATCCGAAACACGGACAACGTCAACCACGATGACGGCCCTGGCACCTGGCTTGTCGTCGAAGTGTTGGGCGAGCGACTGGAACTCGTCGTCGTACCGGCTGACTACCCGCCCCGTGCCGTGCAGGCGGACGACGTTCGGCGGACCGTCGAAGGCGCAGAACATAATCGTGATGCGGCCGTTCTCCCTGAGGTGGGCGACGGTTTCGCTTCCGCTGCCGGTAACGTCAAGCCAGGCAAAAGTGCGCTGGTCCAGGACAGCAAAAGTGCCCGGCAGCCCTCGGGGCGAGACATTGACATGACCGTCCCCCGAGAGTGGCGCAGTGGCCACAAAAAAGAGAACTTGCCGTTCGATGAATTTTCTCAGCCGCTCGTCGATTGCACCGTATACCTTGCCCATGGGAACACGGTCCCATGGGAAGGAGTGGCCTTCAAACACCGTCTCAGAAAGCGGCATCGGTGTAAGACCGCGGTAACGGGAAGTTGGGACATCCGGAAGGTTCCTCGGCTCTTCCGGGCGAGGAGCCGAGGGAGCCGGTTAGGCGGTGGCCAAGCGCGCGGCACCCGCCGTTGCGGAGTTGCCGAGATCACTTCTTGTCAGCGCCTCCCCGGCTTCCAGGGCACCTGCCCACTGATCAGTGGTGCTCACGGCTGCCCAGTTTGAATTCAACAGGGTAAGGAGAGTGGAATGGACTGTTCTTGCGTCCGCGAAACCTGCATCGTTGGCGAGGTTGATGGCCCCGGTGGCATCCGACAGAACCTCGGTGGTGAAGCCCAGCGACTCAGCTTCAACGGCCGAAGCGAGGACGCAGTTGTTGGTCATGTAACCAACCAGGGTGACGGTGTCGACGTCCTGCTCGCGCAGCCACCCAGTGAGGTCGGTGTCCGCATAAACGGAGCCATACTGCTTGACGACTCCCTTCCATGCCTCGGTTCTGCGGCCTTCGATCTCGGGGTGGAGTTCGAATTCGGGAGTGCCTGGCGCGAAGACCGGAGCGCCCTCACCTGCCCTGTGTTGTACGGCCACGATGGGGATGCCCGCGGCGGTGGCTGCGTCGACAGCCCGCGCGATCATCGGTAGGGACTCCTGGTGCGGCGGGTACTGGATCTCGAAGGGTCCGTTGAAGTACTGCTGCTGCACATCGATGAGGATAAGGGCGCGGCGAGGGGTGTTCATGGTCAAGTTCTCCCGAATAGTGGTTCGCTTGCCGCCTGGGGGCAACCATTCCATCCTTCCCGCCACGGGCGACCACTACCAGTGGCACGAATGCCGATATACGATGGATTCAGGCCAAAGCGTGAAAGGAACCGGATGCGCATCGCGATCTACGCCTTCCACGGAGTAACCATGTTCCATCTCGCTGTGCCACAGATGGTTTTCGACGAGGTCACGCGTCAGGAACTTGCGGAATGGAAGACCGTACTCTTCTCAGACCAGGCCGGCCACGTTCGAACAGCAGAGGGCTATCAGCTCGGAGAGGTCCAGGGCCCTGCTGCGGCGGAAGAGGCGGACGTTGTGGTGGTGCCCTCCTGGTTCGACGACGGCCGCGCTTCGAGCGAACCGCTGCGGCGCGTGCTTCAGGAAGCACACCAGCGCGGTGTGACAATCCTGGGGCTATGTCTTGGCGCCATCCCGGTTGCCGATGCCGGTCTGCTTTCCGGGCGCCGGGCAGTCACGCACTGGCAAGCCTTCGGATCCCTTGCTGTCCGCCACCCTGATGTTTTCCTTGATCAAACAGTGCTGTATATCGATCATGGTGACGTCTTGACGTCCGCCGGCACGGCATCCGGACTGGATGCCTGTTTGCATCTGGTCCGGGCACGTCTCGGGGCGGATGCGGCGAACCAGGTAGCCCGCAGCCTCGTCATCGCCCCGCATCGGGAGGGCGGACAGGCGCAGTACATTGAACACCCCGTTCCGCCGCGCTCCTCAGATGACCCGATGGCCCGCCTGCTTGAATGGGCCCTGGGCCACCTGGGCGAGCCCCTCAGCATCGATCGCCTCGCCGCCCAAGCGCACATGAGCCGGCGGACCTTCGTCCGCGCCTTCCGGGCAACAACAGGGACAACACCCTCTGCATGGATACGCATCCGGCGGCTGGACGCTGCCCGGCGGATGCTTGAAACGACGGACTTGTCCGTTGATCAGGTTGCGGCTGACTGCGGCTTCGGCAGCGCCGTTACCCTGCGACAAAACTTCGCAACGGCCTTTTCCACCACCCCAACGGAGTACAGGCGCCACTTCGACGCCCGGCTCACGCGTCCGACGTCGTACTGAGAACGCCAGCCCGTTCCAATGCCTCACGGGCCGCGGAAGGCAGCCGCCCTCTAAGTGAACGCAGCCGGGGTGACGCGCCTGTCGTAGGACTCGCGCGCTGACATGACGTCTTCGATGTACTCCTCCGCCCAGAGGCCCAGCGCCGTCAGTGGCTCGCGCAGGGTTTGGCCGAGAGCGGTCAACTCATACTCGACGCGCGGCGGCATCTCGTCATAGGCGGTACGGCCCACAATCCCGTCCCGCTCCAGGTCCCGCAGGGTATCGGCCAGGACCTTCCCGCTGATGCCGTCCACCGCCTCCCGCAGTTCACCGAACCTCAAGGGGCCCCCGCTCAAGGCGATGACGATCATTGCGGTCCATTTGTTGGCGATCTTCGCCAAGGAAGTCCGCGAGGGGCAGGTCGCCACCATGACATTCCAGGCAGGCACACTCACGGCATCAGGCTCCTTAGTTACGTTGATGTAACAGGTTACCGACTGTAACCATAGGCGGGTAAGCCCAAGCGAAGGAGAACCAGATGACTGACCAGACTCCGGCGGCCGTGACCGCCTCATACTTTGACGCCCTCGGACGCGGTGACGTCCCAGCGGCAATGGCACTGCTAAGCCCGGACGTGGTGTGGCACCAGCCGGGTGCGAATCAATTCTCCGGGGATCATTCGGGTATCGATGGCGTGGGCTCGTTGCTCGGCGGGATGATGGAGGCAAGCCAGGGCACCTTCCAGCTCGCCGTCACCGGACCGGCCATGGTCAATGGCGAGTTCGTGGCAGTTCCGGTCCGGTTCTCCGGCAAGCGCGGCGACGTCTCCATGGACATGTCCGGCGTAGACCTCCTCACGGTTCGCAACGGAAAAATCTCCGAAGTGCGTCTGTTCTCGGAGGACGGCCAGGCAGAAGACGCCTTCTGGGGACGCCCCTAACTCACCTGCCCGGGCGCCGCGGCCGGCAGCACCGGGACCTGTGCTGCCGGCTGCCAGGCCCTGCTGGCGGCTAAGGCCTGCTGGCGCCGAGCATGCCCGTTGTGGCGTGGCAATTGTTGTACTCGTAGTACTGCTGCCCGCGTGAGACCACTGCCACTTCATGGCTGAGGCGTAACCTGGCGCCCGCGTTGGCCTGGAGGAATTTCATGGCAGCCATAAAGATGGCGACATGGGTGGGATGGGATTCCGCCCATCTCTCCATATCCTCCAGACTGTGCCAAAAGCTCAGGCCGAAGCTCTGTTCAAGGACAGTACCGTCGCCGTCGCTGCTGGTCATGTACCTGTTCGCGTAACACCCGATAGATGCGCCGTCTGTCGTCAGGAAGTCCATCCCTGCTTTCAGTTGGGGCTCCACGTCGCCGAAATAGGACGCACGCTCTGCGTCTTCACAAAGGCTCCAGTCCTGGCCGGAGCGGATGATTGCCAGGTTGTGGTGGGGTTCCACCCGGACGATGCCGGAGTTCCCGGCGGCGTATGGGTGGCCGACAGGCTCCAGGGCCTCTGTTTGTGCAATCGGAAGGCGGTCACGCATGCTTCCCCAGTACCCGTGTTCCTGGATTTCCCCGCTGTATCCTCCTATGGCCACCCGGGCGGCCCCTTCCGGGAAGGTGTTGGCCGAGTACAGCGTCTCGAAGCCACGTGCTTCCGGGCTGAAGGCTTCGATCCAGCGCCCGTGATCTGGAGGTGTCAGTCCAACGCCAATCAGTGCCCCGCGGTGCTTCTCGAACCAGCGCCCATAGGCATCAGCATCGTCCCAGTAGGCGATGATGATCTGGTTGTCGAAGCCTTGCTCGTCCGTATGGACGGCGTACTCACGGGATATTGGTCCATCATCCTGTGCGCACAGTTCCCACATTGCAGCGGAAGCTGACCTCGCCCCGCTGGACAGCGGCCGCCTGCTTTGGACGCCGAAAAAGGCGCAGACAAGCTGGCTGACGCCTTCCGCGAAGCGCACTGAGTACGAGGGGTAAGGCGGGGTGTAGGTGTCGCCCACGCGCTTGGGCCGCGTCCGTTCCACCCGAAGGTGCGCCGGGATGGAAGATTCCATGGTCGGTTCCTGCCCGTCGCTGCCCCGATCCATCTAGAGTGCGGCCAGCGCTGGAAGGGCCGGCTCGTCCACGTCGCGGGGCATTTCAATGGCGGGTGGGGCATCTGATGGCGGCACGGTATCGACGACGGCCCGCCGAGGAGCCTTGTTGAGGATCAGCTGCGTGACGTCGGGCCGGGAGTAGTGGCCCGCGGGGTCCCCCACAGCCTTCGACACTGAAATCAGGCCCAGGTCGATCTCAGCGTAGATCAGGCCTTCCTCGCCTGCCGGAAGGGACTCGTGGAGCTGCTGGCCGTCGGGTCCGAAGATGCGGGCATGTCCGCCGCCTGTCTTGAGGAGCGCCTTCTGCATGTCTGTGGTGCACATTTCGTCCACCATGTCCTGCGAAACGGTGGCACACGGAGCCAGGACGAAACACTGGCCTTCAACGGCATAGATCCGCGAGGCCGAGGTGTTGACCTCGGGGCCTAGCGCATAGGCGCCACCTTCATAGAGTGAAAAGCTTGGCCAGGCGGCAACATGGACCTGCTCGTTCTGGGCGTACATGGCGTATTTGGACAACGGCTGCAGGTGCTCCCAGCAGCAGAGCCCGCCGATGCGGCCCAGCCTGGTGTCCCAGACGGCGAGATCGCTTCCGTCGCCTTCGCCGAAAATCGTGCGCTCCACGTGGGTGGGCTTCAGCTTGCGGCGCTGGGAGATGGTCTGCCCGTCGCTGTCGATGAACCATTGAGCGATATACAGGCTGCCCCCGCTTCGTTCGCTGAGGCCCATGCTGACGACGATGTTGTTGTCCTTGGCGGCCTTCGAGATCCGCTCAGCCGGGGGCGTGCCGTACTCCAGCGAATTATCGAAGTAGCGCTGCGTGTACTGCGGCAGCCACATCGCCGGGGCGTCCAGCCAGGCGTACCACGGGTACCCCGGGAGCCAGGTTTCAGGGAAGGCGATCAGCTCCGCACCGTTCCGGGCGGCGTCCTCGATCAGGGCCACCGACTTGTCGATGGTCTTGTCCAGGTCGAGGAATACAGGTGCTGCCTGGACGGCTGCTGCTTTGAACTGGGGGTGATTCATTGCTGTTTCCTATCGCGTGATGGGGGTCACAAAAGTGGATATGAGCTCCACACTAGGGCGCGGCTTCCCGGGTTTCTTGATCAGAAATCGCAGGGTGATTGACTGTGAGTGTCACGTTTCCAGGGCCGGCTTTTTGACAGGAGCGACGCCGGTCCGGCGGGCAACGGTGCAAGTATGATGAGTCATGGCCAAGGTGGTAAGCACAGCGGCGGTGTCTGCCCGGAACAGCGTCTCGTTTTGGACTGAAACCGTTTCTGATACTTTCGTTGACCTCGAGTGCAGATCCGGCGGCGGCCGTGAATCAATTGAGGGCGAACTGGCGGTCCAGACTCTGGCGTCGCTGGATTTGGCACGCGTGCGTGCCTCCGCTCAATCCGTCCACCGCACACCGGCTGGCATCGCGGCATCCTCCGACAACTATTACCTGGTGGGTGTGCAAACCAAGGGCTCATGTCTGGTGACGCAGGACGGGCGCTCGGCCGCAATCGGGAACGGCGCCTTTGCCCTCTACGACACCACGAGGCCGTATTCGCTCCTCCTGACCGATAACTTTGAACAGCTGGTGATCCGCCTTCCGAGGACCGTCCTGGAGCGGCATCTGCCAGAGGCTGCCAGACTCACCGCCCTTGGCGTCAGCCCCGATCCGGGCGCTGCCAGCCTGCTGGTCAATACGGTGAAGTTTTTGGCAAGCGAAATTGACGTGCTGGCCCCTGATGTCGCATTGTCCGTGTCCCAGGGCGTGGAGCATCTGATCGTCGCTGGTTTGGGCGGCCTTGCCGGAGGGATCCCCGATGCGGACCGTTTCTCCCGCCGCAAGCTGGTGCAGAACCACATCCTGGAAAACCTGCGGTACGAGTCGTTGAGCATCAGGTCCATGGCAGATCAGCTTCACCTGTCTCCCAGCAGCATCCACCGAGCCTTTGCAGCGGACGGCGAGACCGTTATGGGCTGGGTGTGGCAGCAGCGTCTGGACAGGATACGGGAGGAGTTGCTGAGCGGAAAACATCAAGGCACGCTGACGGAGCTGTCCGTTGCGTGGGGATTCTCGGACTCGGCGCACTTCAGCCGGGCCTTCCGCCAACGGTTCGGCCATGCGCCGTCGGAGTTGCTGCGCCGGTAGCCTCCCCGTACTGGTTACGAACCTAACGCCGCAGCGAAACGCCTCGTGTGATTGGCCCCGAAAGGGGTAAGTAACCAACGAAGGACGCACTTTCCCTGAATGCGTCAGGGGACAACGGCTGGGAGGTGGCCGGGTGACGGCAAGGAACTTGCCTCGACGGCGAATCTACGCCGCCTGGGCGTCCGGTCCGCTGGCCGTGGCACTCGGCGCCGCAGCGCATCTTCTGAGCGGCGCAGCGGTCCCGGGCCCCTGGGTTCTCCTGGCAATTGCCGCCTTGCTCAGCATGGCAGCGTCCATGCTCGCCGGCCTGAACCTCCGGTTCTGGGCCGTGCTCCTGGCCTCGGGCCTGGTTCAGCAAGGGCTGCATTTGGTGTTTGCCGGTTTCGCCGGCGGCACCGGAAGCACTTTGCCCGGCCATACCCACGGAGCGCTGATCTGGGAGCCGCCCTCGCCGGTTCAAACGTCAGGCGGCCACCACGCGATGGAGCTCATGTTGGACACGCACGTTGCGGCGGCACTGCTGACCGTCCTGGTTCTCACCCAGTCAGGGACCCTGATCTCGCAAGTGTCGCGGCTGCGGCGCGCACGGACCAGCCGCGTGGCAACAGATAGTTAGTCATGATTCCAACCACCAAGACCCTTCTCTGGCCGCCGATCCGGCAGTCGGGTTATTCCTGGAAGCGGTAACCCAACCCGGTTTCAGTGAGGAGATGTTTGGGGTTGGCAGGGTCCGCTTCAAGCTTTCTCCGCAGCTGGGCAAGATAGACCCGTAGGTAGGCTGTCTCGCCGATGTAGGCCGGTCCCCATACGTGCGTGAGGAGCTTCTCATGGGTGACGAGGGCGCCAGTGTTCCTGATCAGAAGTTCCAGGATGTTCCATTCGGTGGGAGTCAGCCGGACCGGCATGCCTCTCCGGGTCACCCGTTGCGCGGGCAGGTCCACTGTAAAGCTGTCGGTTTCCACAACGGGGGCCTCCCCCGTTGTCCCGCGGCGCAGTGCAGCCCGAAGCCTTGCCAGGAGCTCGTCCATGCCAAAAGGCTTGGTCACGTAGTCATCAGCCCCGGCGTCCAGGGCCTGTATTTTGTCATCGGATCCGTGCCTGGCTGAGAGGACCACGATGGGCACGCTGTTCCAGCGCCTGAGCCGGTGGATTACCTCCACCCCGTCAAGGTCAGGCAGTCCCAGGTCCAGGATGATGACGTCCACGGGGTGTTCGGCTGCCTGGTCCAGTGCGGCCTGCCCGGTGAGCGCCGTGGCGGTTGAGTACCCTCTTGCGTTCAGGTTGATCTGCAGGGCTCGCAGTATCTGGACTTCGTCATCGACGATCAGCACCGTGGTCATGGCTTCCCCGTTCCGGCCTCTGGGAGTGCCCCGGTGGAGAGCGGCAGGCGCACCACCATGGTCAGGCCTCCGCCAGGGGTCGGCTCTGCGAGCAGGACTCCGCCCATAGCTTCGGTAAAACCCTTTGCCACGGCCAGACCAAGCCCGATCCCTGTCCCTGCCGTCGTGTCATCTGCCCGTTGGAAGGGCCTGAACATGGATAGCACCTCCTCTGCCGGGATACCCAGACCATGATCGACGACGGTAAGCTCACTGGCCGGGACGTCGCCAATTCTTGCGCTCCCGGCCCCGCCCACGGTGCCGGCGATAGTGACGTCTGAATCAGGAGCATACTTCAGGGCGTTTTCGACAAGATTGGCAATGACCCGCTCCAGCATCCCGGGATCGGCATCCACGGGAGGCATGTTGCCGGGCAAGAGCACGCGGACCCGGTCTGAAGCTATGCCGCGCAGGGCCACGCCCACCACTTGGCCCCAGTAGACCGGACGGATCAATGGGGAAACAGCATCCGCGGTGATCCTGGACATGTCCAGCAGGTTACTGACCAGCCCGTCGAGCCGGTCAGCCCCGGACTCTACCGTGGCCAGTAGCTCATCCTGCTCCTCCCCGCCCAGGGTTATGGTCCTGTCACGCAGGGTGGCGGAGGCCAGCTTGATTCCGGCCAAGGGGGTGCGGAGGTCATGGGAAACGGCCCGCAGGATGGAGGTCCGCATTTTGTTTCCCTCTGCCAAGCGGAGGTTTTCACGCTGGCTCACAGACAGTTCTTCACGTTGCAGTATCGCCAGCAGGTGTGCTCCAAAAGCGGCCAACAGCCGCCGTTCATCCCGGTTGAGCTCCTTACCGGTCAGGGTCAGGATCCTGTCGGCGTCCATCTGCTCCACAGAATCTGCCTCGGAGACGGCGCCCGGCCGGGACGAACCCGAGAATTCCCTCAGGACCCAACCGCCATCCCGGCCCGGACCTGGCTCCTCCCGGGCCCACAGGGCGGCCCCGCTTACTTGGAAATGCTCCCGGACCTGATCCAGGAAGGCCGGAATGCTGTTCCCCTCAGCCACCGCCCGGCGGCTCAATTCACCCAGGATGGACGCCTCAGTGCGGGCAATGCGTGCCTCCTTGCTGAGCTTCGCGGACCTGTCTACCACCATTGATACAGCCACCGCCACCAGGACGAAGACCAGCAGGGCCAGAACATTCTCCGGGTCAATCACGGACAGCGAACCCACTGGCCTGACGCTGAAGTAGTTCACGATCAGGCCCGCCAGAACCGCTGCCAGAACGGCAGGCCACACGCCGCCGAGCAGCCCCACGCCAACCACCCCGGTCAAATGAACCAGCATGTCAGTGGACAGCTGGTCGTGCGGGAGGAACTCCAGGACGAACTGCAGCAGCGGCGGCAGACCCACAGCCATGGCAAATGCGGCCGCCTCCCGGCGCCGTCCAAGCCGCGGCCTTTTCGGGCGGGCAGCACCGGCTGGACCGGGCTCTTTGCCTATAAGGTGCACGTCTATGGTTCCGGCATTTGCCACCACGGAAGCTACCGTTCCAGGCCTGGCCTGGAACATCGACCTGCGCCGGGGCTTTCCCAGGATGATCTGGCCGGCGTCCACGCTACTGGCGAACTCAAGGAGCGTCGCGGCCACTTCCTCACCGCCGACAGCGTGGAAGACCCCTCCGAATTCCTTAGCCAGATTGCGCGACAGTTCCAGGTCTTTGCCTGAGGGCCCCGTCCCGGCTGTGCTTGTGCGGACATGCACCACGTGGAGCTCCCCGCCTTGGGCAGCAGCCAGCATCTTCACCGCCCTGCGGACGAGTGCCTCGTCCCCGGCCTGCCCGTTTACTCCGACGACGATCTTCTCCCGGTATCCGGCCGCCCCGGACGCAGCTCCCGGGAAAGATTCCATTTTGCCTCCTGCCATGGCTCCATTGTTCACTCAGGGGACCGGCAAGCCTTCATTGTCAGCGCTTCAGCCCACGTGGACCCACGGGCGCTTAGTGACGTCCGGCTCTGCTTCGCGCAGCACTTCGCGAGTGACAGGTGCGATCTCACCCTCGCCCAGGAACAGGAAGCGGAGGAGGTTCGTGAACGGGTTTCCCTCTGTCCAGCGGAAATAGATGTGCGGCATCAATCCGGTGACGTCCCGGATGTGACAGAGCACAGACGCAATGGTGTTCGGCACCACCGGGCCATGGACCTCCAGGATGCGGTATCCGTGCCGCGTCACGCCACGAACCTCCAGTGTGGTTTCGAAGTCCGAGGAATCATCGACGATAACTTCCAGGAACAATGCCTCCTGGTCCAGGGGCAGATGGCTGACCTCAATGGCGGAAGCGAGTTTATCCCGGTAAGCCTCGGCAGTAATCCGAAGCGGTTCGTGCGCGATGATCGAGATCGGCCCTTCAAGGTTGGGTGCCAGGAACTCCAATGCCTGCCGGTCCAGGTGCACGTGGGTCGCGTGCAGTTCGAAGGAACGCCGGACGCGGGAGAGCAGGGAGATCACGATGATGCCCAGGATGAAGAGCCCGGCGATCCTGATGCCATCGGGACGTTCGACGACGTTTGCCACCGTGGTGTACGAAAAAACCAAAGCGATGGCACCGAAAGCGATGGTGCGTTTGCCCTGCTTCCTGCGGCGGGCCGAGAGCGTCACAGCGACAGCCGCCGACGTCATCAGGACCAGCACGCCGGTGGCATAAGCTCCGCCCTGGGCATCGACGTCGGCCTTGAAGAGCCAGGTGATCAGGAACCCGACAAGGGTGAACACCAGCACGAGGGGCCGGACGGCCTTGGCCCATTCAGGGGCCATGCCGTAACGGGGAAGGTATCTCGGGACCAGGTTCAGCAGTCCTGCCATGGCGGAGGCGCCGGCGAACCAAAGGATCGCGATGGTGCTGACGTCGTAGAGCGTGCCGAAGCCGACGCCCAGGTATTCATGGGCGAGGTAAGCCAGGGCACGGCCGTTGGCCTGGCCGCCGTCCTGGAATTCGTGCGCCGGGATCAGCACTACGGTGATGAAGCTGGTGGTGATCAGGAACGAGCTCATGATGACTGCGGCTGTGGTCAGCATGCGGCGGGTCCCCCGGATGCTCCCCGCAGGATTGTCATCCGTATCCCCCGCGTCTCCCCGAACCTGGGGCATGACGGCCACGCCGGTTTCGAAGCCGGACAGTCCCAGTGCCAGCTTCGGGAAGACGATCAGCGCGACAGCCACCGCCATCAGCGGATTCCCGTGGGACGTCCACAAGGTTGTCCACCAGTCGCCAACAGCGACCGGGTGGTTGATAACGGCGACTATGGTCACGGCCACCACAACAGCATTAAGGCCAAGGTAGACGATGACCAAAACCACGGCCACGCCGATGGCTTCCCTGAATCCGCGCAGGAACACGGCGGCCAGCAGTGCCAGCAGCACGAGGGTGACCAGGACGTTCTGCCCATGCAGCCAACCCGGGACAAGTGGGTTCTCAATCAGGTGTTCACTGGCGTCCGCCGCCGAGAGTGTCATGGTGATCATGAAGTCCGTCGCCGCGAACCCCAGCAGGATCAGCACGAAGAGCTTGCCGCCCCAGCGCGGCAGCAGCCGCTCAAGCATCGCGATGGAGCCTTCCCCCCGCGGGCTCTCCCCCGCCACCCTGCGGTATACAGGCAGGGCGCCCAAGAGCGTGACAGCAACCAGCACCAGCGTCGCCAGCGGGGAAATGACACCGGCAGCCAAAGCCGCGATGGCCGGCTGATAGCCAAGGGTGGAAAAGTAGTCCACACCCGTCAGGCACATCACTTGCCACCACGGATGCTTCTTTTCCTGCGCCGGGCCCACGCCGCCGGGGCCCTGATGCGAACCTTTACTGTCCTGGAGGCCGGACAGCAGCCATGTCCTTAGCCCTGCCGCTGCCGTTGGCCGCGGGGCCGAAGGGTCGGCCGGAGGCCTGGTCAAGGTTGTCATCAATTCCTTTCTCCACGGCACAAAAGGAGCCGTAACAGGAATCGAAGCTAGCACCGGCACGGAAAGCACAGACCGGAACGGGAGTTTTCTTAACGCATCCTTTACGCCGCCCCGTCTATGCGAAGAGAAACGCCGGTCCCCTCCGGTGCCGCACGCCTGATCCTCAGGCGTGCGGCACGAAGCGGACGAACATGGCTTTGAAGCCTGGGGTGTTGGATTCCCGGGCGACGTTTTCCTTGTGGACCAGGGCGTTGGCTTCGGGGAAGTACGCGGCTGCGCAGCCCTTGGCCGTGGGGTAGGCCACCAGCCGGAAACTGTCGGCCTTCCGGTCCTGGCCACGGAACGTGCTGACCACGTCCACCAGGTCGCGGTCCTGGAAGCCGAGCTCAGCAAGGTCTTCCGGGTGGACCAGGATCACCCGGCGGCCGTTGGAGATGCCGCGGTACCTGTCATCCAGCCCGTAGAACGTGGTGTTGTACTGGTCGTGGCTGCGCATGGTCTGCAGGACCAGGTGGCCCTCGGGCGGGCTCAGGTACTCAAGGGGGCTGACCGTGAAGCGCCCACGGCCGATGTCCGTGGCGAAGGAGCGGGTGTCCCGCGGCGGGTTGGGCAGCACAAAACCGTTCTTCGTCCGGACCCTGGCGTTGAAGTCCTCGAACCCTGGCAGGACGCGGGCAATGTGCTCCCGGATCACGTCGTAGTCCTCGGCCATGGCCTTCCAGTCCACGGAGTGGCCCGGGCCGAAGGTGGCCTCTGCCATCCTGGCCACGATGACCGGCTCGGCGAGCAGGTGCTCGGACACCGGCTGAAGCCTGCCCTGGGTGGAGTGGACCACTGACATGGAGTCCTCCACGGACAGGAACTGGGCGCCCTTGGGGTGCTTGTCGTCCTTGTCCGTCCTTCCCAGCGTGGGCAGGATCAGCGACGTGCGGCCGTGCACAATGTGGGACCGGTTCGGTTTGGTGGAAATGTGGACGGTCAGGCCGATCCGCTGCATCCCCGCTTCCAGGGTTTCGGTGTCCGAGCACGCCAGGGAGAAGTTTCCGCCCATGGACACAAAAACGTCCACCTCGTCGCGTTCGAAGGCTTCCATGGCCTCCACGGCGTCATAGCCGTGGTGCCGCGGAGACTGGATCCCGAATTCGCCGTCCAGCGCATCCAGGAGCCACTCCTTCGGCTTCTCCCAGATCCCCATGGTCCGGTCGCCCTGGACGTTGGAGTGTCCACGGACCGGGCAGGCACCCGCGCCCGGCTTGCCGAAATTGCCCTGGAGCAGCAGGACGTTGACCATTTCCTTGATGGTGTCCACCGAGTGCGGCTGCTGCGTCACGCCCAGTGCCCAGCAGAAGATGGTGGCCTTGGACCGGACCAGCATCCCGGCCACAGTTTCGATCTGCTCCCGGGCCAGGCCGGTGGCCTTCTCCGTCTCGGCCCAGTCCAGTTCCTTGCGGGCCTCACGGTACGCGTCAAAACCGTCCGTCTGCGCGTCAATGAAGGAACGGTCGACGACGGAACCCGGGTTCCGTTCCTCCTCCAGGAACAGCAGGTGGCCCAGAGCCTGGAACAGCGCCAGGTCCCCGCCCACCTTGATCTGCAGGTACTCATCGGCCAGCGGCGTGCCGCCGCCCACCACACCGGAAACGGTCTGCGGATCCTTGAAGTTGAACAGGCCGGCCTCAGGCAACGGATTCACCGCCACCACCTTGCCGCCCTTGTCCTTGCATTCCTTCAGCGCCGAGAGCATCCGGGGGTGGTTGGTGCCGGGATTCTGCCCCACCACAAAAATCAGCTCGGAATCATGGATGTCATCCAGCGACACCGTGCCCTTGCCGATCCCGATGGTCGGGTTCAGGGCCGAGCCGGAGGACTCGTGGCACATGTTGGAGCAGTCCGGCAGGTTGTTGGTTCCCAGTGCCCGGGCATACAGCTGGTACATAAATGCTGTTTCGTTGGCTGTCCGGCCCGAAGTGTAGAACACGCAGCGCTCCGGCGTGCTGGCCCGGACATGTTCGCCGATCAGTTCAAACGCGTCAGCCCAGGAAATCGGCGAATAGTGGGTTTCCCCCTCGCGGATCACCACCGGTTCACTCAGCCGGCCCTGGTTGCCCAGCCAGTACTCCGTCTTCCCGGCCAGATCGGCAATGGAATGCCGGGCCCAGAATTCAGCCCCCACGGTCCGCAGGGTGGCTTCCTCGGCCACAGCCTTCGCACCGTTCTCGCAGAACTCAGCGGCCTTGCGCTTCTTGTCCGACTCCGGCCAGGCGCAGCCCGGGCAGTCGAACCCGCCGCGCTGGTTGAGCCGCAACAGCGACTGTGCCGTCCGGGGCACCCCGGCCTGGGCAACGGCACGCTCCAGGGCCACAAACACGGCTTTAACGCCGGCGGCCTCGGTCTTGGGCTTGTGGACGGAGAGCTCGTCCTCGTTGATGTCCGCGACGGGGGCGGGCTGTTTCCCGAACTTCATTGTTCCAACTTCCTTACCGGCCAAATTCTTGTATGTACTGTTGCTTGTTTCGTCGCCACCAAGGCGCGCCGGGCATTTCCCGACGCACCTCGCTGGCAGGCTCTGGCGATTTCGCTGGCTACTGCGAAACCTTCGCCAGCGTCTCCCGCTCCGCTCCGATGGTGGTGCTGTCGCCGTGGCCGGTACGCACCACCGTTTCGGACGGGAGGGTCAGCAGGCGGTTCCGGATGGATGCCAGGATGGTGGGGTAATCACTGTAGGACCTGCCGGTGGCGCCGGGGCCGCCGTTGAACAGGGTGTCTCCGGTGAAGACAGTCCCTTCGCTTTCCAGGTAGAAACAGGTGGAGCCGGGCGAGTGGCCGGGGGTGTGGATGGCGAGCAGCGTGGCACCTGCTACCCGGAACACATCGCCGTCGGCGAGCTCCCGGTCCGGTCCCGCATCCGGGTAAACCTGCTCCCAAAGGACCAGGTCCTCCGGGTTCAGGTAGATCGGAGCATCCACTGCCTCGGCAACTTCGCGGGCGGCCCCGATGTGGTCGTTGTGCGCGTGGGTGAGCAGGATGGCCAGCACCTTCCGGCCGCGGACCTGGCTGATGATCGCCGCCGCGTCGTGCGGCGAGTCGATAATGACGCATTCCTCGTCATTGCCCACGATCCAGACGTTGTTGTCCACGTCCCAGGTGCCGCCGTCGAGCGAAAACGTGCCCGAGGTGACCAGGTTCTCGATGGTGGCGGCCATTAGAGCCTCACCGCTGCAGGAAGTTCAACCACGGACCGGAGGACCTTGCCCTCGTGCATTTTGGCGAACGCCTCCTCCACCTGGTCGATGGTGATCCGCTCGGTCACAAAGGCGTCCAGGTCCAGGTTGCCCTGCTTGTAATGCTGGACCAGCATCGGGAAGTCGCGGGAGGGCAGGCAGTCCCCGTACCACGAGGACTTCAGCGAGCCGCCCCGGCCAAAAACATCCAGCAGCGGCAGCTCAAGCAACATGCCCGGCGTCGGGACGCCCACCAGCACCACGCGGCCGGCAAGGTCGCGGGCGTAAAACGCCTGCTTGTACGTTTCAGGACGGCCGACGGCGTCAATCACCAGATCGGCGCCGTTGCCTCCGGTCAGGGCCCGGATGGCCTCGACGGGGTCAGTCGTGGAGGAATCAATCCCGTGGGTGGCGCCCAGAGACTTGGCCAACTCCACTTTGTTGGCGTCGATATCCACGGCAATGATGGTGGTGGCACCCGCCAGTTTGGCCCCGGCGATCGCGGCGATGCCCACACCGCCACAGCCGATCACGGCAACGGATTCGCCGCGCTTGACCTCACCGGTGTTGATCGCGGCGCCAATGCCGGCCATCACGCCGCAGCCGAGCAGCCCGACGGCGGCGGGATCGACGTCGTCGTCCACTTTGGTGCACTGTCCGGCGGCCACCAGAGTTTTCTCGGCGAAGGCACCGATGCCGAGGGCCGGTGAAAGTTCCGTGCCGTCCTCAAGAGTCATCTTCTGTGTGGCGTTGTGGGTGTTGAAGCAGTACTGCGGCTGTCCTTTGGAACACGCCCGGCAGTGGCCGCACACGGCACGCCAGTTCAAAATCACCCGGTCCCCTGGCGCCACTTCGGTGACGCCGGCGCCTACTGCGCTGACCAGGCCGGTGGCTTCATGGCCCAGCAGGATGGGGAAATCGTCAGTGATTCCGCCCTGCTTGTAGTGCAGGTCGGTGTGGCAGACGCCGCAGGTGAGGATGTCCACCAAGGCCTCGCCGGGACCCGGGTCCGGCACCAGAATGGTCTCCACCGAAACCGGAGCGTTCTTTTCCTTGGCGATGACTGCCTTGACTTTGTGAACCATATTTCCTGTGTTCCTTTCGTTGGCCGGAGGAAGAGCGCCGACCCGACTAACAAATACTAGAAGCTTGAGCGTCTGCCTGCGGCTACCCAAAGGGATGGCCAAGGTACCCAAACGGGTGGTTACAGAGGTTGCTCAGCGTCCTCATCACGGGGAAACACTACGTTCACACACTCCCACGAATTGCGTATTACACAACTAGATGCGCATAGCGCGTTATCACGAATATGACAGCCGACTCCCCCGGTGTCAATAGCAGGCCGGGCTACCGCGCTTCCGGGGCTGCACTGAAACGCGAGCCGCGATCAACACCTGCAACAGTATCCCGTTCCATGCAACAGTCGGACTTCACCGCATGCCCTCCCGCCTGGCGGCATTCCAGCTCAGCCTTGGGACGCTGCTGTCCTTGAATGCCAATTCAACCATTGACTTGTGGTGCGAGTCACGCTTAGTCTGGTGCAACAGCGTTGCGTTCACTGCAACCCCAATACACTTTGGTGGACTTATGAGTAACGAAACCTCCTCCCCGTCTCCTCTTGCGGGACGCGTAGGCCAAGAGTCGAATAGCGGGTATGACGGCTCTCTGTCCGGAAGCAGCACGTTGAGCGGCCGGAGACTTGACCAGACCAGCAACGGCGTCAGCAAAGACACCCGCCGCAGGGTGGTGGCGGCCAGCTTCATCGGCAACTTTGTTGAATGGTTCGATTACGCCGTTTACGGCTATCTGGCCGTCACCATCGCCACAGTCTTTTTCCCGGACTCAGACCCTCAAACCGGCCTGCTGCTGACGTTCGCCCTATTTGCCATTTCATTCCTGGTTCGCCCGCTTGGCGGCTTCGTCTGGGGGCATATCGGTGACAAGGTAGGCCGGCGGACGGCCCTCTCCCTTTCCATCCTGATCATGTCGGGGGCAACTTTCTGTATTGCCCTGATCCCCGGCTACGCCACGATCGGCATCTGGGCCCCCATCCTGCTCCTGCTGATCAGGGTGGTGCAGGGCTTCTCCGCCTCCGGTGAGTATGCCGGGGCGTCAGCCTTCCTGGTGGAGTACGCTCCCGCCAACAGGCGCGGCCTGTACGCAGCCGTGGTTCCGGCCAGCACCGCCGCCGGCCTGCTCCTCGGATCCCTGATGGCGGGCCTGCTGACAGTCCTGCTGAGCTCCGACGCCATGCAAAGCTGGGGATGGCGCCTGCCGTTCCTGCTGGCAGCACCCATGGGCCTGATCGGCAGGTACATCCGGACCAAGCTCGAAGACACCCCGGTGTTCCGCGAACTGGCGGCCGAAGGGGAGGCCGTGAAGGCACCGGTGTCCAGCCTGTTCCGGAACCACTGGCGGCAACTGCTGCAGGCCGTCGGAGCCGTGCTGCTCAACGCCGTCGGGTTCTACGTGATCCTCAGCTACATGCCCACCTATCTGTCCTCGGAACTGGGCCTCGGCGCCACGGAATCGTTCCTCGCCACAACCATCGCGCTGGTTACCTACATCGGCTTTATCTTCCTGACCGGCATGCTCTCGGACCGTTACGGCCGCAAAAAGGTGCTGATCAGCGCCTCCGTGACCTTCATCCTGCTGACCGTGCCCGCCTTCGCCCTGCTGGGAACCGGAAACTTCCTGGTCATCGTCCTGGTGCAGATCCTGCTGGGTGCCATGCTCACGCTCAACGACGGGACCCTTCCCAGCTTCCTGGCCGAGATGTTCCCCACCCGGGTCCGCTACAGCGGCTTCGCGGTCAGCTTCAACCTCTCCAACGCGCTCTTCGGCGGCACCGCTCCGTTTATGGCCACGCTGCTGATAGCGGCCACCGCCAGCGACCTGGCTCCGGCGTGGTACCTCGTGGCCGCGGCCGCGATCTCCCTGATCGCCGTCGCCCTCTCCCGCGAAACCTGCAAAGAACCGCTGCGCCACGAATAAGCCCCGGCCGGCACCAAGATTTCCCCTTCACAGAACAGCACCACAGAAAGGCACCACCATGACCACCACAGCATCAGATAACGCCACGTCCGTCGCCGAACTGGAGCGCACAAAAGTCCTCAATAACGGCGAGAAGGTCCGGCTGACCTTCTCGGATACGGAGTTTGAACGCCGGCTGGCCGGTCTCCGCCAGATCATGGCGGAGAAGGAACTGGACGCCGTCGTCCTCACCAGCTACCACTCCATCAAGTACTACTCAGACTTCCTGTTCACGTACTTCGGCCGCTCCTACGCCATGGTTGTCACCAAGGACGACACCGTCACGGTCACGGCCAACATCGACGCCGGGATGCCCTGGCGCCGCAGCTACGGCGACAACCTCGTGTACACCGACTGGCGCCGGGACAACTACATCTTCGCCATCCAGGAGGTCCTGCGGACCCGCGGCATCAACCCGCGCCGCCTCGGCGTCGAGGACGATTCCCTGCCACTGGACAACCGGAACAAGATCCAGGCGGCCTTTGCGTCGGCAACCCTGGTGGACGTGGCCCAGGCGGCCATGCGCCAGCGCATGTTCAAGTCAGCCGAGGAAATCGAGGTCATCAAGCACGGTGCACGGATCGGCGACCTGGGCGGCGAGGCCATCCGCAATGCCATCCGGGCGGGAATCACGGAGTACGAGGTAGCGCTGATCGGCACCGAAGCCATGGTCCACGAGATCGCGCGGACGTTCCCGGATTCGGAAATCCGCGATACTTGGGTCTGGTTCCAGTCCGGCATCAACACCGACGGCGCCCACAACTGGGCCACCACCCGGAAGATCCAGGAACACGACATCCTGTCCCTGAACTGCTTCCCCATGACCTCCGGGTACTACACCGCACTGGAGCGCACGCTGTTCTTCGGCGAACCCGACGCCCGCTCGCTGGAGCTGTGGAACATCAACGTGGAGGTCCACAAGCGCGGCCTTGAGCTGATCAAGCCCGGTGCTGTCTGCAAGGACGTTGCCGCGGAACTGAACGAGATCTACGTGGGCCATGGCCTGCTGGCCAACCGCACGTTCGGTTACGGCCACTCCTTCGGCGTCCTGAGCCACTACTACGGCCGCGAGGCCGGGCTGGAACTGCGCGAGGACATCGACACGGTGCTGGAACCGGGAATGGTGGTGTCCATGGAGCCCATGATCACCGTCCTTGACGGCCAGCCCGGCGCCGGCGGCTACCGCGAGCACGACATTCTGGTGGTGGGCGAGGACGGCGCGGAGAACATCACGAAGTTCCCGTTCGGACCCGAACACAACATCGTGGGCGCTTAGGCCTTCGATATACCCAACCCGCAGAGCGGCGCCGCATTTTCCTGCGGCGCCGCTTTCCGGCGTTCATGTAGGGAATGATGGGAACACCATGACTGCAGCAGAATCCAGTGAGACCCCAGGCAACGGCGATACCAAAGGCGCCTCCGTCATCGTGAACGCCATCGCCGTTCTCCGCACGTTCACAGCTGACGAGCCCCTGCTCGGCGTCACCGAGATTGCGAACCGCGTCGGGCTGCACAAAAGCACGGTGTCGCGGATCCTCGCCACGTTCGAACAGGAACATTTGGTGGAACGGGACGCGGAGACGCGCCGGTTCCGGCTGGGGCTTGGACTGATCGCGGTGGCCGGCCCGCTCCTGGCTGAGCTCGAAGAGCGGCGGGTGGCCTATCCGGTCCTGCGCGAGCTCACGGAGCAGACCGGCGAAACCAGCGCGCTGATGGTGTGGAACGGTTTGGAGTCCATGTGCGTGGAACAGATTGCCAGCCACCAGCAGATCAAACACACCACCCCGCTGGGAGCCAGGTACCGGGACGCCATGAGCTCTTCGGTGCAGGTTTTCCTGGCCGCGGAACCAGCTGAGCGCGTCCGGTCGCTGCTGCGCGGCGGAGCCATCACGTATCCCGGCCTGGACGACAGCAGCCTGGAGGCCTACCTCATCCGGCTCAAGGAAGACCTGATCCGGGGCTGGGCCATCAACTACGGGGAATCCTCCATCGACGAAGTGGGCGTCGCGGCCCCCGTCTATGACCACCGCGGCGACGTGGTGGCCGCCGTCCTGATCCCGGCGCCCAAGTTCCGCGTCTCCCCGGACAGGCTGCAGAGCCTGGGGGAAGCCTGCGCCGCTGCCGCGCAAAAAGTCACCGCCCGTCTGGGTGGGCGGGCTGCAACGCCCAACTAATACATCCCCATCAGCAGTCCGGCGATAGTATTTGCCCGGCAGATACTTGTTATCAATAAGTTCCCCTTCCTCGAATACATGCGGTGCGTCACAGTAGTTGCAAGACCTGCAGCAACCCGAACCGCAGCCAGTATCCAGAAGGAATTCAGCGTGGAAACTCCCCTCTCCCATCTTGCCCACCTTGAGATCACCACCCCCGACGTCGAAGCCTCCGCCAGGTTCTATGAGGAAAAGTTCGGCATGCGCATCATCGACCGGGTGGGCGGCAACGTCTACCTGCGCTGCTGGGGCGACTACTACCGCTACAGCCTGGTTATCACCGAAGGACCTGAAGCGTCGCTGGGCCGGATGGCGTGGCGCACAAACTCGCAGGCCGCCCTCGAGGCCGCGGCCGAGCGCATCGAGGCAACCGGCGTCCAGGGCAGCTGGACCGCCGGCGGCCACGGCTACGGCAAGGCCTACGAATTCACCGGCCCCTACGGCCACCGCATGCGCCTGTTCTTCGACGTCGAGAAGTTCGTCGCGGAACCCGGTTTCGAATCCACTTACCCGGACCGGCCGGAGCGCCGCAGCAGCCACGCCGCTGCACCCCGCTTCCTGGACCACGTCACAGTGGCGTCCTCCGATGTCCGCGGCTTCGCCAAGTGGTACAACGAGGCCCTGGGCTTCCGCGTCATGGCATTCGTTGACCTGGACGAGGCACCCATCACCGTGTTCTCCGTGCTGACCACCAACGAGAAGTCCCACGACCTTGGCGTCGTGCTGGACACCTCCAGCCGCGCCGGCCGCGTCAACCACATCGCGTTCTGGGTGGACGCCACCGAGGACCTGCTCCGAACCGCGGACGTCATGATGGAAAACGGCACCCCAATGGAATACGGCCCCTCCATCCACGGCGTGGGCGAGCAGAACTTCCTCTACTTCCGCGACCCCTCCGGCCTGCGCGTGGAGCTCAACTCCGGCGGCTACCGCAACTACGTCCCGGACTGGGAAGCCAGCACCTGGAAGCCGTCCCTGGGCTCCAACAACTTCTACAAGAACGGCGCCATGCCGCACTCCATGACCGAATCCTTCCCGCCGGCCGAAGGCTTCACTGCCACCGAGGAAGGCGCCTCCCCCGAGATGAAGGAAGCCCTCCTGAACCCCTACGCCAAGCAGGGACGGGGCTAGAAAGATATGCCTGAAGCGACATATACCCTCATCCGTTTCCAGGAGGCCGGCGACAGCAAAGCCCGCACGGGCCTGCTGGTGGCTGACCGGGTCCTGCCGCTGGACGGGGACATCAACTCCCTGATCGAGCACTGGGTAACCACCGAAGCCCAGCTGGGCGCCCTGGCCGTCTCTGCAGGCGGGGACACCGGCCTGGCGCTGGCCGACGTCGAGGTCCTCGCCCCGGTGGAACCGGCCCAGGTCCTGCAGACCGGCGCGAACTACCGCAAGCACGTGATCGACCTCGCCGCAGCACACCGCGATCCGGGCGAAGACGAGGAAGAAGTACGCGCCAAGACCGCCGCGATGATGGACAAGCGGGCAGGCCAGGGCACGCCGTACTTCTTTATCGGGCTCCCGACGGCGATCGCCTCAGCCACGGACGACCTCACCCTCCCGTCCTACTCCAAGTCGCACGACTGGGAGCTGGAGCTGGCAGCAGTCATCGGCAAAACGGCGTTCCGGGTCACCCCCGAGGAAGCCTTGGACTACGTCTTCGGCTACACCATGGTCAACGACATCACCACCCGGGAATACGTCTTCCGCAAGGACATGCCCGCGATCGGCTCGGACTGGTACCGCGCCAAGAACGCGCCCGGCTTCCTGCCCACCGGCCCCCTGCTGGTGCCCGCCAAGTTCTTCGGCGACCCGCAGGACGTCCAGGTGACGCTGAAGCTCAACGGCAAGGCCATGCAGGACGAGTCCACGCAGGACATGATCTTCGGGGTGGCCAAGCTGGTCAGCGAAGCCTCCCAGATCATGCCGCTGCGGCCCGGCGACCTGGTGCTCACCGGAAGCCCGGCCGGCAACGGCCAGCACTGGGGCCGGCTGCTCCAGGACGGCGATGTGATGGAAGGCACCATCACGGGGCTCGGCACCCAGCTGATCCACTGCAAGGACGAAGTCCAGTGACCACGCAGAAGGTTGCTCAGGCGAGCAACGTCGCCACCGGGGAATCAACCAATATCCCGGTGATCCGGCGTGAGGACCCGCTGGGCAGCATCCGCGCCATGGCCAAGGCCCACAACAACTGGGGCCGCTGGGGCGAGGACGACGTCCTGGGAACCATGAACTTCATCGACGCGGCCAAGCGCATCGAAGCCGCAGCATTGGTGAAGACCGGTGAAGCGTTCTCGCTGTCCCAGCCGTTTGACACCAACGGGCCGCAGAAGGGCTGGCGCCGCCGCACCAACCCCGTCCACACCATGACGGACACGGGAGTGGACGCAGAACGCGGCAACCAGGGCTTCCCGCACGGCTTTGGCGGTGCGGACGACGTGATCGCCATGCCGCTGCAGTGCTCCACGCAATGGGACGGCCTGGGCCACATCTTTGACCAGGGCAAGGCCTGGAACGGCAGGGCAGCCGGCGACGTGGTCACCTCCGAAGGCGACCTGGTGACCGGCATCGAAACCGCCGCGGCCAAGATCGTCACCCGCGGCGTCCTGCTGGACGTCGGCCGTGCGTTGGGGCCGGAACTTGGACGGAACGACGGCGAGCTTCCGGATGGTTTCGCCATCATGCCGGAGCACCTGGAGCGCACCATCGAACTGCAGGGACCCAGTTCGGCAGTAGGCCGGGGCGACATCGTAGTGATCCGCACCGGACAGCACACCAGGGTCCGCCGCGACGGCTGGGGTGACTACGCCGGCGGCGCGGCGCCTGGGCTGTCCTTCACCACGGCGCCCTGGCTGCACGAAAGCGAAATCGCCGGGATCGCCACCGATACGTGGGGCTTCGAAGTCCGCCCGAACGAGTTCGACGGCGCCTTCCAGCCCCTGCACCAGATCGCCATCCCCAACCTCGGGCTGTTCCTGGGCGAGATGTGGGACCCGGACGGCCTGGCGGAAGCATGCACAGCGGACGGCAGATACGACTTCCTGCTCACCGCAGCGCCCCTTCCCATCACCGGTGCCGTGGGCTCGCCCGTGAACCCCATCGCCCTCAGGTAGCGTCCAGCAGCCAACAGCGTCATCATCAGCAGTAAGCCGTCATTACAAAGGAGTCAGCGATGGCAGCAGTACAGAATGTCGGAATCGTCGGAGCGGGAGCCGCGGGACTGACCGCTGCCATCCTCCTGGCAGATGCGGGGGTCCGCGTCGAAATCCTGGAAAAGGCGAGCGAGCCGCAGCGGGTTGGTTCAGGAATCACCCTGCAGGGGAACGCCCTGCGCGTCTTCAAGCAGCTCGGCGTATGGGAGCAGGTCGAGGCGAAGGGCTACGCGTTCAGCACCTTGGGCCTGCGCGCCCCGGATCCGGCCGGGACCGTCATCGCGGTCCTCGAGGACATCCGGACCGGCGGCGACGACCTGCCCGCCACCCTGGGCATGTACCGCCCTGACCTCACCGCCATCCTCCGCGAGCGCGCGCTGCAGGCCGGCGCCGTGATCAGCTACGGAAAGACGGTCACCGGGATAACGGACGACGGCGGCAGCGTCACCGTCAGCACCGCCGACGGCGAATCTGCCACCTATGACGTCCTCATCGGCGCCGACGGCCTGCACTCCGCAGTCCGCAAGGCCATCGGCATCGACGTGGAACCCGTCGGCACCGGCATGGGGATCTGGCGCGCGTTCGTGGAACGGCCGGAGGAGGTAGTCCGCACCGACCTCACCTACGGCGGGCCCTGCTTTATTGCCGGCTACACCCCCACCGGCCCGGACACCATCTACGCCTTCCTCGTGGAAAAGGCCCAGGAGCGCCGGCACGAGGACGGCCCCCGCATCATGGCTGACCTCGCCGCAGCCTACGGCGGCCCCTGGAACGAAATCCGCGAAAACCTGGACCACACGGCAAACATCAACTACACGAGGTTCACGAGCCACATCGTGGATGGACCGTGGAACAGGGGACGGACGGTCATCATCGGGGACGCCGCGCACAGCTGCCCGCCCACGGTGGCGCAGGGTGCTGCCATGGCTGTGGAGGACGCCGCCGTCCTGGCCGAGCTGCTGATCGGCGCCGACCACATCACCGAGACGCTCTGGAAGGAGTTCTCTGACCGGCGCCTGGACCGGGCACGCACCGTGGTGCAGGCTTCCGTCCAGCTGGGCCAGTGGATGCTCGACGGCGTCCGGGACGCCGATGTGCCGGGCCTGATGCACTCCCTCTCCACGATGCTGAAGCAGCCCGCATGAGCACCCGTCCTCTGGAAGAACCTCTGGAAGAAGCAACCACGGTGGACGTCCACGCCCACATCCTGCTTCCGGCCCTGCAGCAGCTGGTGGCTGAGGCCGATCCCGAAGGCTTCGGCGCGCAGCAGGCCTTGGAGGTACGGCGCAACGGACCGGAATCCATGGCCGCGTCGGGCCGGATGATCCAAGAGCGCTGGCCGCAGCTGACGGACCTCGACCGCCGGCTTGCTGACATGGATGTCCAGGGCGTGGACGTGCAGCTGGTCTCGCCGTCGCCGTCGCACTTCTACTACTTCGCCGGCGAAGAACTGGCCCTGCAGGTGGCGAAGGCCGCCAACCAGGCTGTCCGCGAGTTCGTTGGCCGGGCGCCGGAGCGGCTCAACGGGCTGGGCCTGGTTCCGCTCCAGCACCCGGCGCTGATGGTGGAAGCCCTCGAACACGCCGTGCTGGAATGCGGGCTGCTCGGGGTGGAAATCGGCTCCTTTGCGGCGACCCCTGACAACCCGGAACGCACCACCGTAGAGCTTTCCGACGAGCGGCTGGAACCGTTCTGGAGCCGCGCGGAGGAACTGGGCGCACTGGTGTTCCTGCACCCGTTCGGCTGCTCGCTGGATGAGCGGCTGGACCGTTTTTACCTCGCCAACACGGTTTCCCAGCCTGCGGAAAACGCGGTGGCACTGTCCCACCTGGTCTTCTGCGGGGTCCTGGACCGGCACCCGGAACTGAAAGTCCTGGCCGCGCACGGCGGCGGCTACCTTCCCACCAGCCTGGGCCGCTCGGACCACGCGTGGAGGGTCCGGCCGGAGGCACACGGCTGCGCCCAGCCGCCGTCGTCATACCTCAAGAAGCTGTACTTCGACTCGCTGGTCCACAGTGCCGCCGAGCTGCGCGCGCTGGTGGCCGCCGCGGGCGGGGAACGGGTACTGCTCGGCTCGGACTACCCCTTCGACATGGGCTCCGACCAGCCGGTACAGGAAGTGCGTGACGCCGGTTTGCCAGCGGTGGACGAAGCCCAGGTCCTGGCCGGAAACGCCGCGGCGCTGGGCATCACGGCCGCCTCCATCCCTGCCCGCCGCACAGCCTAAGGAACCTTCGCCATGGTCAAGATCGCACGCTGGAAGAACGACGGCGGGACGCAGTCCGGCTTCGTGGACGGCGGCAGCTGCTACGCCCTGCCCGCGGGCCAGGGTATCCAGACCCTGTTGGAGGCAGGACTCGCGGAAACCCTGGACATTGCCAGGCAAACCCTTGGTTCCGCCCCGGCCGTTCCGCTGGCAGATGTGCAGCTGCTCGCCCCGCTGGTACCGGCCACCATCCGGGACTTCGTGGCCTTCGAGGAGCATGTTGAAGGGGTGCGGAAGAGCATCGACGGCGTGGCCGGCGTGGTCCCGGAGTGGTACGAGGCACCCACCTTTTACTTCACGAATCCGCACACGGTGACCGGCACCGGCGAAGTGATCGGTATTCCGGCTGGATGCGAGGACCTCGACTTTGAGACCGAAGTGGCCGCCGTCGTCGGACGCGTTCCCGGGAGTGACGGCCGCAACCTGACCGCCGCGGAGGCGCATCGCCATATCTTCGGCTACACCGTGCTTAACGACTGGTCCGCGCGGGACCTCCAGCGCCGCGAGATGAAAGTCAGTCTGGGACCCTGCAAGGGCAAGGATTTCGCCAACACGCTGGGCCCCTGGATCGTCACGGCGGACGAGTTCGAGGACCGGCACGACGCCGAAGGTTTCCTGCCCATCTCCATGGCCGTCGAGGTCAACGGCCAAGCCATCGGGCAGGACCTGCTGTCCAACATGGGCTGGCCGTTCGCGGAACTGGTGGCGTACGCGTCGCAGGACTCGGTGGTGCGGCCCGGTGACGTCCTGGGCTCCGGCACCTGCGGCAGCGGCTGCCTTGCAGAGCTCTGGGGCCGGAACGGCTCGAAGACTCCCCCGCCGCTGAAAACCGGCGACGTGGTGCGCATGACGGTAGAAGGTATTGGGACCATCGAGAACACCGTGGGTGCCCGGCGGGAGGCGGTGACTCGGGTTCCTGCCTGGCAGCGGCCGCGCAACCGGATTGCATCTGCGGCTCCTTCCGGGGCCTGATGGTCTCCGTCCAGCTTCAGGGGCGGACCGTGGTGGTTACGGGTGCCGGCCAGGGCCAGGGCGCGGCCGAAGCCCGGCTCCTGGTGGAGGCCGGAGCCCGCGTCGTTGCTGCCGACCTTGGCGGGGCAATGCCCGGGGAACTGGCAGCCGCCATCGCTGCCGCGTCGGCGCCAGGTGAATCGGCGCCAGGTGAGCTGGTGTACAGGCAGCTGGATGTGACGGATGAGGCGGGCTGGGAACGTCTGGCTGAGTGGATCCGGTCGCAGGGCTGGACTGTGGACGGGCTGGTCAACAACGCCGGGATCACGCAGCGGAGCCGGCTCCTGGATGTTTCCATCGCTGATCTTCAGAAGGTGTATGACGTCAACGTCGCCGGAGCCCTGCTCGGAATCCAGGTCCTGAGTCCGCTCATGGGCAGCGGCGCCTCGATTGTGAACGTTGGCTCCGTGGCGGGCCTGACTGCGCACTATCCCGTGGCGTACACGGCCAGCAAGTGGGCGCTGCGCGGCCTCTCGCAGGTGGCGGCGATGGAACTTGGCCCGCGCGGGATCCGCGTCAACACTGTCCACCCGGGCTTTATTGGGACTCCCATGACGGCCGGAGCCACGCCGCAATTCCGGGAAGCCACACTTGCCGAGACCCCGCTGGGCCGGACGGGCTCAACGGAGGAGGTGGCCGGCGTCGTGCTCTTCCTGCTCAGCCCGCTGTCCTCCTACGTGACAGGAGCCGAGATCCCGGTGGACGGCGGACAGTCAGGCCACGGCGGAGCAAAGTCCGTCTCCGACGCCCTGCGCGACGCACCTTTTCGGGAAGTTTCAGCGGTGCCGTGATGTTTTAGTAAATGGGTACCGGATAGCTTCAGGGAAGGAGTTTCGGACCATGCGAACCACGGTGGCGGTCGGGTATGACGGCTCGGATGCGTCCAAGCTGGCCCTTCACTGGGCTGCGGAATACGCCGCGGCGTCCCAGGCGGTGCTGCGTATCATCCATGCCTGGATCTGGCCCATGTTCACCCACCACGTGGGTCCTGTGAAGGGCGTGGCGGACAGCGGCCTTCGACGCGCGGCAGAGGATCTTCTGGCCGAGGGCGTGGAGCTTGCGCGCGGGATCTCACCCAAATTGGAGCTCGAACCGCGCATGGTGGCCGGCCTGCCCGCCGACGTCCTGCGCCAGGAATCCCTTGATGCGGACCTGCTGGTGGTTGGCAGCCGCGGCCTGGGCAGCTTCCTCGGCAAACTGGTGGGCTCAGTCTCCGTTGACCTGGCCGGGACGTGCCCCTGCCCTGTGCTGGTGGTCCGGGCCGCGCCTGAGGAAGGAAAACCGGTGGTCGCCTGCCTGGACGGCCGGGTGAGGAGCAGCAAAGTTGTGGACCAGGCCGTTACGGTGGCGCAGATCCTGCAAACGAAGCTGCGGATTGTCCACGTTGAGCCGCAGTTGCCGAAGGGGCGGCATGCTCCCTCGCAGTTCCATGGCCGCGACGTCCTGCACAACGCCGTGCACCGTGCGCAGGAACTCAGCCCTGACCTGGCGGTATCGGAGGAGCTTCTCTCCGGCCAGCACGTTGCCGCCATGCTTGCCCACGCCGGAGCGGACGCGGCGCTTCTATTTCTGGGTGCCCACGGGCGCGAAGGACATCGTGGAACGCTGACCTACGTGCTGACCCACGCGCGGTGCAACGTCATGATCGCGAGGTAGCGCAGGCTGCAGTGACGAATTCATAAATGCGGTGCCTGAGCACGTCACCGGTGTCTATCTTGAGGACGCCGTTCCGTCCGCCTGCCGTGACGCGGAACGGCAGCAGGGTTCCTATCTTGTCCTCTGCCACGGCGTGCGGATCACAGCGTGCCGGGCGGATGGCCAGACGCAGCTCCACCGGAGGGCCGCCGGCGGATACCTGAACGCTGCGCGGCCAGGGCTGGGCCGCGTCTTCCGCAATCAGCGTTGTGCCGTCGATCCGGTCAATGGTCAGCATCTGCTGCCCTCCAACAGCTGGTCCGGGGACGATAAGGACATGCACGACGGCGGTTGCCCCGTCGCCTGAGACCGTCAGCTCCGGAGACGGTTGGATGGCGGCAATCTCCCGAACAGCCTTGTCGAGGCACATCTCGCTGTTGTTCCGGGCCAGGACTCCAAACGGGTCTTCAGCCGTGAGCGGCCCGGAGCCGTGGCTGTCCGGGCGGGTGCTGACCCGTACGGTGGGGCGGACATCAGCACTGCTGCTGCCTTTCCCGGTGCCCCCGATTGTTTCCGTGCACTTGGGCTCCGGCAGCTGGGCGGGCAGGCTCTTTGGCTGCTTGGGGGGCAGCACGGTACCGTCGGCGGGAGTGTGCCAGCTGATGCCAGAGCTGAACAGTGCGCTGTCCAGCTCTGCGTCCATCACTGTCACAGGATCCGCGGTGTTGTTGGTGAGCTGGATTTCGATGATCCGCTTGCTGTAGTTGTCCCTGAACTGGTTGATGGAGGCCGAAAGTGCAGGAGTGGCGCTCGCTTCGGGCCCTGGCTGCGCGCCATCGTTGCTGCAGCCTTGAAGTGAAGCCAGCAGCAAAAGCAGGACGGCCGAAGCGGCGACGTGCTGTTTCCACGGAGCCAGCGGTGGGTGACTCATCCTTGTAGTTTAGGCCGCCGATTTTCCCTATTCATCGGTCTGGCGAACCGTCGTGGGGCACTTTGGGGGTGCCAACGTCGTAAATTGTGACGGCGGCCGGCGTGTCCGTGTCGAAGTGCCCCGTTTCGGAGCGGGGACTTTGCCCGGACGCCGAAGTCCCGGCTGGCGATCCAGCCGGGACTTCGGTTCACGCGTGCGCCCAATGCTCGTACGTGGCCGGCGCAGCCCCGCCGTCGTGCTCAATCCTGAAACGGGACCCGGCTACGACACCGGATTTTTCCCTGACGTTGCACCCTCGGCTGCCAGTGAGTCAGGAACCTGCCCGTCCGTGTCCGGAAAGGACTGTGCCGCCATGGCATGGACAGGGGCCAGGGCCAGTTCGGGGGCAAGGGACCCTGTGGGGGCGGAGCCCTGTGCGGGGTTTGCCGGGGCGTGCGCCGCGTGGGCGGCCAGCACACCCGTCTGGTGCCTGATCTTCAACCGGTAGAGGAGCGCGCCGCCGCCGGTGACGGCGCCAACGAACAGGACGCCGCCCCACTGCAGGTACCACTCAAACGGGGGCACCGAGTTGTAGATTTCCGGGCGGGGCCAGATCAGGTTCAGGGTCATGGCGCCGCCCCACAGCACCGCCACAATGTTCACGGGCAGCCCCCATTTACCCAGGCTGAAACCCGGTTCGGTATCGTCGTCGGCCAGAGGCCACTTCTTCTGGAACCGCTTGCGGAGCAGCGGAACGGTGACCAGCAGGTAGGACAGGTAGATCAGAACGATGCTGATGCTCGAAAGGATAGTGAAGATCGCGGGCTGGGAGACGTTGACGATCAGTGGAATGATGGCGATGACTCCGATGACGATGGCCGCCACCGTGGGCGTCTTCCGTTCCGGATGCACCTTGCTGAGCTGGCGGCTAAAGGGCAGGTTGTTGTCCCGGGCCATAGCGAACATCATGCGGATGGCGGCGGCGTGAACGGCCAGGGTACAGACGGTCACGGCCACGACGATGCACACCAGGAACGCCTTGCCGAAGGGGCCTCCCAATACGGAGAGCACGATGTATTGCAAGCCGCCGTCGGCAGCGCCCAGCTTGGGGTCGTTGAGGTCGGGTGCGGCCAGGAGCCCGCCAAGGAGAATCAGGCCGCCCAGGATGAAGGACGCCGTGACTGCACGGAGGATGGCCTTGGGGGCTGTCTTTTTCGGGTCCTTCGTCTCCTCGCCGAGGGAACTGGCGGTGTCAAAGCCATACATGACGTAACCGGAGGCCATGGCGCCGATGAGGAACACCCCGAAGAAGCCAAGGTCGTGGTCCATGCCGTAACCTGCGGTGCTGAAAAGGACTTCCGGCCCCCGCACCACATGCCAGGCAAGGGCCAGGATGAGGAGCACGGCGGCAGCGAGTTCCACGAAGACGCCGATGCTGTTGATTTTGGTCATCAGCTTCACGCCGAAGGCGTTGATCATGGTGGAGATGGAGATCATGATGCTGGCGAGCAGCACGCCGTTGAGGGCGAAATCATAGGTCCCCGTGCCGTCGCCGATGATCTGGAAACCGGACCAGATCTGGGGCAGGGTGAGCTGAAGTGCAAGGGCCACGGCTCCGAGCGCCACAATCGAGGAGATGAGCAGCAGCCAGCCGGCCAGCCAGGCGAACGTCCCGGACGAGAGCCGCTTGGCCCAGTTGTACACCGAGCCGGCCACCGGGTAGCGGCCGGCCAGCTCAGCAAAGCAGAGCGCCACCATCAGCTGGCCGGCGAAAACGAGGGGCCAGGACCACGCGTAGGCGGGGCCGGCCATGGAAAAGCCAAAGTAGAAGAGCTGGAAAACGCCGGTGAGGATGGAGATGTAACTGACTCCTGCCGCGAAGCTGGCGAACTTGCCAATACTGCGGTCCAGGGTCTGGGCGTAGCCGAATTCGTCCATGCCACTTGCGTCTGCACGCTTTGTGGGTTCTAACATCTGAGCTCCTAAGTGAGAAAAGCACGATGGTGATGACCCGCGGCCGCCATTGGACGCGGGGTTATATCAGGGCCGGGCACCGCACTGGGCAGCGCCCGGCCGTTCCCCCATTGCCATTGCCTATTCGGCCGGACCCGCCCCCGTTCCGTCCGAAGATGCGCCGAACCAGCCGCTGGGTGCGGGCTGGATGTTCTGCCAGATATGTTTTGCCTCGCGGTATTCGTTCAGGCCCGCGCTGCCAAGTTCACGGCCAATGCCGGACTTGCCGAAACCGCCCCACTCCGCCTGCGGGACGTACGGGTGGTAGTCATTGATCCATACTGTTCCGTGCCGGAGGGCGCCCGCAACACGCTGCGCTTTCGACGCATCCGACGTCCAGACCGCCCCCGCCAGGCCGTACTCCGTGTCGTTGGCTATGGCAACGGCCTCCGCTTCGGTCCGGAACGTCTCCACGGTCAGCACCGGGCCGAAGGACTCCTCCCGCAGCACGCTCATACCCGAGCGGCAGTTGCCCAGCACGGTAGGCGGGTAGAAAAAGCCGTCGGCAAGCGCCCCGTCGTCGGGGATGTAGCCGCCGCACAAAAGCTCGGCGCCCTCCGCGATGCCGGCCTGGACGTAGGCGTGAACCTGCTCGCGGTGCTTGGCCGAAATCAGCGGGCCCGTTTCTGCGTCGGGATCAAAGGGTCCACCCATCCGGATCTTTTTCGCCCGTTCCACCACCTCGGCCACGAAGCGCTCCGCAATGGTCTCCTCGACGACGAGCCGGGCCCCGGCCGAGCAGACCTGGCCGGAGTGCAGGAACACAGCTGTCAGGGCATTGTCGACGGCGGCGTCCCAGTCCGCGTCCGCGAAAACCACGTTGGGGTTCTTTCCGCCGAGCTCGAAGGCGACGCGCTTCACGGTCTCCGAGGCGGCCGCCATGATGGTCTGGCCCGTTGCCAGGCTTCCGGTCAGGGAGACGAGATCCACCCGCGGGTCCGAACTCAGCGAAGGACCTACCCTCGATCCGCGTCCCGTGACCAGGTTTGCGACGCCGGCGGGAACCCCGGCTTCTGCCAGCGTTTCCATCAGCAGGATGGAGGTGGACGGCGTGAGCTCGCTGGGCTTGAGCACAAACGAGTTTCCCGCGACGAGTGCCGGTGCCACTTTCCAAGCCGCCTGGAGGAGCGGGTAGTTCCATGGCGCGATGAGGGAGCAGACGCCGAGCGGTTCGTAGACCACGCGGCTGATGGCATTCGGCCGGCCCGTGTCGATGACCCTGCCGGCATCGAGGCCCGCTATCTTGCCGTAGTAGCGGAAGCATGCGGCAATGTCGTCAATGTCGTATTCGGCCTCGACGAGGCGCTTGCCTGTGTCCAGCGCCTCGGCCCGGGCGTAAGCCGCCTTGTCCCGCTCAAGCAGGCCTGCGATGCGCAGCAGGACTTCGCCGCGTTCGATGTCCGTCAGTCGGCGCCACGCACCGCCGTCGAACGCTGCTCGGGCACTGGCGATCGCCCGCTCAGCGTCCTCGACGGTGGATGAGGCGACAACCGCCACCTCGCGCCCGTCCGCCGGGCAGCGCACAACTGTTGTCCCGCCGTCGGATGCCTGGTGCCAGGCGCCTTCAATGTACAGGCCCTTGATGGCGTCCTGCGCTTTCCCGGCGTTGTGGATTTGTTCAACGGTGGCGGTCATTGTTTCTCCTTCTCCAGTCGATCGCTCATGCCTAGGCCCTTGCCTTGGGCGCAGGTGCAGTTGCAGTACCGGCGCCGTGACGCTCTGTGCCGTCCTTTTCAAGTGGAGAGATCCCGTGGCGGTAGAACTCCGCGTGCTGCGGGGCCAGCGGCGCCTTGCCGAGGATGAGGTCAGAGGCCCGTTCGGCCAGCATCATCACCGGGGCGTAGATGTTGCCGTTGGTCACGTACGGCATGGCCGAGGCATCAACAACGCGCAGGCCCTTGGTGCCGTGGACGGACATGTCCAGCGGGTTGACCACGGCCATCGGATCGGACTCCGGGCCCATCTTGGCGGTGCAGGAGGGGTGCAGGGCCGTCTCGGCGTCCCGGGCCACCCAGTCCAGGATTTCGGCGTCGGTCCGGACGCTTTGCCCGGGTGAGAGCTCCCCGCCGCTGAAGGGCATCATGGCGGACTGGCCCAGGATGTCGCGGGCCACGTGGATGGCCTCCACCCATTCGCGCCGGTCCTGCTCGGTGGAGAGGTAGTTGAAGAGCATGGACGGGTGGACGGTGGGGTCGGTGGACTTGATCTTCAGGGTGCCCCGGGCATCGGAGTACATGGGGCCGATGTGCACCTGGTAGCCGTGCTTGGCATCCGCCTTCTGGCCGTCGTAACGCACGGCCACGGGCAGGAAGTGGAACATCAGGTTGGGGTAGGCCACGTCGTCGTTGGAGCGGACGAACCCGCCGCCCTCGAAGTGGTTCGTGGCCGCCGGGCCCTTGCGTCCCAGCAGCCACTGCAGGCCGATGAGGGGGTAGCGCCAGAGGTCCAGGTTTGGTTGCATGGACACCGGCTGGGTGCACGCGTGCTGGATGTAGACCTCCAGGTGGTCCTGCAGGTTCTCGCCGACGCCGGGAAGGTTGACCACGGGCTTGATGCCCAGGGAGCCCAGGTGTCCGGCTTCGCCCACGCCGGAGAGCTGCAGCAGCTGCGGGGTGTTGATGGCACCGCCGGACAGGATGACCTCGCCTGCATTGACCACGTGGGTCTGTCCGTTGCGGCGGTAGGTGACGCCGGTGGCCGTGGTGCCCTTGAAGTTGACCTTGGTGACCATCGCCCGGGTCAGCACGGTAAGGTTCTGCCGGCCTGCATTGGGGCGGATGTGGGCCCTTGAAGCCGAGAGGCGCTGGCCCTTGTGCACGTTGCGGTCGAAAGCTGCAAAGCCTTCCTGACGGTAGCCGTTGACGTCATCGGTCAGCGGGTAGCCAGCTTCCTGCGCGGCCTTGAAGAACGCCTGGAAAAGCGGGTTGGTGGCCGGACCGCGTTCCAGGACCAGCGGGCCGTCGTGGCCGCGGAGTTCGTCGTCCGGATCCGCTGCCAGCGCGTTTTCCATCTTGTTGAAGTAGGGCAGGCAGTGGGCGAAGTCCCAGGTGTCCATGCCGGCGTCAGCGCCCCACCGCTCATAGTCGAGGGGATTGCCGCGCTGGAAGATCATGCCGTTGATGGAGCTGGAACCGCCCAGGACCTTGCCGCGGGCATGTGCCACGCGGCGGCCGCCCATAAAGGGCTCGGGGTCCGACTGGTACCGCCAGTCATAGAGCGGGTTGCCGCTGGGGAACGTTAGCGCGGCGGGCATCTGGATGAACAGGTCCCAGGGGTAGTCGCTGCGTCCGGCCTCGAGAACCAGGACGCTGCTCTGGCCTCCTTCGCTCAGCCGGTTGGCGAGCACGGAACCCGCGCTTCCGCCGCCGACGATGACGTAGTCATAGTGGGTTTTTGTCATGCTGAAAACTCTCCTTCTACCTGGTGCAGAACAGCCGCTGGGGCTGGTGGTCCTTCATGCGGAGGGCTGGCAATACATCGCCGTGTCCCGGAAAAGCCTTGAAAATTCCTGCGTTACTTGATGCGCACCGTTACCGGCGATGGGCCGGTGCCGGTCTGCGTGCGCCGGGGCCGGCTGCGCTGCCGGGGCCGCGGGCCATGCTGTTGGACTTGCGGCCACATGGTGTGGTGTAGGTCATACTCATGCAGACTAGTGCACCTTGAACAAGTGTTCAATAGTTTGACTGAACAAGTGTTCAAGATTTAACGGGTACGAAACATCGCGGCGTGAAATGGACCCCTAATCACTGCCTTTGGGCGCTTATTGTGACGGGCGCCAGTCACGAAAAGACTGGAGCACGGCGACGCAAGGGCGGACAGTTTCGATGTCGGTGGAGGAGTATTCGAGCAAGGGCTAGCTGGCGAAAGCGATCTCTTCAGTGCGGGCAATGCTCCGCCGGATGGATTCCTTGTCAACACCAAGGAGCGCCGTTAGCCACATCCCGTTTTGCACGACGACGATGTCAGCCGCGCGCTCCCTGCATTGTTCATTGGAAAGCTCGGGCCTGGCATTTCGGATCAGCGTGGCGAGCCCTTGGAGGTAGCGCTCGAACGCTGCCGCATTGATGGAGGCGAAGTCTTCATGGGCTTGTGCCAGCGCCCACAGGTGGAGCCGCAGGGACAGATATTGTGTGGTCAGCAACTCCGGGCCCGCGACGCGCTGGAGGGCCTTCTTCAGCTGCTCGTCGGGGGGCGAGTCCGGGTCCGGCGTGACCAGCATCAGATCATGCTGGTCTATCCGGTGCAGGGCCGCACGGATCAGGCTCATCTTGTCTTCGTAGTAATAGTTCACCAATCCGAGCGCCACGCCCGCTTCGCGTGCCACCGCCCGCATATTGACTCCTGAAATGCCGTGGCGCGACAGCAGGTCCAGCGCCGCTTCGAGAATGCGCGACTGCCTGTCAACCTGTTCGCCGTTTTTCACGGTCTTTGTATCCACCTGGCCAGACTATGGGCAAACGCCATGCTGGCGCATCCCGCCATCAGGGCAGTGGCCGACGCCAGCGCCCTGCCCAGACGGCCGGAGGCGCCGTCGTCGCGTCCTTGTCAAAGCAAGAACAGCATCGCGACGGCGGAGCGGGCTACGAGAGGAATCACCCCCGTCATAAAACCAAACGAAAGAATGAACTGAATTTTGCTAAAACGCTTGACCACATACACCAGCGACCCTTACATTGAACTTGGTAAAACGCTTTAGCAGAATGGACATCAGTGCCGATGAAACACTCAGTCTTCTTTCAGCCCTCCGATGGATGGGTTGGAGATCTTATCCCCTTCCAGAAGGACGGAGAGTTCTGGCTCTTCTACCTTCATGAGGTCCGCGCCGACCCGAAGCCGGGAACCTCGTGGCACCTGGTAACCACTAAAGACCTCACGCAGTTTGAGGACCATGGTGTTGCCCTCCAACACGGGGGCGAAGCCGACCTTGATTTCAACGCCTACACAGGAAGCGTCGTCGTCGACGGAACCGGTAGCCACCACCTGTTCTACACGGGCCAAAACCCGCAAAACCTCGGACCGGACGGCGCCCCTCTTCAGCTGGTTATGCACGCCACGAGCATCGACGGCATGCAGACCTGGGTGAAGCACCCGGAACTCACCTTCGGCGCCCCGGACGGCTATGAGTCAGGCGACTGGCGGGATCCTTTCGTCTTCCGGGACGAGGCCTCAGGGCAGTGGAGGATGCTTCTGGCGGCGCGGCACTCCGCAGGACCGGAACGCCGGCGAGGTGTCATAGCCCAGTGCGTCTCCACCGACCTGGTGACATGGCAGGACACTGAACCGTTCTGGGATCCGCGCCGCTACATCACCCATGAATGCCCGGACGTCTTCTCTTGGGGCGACTGGTGGTACATGGTCTACTCGGAGTTCTCCGAATCATTCACCACCCGGTACCGCATGGCCAAGAGCCCCGACGGTCCATGGAGCGTACCGGACCTGGACAGCGTGGACGGGCGCGCCTTCTACGCCTCCAAGACTGCCGAACGCGACGGACGCCGGTTCTTTTTCGGATGGATCGCCAGCAAGGAAGGCAACGCCGACGACGGTCCCTGGCAGTGGGCGGGCACGATGTCCGTCCTGGAAGCCCGGCAAAACCCGGACGGAACCCTGGGATTCGCTTTCGCCGACGAACTCGTGGACAGCTTCTGGGAGGACGTCCCGGTATCCCTGGCTAACGGGCTGCCGGCGCGGCTGCATGTGCCGGACGCGTACACGGCCGTCGTCTCTGACGAAGAACTGCCCGGCCAGTTCTATGCCAAGGCAGTCCTGGACATCGAACCCAACACCACCGAATGTGGGTTGTTGCTGCGCTCCAGCCAGGACGGGGACCAATCCTATGTTCTGCGCCTGGAACCGAAGCGCGGCCGCATGGTGTTCGACCGTTGGCCGCGGAAAGTCACCGGTGACGCCCAATGGCACGTCTCCGGGGACGTTCCGTTCGCCATCGAACTGGAACGCCCCTGCGACCTTGCTCCCGGGCAGCACACGCTCGAAGTCGTTGTGGACGGGGACCTGTGTGTTGCCGTCCTGGATCGGCAGGTGGCTCTCAGCACCAGGATTTACGACCTGGCAGCGGGGCGGATCGGCGTCTTCACCGGGGAAGGGTCCGCGACCCTGACTGAATTTCAGATACGTCAGCGCACAGACAACTAAATACGCACACCATTTTCGGCTTAAATCAAAGGAGATTGTCCCATGAAGAAGTTATTCCGAACGGCGGCCGTGGCGACGGCAGCAGCACTCGCCCTCGCCGGATGCGGCGGCGGAGGAACCACAGACCCTTCCAATGTCAGTCCCACCGGGGAGGTCAAGGCCCGCGAAATCTCGTGGCTGCTGTCCCGGCCGGCCGACGGGGCTGTCATCAACATCATGAAGAAACTCGCGGACGACTACGCCAAGGACCACCCGGGCTTCTCGCTCAACCTGATCACCACCCCGGACAGGCCCTCCTACATCCAGAAGCTCGAAACCCTGGCCGCCGCGAACAAGCTTCCAGAGCTCTTCGACACCGACGCCACACCTTTTGCCCAGCAGCTGGCCAAACAGGGAAAAATGGTGGACGCGGAAAAGCTGCTCAAGTCCCTGGACGTTTATGACGACTATCGGCCCAGCGCACTGGACTACCAGCGGTTCGACGACGGATCCCTGCACATGATTCCGTTCCAGTTCGAGCTGGAATTCATCTGGTACAACAAGGCCCTGCTGCAGAAGGCAGGAGTGTCCGCCCCGAAATCCCTCGACGACATCCCCGCCATGTGCACGGCCCTGCGTGAAGCCGGCATCACCCCGATCGCCATCGATGGCCAGGACCAGTGGCCCCTGGAACGGTACGTCGCGTACCAGCCGTTCCGCGAAGCCGGCCCCGATTTTATCCAGAAGCTCAAAAAGGGCGAAGCGAAGTTCTCTGACCCCGCAGGCCAAAAGACCGTCCAATGGCTGGCATCGCTCGGCAAGGCCAAGTGCTTCCAGGATGGGTTTTCCTCACAGGGCTACTCAGACGCGCAGAACCAGTTCACCTCCGGACAGGCAGCCATGTACAACATCGGCACCTGGGAACTGCCCAGCCTTGCAACGGACAAGCTGAACCCGGCAGTGCGGGATGACATCGACTTCTTCACCCTCCCCACCACTGAAGGATCAGTCACAGCGGGCAACGAGTTCGTCTCTCCGTCCGGTATCGGTATGGCGGTCAACGCCAAGACCTACGACCCGCTGGTGAGCGACTTCCTGAAGTTCGCCCTGACAAAATACCCGTCCGAATACGCGGCCACCGGCGCTCTGTCCCCCACGACCAACGTGGAGACCATAGTTCCGGCCAACGCAACTCCCCTGTACAAGAAGGCCCTGGAGAAGGCCAACGACCTCGGGGACGAGCAGGCGATGCCGTGGGATACCCAGCTCGATCCGACCACCAACGGCAGGCTGCAGCAGGAGCTCGTGCTCCTGGTCCAGGGCAACATCACGCCCGAACAGTTCACCAGCACGATGGATAACGCCGTCGCGCAGAACGCCCCGAAGTTCTTCAAGTAATAACGGCGGTGGGGGCTCCGGCCCCCACCCGAAAGGCCCAGCCATGCTTCCCAACCGGTCACGACTCTCCGTCCTGGTCTTCCTGCTCCCGCCCCTGCTGCTTTATGGCGTCGCAGTGCTGTTCCCCATCATGCAGTCGCTGTTCCTGAGCTTCTTCTCCTGGAACGGCATCAGTGACATGGAGTTCGTGGGGCTCGCCAACTACGTGCGGATGCTCACCGCGGACGACATCTTCTGGCGCTCGTTCTTCAACGCCCTCGGCTATCTGGCCATCTGCCTGGTCCTGCAGCTCGGCGGCGCACTGCTCGTCGCCAGCCTCCTGACCTCCATGAGCCGCGGCCGCGAGCTCATCAAAACCCTCTACCTGCTGCCTGCTGTTATCTCTACGGTGGCCATCGCGTTCCTGTTCGTGCGGATCTACTCCGTCGAACCCGTGGGCCTGCTCAACCAGCTCCTGCACTGGATCGGCCTCGGCGCCCTTGAACGGCCCTGGCTCTCGGACATCAACACCGTCCTCACCGCCGTCTCCGCCCCGGAAGGCTGGCGGTTCACGGGACTTTACATGCTCATCATCTACGCGGCGCTGCTGTCCGTTCCGAAGGAATTGGAGGAGGCCGCCCGGCTCGACGGCGCATCGCGGTGGCAACTGTTCACCAAGATCCGCTTCCCCCACATCATGCCCGTCTGGATCACCACCACGATCATGGCAACAACCTACGGCCTGCGCGGCTTCGACATCCCGTACCTCATGACCAACGGCGGCCCAGGGCAGTCCTCGGAGCTGCTGACCACGTACATGTACAAGACAGCATTCATCAGCACCGATTTCGGATACGCCAGCACCATCGCCGTCTTCATCGTCGTCGAATGCCTGGTCGCCGTCGGACTGATCCTCTTTATGCTCAAGCGAAAGGCGGACGCATGACCGCGCCAGCAGCCCCAGTCACCCGGCCTGTCACAGCACCGCCAGAGAGCCGGCCGCCGCTCCGCAGACGGCGGCCGCCCAGCCTGCACGGCACCCTGTCGAGGGTCATCATCGCCCTCATCGTCATCGTGCAGGTCTACCCCCTGGCCTGGCTTTTCATCACCAGCCTCCGCACCGAACACGACTTCGCCACCGGCGACCCGTTCGCGCTGCCCAAGGCGGTCACTTTCGAGAACTACGCCCGTGCTTTCGAGACCGGCAACCTCGGAATGAACATCCTTAACAGTTTCATTGTCACCATGGGCGCCAACGTGCTGATTGTGCTCCTGGGAATGATGGCCGCCTATGCCCTGCAGGTCCTCGGCTTCCGCTTCAGCAAGTTTGTCCGGAGCCTTTTCCTGATCGGCATCATCGTTCCCGTGCAGATCGCCCTCGTCCCGCTCTTCATCGACTACGCCTCAATCAACCTGCTCGACACCTACCCGTCGATGATCATCCCGCTGGCCGGCTTCGCCCTGCCGATGTCCATCTACCTCTTCTGCTCCTTCTTTGAATACATCCCCCGGGAAACCTACGAGGCCGCGTCATTGGACGGGGCCGGGCCGTACCGCATCTTCGGACTCATCACCCTCCCCCTTTCGGTCAATACCGTTGTGACGGTGGTGCTGGTCAACAGCATCTTCATTTGGAACGACTTCATCTTCGCCAACACCTTTGTCCTTTCCGAGGAGCTGAAAACCATCCCGCTGGGCCTGCAGAACTACATCGGCGCGATGGGGAAAACGGACTGGACAGCCACGTTCGCCGCCGTCTGCGTCACCATCACGCCCCTGCTCCTTGTCTTCCTCGTGCTCAACAAGGCGATGATCCAGGGCCTGGAGAGCGGGGCGAGCAAGGGATGACCGGCCGATATACTCCTGAAGGAGGGCACATGGATTCGCAGGAGAACAGTTCGGGTACGCCCTCGGCGGCTGCCCCCTTGAAGCAGGCCCGCCGCGCCCAGCCGGTCACCCTGCGTCAGGTAGCCGAAGCCGCAGGCGTTTCCACAGCCACTGTTTCCCTGGTAGTGAACAAGAAAAAGGCAGCCCGGATCTCCGATGAGACCCGCAAGCGGGTACACGAGGCGATACAGGATCTCGGCTACCGGCCCAACGCCATGGCCCAAACCCTGGTCAGCGGCAGTTCCAGGTTCATCGGCCTCGTCGCCGACGCCATCGCCACCACCCCGTTCGCCGGCCAGATCATCCACGGCGCCCAGGATGAAGCCTGGAAACATGGCTTCGCCCTCCTCATAGCCAACACCGAAGGCAACCGGGAGCTTGAGACGGACGCCATCGCCATGATGCTCGAATACAAGGTCCGCGGCATCCTCTACTCCACCTGGTTCCACCGGGCCACGGACGTGCCGGATTCCCTCCGCGAATCGGATTTCGTCCTCGTCAACTGCTTTGCCGAGGAACCCGGTGCCCGGGCTGTGGTCCCGGACGAAGTCCAGGGCGGCCGTTCAGCCACAGAAATCCTGCTCCGGCATGGCCACCGCCGGATCGCCTTCATCAACGCCACCATCCCCGCCCCGGCGAAGGACGGACGGCTCCAGGGCTACAGGGAAGCGTTGGAAGCCGAAGGCGTTGCCTTCGACGACGGACTGGTCCTTGAAGCCTATCCGGACCAGGAAGGCGGGTTTGGAGCAACCGAGGCACTCCTCAAACTCGGCGTCACGGCCGTGTATTGCTACAACGACCGAATGGCGATGGGACTGTACGACGGGCTGCGCGAGCATGGGCTCTCCATCCCGGACGACATAGCCGTGGTGGGATTCGACAACCAGGAAGTCATTGCCGCCCACCTCCGGCCCCCGCTTTCCACCGTCTCCCTCCCCCACTACGAACTGGGCGCAGCCGGCGTGAGAGTGCTGCTGGGCCTTGACGAAGCACAGTCCAGCGGCCCCGGGAAAATTTACTGCCCCACCGTGGAACGGAACTCCGTCCGGGCGCTGGCCCCCGCCTGACAGCACCCAGGCACCTGAAAAATAGCGCGCGCACGGCAAAAAGGGCAGCCTGGAAGCTCCATCCAGGGACGGGACACTCTAAGACAGGAAGCGCTTAGGCGTACCATTCCCAACCGGGCGGCGCCCAGTCTTCCGGCGCCCTGTGGGCGTAGTGAGAGCCGCAGCGTCCGCAGTCATAACTGACCACAGGCGGCAACAGACTTTCCCTGTCCAAGGCGTAGGAAGCGGGCACATAGCCCGTAATTTTCACATGGGCATCAGTGCCGCAGTGACGGCAGTGGGGTAACGACGGCGCTGCCGGCGCCGGCCCGGATTGCCGGAGGTTGTGCTCGTGTCGTCCAGGTGCTGTCAGCATCACGCTTCCCGCATTCACGTCGTGGCCGGCCCGCCCCCAGGTTTTGTGACCTGCCCCCGGCTCAGTCTTAAGTTCTCTAGGTGTCCACCGTCGGGTGTACCGCCCGCCATCCCGGCGAAGTATCCCGGCGGAGCTTCGATACGCTTCCTCGCGTCCTGCTACACGAGGGGTGCCGATCACTCTACTCTTTTGGCGGCATATCCGGAATGCCTCCGGCGGCAGCACGTCACCGGCCGCCGCAACCCGGCAGCAAAGCAGCAGGTCAGGGACGGAGAGGCGGTGCCGTGCTCTCGCGGACGATCAGGCGTGTGGGCACCAGGACCATGCCGGGATCAGCGGTGTTGCTGCGGATCTGATGGAGGACGTTGTCCACGCACCGGTGGCCCACCTCCGTGAAATCCTGGTGGACCGTGGTGAGCGGCGGGGTGTACGAGGACGCCTCGGGTACGTCGTCGAAACCCACCAGGCTGATGTCCCCGGGAACGGAAATGCCCTTTTCGCGGAAAGCGCGAAGCACCCCCAGGGCCATGTGGTCATTGGCCGTGAACACAGCCGTGCACCCCTCCTGCTCAGCAAGCCACAGGCCGGCTTCATAGCCAGACCCGGCCGACCAGTCGCCCCGCACAATGGGCGGCACCTTTTTGCCCTGGGCAAGCAGCGTGTTCCGCCACGCCTCCCGCCGCCGCTCGCTGGCGAAGGATTTCTCCGGCCCCGCCACATGCCACACCGTTTCGTGGCCCAGCCCAAGGAGGTGCTCCACTGCCTGCCTGGCGCCGTCCGCCTGGTCAGTGTCAACCACGCTGTAGTCAGAACCGGCGTTCGAATCCACCACTACAACCTTCACTCCCGGCGGCACTGTCACGGTGGCAGCATCGAGGAGCTGGACCTCCATAATGGCGATGACCGCGTCCACGGCCAGTTCGCCCATCCGGGAAAACGCGCCCTGCACTCCGGCCTGGGTGGGTGCCGTGACCGGAATCAGCGTGATGGCAAAGTCCTCTTTGGCGGCATGCAGGGCAATGGCCTCCAGCGTGCGGACGTTCCCGAAGGACGACAGCGAAAAGAGTATGACGCCAATGGTTCGGAAGCTACCACGCTTCAGGGCCCGCGCCGCGCTGTTAGGCCGGTAGCCCAGCTGGTCCATCGCCGCAATAACCTGCTGCCGGGTCTCCCGCACCACATCGGGGCTGCCGTTGGAGACCCGCGAAACGGTCTGGGAGGAGACGCCTGCAAGCTTGGCGACGTCGGCCATGGAGACGCGCCGACGGGCCAGGGAAGCGGCCGCTTCCTCGACGGGGGGTTGACCGGGCTGTGGGGACATGCCAACATCTTAGCAATCATGTTTGCGCAAACAAGACCACCTGGGTCGTAAATGTTTGCGCAACCATCGCTGCTTTCCCCGTAATCCCAGCCCCAAAGGACTTTTTCATGACAATGGTGTCCCCACCGGTTGCAGCCCCTGCTGCTTCCGCTGCCGTCCAGCGGAAACCCCGCCGGCGCTCCTGGGCAGGGTGGTGGTTTATCGGCCCGTTCATGGCAGTCTTCGCCCTGGTGTTCCTCGCACCCATTGCCTACTCGATCTACCTCAGTGTCTTCCGCACCCAGCTCATTGGCGGAACAGCCTTCGTTGGCCTGGACAACTACACGCGGGCACTGTCCGATCCGCAGTTCTGGTCCGCCTTGGGCCGGGTTTCCATGTTCCTGGCCGTCCAGGTACCGGTGATGCTTTTTATCGCCCTGCTGGTTGCCCTCGCGCTGGACAGCGGCCGGCTGTACGGGAAGGCCTTTTTCCGGATCTCGATCTTCCTGCCGTATGCAGTGCCTGCGGTGGTGGCCGCCCTGATGTGGGGGTTTATGTACGGCACCCGCTTCGGGCTGGTGGGAAACATCAACCAGGCCTTCGGGCTGCAGCTGCCCAGCCCCCTCTCCGCCGAACTGGTCCTGGTCTCGATCGGGAACATCGTGACCTGGGAATTCATCGGCTACAACATGCTCATCTTCTACTCCGCGCTGACAGTCATCCCCAAGTCGCTGTACGAGGCGGCGGAGATCGACGGCGCCGGGCAGTTGAGGGTCATTTCGGCCATCAAGATCCCGGCCATCCGCGGCGCGATCGTGGTGGCAACGATCTTCTCGGTCATCGGGAGCTTCCAGCTCTTCAATGAGCCGAGCATCCTCAAGAGCCTTTCGCCGAACACCATCTCAACGTTCTTCACGCCCAACCTGTACGCCTACTCCCTCTCCTTCTCAGGCCAGCAGTACAACTACTCCGCCACGGTGGCGATCATGATGGGCCTGCTCACGATGGCTATCGCCTTCGCAGTCCAGGCCCGCGGCATGCGAAAGGAACGCTAAACCATGAGCGTCCCCACTGCCTCCCGCCCCGCCACCCGCGCCGCCGCCCGTACCGGTGAAAAGGGCACCACGCCTGCCAGGCTGCGCCCCCAACGGGTCTCCTCCAAGCGCCGGTCCCGCCGCAGCGTCATGCTCACCCTTGTGACCGGGGTGGTCCTCCTTTACAGCCTGGCGCCGCTGGTGTGGCTGCTGATCAACGCCACCAAAACCCAGGAAGGGCTCTTCAGCTCCTTTGGACTGTGGTTCGCCGGCGATTTTGTCCTGTGGGAAAACATTGCCCGGACATTCACCTACGACGGCGGCATCTTCCTCCGCTGGCTGGGCAACACCGTGCTGTACGTCGTGCTTGGCGCCGGCGGTGCCACCTTCCTGGCGGTCCTCGGCGGCTACGCCCTCGCCAAGTTCGACTTCCCGGGAAAGAAGGGGGTCTTTGCCGTGGTGATCGGCGCGGTGGCCGTTCCCGGAACAGCCCTGGCCGTGCCCACCTTCCTGATGTTCAGCCAGATGGGCCTGACCAACACACCGTGGGCTGTCATCATCCCCTCGCTCATCTCGCCCTTCGGCCTGTACCTCATGTGGACCTTCGCCTCCGAGGCGATCCCCACCGAGATTCTGGAGTCAGCCCGAATCGACGGAGCCAGCGAGGCCCGGACGTTCTTCCAGGTCTGCCTGCCGCTGCTGACGCCGGGCATCGTCACAGTGCTCCTCTTCACCATGGTGGCCACCTGGAACAACTATTTCCTGCCACTGATCATGCTCAAGAACCCGGACTGGTACCCGCTGACCCTGGGGCTGAACGCCTGGAACGCCCAGGCGGCCACCGCCGGCGGCGAGGCCATCTTCAACCTGGTCATCACCGGATCAATGCTCACCATCCTGCCCCTCATCGCCGCGTTCCTGCTCCTGCAGCGGTACTGGCAATCAGGCCTGGCGGCCGGAAGCGTCAAAGAATAACCCGCACTCCCCCACCCGTATCAACGAGGCAATCAGAAGGAAAACCATGAACAAAACCCTGACCCGGCGCGGCCTGCTGCAGAGCTCGGCCGTGGGAGTTGCCGCCGCACTCGCCCTGGGCCTGAGCGGTTGTGGCGCCGCCGCCCCCGCCGCCCAGCAGACGGTGACCAGCGACGCCGTCGAGGAAGCCCTGCAAAAAGGAGGAAAGCTGACCGTATGGGCGTGGGAGCCAACGCTGAAGAAGGTCGTTGAAGGCTTCGAAGCGAAATACCCCAATGTGGACGTGGAACTGGTCAACGCCGGCACCGGAAACGACCAGTACACGGCCCTGCAGAACGCGATTTCGGCCGGTTCCGGTGTTCCCGATGTTGCCCAGGTGGAGTACTACGCACTGCCGCAGTTCTCCCTGGCCAAGTCCGTCGCCGATCTTGGCCAGTTCGGCGCCTCGGACCTGAAGGACACGTTCACGCCGGGACCGTGGGCATCGGTCCAGGCGGCAGGCGGGGTCTACGGCCTGCCCATGGACTCCGGCCCCATGGCCATGTTCTACAACAAGGAACTGTTCGCCAAGCACGGCATCGAAGTACCCAAGACCTGGGACGAGTTCCTGGAAGCCGGCCGCGCACTGAAGAAAGCCGATCCGAACGCCTACATTGCCAACGACACCGGCGACGCAGGCTTCACCACCAGCATGATCTGGCAGGCCGGCGGAAAGCCATACAAGGTCAGCGGCAACGACGTAACCGTCAATTTCTCCGACGACGGGTCAAAGAAGTTCGCCGAGACCTGGCAAAAGCTCATCGACGAGGACCTCCTTGCCCCCATCAGTTCCTGGAGCGATGAGTGGTACAAGGGCCTGGGCAACGGAACCATCGCCACACTTTCCACCGGGGCATGGATGCCGGGCAACCTCTCCTCCGGTGTCGCCGAAGGCGCGGGCAAGTGGAGCGTGGCGCCCCTTCCCCAGTGGAAGGAAGGCGGCAAGAGCAGCTCCGAAAACGGCGGAAGCTCACTTGCCATTCCCGCCGCCAGCAGCCAGGCCGCCCTCGCGTATGGATTCCTGAAGTACTCCAACGTCGAGGACGGCGTCAAGACCCGCATCGACGGCGGTTCCTTCCCGGCCACTGCCAAGGAAATCTCCTCCCCCGAGTTCCTGAACGCTGAATTCGCGTACTTCGGCGGCCAGCAGGCCAACAAGATCTTCGCGGAGTCAGCCCAGAACGTGGTCCAGGGTTGGTCCTACCTGCCCTTCCAGGTGTACGCCAACAGCATCTTCAACGACACCGTCGGCCAGGCCTATGTCTCTGACACCAAGCTTGTGGACGGACTGGCCGACTGGCAGAAGGCATCCGCCAAGTACGGCACCGAGCAGGGCTTCACGGTCAAGGAATAACCGTCAAGGAATAGCAGCGGAATAGCTCTTAATGAGTGGCCGACGGCGCCGGGGGGCGGCCCGCTGTGGCCGCGCCCTTCGCTTCCCCTCCTCCTGCCTCCCCGGGGGCAGCAGGACACCGGGAGGCAGTTCGGATTTTCCGCTCAGATTTTCGCGCTCAGATTTCCCGCCGAAAAGGCGAACCTACAGAAAGGCATTCAATGACGAATCGATGCAGACGCCTCTGGGCCACCACCGCCTTCGGGGCAACAACGGCCGTCATGGCCGCCGGCCTCCTGGCCGGCCCTGCGATGGCCGTTCCTGCGCTTGCCCCTGCAGTCACGGAGCCCGTCCCGGCCGGCGCGGTGACGGTGAAGCCGGATCCCTCGTACCAGGGTGACCCTTTTGAGGGTTGGGGAACCAGCCTGGTCTGGTTCGCCAACGCCACCGGTGACTACCCGGATGAAGTGCGGGAAAGGCTTGCCGAGATGGTGTTCGGCGATGAAGGCCTGAACCTGAACATTGCCAGGTACAACATCGGCGGCGGGAACGCACCGGACGTCAAGGATTACCTTCGGGCCGGCGGCGCCGTCGAGGGATGGTGGAAGGCGCCGGAAGGAACCACTCGGGCGGACAAGGACTGGTGGGACCCGGAGAACCCGGAACACTGGAACCTGGACGCGGACCAGACCCAGCGCTGGTGGATCGACCGCATCAAGGCCGACGTCACCAAATGGGAAGCCTTCAGCAACTCCCCGCCCTGGTTCCAGACCGTCAGCGGCTACGTCTCCGGCGGCTTCAACTCTTCGGAGGACCAGCTTCGCACCGAAAGCATCGATGAATTCAACACCTATCTCCTGCGCGTTGTGGAGGAGCTCGAGGACGCCCACGGCATCAAGATCGATACCCTGGACCCCTTCAACGAGCCCAACACACCCTACTGGGGCACCAAGCTGGGTGCCGACGGGCAGCCAGTCGGAGGCCGGCAAGAGGGAGCCCACATTGGCCCCGAACTGCAGCAGAAGGTCCTGAAGTCCCTTGCTGGCCAGCTCGCCGAAGCTGACACCGATGCTGTCATCTCCGCCATGGATGAGACCAACCCGTCCATCTTCACCAACAACTGGAACAGCTACTCCGAGGAGAGCCGGGCACTGGTTGACCAGCTCAACGTCCACACCTACGGCACCGGCCAGCGCACCTCGGCCCGCGACATCGCCAAGGGCGAGGGCAAACCCCTCTGGATGAGCGAAGTGGGCGGCGCCTGGATGTCCGGGCAGAACTTCGTCAGCATGCAGCCCGGCCTGGGCCTGGCAAAGCAGATGGTGGATGACCTGCGCGAACTTGAACCCAAGGCCTGGGTGTTCTGGCAGCCGGTGGAGGACTACAACAACATGAAGCCAGGCGGGGAGAGCGAAGCCGGGTCAAACTGGGGCGAAATCCAGCTTCCCTTTGACTGCACGGCCGAGGACACCCTGGAAACCTGTCCCATCTACACCAACACCAAGTACAACACCGCCCGGAACTTCACCCAGTTCATCGAGCCCGGCGACCGCCTGGTGAAGGTCAACGATCCGAAGAGCGCTGCCGCCGTTTCCGATACCGGCGCAACCGTGGTCCACGTCAACGACAGCGCGCAGGAGCACCCGGTGGTCCTGGACCTGTCAGGTTTCGGAGCGATCCAGGGCAACGCGACAGTCACGCCGGTGGTCAGCGACGTCACCGGGGCATTGGTCAAGGGCCAGCCCGTCGCCGTCGGACGCAATGCCACAGCCACCCTGACAGTGCCCAAGGAATCCGTCACCACCTTCATCGTTGAGGGCGTCCAGGGCGTGTCCAAGGACGCATCCCTGGTCCAGGCAGGCCACGTTTACCGGCTCCAGGGCGTCCAAAGCGGCAAATCCATCGCGATTGCCCCGAACGGAACGTCCGCCGTCATCCGCTCCGGCGCTGCCGCAGAGCAGATGTGGAACATCCGGTTGCTCAGCGGCGAAAACAGCAACCAGGCCCGTTATGCCGTAGGAACTGCAGACGGCACGCGGGAACTGGCATCGGTGGAGAACGCGGTGACCCTTGTGGACGCCGCCGAGCTTCCGGCCGAGAACGCGCAGTGGATCCTGTCCACCACCGGCGACGGCACCTACACGCTGGTGAACGCTGCCAGCGGCAGGCTCCTTGAGGTGGGCGGAAACGCCACCGCCGAGGGATCCGCAGTCACCATGTGGATGGCCAACTCCGCCGACAACCAGCGCTGGACCATTGTGGATGAAACCATCCAGGGCTTCCGGGAGATCAACGTCTTCACCGTCCCGGGATCCGTTCCGCAGCTTCCGGCAACCGCCACTCCGCTCTACCCGGGCGGTGCCCGCGGCGAGCTGGCCGTGACGTGGAAGATGCCTCCGGACAGCCTCTGGAAGACTCCGGGGACAACGGTGGCGGTCAAGGGAACCGCGACGGACGCCCTGGGCGCCGTGCATGAGGTCCGCGCCGAGGTCACCGTGGACACGCTCGTCTCCACACTGCCTGCCCGTGCCAAGACCTATGTGGGCGGCACGCCGGTTCTCCCGTCCACCGTCACTGCGGTGGCCGAACACGGCGGAACAGTTGAACGCACCGTGGCGTGGGACGCCGTCGGGCCTGCCGCTGCGGCGGGGGTCCTGACAGTCAATGGAGCCGCTGATGCCGGGGACGGCACCACTCTTCCGGCAACTGTCCGCGTCCAGGTCACCGAGCCCGCTGTTGACAATGCAGCTGACGACGACGGCGCCTCCATCAACGCCACCTTCACGGAGCCGGGCTACGGCACCGCCGGCCTCCGCAACGGCAACCTGACGGACAAGGCGTGGTCCAACTGGAAGTCCAGCAGCAAGAACGTCTCCGACACCCTGACGGTGGCCCTTCCGGTCACCAGGACTGTCAAGGAACTGAAGGTGCACTTCTACCGCGACGGGTCCACGGACAGCTATGCGCAGACCGTCCAGGTCCAGACCAGGACAGCCAGCGGGAGTTGGGTGAACGCCGGTCCGGCGGTCTCCGTACCCGGCGGCAGCCCGGCGCCCGTGGTGTCCGTGCCGGTGGCCAACGTGGACACGAAGGAGGTCCGCGCCATACTCACCGCCCGGCCCAACACCCACATGACCGTCAGCGAGATCCAGGTGATGGCCCTGTCGGCGGGCAAGTCCTCTGACGCCTCCGCCGTTGGGATCGCCGTCGACGGCCAGGCTGTGCCCGGCTTCGACCCGGCTACCAGCACGTACAACGTGGAATGGGGCGGCGCGCTGCCACAGGTAACTGCCACGGCGGCGGACCCGTACGCCACGGTAGCGGTCCAACAGCCCGACCAGCAGACGCGGAAGGCCGTGGTCACCGTGACCAGCGAGGACGGCAGCCAGTCCCGGACGTATGAGGTAGGAATCGGACGCTAGCCAGGTCCAACATCACAGGCCGGGGGCGTGGCGAAAGCCGCGCCCCGGCCTGCTTTTGTCTGGCCTGTTTTGCCTGGTCTGCTTTTGTCTGGCCTGTTTTGCCTGCCTGTTTTTCTGCGTGCGGTCTGCTAGCTGGAAGGTCCCACCGTCACCGTGACCGGATGAACGCTGGCTGGGAAAAGTTCATGCAGCCGTGAACACGCCCGCTGCACCACCGAACGCAGCCAGATGCTCGCCGGATCCTCCGTCTGGGACGGGTGCCAGTACATCGCCTCCACAAGGGACGCCTCGTCTTCTTCGGAAAACTCCAGCACCGCGATGTTCGCGCCCCGCTGGGCACGTGCCGCCAGCATCCGCGGCACCAGCGCCGCAAGGTCCGTCCCTTCCACCAGCAGCGGCAGGGACAGGAAGCCAGCCACTACCGCAGCGGCCCGGCGCTGGAGGCCGCGTGATTCAAAAAGCCTGTCCGCGGGGGTACTGATCCCCTCACCGAAATAGCCGACGGCGTGGGGAACCCGGGTCAGGTCCTCCAATGTCAGCCGGGGCTGCCGAAGAAGCTGGTTGCCGGCGTCCAGAACCGCCACAAAACTGTCCCGGAAGAGCTGTTTGCTGGTGCCCTGCATGTGGTAACCGGTGGGCCCCACCAGCAGATCCAGCCTGGAGTAATCCGCCAGCTTGCCCTGGATGCCGGAGGTGGGCACAAAGTCGACAGCCACGTTTGGCGCCTCCTGCTGAAGGATTCCCCGCAGCGGGCCAACCATCAGCGCGGACGCATAATCTGACGCCGCAATGACGAACTCCCGCTCACTCGTGGCCGCGTCAAAACCGGAGCGGACGCGCGTGGCCCGCCGGACGTGAAGCATGGCTTCATCCACCAGCGGGACCAGTGCCTGCGCGAACGGCGTGAGATCGTAGGTGCGGCCGTTCCGGACCAGGAGTTCGTCGTCGAAATGCCGCCGCAGCCGGGCCATGGCCGCGCTGGTGGCGGGCTGGCTGAGCTGAAGCCGTTCCGCCGCCCTGGACACGTTCCGCAGTTCCAGCAGGACCTGCAGTTGCGGCAGCAGATTCAGGTCCAGGTTCTTCATACCCATAGGTTATCCACCCAGGGCTCCGGACCGGTCCTAATGGCTGGCCGGCACCATCCGCGGTCCGCGGACCAGCACGGCCAGCAAGGCAACAGCACAAGCGATGCCCAGCGCCCCCAAGGCGAAGCTGAGGCTGCCCAGGGCCGCGGCGGCAGTTCCCAGGACAATGGGCGTCAGGAACTGCCCCACGAACAGCGTCCCGGTCCAGATGCCTGTGCCGCGCCCGCGCTGCCGGAATTCCAGGCCGCTGACAGCCCACGTCAGGAGCGTTGGCAGCAGCACACCGGTTCCGGCGCTGGCCACCACGGCTCCGGCCATGGCAAGCGGCACGTTGCCGGCCAGGGAAACCATGGAAAGTCCGACGGCGGCGAGTCCGAAGGCAAGCGCCAGCAGGCTGCGTGTGCCCAGTTTCGCCAGGAAGCGGAAGGAGATGGCCCCTGCCGCGGTGGCGAGGGAAGCGATGGCCGCCGCGAGCCCGATCAGGGCGGCATCAGCCACGCCCAGGCCCGTGATGACGTAGGGCAGGTGGACGATGAGTGCATAGAAGACGATGCCGCCGAACAGCGTCACGGCGGCGGGTGCGCCGATCTGCCGCCACGGCACCGATGTCCTTGCCGCCGTCGTGCGTTGGGTCTTGGCCGGTTCCCAGAGCTTGAAGATCATCGGAATGACGATGACCGCGCTGACGGCGTAGAGCCAGAACGGTGTGCGCCAGCTGATGCTGCCCAGGGCGCCTCCCAGGGCGAAGAAGGCGGTGGCCGCGAGCGCACTGACCATGGTCTGCAGCCCCAGGTACTTGTTGCGCTGCTCCCCGGCGTAGTAGTCGGTGATCAGGGTGGTGCAGCAGGTCATGATGGCTGCCTCCGCGATGCCGACGCCCACCCTGGAGAGCGCGATCGACTCCAGGGTTTCAAGCCACAGCGGTGCCGTCCCGAAAAGCGCATAGGCAAGCATGGCGAAGATCAGCAGCTGCTTGCGTCCCACCCGGTCCGCGACATACCCCGCCAGCGGTGAGAACAAGGCTACGAAGAGCGCCGGCAGTGTCAGGGTCAGCGGTACCAGGATGGCAACACCGGGGGTGCCGGCAAAGGCCTGGCTGAGGGTGGGCAGCACCGGCGCCAGGAGGACAGCGCCCAGCACCGGCATGCAGCTGCCGGCAACCAGAAGGGCTGCGTGGAGCCGCCCGGCGGTGCGGGGAGTGGCGGTGCGGGGTGCTGAAGGGCTGGGTGTGGCGGTAGTGGGTGCGGCAGTGCTTAATGCGGCTGCACTTGATGCGGCAGTACTTGATGCGGCAGCACGGGACTCGGTACCCGTGAGATGAATATTCTCCATTGAATTTCCTTCGCCTCATGATGGTCACGGAGGGGCCCGCGTCGCTGGACGCGGGCAGTGACTTCCCTCACTGTGGCAAGGCTTGGGGTATCGGGGAATAGCGCCTTTGGCATAGCAGGTATTCGTGGGACGGATGCCTCCGAACTGGGCAGCCCCGGGCGGGAACGGGCTACCCAGCCCTGTCGCTCCGCGCGGTACGGTTCCGCCCCGATGACTTGGCAGCATAAAGGGCAGTATCGGCCGCGGCGATCACCGCCTCCAGGCCGGGGGTCTCGGCGTCGTACAGGGCAATCCCATAACTGACCGTGGGCATCTGTGGCCCGTCCGGCTTTGACGCCTGGGTCAGCCGAAAGCTGATCGCGTCTGCCACACTTTCTGCGCGGTCGGCGGTTCCGCCCGGGATGAGGAGGACAAACTCCTCGCCGCCGTATCGTCCGGCCAGGTCGGTGGAGCGGATGGTGTCCTGGCAGGCCAGCGCGAAGGCCTGCAGGACCTCGTCCCCGGCGGCGTGGCCGTACGTGTCGTTAACAGCCTTGAAGTGGTCTAGGTCGGCAAGGATCAGGACCCCCGATGGCTTGGTGACAGCAGTGTCCGCCATCTGCTCTGCGGCCAGGTCCAGGAACGCTTTGCGGTTGAGGAGGCCGGTGAGGTCATCCCTGCTGGCCACCATTCGCAGCGCCCGGGTCTGCTGCTCGCTGCTGAGCCCGGCCATGCTGAAGGACACCACCACCAGCATCACCATGGTGACCAGCGTGGTGACCTCGGAGCCAAAAAACGTATCGAAGGTGTCCCCGCCAGGCCCGTCGAGGAGGAAGGCAATCAGCCGGCAGAAGTAGAAGATGGAGACTGCACCAGCCGCGGCGGCCATGGGGATCCTGACCCGCGAGTACCCGGGTTCCAGCCGCCACAGCTCGCGGGACCCCAGCCCGATCGAAAGCCCCATCGCGCCGAGGAAAACGGGACCGCCGGCCCAGACATTGGTGGCGGGATTGTCCAGGGCGGAGGCAATCAGGGTGACCAGGGGAAGTCCGGTGAAGGCCCATCGGGGCGGCGGCACCGTCCGGAGTGAACGGGCCCCCGCCCAGACAGCCACCCCGCCGTGGACCAGCAGCACGTTTCCCAGCGGGTTGGCCCACCATTGGTGCGGGGTGCCGTCGAGGAGGAAGGCGCCGGAACCGCTGAGAAAAAACAGCAGGGCCAGGCACCACCAGCCGCTGTACGGGGATCGTGTGGTCCGGTACGCCGAGAAGTAGAACAAAACTCCAAGCGCCAACGCCATCAGCCCGAAGGCAAACCTCAGCGTCGCTGTATCCAGAACCATTTTCCGAATGTCCCCCCGAACGCGAAGTGCGGCACGCCCAGTCGCCAAGTGCCGCACGCCCAGTATGGCACCGCTCCCCCACGGCGCGCCCGTTATCCGGCATTTCAGTTATGAATTAGTTGTGCCGCCCCAAAGGAAACGCTGAATTGGACGCACCAGAGGTCAACGGACCTGTATTTCGAGAGATCGACGTCCGCAGGGATGGCGTAGACCTGGTTCCCCTGGTTTCCCTTGATCAGGCCGAGATCGTAGTGTTCGGCGGATCCGGCGGTATACCAGCCAGCGGTTCCCTCCACCACGTCCGCAGCGCTCAGCCACACGTGCACATCAGGACCGTTTGAGGTGTCCAGGTTCTCCAGGGTCAGCACCCGTGAACCGTCGGGCTGCTGAAAGATTCTGACGGTCCCGGTAGTGCCGTGTTCGTGGCTGATCAGCTTGCCTGCCGCCACTTCTACCGGGCCCGCTGGAGTTGGCGGGGCAGGAGTTGGGCCGGTTGAAAGAGCGGAAGTCTGGGGAGAGGCCACGGGGGCCGATGCAGTGGCGGTGGGTTCCGTTACGGCTGGTGCCGCTACGGCGGGGAGCTGTTCGTCAACGCGGACATCCACAAACAATAGCCAGGGTTTGAACACCACCAGCCCGATAACGAACCCTGCCACAGCTACCGCCGCCGCGATCGCCATCAGCCTCCGGCGCCTGCCTGTCTTCGTGTCTCCATCCATGGATTCATCCTCTGACACAGCGGCAGCCCGGGGCTACGCCAGAAGATTAACAGTTGAGAACGTCCCCGGGTGCGTCTCTCCCGGACCGGAGGGGTTTGCCCGCCGCGATGTCCAGCTTTGGGCGTGCAGCCGCTCAAATCCATCCAGCAGGAGATCAAGGGCAAACTCGAATTCGAACTGGTCGTCGCAGCCGCGGCCCACCACAGAGTCCTCCTCATGCCCGGCAGCCATGGCCACCTGCAGGATGTTCGGATACCGGGCGGCCATCTCCTGCAACATCGCTGCATGCTCCGGGGTGACCTCATTGCTTTCGGTGGCTCCGCCTTCGGCGGCGGGGCTTTCGGCGGCGGGGCCCGCCTGGTCGTCGAACAGCTCCTGCGTGAACCCCCACATGCGGCTGCCCAGGGCGTGCATCACGTGATGGGTGAGGTCAACCGAGAATCCGCCGGCCAGGAACAGCCCGATGAAATCGTCCATATACCCAAGCACCGCAGGGGACTTGGTGGTGCGGGACTCGATCACCTGGCGCGCCCAAGGGTGCCGCAGGAGTGCCTGGCGTGCGGCGAGGACCCGCGCCCGCACCCCGGCTTTCCAGTCGGCAGCCGGGGCAGGCGCTCCGATCTCGGCAATGACGGCGTCCACCATCCCGTTGAACAGCTCGTCCTTGTTGGCCACGTGCTTATAGAGCGCCATGGGCACCACACCGAGTTCCTGGGCGAGCCTTCGCATGCTCAGTGAGTTGATGCCCGTTTCGTCTGCCAGGACGACGGCGGCCCCCAGGACTCGGTCCCTGTTCAGCGGAATGCGGCGCGTCGTTTCCAGCTGCTCAGTCATCTGGCACACCTTTCCTTACCGGCTTTCCCTTGACAAGTGTACTGCGTACACCTAGCGTTGCTGCCAGCAGGGTGTACACCGTACACCTCCAACCCAAAAGGATAACGATGGCTCCGCTGACAGTCACAGCCTCTCCGCCCGCAAAACGCATACGGCCACAATGGCCCGTTCCCGCCGGGCTGATTCTCCTCAGTCTCATCCCGGTCATCGCGGGGGCCGCACGGCTTACGGAGCTGACCGGCGGCGCGGCCATCACGCCGCAAAACGCCCGCTTCTTTGCCTCGCCAGTGCCCGTGGTGATCCATATTGTCAGCGTCACTGTGTACAGCTTCCTCGGGGCGTTCCAGTTCGTCCCGTCGCTTCGGGGCAGGCGGGGCTGGCACCGCATGGCCGGCGGAATTCTTATACCTGCCGGGCTGCTCGCCGCGCTCTCAGGCCTGTGGATGTCCGCCTTCTACCCATTGCCCGACGGCGACACGGACGTGCCGCTGCGGCTGCTTTTCGGTTCGGCCATGCTGGTCAGCCTCATCCTGGGAGTGGTGGCCGTCCGGCGCCGTGACTACGTGGGGCACAGCGTATGGATGACGCGCGGCTACGCCATCGGCGTCGCGGCGGGTACACAGGCCCTGGTGATCGGCCCTTGGATCCTCCTGGCTGGACCGCCCAGTGTACTGACAAAGGCGCTGCTGATGGGGGCGGCGTGGGTGATCAACGTGGCGGTGGCGGAGTACGTCATCCAGCGGCGGGCTTCGCGATGAAGGCCGCCGTCTACTCCCGCTTTGACGGGCCTGACGTGGTCCGGGTCCAAGAAGTGCCTGCGCCGTCACCCAGGCGCGGGGAGCTGCTGATCAAAGTCCATGCGAGCACGGTGAGTGCCGCAGACCGCCGCGCGCGCAGCCGCGACGTCCCGCGCGGGCTGGGTTTGTTTGCTGCGCTGGCCCTGGGCGTCTTCAGACCACGCCGGGCCGTCCTGGGCATGGATGTTGCCGGCGTTGTTGAAGCTGTGGGCGCGGGGGTGACATCAGTCAGGCCGGGTACGGAGGTGATTGCGATGCTGGGCAGCAGGTTCGGCGGCCACGCCGAGTACGTCTGCCTCCCTGCTGAAGCTGCCATCGCGGCCAAGCCGTCCAACATGACTTTCCAAGAGGCGGTGACCCCGGTCTTCGGAGGACTGACAGCCCTCGTTTTCCTCAACCGCGCAGGACTGAAGCCGGGCGACACAGTCCTGATCAACGGCGCGTCCGGGGCTGTGGGGACGGCAGCGGTGCAGCTCGCCAAACAATCCGGCGCGCATGTCACCGCCGTCTGCAGTGACGCCGGGCGGGAACTTGTTACCTCGCTCGGGGCGGACCGGGTGATCGATTACTCCACGATTGATTTCACCGCCGAGGCCACCAAGTACGACGCCGTGATGGACTGTGTGGGGAACGCCCCTTTTGAGCGGGCGGAGGCCTCAGTCAAGCCCGGCGGTTCGCTGCTGCTGGTGGTCGCCGATCTGAAGGGAATCATCTGGTCGTCGTGGCACAGCCGGATTAGCGGGAAGCTGGTCAGCGCCGGCAACGTCCAGTACACCGCCAAAGATCTCGAGTACCTCGTCCACCTGGCCGAAGCCGGGCTTTTTCGGTCCGTCAGCGAGCGCACCTATGCACTGGCCGACGTCGTAAAGGCCCATCGCTTTGTCGATACGGGACGCAAGAAAGGAAGCGTCGTTTTGCAGATATCAGGCACCAGTGCCACACCTGACATAGAGCACTCAGGCCGGGGTGCCGCCGTCGGGCGTTAAGTGGCTGACCAGCCCAACAGTGTTCCCTTCACTGTCACGGATGAAAGCGTGCCACTCATCGGTTCCGGCCGGGCCCAGGGTGCTGTCCGTATGGCTGAAGATGACATGAGGCTCGGCCACGATCTCCACCCCCAGGCCCCTCAGGCGCTCCACCTGGGCCCTGACATCAGCCACCCGGAGGTAAAGCACCGCGGATTGGGCGCCCTTTTCGAGCAGGAGCCTGACACCGTCCACATCGAAGAACAGCAGGCCGGGAGGCTCAAAGAGTGCTGTGGGTGGGCTGCCCAGAAGGTCTGCGTAGAAGCCGGCTGCACGTTGAAGGTCGGTGGCTCTCTGCGCAACCTGCAGCAGGCTTATTCGTCCTTCGTCCATTTTTCCTCCGCTGTTCACCCGTACGGGTGCATGGTCTGGCACCACGCGATGGTGCTGCCAATCGCAGACTACCTCCCCGGCCGCTTGCCCATAGCCGCAATGCTCTCGGTAGCCTCCGGCGTGTAGAACTCTTTTCGGAGCAACGCTGAGTAGATGAAAGTCCTGCTGCCTGTGGTGCGGTTCGAATACACTTCCACGGAGAATACCGTGCCAGTTTTATTGCCGTATCCGGGGTTAATCACTTCTTTCCCGGAGCCGTCCTTGAACTCGGGGCCCACGGCTGGCCAGCCCTCCATCATCACAAAGCCGAGTTCGTTGGCAGCCCGCCGGATTTCGGGATTGGCGTCCTGCGCGTCCGGGTAGTTGATAAAGAAATCCAGATGGGACACTGTGCCATCAATGTCAGGACGGATTCGGATCTTGTCCGTTTTCATCTCCACCAACCCGCGCGGAGTAGTGATAGAAACCGTGATGAGCTTGCCCCGGTCCACTCCTATGAGAATACCGTCGGATTTGTCAGGGAAGCCTAGCGCCGACATCGGCAGCGGCACAGTGGTGAAGTCAAATTCTGCTTTGAGGCTGCGCTTGATTTCCTCGACGCCTTTTTCGGTGAACTGGGAGTTGCCGTTAATCACGGAGGAGGATTCCCCGTCGCTGGATTTGGCGAACGGAACCAGGCCACAACCAGTCAAAACTGCTGCATAGAAAACGAGAAGAATAACTGGCAGGAGCTTGCTTTTGGCTCTGTTCATATTCGAATTCCCCCGGGACGATATGGCCGTAAGCACTGTTTTGATGACGGTGCTGATCCATCATCCTTCAATACGGTGCGACAACTACCTGCACGTCGTCTTCATACAGGATTTTTCCTGGATTGGCGGAATGGAGCACCTCCCAGCCAATGTCATACCGGCTCAGAAGATCCGTGTAAAAAGACACTCCAGCGAGCAGGTGTGTGGCGCTGCCCTTGAACCAGGACTGCGCCGACGGGTTGATGTGGGGGTCGTAGATGGATCCGTCCACTGTCGAAGGGTCTGTGTAGGCGGCGTCGTAGTGATCGTTCGCGGTGCGCCAGGAAGCCCAGTCATCATCTCTGAGCCTGCCGCCCTTTGCCAGACCGTTCGCCAGGGCGAAGATCCCCGGGTAGCGTCCACGGGCGTTGGGGGCAGTTGCCTGATAGCGAACGAACGTCAATTCCATGCGCCCAGCTAATCATGGGTCAGTAGCGCCGCCCCGGCGGTCTGCCCGATGGTTGAACGTCGTGGATGGCCCAGGAAAGTATCTTCAGGTCCGATTCGCTCCGCTCGTATACGCCGTGAACGTATGACTCGAACTCCAGCAGTTGTGCCTCACCGCCGTTGGACCAGTAGCTGAGCCACAGATCCCGGAGGTACCGCGCATCCTGCTCAATAAGCCTTCGGGCTGTCAGTCGTGGATCTTCCATCAGGGGTACCTTGTTGCTGAGGCCGGCCCCCCGGCCGGGCGTTCGAATCGTTGCGCCGATTGCCGCCACTGCTGGAGCAGGTAACCATCGTCCCATATTCAGTGGCTGAGGTCACCAGTTCATCCAGGAAAGTGGAGGGCCGACGGCGGCCGCCCGGCCTGGAATGGGAGCGTGGAACGCCGGCTCTGGCGGAACCCTCCGGTGGAGGCTAAAGTTGGGAACCGGTCCGGTATTTCACTTCGATGGACCATACGAGAGAGCGGAGGTGTTTTTGATGACTGTCCTTGCCGTGCGCCCCGGGCGCTTTGCAACCATCACCTTAACCACCCCCGTCTCCAGCCGCACCGCGTAGGGCACTGCCCGCGCACGCCAGAACACCCTTGGGCAAAGCCCGGGACTGGCCGGTGCCAGGGGACTTTTCCCCGAGGTATCACATTGAAAAATTCTTCAGGCAACAGCCTGGACAGCATTGTTGCACCCACCTCCGGCCACAACGGGCCCATTTCCGGCCACAACGGGCCCAGCCTGTACGGCTTTAACCCCGCCGTGGAACGGCACTTCAACGAACATCCGCCCTCGGTCAGCAGCACGGCCTGCGAGCCTGGCCGTGTGGTCCGGGTGGACCGCAGCCTGGTGCTGGTGGCGGTCGGCGCGGAACTCCTGCACCTGCCCTACCCGCTCGATGCCGGTGTGCCGGTCACGGGCGACTGGGTGTGGATCGGACCCAACCGTGCCGGTGACCGGCAGATTGTCGGGATCCTTCCCCGGCGCTCGGAACTCAGCCGAAAGCGCGCCTTCGAGGCCTCCTCGGCCGCCCAGGTGCTGGCCGCAAACATGGACGTGATCGGCGTGGTGGTCCCGGTGGACCGGCCGCTCACCCACAACCGGCTCGAACGCACCCTGGTTGCCGCGTGGGACTCGGGAGCCGTTCCGCTGGTGATTGTCACCAAAGCGGACCTTGCGGACGTAGCGGACGACGTCGTCGGGCAGGTCATCCTGCAGGCGGCGGGAGTTGAGGTGGTCACCACCTCTGCCGAGCACGGGGACGGAATCGACGAACTGCTGGGCTGCCTGCCGGCGCGCAGCACGCTGGTTCTCCTGGGGCCTTCCGGCGCCGGCAAATCCACTCTGATCAACGCCCTGGTGGGCCATAATGCCCAGGACACTGGCGCCGTCCGCTCCGGCGACTTCAGGGGCAAGCACACCACCACCTCCCGCGAGCTGGTGCCACTGGCGGACGGCACGGTCCTGATGGACACTCCCGGCGTCCGCGGGTTTGGGCTTTTCGACGCGGACGACGGAATGGAGCAGATGTTCGGCGACGTGGAGGAGCTGGCCGGCCTCTGCCGGTTTGCGGACTGCGCCCATGAGCGGGAGCCCGGCTGCGCGGTGCGGCAGGCCCTCGCCGACGGCACGCTTGAGGACCGGCGCTGGAACAACTACCTGAAACTCCAGCGCGAACTGGCGGCACTTGCCCGCCGCAAGGACGCCGCAGCCACGCGGGCGTACCAGCGCGAGTGGCACCAAAAGGTGGTGGGCGGAGGGACATCCCAGCGTTCCGCGGAGCGGGCCAGGTCGGAGCGGCAGGAGGAACAGCGGTCTAAACGGAAGCGGCGCTAAACACCGCGAAGCCCTGCCGCGGCGCTGCGCGGCAGGGCTTCCCGCTGCCATCCGGCACCAGCTCCATGCAACGTTGTAATATTTTCCTAGCTGGCCAAACGGCCGGGAACCTTAGCAAGGAGATCCACCATGGCAGCGACTCTTCACGACGTGGCCCGGGTCGCCGGCGTGTCCTTCAAGACGGTCTCCAATGTCATCAACAACCACCCGCATGTCCGGGACACCACCCGCGCCAAAGTGGAGCAGGCCATTGCCGAGCTGGGATACCGTCCCAACCTGACGGCCCGCAGCCTGCGCTCCGGGCAGACTGGTGCCATCACCCTGGCGCTCCCCCAGCTCAGCCTGCCCTACTTCGCCGAGTTGGCCGACGCCGTGATCGAAGCCGCCGCGAAGCATGGCCTGGTGGTGCTGATTGAGCAGACAGGCGCTGACCGCGCCCGGGAGCTCGAAGTGATGTCCAGCCCGCGGCTCAAGATGTCGGACGGCCTGATTTTCAGCCCGCTCGCCATGGGCCAGGAAGACGCTGACCTCGTTAAGGCAGAGGTGCCGATTGTCCTGCTGGGTGAACGCATCTTCGGCAGCGGCTCGGACCACGTCACCATGCAGAACGTCACCGCCGCGCGGGCAGCCACCGAACACCTGCTGGATCTCGGCCGGAAGCGAATCGCCGTGGTGGGCGCCCACCAGGGGGAAGTCATTGGCTCTGCCGGGCTCCGGCTCCGCGGTTACCGCGAGGCGCTTGAGGCCCGGGGCATCCCGTACGACGACGGCATCATCGCCTACGTCCGGGACTGGCACCGCTCCAACGGCGCGGCAGCAATGCACGATCTCCTGGACCGTGGCGCATCATTCGACGCCGTGTTCGGGCTCAATGACACCTTGGCCCAGGGCGCCGTGCGGGTATTGCAGGAAGCGGGCTTCCGTGTGCCGGACGACGTCGCCGTAATCGGCTTCGATGACCTGGACGAAACGCGCTATTCGCTGCCCACGCTCAGCACCGTGGACCCGGGGCGGGTGGAGATTGCGGAGACCGCCATCCGGATGCTCATGGAGCGGATTAAGAATCCGGATGGCGGTGCGCCGCGTCAGATCGAAGCTGCTTTCCGCGTGGTGCCGCGGGAATCAACGGTGGGCTAACGCCCCCTCAGAGTTTTTGTCCAGCTACGGCGAGATAAACCGACCGGAAGTCGCCGTAACTGGACAAAAACTCGGGTGGTTAGTCCCACCGGACAGTGGGCCAGCCGTCCTTCCACTCCAGCTCGGCCAGGCCCAGCCGGAAGGCGCCGTCGAGTTCCTCGGCGTAGTAGTGGAACGCGAGGGTGCCCCCGGAAACGGATTGGCCGCCCGGCCCCACGCGCCCGCCGTCGGTGCCCAGCAGCGGTGTGCCGCCGCCGTCGAGCAGTGCCTTGCCCTCGGCATCCACATAGGGACCGTTGATGCTGTCGGATTTCCCGACGGCAATGTTGTAGGTGCTCTCCAGCCCCTGGCAACAGAAATCGCGGGAGAAGAAGAGGTAGAAGGCACCGTCGTGCGGCAGGATGTACGGCGCCTCGATGGCATTCGGCGGCGCCTTCCGGTCAGCTATTGTCACCGGCTCCGCACCCGCGGCGGGCAGGCCGCTGGGCCACTCGAGCTCCACCAGCTGCAGCCCGGTCCAGAACGAACCGAAGGACATCCACGGCGTGCCGTCCGCGTCCTCGGCAATGCCGGGATCAATGGCGTTGAACCGCTCCCCCTTCGAGGACATCACCTGCCCCCGGTCCACCCATTCATAGCCCGGGTCCTGCGGGTCAAGCGTGGTGTTGGTGGCCAGTGCAATCACGGACAGGTTCTTGCCGAAGGTGGAGGCGGAGTAGTAGAGGTACCAGGTGCCGTTGTGCTGGTACAGCTCCGGCGCCCAGAGGTTGTCCACACCGGGAACCGCCGCCGCAAGCCAGGCCGGTTTCTGCTGCCACACCTCGCCGGCGTGTTCCCAGTTCCTGCCGTCGGTGGAGCGGCGGATCTGGATGTTTCCGTCCGCCACCTGGCCGTTGCCGGTGGAGTAGATGAACCAGGATTCGCCGTCCCCGCCCTTCACCAGGGCAGGATCGTGGGTGAAAATATCCCCGCTCAGCCCGGCCTCCGCTGGTTCCTGTTCGGCCGTGGCGCCGGGAACGGCGGCACAGGCTGACAGGACCAGGACGACGGCGGCCAGCGCCGCAGCCAGCCCCACCGCTCTGAGGTGAAGGACCGCTGATGACGAACGGCCCGGCCGGCGGCCGGCTGCAGGGCTAACGTTCCGGGGGCGCACGTCAGCCAAGCGCGACGGCGGACCAGGACACCGGCGGGAGTGTCACCGTCAGGGTGCCCTCCTCCAGGACGGCACCGTTGAGCTGCTTCAGGCCCACGCGGTTCTGGTCCTGGAGCGTGTTCTTGGCGTATACGTCCTCGTCGTGGAGGGTGACGGCCTCGGTCACCACCGTGGCGTTCAGCTCTGACACGTTGATGCTGACGTCGATCGCCTCCGTCTGGCTGCGGTTCACCAGGAACAGCGCCGACTGGCCGGTGGCGGCGTCGGCGGTTGCCACGGCGTCCACCAGCGGCGCTTCGCCGTAAACCGCCGTCGTGTACGTCCCTGCCTCGATCCGCGGGCGGAGCACCTCGCCCCGGGCCAGGCGCGAGGTGACGGAGAACGGGAAGAACGTGGTCTGCCGCCAGGAGTCGCCGCCGGGTTCCGTCATGATGGGCGCAATCACGTTGACCAGCTGGGCCAGCGAGGCCGCGGCCACCCGGTCGTGGTTCTTCAGCAGGGTGATGAGCAGGTTGCCGAACACCACGGCGTCGGCCACGGAGTAGACATCCTCCAGCTGGCGCGGTGCGTGGGTCCATTCCTCGTTGACCTCGTCCGAGGCCTGGTGCTCGTCCAGGTACCAGATGTTCCACTCGTCGAAGGAGAGCTGGATGGTCTTTTTGCTCTTGAGCTTATGCTTGACGTGATCGGCGGTGGCCACCACGGTCTCGATGAAGTACTGCATGTCCAGCGAGGACGCGAGGTAGGAGCCCAGGTCCCCGTTGCGCTCCTGGTAGTAGGCGTGGCAGGAAATGTAATCCACGTAGTCGTAGCTGTGCTCCAGGACCACGCGCTCCCATTCGCCGAAGGTGGGCATGGAGGAGCTCGAGGAGCCGCATACCACCAGCTGCAGGTCCTTGTCCGCGGTCTTCATGGCGGACGCCGTACGGGCCGCAAGCCTGCCGTAGCTGTCGGCCGACATGTGGCCGATCTGCCACGGGCCGTCCATTTCGTTGCCGAGGCACCACATCCGGATGTTGTAGGGATCCTTGGCCCCGTTGGCGATGCGCTGCTCACTGAGGGCGGTGCCGGAGGGGTGGTTGGCATACTCCAGCAGGTCAAGGGCGGCATCGATGCCGCGGGTGCCCAGGTTCACGGCCATCATCAGCTCGGAGCCCGTGAGCTCACACCAGCGGGCGAACTCGTCCAGGCCCACCTGGTTCGATTCCAGTGAGTGCCAGGCGAGGTCGCGGCGGACCGGGCGCTGATCCCGTGGTCCCACGCCGTCCTCCCAGCGGTAGCCCGAAACGAAGTTGCCGCCGGGGTAGCGGATGGTGCTGGAGCCGAGTTCCTTGACCAGCTCGATGACGTCCAGCCGGAATCCGTCCTCGTTGGCGGTGGGGTGCCCGGGCTCGTAGATGCCGTCGTAGACGCACCTGCCCAGGTGCTCCACGAAGGAGCCGAAGATGCGCCGGCTGACGGGGGCAACAACGGCGGACCTGTCGACGGTGATGACGGTGGGTGCCACAACAGCCAAGTCGGTCTGTTCAGCAGCAGCGGAGGTGATGGTCACGGTTCTTCCTGTTCTGTATAACGTTGTAGTAAAAGTCCGGCCCAACTGGGTAGCTCTAAGTGTCGTTTTGAGCTGTCTAAACGACAGTTGGCGCTACCTAGTTGGGCAAGAGCGTGTGGATAGGGATTGAAAGCGTCAGGCGGGGACGGTGTGCCCCTGTTGGAGGGCGGAGAGCCGGCGTTCCACCAGCCAACCGGAAAGCAGCAGGGGAACCGATGCCCCTGCCAGCGGCAGGAGGACGGTCATTCCGGAGAAGATGACGGCGCATGCCACCAGGCTCAGCAACAGCGAAATGCTCATCATGGGCGACACAAGCGGAAGCACAAACGCCGTCCGCCAGGTCCCTGCCACCGAGTCACGGCAACGGCTGCAGATGGCCACCGCCGTCGCGGCCGCCATGAAGGTGGCAGTGCCTGCCAGCGCCGCCAGGAGAAGAAGGACGGCGTGGACGGGCGAGGACAGCAACACGGCGCCCTCCGGTCCCAGCACGCTGAGGACATTAAGGCCAAGTACGACGCCGGCCAGCCAGAATATGCTGCCCACCCGGTTGGCGTGCCAAAACTGGAAGCGGTACACGCTGATGAAGTCACGCACCAGGTGCTCGCCGGCAAGCCCTGCGCGCAGCCTGGCCAGGATGGTGGTGGCCGCGACGGCGGCGGGGAACAGCCCCAAGACCAACAGGCCGGCCAGGGCCCCGGCCACGAACAGCAGGTTCACCAGCACCAGCCGGGTGGCGAAGCCCAGCCACTGCATCACCCGGCCGGCCCAGCCCAGATGCAGTTCGTTCGGTAAAACGGCGAGGTTATTGGCCGGCATGGTCAGCCCTTGGATCCCGAGAGGGCGATTGATTCGATGATCTGGCGCTGGAAGACGATGAAAACGATCAGGACTGGCAGCAGTGCGATGAACGATGCCGCCATGATCAGGGGGTAGTCGGTCTGGATGGCGTACTGGGCATTGAAGTTGGCGATCACCAACTGGAGGGTCTGCGTGCCCGGTGAGTTGAGGTAGATGATCGGCGCCAGGTAGTCATTCCACATGGCCATGAACCAGAGGATGAACTGGGCCGCCAGCGCAGGACGGATGGCGGGCATGATCAGGGTCCAGAAGATCTGCAGGTAGGAGGCGCCGTCGATCCTTGCCGCCTCCACGATGGAATCCGGCACGCTGTTCAGGAACTGCCGCAGGAAGAAGATCATGATGATGTTGCCGAACAGCCCGGGCACGATCAGCGGCAGCAGGGTGTCCACCCAGCCGATGCTGGCGAAGATGGTGAACTGCGGAATCATCAGTGTGGGGAACGGGATCATCAGGCCGGACAGCAGGCCCAGGAAAAGGACGTTCTTAAAGGGCATCCGCATCTTGGCGAACGCGAAGGCCGCAAGCGCGGAGGTCAGGGAACCGATGATGGTGACTGAGCATGCCACGATCAGGCTGTTCTGGATGCCGGTGAGGAGCGGCCCGGCCGTCCAGATGCGCGCGTAGTTTTCCCAGACGAACGGGTCCGGAATCCACTGCGGCGGAAGCTCGAACACGCCATCTTTGGTTTTCAGCGACGTGGAAAAGGTCCAGGCGAGCGGCGCGATCATGATGATGGCGCCCACGCTGAGGATCAGGGTGGTCAGGATGTTGCCCAGCCTGAGCCCGTTTTTGGTCGAATGCTGGCCATCTTTTGCACGGTGCGGCTGGTTGCCGGTTCTGTCCCGCCGGTGGCCGGGGATCGGCTCGGTGGTTTCCAGTGGAGGGGTGGTGATGACATTCTGCGCGGACATGGCTGCCTGCCTCAATCGATCGAAAACTGGTTGCGGCGGTTAAGCCGGAACTGGATAAAGGTGATGATGAAGACCAGCAGCCCCAGGACCACGGACATGGCCGAGGCGTAGCCCATCTGGAGGTTGTCGAACGCTTTTTGCCAGATGTACCAGACGATGGAAGCGGACTCGAACTCCGGGCCGCCGGTGGGGGTCATGATGTTGATTTCCACGAAGATCTGGGAACCGCCAATGATGCTGGTGACGATAAGGAAGAAAGTGACCGGCCGGACCATGGGAATGGTGATGTGGCGGAACTGCTGCCAGGCGGAGGCGCCGTCCAGGGCGGCGGCCTCATACAGGTAGCGGGGCACCGATTGGAGGGCGGCCAGGTAAAGCAGCATCGAATACCCCAGCCCCTTCCACACCGCCATGATGATCAGGGCAGGCTTCACGGTGGCGGTGTCCTGCAGCCAGTTGGGGCCGTCGATCCCCAGCAGGCCCAGCCCCTGGTTGATGAGGCCGAAATCGCCATTGAAGGCCCACTGCCACAGGATGGCCACGGCCGCGATGGAGGAGATCACCGGCAGGTAGTAGACCGTGCGGAAGATCGTGGTGCCGCGCATTTTTCGGTTCATGGCCAGTGCCAGCGCCAGCGAAATGACCAGGCCAACGGGGATGCCGATCATCATAAAGACGGTGTTCCACAGCGACTTCAGGAAGTACCGGTCACCAAACATCTTGGTGTAGTTGTCCAGGCCCTTGAACACCGGCGCGGAGATCCCGTTCCAGTTCGTGAAGGAGGCATAGACGGAGAAAAGCAAGGGGAAAAGCGTAAAGAGGAGGAACCCGATCACCGGTATGGCAACAAAGACAAGCGCGGCCTGGTGTTCCTTCCGGTGAAGCCGCGAGCGGCGCGTGATGGTTGATGACATCGCTGGATCCTCTTTGATTCGGGACTGCTTTGATTCGGGACGGTGCTGCCCGGTAAAAGGGCAGCACTTCAAAAGACGGGTGGAACGGTGCCGCGGCTGCCTTCCGGTGCAGCCGCGACACCTGGTGTGGGGGTTAGCTGCCGGCCTGCTGGTTGGCTGCGTCCAGGAATTCCTGCATCCGCGGCTGGGCTTCCTTCAGGTAGTCGGCAGCGGTCTGCTTGCCGTCCAGCACGGGCTGGATGTTGGTGAAGAGTTCGTCGTACCACTCGGCGTTGAAGGTGTTGCCGCCCGGCAGGGCCCGCCCATAGTCCTTCACGATCTGCAGGAACTCGGCCTTGTTGGCGGGCTTGGTGGTGGTGTCGGCGGCCCAGGTCTCAGCCATGTCCTTCAGGTTGGGGATCTGGATACCGGCATCCACCAGGCTCTGCTGGGCTTCCTTGTTGGCCGTCAGGTATTCCACCAGCTTGACGGCCTCCTCCGGGTGCTTGGTGCTCTCAGACACAGCCACGCCCAGCGTTCCGATCCAGCTGGCGGTCTTGCCGGTGTCGCCGGCCGGGTACGGGATGACATCCCATTCAAAGCCCAGCTTCTGGTAGGTGGAGAGGTCCCACGGAGCGATCGGGAAGAAGCCGATTTCGCCCTTCATCCAGCGCTGGTACGTGTCCAGGGTCTGTGCCTCGGCAACGGACGGCGTCACGCCGTGGACGTTCTGCAGGTCAGCAAACCACTGGAGGGATTCGGCGAACTCCGGCGTGTCCACCGTGACCTTGGTGCGGTCCTCGTTGAGCCAGTCGCCGCCGTTGGACCAGACAAAAGGCTGCAGGTTCCACTGGACGTTCAGGCCGGTGCCCCACTGGTCCATGGCGCCGTCCCCGTTGGTGTCCGCGGTCAGCTTCTTGGCCGCGGCCACGAATTCGTCGAAGGTGTACGGCTTGTCCTTGTCCGGAAGCGGGATGCCCGCCTTTTCCAGCATGGTCTTGTTGTAGCCGAAGGAGAACGGTCCAACATCCTTGGGGAGGGCGTAGATAGCGCCTTCGCCCACCCGCTTTCCGTCGTAGCGGTAGCTGTCGACGCCGTACTCCCAGATGTTCTCCAGGTCGATGGTGTCGGACTTCTCCACGTACTCGGTGATGTCCTTGACGATGCCGTTCTGCACGTACGCCTGAACGTCGCCGGGGCCGATGTAGAAGACATCCGGGACCTGCTTGCCGGCGATGGCAGCCTTCAGTTTGGTGGCGTACTGGTCCGCGGTGGTGACGATGATGTCCACGTCCACGTTGTTGTCCGTTTCAAACTGCGCTACGGCCTTTTCGTAGGCCTTCTTTTCGTCCTCACCCCCACGGAACATAAAGGTCAGTTTCTTTTCGCCGGCATCCCCGCCTGTTGGGGCAGAGCATCCGCCGAGCATCAGGCCTGTTGCGGTCAAAAGCGCCAAGGCAGCGGCCATGGGACGTGACTTCGTCATCACGTGGTCCTTCCGGTTGGGTAAATGGATCAAGAATGCTTGCTGGTCAGACTCAGTCCCGCTGGCAGCGGTGAGGCGGCGGACAGGCATCCGGGACTGTTTTTGCAACGTTGTAAGAACTTTCACACAACGATGTAAAGAACGTCAAGGGGGCGCGGCGTTTTCTTTTTGACCGTGCGGCCCGTTCCCTTGACGCCCCTGCCGGCGCGTGCCATATTTCTCGTTACAACGTTGCAACTTTTCGGTCGGGCGCATCCCCGCTACCGTCGTCGACTTATCCCCCAACCACCCTTTTTGGAAGGACCACGTGATGACGAAGTCACGATCTTGGACAACGCGCGCAGCGGGATTGGCAGCGGCTTTTGGCATCGCGCTGACAGCGGCGGCACTGCCGCCGGCCGCGGGCGCAGCCATTGAACACAGACCAGCGATAGAACAGAGGCCGGCAATAGAACAGCTGCTGGCTGCTGAGCAGAAGCAGGCCGGGGCGCAGAAGCAGGCTGGAGCGCAGAAGCAGCAGGCCGACCTGCCAGGCGGCAAAACGGTGGTGGGCCAGACCTCGCCAATCCACGATCCCGCGCTGATCATCGCCGACGACGGCACGTGGTACGTCTATTCCACCGGACTGCTGAACAGGGAGAACGGCGGGACCATCCAGATCTGGTCCTCCTCGGACCAGGGAACCACGTGGGAGTACAGCGGCACGGTCTGGGACAAGATTCCGGCGTGGATTGATGAGCACTTCGCCGACGGCGAGCTGCCGGGCAACCTGTGGGCGCCGGAAATCACCGAACACAACGGAACCTACTACCTGTACTACTCGGCGTCGCGCTTTGGCGGGAACAACTCTTTGACCGCCCTGGCCACCAACACCACTCTTGACCCCAACGACCCCAGCTACGAGTGGGTGGACCAGGGCCTGGTGGTCTCCTCCCCCGCCATGGGGCTGGATCCGAACAACCCCGGCAAGACGTTCAACGCGATCGACGCCGGCATCATCGAAGATGCGGACGGCACCCCCTATATGGCCATCGGCTCGTTCTGGTACGGGATCTTCCTGGTGCCCATCGAGTGGCCCACCGGCAAGCCTGTGGCCGACTGGCAGTCCAAGACCGTCAATATCGCGGACCGCTTTATGCCGGGCAACCCCGTGGAGGCCCCGTACATCACCCGGCACGGCGGCTACTACTACCTGATTGTCTCCTTCGATTCCTGCTGCCGGGGCGCGGACTCCACCTACAAAGTGGCGGTGGGCCGCTCCACGTCGGTGAAGGGCCCCTACCTGGACAAGGACGGCCGCGACATGTTCGGCGGCGGCGGGTCCGTGGTGCTGGATTCGCACGGTGCAATCACGGGCCCGGGCGGACAGTCGGTTTTTGGCGACTACCTGGCGTTCCACTACTACGACGGGTCCAACCAGGACATCCCGTACTTTCCCACACTGGGACTGCAGAAGATCAACTGGGTGGACGGCTGGCCCGCTTTTGACCAGACCGTGGAGCTCCCGGCGGTACAGAAGCAGCCGAAGCCGGTATCCGTGGACGCCGGGAAGAAGGCCGTGTTCGCCGCCACAGCCACCGGGACGCCGGGCCCGGTAGCTGTCTGGGAGACGTCCTCCGACGGCGGGGCCACCTGGGCGCAGCTTGAATCCCAGCCCATCACCAAGCGGACGGACGAGGGCACGTACAGTTCCACCCTCGAGTTGGCGGCCGCTTCCACGGAGGACGACTCCCTAAAGCCGGATCTTCTGGTGCGCGCCGTTTTCCGCAACGCCCACGGCTCGGTGACCACCGACGCCGTCGGACTTTCCGTGCGGTAAAGCCCTTAACCTCCGGGTTTAGTCCCTGGGGCGGCACAGCGTGGGGGCTTAACGCTGTGCCGGGGGCCGGGTAGGGTTTTTCGTCATGGACATCATCCTGGTACCCGGTTTCTGGTTGGACGCCTCGTCGTGGGCGGAGGTGACGCCGCCCTTGGAGGCGGTAGGGCACACGCCCCATCCGCTCACCCTCCCCGGCCTCGAGTCTGCAGACGCCCCGCGCGCCGGAATTGGCCTGCGTGACCACATCGACGCCGTCGTGAGGGCCGTGGACGGGCTGGAAGGAAAAGTGGTGCTGGTGGGCCACTCCGGCGGCGGCGCCATCATCCACGGGGTGGTTGATGCGCGGCCGGACCGGGTGGAGCGCGCCATCTACGTGGACAGCGGCCCCCTGGGCGAGGGCGGCGTCATCAACGATGAGCTGCCGGCGGAGGGCGACCAGATTCCCCTGCCGCCCTGGGAAGGTTTCGAAGACGCCGATCTCACGGACCTCACCGAGGACCTTCGTGCCCAATTCCGGGCCCGCGCCATCCCGCAGCCCAAGGGCGTGGCGTTCGATCAGCAGCACCTGCACGACGTCCGCCGGTATGACGTCCCCGCCACCGTGATCGCCTGCGAGTTTCCTTCCTCACTGCTTCAGGAGTGGATCGACGCCGGCCATCCCTACGTGGCGGAGCTGGCCCGTATCCGGGACGTGGAGTACGTGGACCTTCCCACCGGGCACTGGCCCCAGTTCACCAAACCTGCGGAACTGGGCCAGGCAATCCTGGCAGCGGTGGACCGCAGAGCGTGAAGGAGCAAAAACCCATGCCTGAACCGGCAACCGCAGATCACTTCGACAGCGCGAAGGTGCTCACCGCCGTCGCAGAGAAGGCCGGCATCCGTCCAGGCGACAGGGACTGGGCTGATTTCGAACGGCGCTTCCACGTCCATTTCCCCAACCTGGCGCGCCTGTTCCACGCACTCTACGGCTCACGGCCTGACTTCCAGGACCAGCTAATTTCCCTTGCGGTTGAGGCAGCCCGGTCCTGGCAGGAAAGGGCGGCAGAACTGAAGATCCAGGACGCCGAAAGCGACGGCGGCTGGTTCGAGTCCAACCGCGTGCTCGGCGGGGTCTGCTACGTGGACCGGTACGCCGCCGACCTTGAGGGCGTCCGTGCCCGCATCCCCTACTTCAAGGAACTGGGCCTTACCTACCTGCACCTCATGCCGCTTTTCCTGGCACCCGAACCGCTGTCCGACGGCGGCTACGCGGTGTCCAGTTACCGGCAGGTCAATCCGCGGCTCGGAACCATGCAACAGCTGCGCGGGCTTGCCGCCGAACTGCGTGCCAACGGCATCAGGCTGGTTGTCGACTTCGTCTTCAACCACACGTCAAACGAGCACGAGTGGGCCCGAAAGGCTGCCGACGGCGATACGGACTTCAGCGACTACTACTGGATTTTCCCTGACCGGAGAATGCCGGACGCCTTCGAGCAGAATGTGCGGGAGATCTTCCCGGAAGACCACCCTGGCTCGTTCGTGCAGATGCCGGACGGCAGGTGGGTCTGGGCCACGTTCCACACCTACCAATGGGACCTGAACTATTCGAACCCTGAAGTGTTCCGGGCGATGGCAGCCGAGATGCTTTTCCTCGCCAACCAGGGCATCAGTATCCTGCGGATGGACGCCGTCGCCTTCATCTGGAAGAAGCTGGGGACACCCTGCGAAAACCAGCCGGAGGCACATACCCTGCTGCGGGCCTTCAACGCAGTCTGCCGGCTGGCCGCCCCGTCACTGCTCTTCAAATCCGAAGCCATTGTCCATCCGGACGAGGTGGCCCTGTACATCGATCCGGCCGAATGCCAGCTCTCCTACAACCCCCTTCAAATGGCGCTCATCTGGGAGTCGATGGCCACCCGGAACGTCTCGCTGCTGTCCCAGGCCCTGGAGCGCCGCCACAACATTCCGCCGGGGACGTCCTGGGTGAATTATGTCCGGAGCCACGACGACATCGGCTGGACGTTCGGCGATGAGGACGCTGCAGAGCTCGGGATCAACGGCTTCGACCATCGCCGGTTCCTGAACTCCTTCTACGTCAACCGCTTTCCGGGCAGCTTCGCGCGCGGTGTGCCGTTCCAGGACAACCCCAACACCGGCGACTGCCGCATCTCGGGAACAACTGCCTCGCTCTGCGGCCTGGAGGATGATTCGGTCCAGGCGGTGGACAGGATCCTGCTGGCCCACTCGGTGGCGTTCAGCACCGGCGGCATACCCCTGCTGTACCTGGGCGACGAGGTGGGCCAGCTCAACGACTACGAATACGCCGCGGAGGAAGGTCACGAAGCCGACAGCCGCTGGGTACACCGGCCCCACTTTCCGGCGGAACGCTACGCACGCCGCCATGACCCGTCCACCCCCGAGGGCGCCATCTTCGCAGGCCTCCGCAGAATGACGGATGCCCGGGCCAGTGCCCCCGAACTGGCAGGCACCCGCCTTATTCCGTTCGACACAAAGACGCCGGCCGTGCTGGGCTACCAGCGGCCCGGCGAGGGAACGCTGATACTCGCCCTTGCCAACTTCAGTGAACATCCCCAGATCATCCAGGCCGGAACACTCTCAGGCTTCGCACCGGAGGCCGTGGACATTCTTTCCGGTAACACCGTAAACCTCAATAACGGAATAGTCCTCCGGGGGCTGGAGTACACCTGGCTCCGAGTGGTGCCGGTGAACTGGCAACAGTCCTAGAAGGGTTGCCCACTCAGGGAAAGCAGGTCACCAATGCGGCGTCGGTGTTGGGAAAGCGTCAGTTAAGCGAAAGCGCCAGGTACAACGCTGCGAGCAACAGTGCCGTCGGGGTCATGACGAGGCGTTCCGGCTTGCTCCGGGAGATGCCGTTCATCACCACGCCCAGGGCGAAGTAGCCCGTCAGCACCCAGGAAAAAACCGAGGTGAAGGATTCGTTGACCAGGGGCGGGCCCAGGCCGGCTTTGGCCAGGGCCGCGTAGGCAAAAAGTGCGTACAGCCCAATGGACACCGCGCTGCCTGCCCTGAGCCGGACGGGGAGCACTTCGTGCTGCCCTCCCCATGCCATTCTCCCCAGCGGAGCCCCTGCAACCAGGGCGGCCTGGAAGACTGCCAGGCCACCCAGGACAACACACGCAACCATCGCGGCAAGCTGATCCAACGGCATCAAGAATCCATCCTGTTATGCACTCCGGCGGGTAATCATGCGGGTACGCAGGGCTGAGTACGGCCAACGGGCATCCCGGCGCCAGCCTAATGTACTGAACCCTCTTTTTCCCTCAGGTTCGCGGCTGGTTCGTCCGCCCGGAGTTTCGCGCCCTCCACGTCAACATCGGGCAGGATGCGGTCCAGCCACGCGGGCAGCCACCAGGCCTTTTCGCCGAGCAGGTACATGACGGCAGGAACAATGGTCATGCGAACCACAAAGGCATCCACCAGGACGCCGAACGCCATGGCAAAACCGAGCGGTCGCACCATGGTCAGGTGGCTGAAGACGAACCCGGAAAAGACGCTGACCATGATGATGGCCGCGGCGGTGACCACTGCGGCGGCGTGGCTGAAACCTGTCCGCACGGCGTGTTTGGCGGTTTCGCCGTGCATGTAGGACTCCCGCATGCCCGAGGTGATGAACACCTGGTAGTCCATGGCCAGGCCGAACAGCACGCCGATCAGGATGATGGGCAGGAAGCTGAGCACCGCGCCGGGGTTGGGAACGTCAAACACCGTACCCAGCCAGCCCCACTGGTAGACGGCCACGACGGCGCCGAACGCAGCCGCCAGGGACAGCAGGAATCCGCCCGTGGCCAGCAGCGGCACCACGATAGAGCGGAACACCAGGAGCAGGAGGATCAGGGAGAGCCCGACGACGATCGCCAGGTAGGGGGGCAGGGCGTCGCCCAGTTTTGTGGAGACGTCGATGTTGCCGGCGGTCTGCCCGGTGAGGCCGACGGTAACGCCCGTGGAGTCCTTGATTTCGGCGTTCCTGGCACGCAGTTCGGAGACCACCTGGACGGTGCTCGCGCTGGCGGGGCCTTCCCGGGGGATGACCTGGAAGACGGCCGTGCGTCGGTCCTCGCTGAGGGCAACCGGGACGGCCGCAGTGACGTTGTCCACACCCCGCAGGATGTCGGCCACGTCGTACTGTTTTGACACCGCTTCGGCTTCGCTCAGGCCGGCAGGGAACTCCCCCACCACCACGATGGGGCCGGTCATGCCCTCGCCGAAGCTGCGCTTGGTGGCGTCGTACGCCTTGTAGGCCTGGGAGTCCACGGGTTCCGAGCCGCCGTCGGGCAGTGCCAGCCGGAGCTGGCTGGCCGGCAGGGCCAGCACACCCAGCAGCACCACGCCGGCCAGGAGGGCCAGGATGGGATGGCGGGTGACCAGGCCACCCCAGCCATGGCTGCTCCGGCGCTCTTCCTTGGTACGGTCTGCTTCTTCGTGGCCGGGTGCAGCATTGTGCGCTTCGGCCTTCGCCCATTTGCGCCGGGAAATCAGGCGCCGGCCCACGAGTGACAGGACCGCCGGCGTGAGGGTCAGGGCAACCACGACGGCGACTGCCACTGTGGCCGCGGCAGAAAGGCCCATCACCGCCAGGAAGGGGAGGCCGGGCACCACCAGGGCCGCGAGCGCGATGATGACGGTGAGTCCGGCGAACAGTACGGCGTTGCCGGACGTGCCGGTGGCCAGGGCGGCGGACTCCTCCGCATCCATCCCCGCCAGCAGCTGGTTCCGGTGCCGGTTCACGATGAAGAGGGAGTAATCGATGCCCACGGCAAGGCCCAGCATGAGGGCCAACATGGGTGAAATGGAACTCATGTCCACCACGCTGGTGAGGGCGAACGTGCCGCCCACGCCCACGGCGACTCCCACCACTGCCATCAGGAGCGGCAAGCCGGCGGCAATCAGGGTGCCCAGCATGACGATCAGCACCAGGGCTGCAATGGCGATGCCGAGGATCTCGGAAATTCCGAACAAGTCGGAAACATCCTCGGTGATCTCTTTGCTGGCGTAGGACGTGACGCCTGCCGACGATACTTCCTGGGCGATCTCCTGGACTTCTTTACGGACAGCCGGATCGATCGCATTGATGGACGTCTTGAACTGCACCTGGGCGAGTGCTGCCTTCCCATCCTCGGAGACAAAGCGCATGCCTTCGGAAGCCGCGATCCGGCGTTTGCCGAGTTCCAGCTCAGCGGTGCCCGCCTCGAGCTCCTTCCGCCCGGCGTCGAGCTGCTGCTGGCCGGCGGCAATCGCCGCTTTCTGCTGGCCCAGCTGGGCCTCGATGGCAGCGTCGGGAAGCCCGGCAGCCTTCATCTGCTGTTCAGCCTGGGCCAGCTGGGCAGCTCCCGCAGCGAGATCTGCGGCGGACTTGTCCAGCTGCGCCTTCCCGGCCGCAGCTTTCTGCTCGCCCGCGGCCAGGTCCGCTGCTCCCTGGTCAAGCTGGGCCTGGGTGGCGAACGGATCCACTGTTCCCTGGACGTCGGGCAGGGTGCCGAGCTTGGCCAGCGCGGCCGTCACGGCGGCCTTGCCCTCCTGGCTGAACCCATCGCCGTCGGCCTCGAAAACGATTCCGGCGGTGCCGCCCGAGGAAGCCGGAAGGTCCGCCTTCAGCTTGTCCAGCATCTGCTGGGTTTCAGTCCCGGGGATCTGGAAGTTGTTGGACATGGTGCCGTGGAAGGCGGCTGCCGAGCCGCCGACGGCGACGAGGACGGCGAGCCACGCCGAGACCACCAGCCAGCGGTGGCGGTAGGAAAACTTGCCCAGGCGGTAAAGGAGTAAGGCCATGTCAGTGCCGATCTGTGGGAAGTGCGGATGCCGGGGTTTCAGCAGCCTGGGGAGTCTGTGAGGTGTCTGGCGTGGTGCCGAAGCCGCAGGCCAGCAGATCCATGGAATCGATCATCAGCTGCCGAAGCGTGGCCATGGAGGCCTCGGAGAGGTCAGCGCCGCAGCGGGCAAACCAGACTTCCACGGCGGCCTTGCCGCAGGAAATCACCGAGCCTGCCAGCGCCCGGAGGTACAGCTCATCCAGTTCGACGCCGGTGTCCCCGGCAATGCGCTCACGCGCCGCCTCAATAATCTGCCCGGCGCAGTGGTCCCACGCTTCGAGCTCCGTACGGGCGAGCTGCTGGTTCTGCTGAATCAGGCTGAAGAGCTCGGCAACGGGCGCCACGGCCATGGGATCGGCAAGGGCCATCAGGGCTTCCCTGGCCGAGACGATCACCGGTTCACCCGCCGGGCGCAGCCGGAACTGCTGGAGCGCTACGTCCAGGAAACCGTGGGTGACGTTTCCGATCGCCGCCTCGGTGCTGGCGTAGTAGTTGAAGAAGGTGCGGCGGGAGACGCCGGCGGCATCGGCGATGTCCTCCACCGTGAAGTTGCCCAGGCCTTTTTGCCGGACAAGATCCATGGTGGCATCTGTAATTGCCTGGCGGGTTGCTGCCTTGTTGAGTTCCCGCCGGGACAGCTGGGGAACTGCCGCCTCGGCTGGTGTGGTTGTATCAGAAGTCACGATAGCTACACTACGTGCAAACTTGCACTCCGGGCAAGACTTGTTCGAACGTCCTGCTGACTGGCAGATCCACACCTGCCCGTTGAAGGGGTATTCTCAGTTTCAGTGATTCTTATTTCTTCTCTGTGACCCGTTTTCCGTGACCCAGAGCCTCCGCAGCCTTTGCCGGACGCTCGCTGGAGCGGTGATTCCGTGTGCCCGAAAGGGGAACTCGTCCACGAGTTCCCTCCTCCCCAGCACACTGACGGAAATCATCTTCGGGAGAATCCTTGAACATCACACCTACACCCCAGAACCGCATCACCCCCACCCTTGACCTGGGCCAGCTGCGCCCTGACTGTGGCAATTGCTTCGCGCTGTGCTGCACAGCCTTCGGCTTCACCCGCTCCGCGGACTTCGCCATCGACAAGCCCGCGGGCACACCCTGCCGGAACCTGGGCCAGGACTTTTCGTGCACCATTCACGACCGCCTCCGGCCCAGGGGTTTTTCCGGCTGCACGGTCTTTGACTGCTTTGGGGCGGGGCAGGCCGTCTCGCAGCGGCTTTTCGGCGGCATCAGCTGGCGGGATAACCCGGACTCGCAACATGTCATGTTCGCCGCGTTCAAATCCATGAGGCAGCTGCACGAAATGCTGTGGCACCTTGCCGAGGCCCAGGCAAGAACGTTCGACTCCTACGCCGCGGAGGACGCGAAGGAACTGGCCGGGAGGATCGATGCGATTGCCGGGGGTACCGTCCCCGGGCTCCTCAGCTGCGATATTGAGGGCCTTCACGGCGAAGTCAGGGGAACCCTGATGGAGATCAGCGAAGAGGTGCGGGCGGCCTACTTTGCCGACGGCGGCGGGCACCTTGATCCGGACCTGCAGCCGGGTGCGGACCTGATGGGAGCCAACCTCCGCCAGCGCCGGCTCTGCGGCGCGGATCTCCGTGGCGCTTACCTGATTGGCGCCGACCTCCGGGGTGCCGACCTCGCCGGCGTGGACCTGTTGGGGGCCGACCTGCGGGATGCAAGGCTCGACGGCGCCGACCTCTCCGCAGCGCTGTTCCTCACCCAGCCGCAACTCAACTCAGCCATGGGCAGCAGTGCTACAGTCCTCCCGCCGCGCCTTTCGCCGCCGTCGCACTGGCTGGTTGGCTAAACCGGGAGCTCTCCCTAACGCCGGGTGACGCGCGAACGGACACTTAAGCCCCGGGGCTTAAGTGTCCGTTCGCGCCTACTCCGCTGTGAAGCGGAAGAGCTGTGAGCCATGGCCGGGCAGCTTCACGTCCAGCGCCGGCAAGTCATCCTTCAGGCCGAGCACGGCATCGTTGCCGCTCCAGGCCTCGCGCGCCTTCCATGATGCGGAGGCCAAACCAAGGTCACCCAGCGGAAGCGAGCGGACCAAGTCCCCTGTCCCGGTGTTGAAGACCGCCACAAAACGGTCCTCCGACGTCGTGCCTTCCGCTGCCCACAGGACAAGATCGCCGTCGCGCAGCAGTTCGCGGTTGGCGCGGCTGGCGTTCAGGACGTCGAGGAGGTCACGGTTGGTGAGGAGCTCAAGCGTTTCCGGGGGCGAGGACGGCAGGTCGCAGCCCAGCATCAGCGGCGACCGCGACACACACCAGAGGGTCATCATGGTCCGCTGTTCATCCATGGTCAGCCGGCTCAGCCGCTCGGCACCGCGCTCGGCCCTGAGTGCAATCCTGCCCACGGGCAGCATGTCGGCATCTGCCCAGGCGCCTGCGCGCTGGTGGGGTGCCCAGCGGGCCATCCTGGCGAACTGCGCCTCCACGTCCTCCCAGACATCCCAGAGGTCATCGGACACCCGCCACATCTGGGAGTTGGAGCGCAGGTGTTCCAGGTGGGCCAGGGACAGCGCGCGGCCTGGCGACAGGCTCAGGGCGATTTCCCGCCCAGAACGCGAGATGGCGAGCCGATAGGCCGCTATCTCGTCCGCGTAGTAGGGACCCAGCATGTCGTCAGCCTTGACGAAGTCCACGCCCCAGGCGGCAAAGAGGCGCAGCTGGGAGTCGTAGTAGGCCTGGGCACCCGGGTGCTGGTGATTCAGCCCGAAGTTGTCCGTATTCCAATCACAGACGGAGGATTGGTCGGCAGCCTGGTCAGCAGTGAAATCAGTGCCTTCCACTGGAAGACGGTCCCTGACTGCCTGCCGCGGAATGCCGCGCATGATGTGTACGCCGAATTTGAGGCCCAGGCCGTGGATCCTGTCCGCAAGGTCCTTAAAGCCAACTCCGTCAGCGGCTGAGGGGAACCTGTTCACGGCAGGAAGCTGCCGTCCGAAGGCGTCGAGTTCCAGGGCGGCACCATCGTTATAGCCGCCTACGCGGGCTGCGGGTTCGTACCACTGGATGTCCACAACCACCGTCTCCCAGCCATAGGGCAGCAGGTGTTCAGCCATAAAGGAAGCGTTGGCCAGCACCTCCTCCTCAGTGACCGTGGTGCCGTAGCAGTCCCAACTGTTCCAGCCCATGGGCGGTGTCTGAGCGAGTGTCATCGGGACAATTTACAACGATATAGAATGGTGCGCTACCCCATCTTTGAAAAGGCTTTCAGAACCAGGTCCCAAGGCTGGAACAGCCTTGACAGCCGCGATTGTTAGCGTTGACTGTTGATGGAGCCAACGCCACCCCAACAGAGAGTCGAGTCAATGCAAAACTGGGCAGGAAACCTCGAATACTCCTCTACGGATATTCGCCGTCCACGCTCTGTGGAGGAACTCGCCGAGGTGGTGGCGGGCGCCAGCCGGGTTAAGGCCCTGGGGTCCCGGCACTCCTTCAACCGGGTGGGCGACACCAGCGGCGTCCACGTGCTCCTCGATGGACTGCCGCAGGAAATCGAGCTGGATTCCGAGGCTCGGACTGTCAGGGTGAGCGGTGGCGTCAGCTATGGCGAGCTGTGCCGGAGGCTGGACCGGGCCGGCGTCGCCATCCACAACCTGGCCTCCCTGCCCCACATTTCCGTGGCGGGAGCCATCCAGACCGGGACCCACGGCTCCGGAGTCAACAACCCCTCCCTGGCCGGCGCCGTCGAACGCATCGACCTGGTGCGTCCCTCGGGTGAACAGGTCTCGCTGTCCGCCGCGGATGGAGACCAGTTCCTGGGCAGTGTTGTGGGCCTCGGCGCCCTGGGAATCGTCACCGGACTGGAGCTGTCCGTCCGGCAGAGCTTCCACATGCGGCAGCGCGTCCTGGAAAATTTGCCGTGGGACAGTGCCCTGGAAAATTTCGGCGCCCTGGTCTCCAGCGCGTACAGCGTCAGCCTGTTCACTGACTACGCGGGAGACGTCATCGACCAGGTCTGGCTGAAGGCCCTCGATTCCGAGCCTGCCCTGGCCGGGCTCTTTGGCGCCACCGCGGCCACAGAGGCGCGGCATCCCCTGCCCGGAATGTCGGCGGAAACGTGCACACCCCAACTGGACGAACCCGGGCCATGGCTGGACCGCCTGCCGCATTTCCGGCACGAGTTCACGCCCAGCAACGGCGAAGAGCTGCAGAGCGAATTCATCCTGCCATTGGAGCAGGCGCCTGCGGCCCTGCAGGCGGTACGCACCCTGGCGGCCAAGGTGGCGCCGCTGCTGTTTGTGTCCGAGATCCGCACAGGCGCGGCTGACGAGTTCTGGCTGAGCCCGTTCTACCGGCAACAGAGCGTGGCCCTGCATTTCACCTGGAAGCCGCTGCAGGCTGAGGTTGAAGCTGTCCTTCCGGAGCTTGAGGACCTGCTCCGTCCGTTTGGCGCCCGGCCGCACTGGGGCAAGCTCTTTACCCCTGCCAGCCACGACTGGGAAGCGCTCTACCCCAGGTTCGGTGACTTCCGGTCACTGGCCGCGGCACATGATCCGGAGGGCAAGTTCCGCAACGACCTGCTGGACAGCATCCTGGGTGTCCCCGCGGCGAGCGCCCGGTAGCGCCCGGGGCGCCGCGAGCGCCCTGAGCGCCGCGGGCTACCGGTCCTCAGGACTCTGGCCGGCATGGAGGATCGGCGGGAAGAGCCAGCGTGAAACGTCGCTGCGGAGCGCCACATGGGGACCGCCCGTCTCACTGACACTTCCGGTGGGAACGTAGTACCCCCGTCCGGCACCAGGTCCGCCGGCCGCCCTGTCCAGCGCAGCAACCAGATGTCTTGGCAGATGCCCCCGGGGCCCAATGGTCCGCAGCTCTTCAAGCTCATCCGGCGACAGCCTGCCAAGCACAGCAGCTATATCGGTCATGATGGGTCCCCTCCCAACGGGTGATGGCTAGAGGTAAACCGTAGAGCCGGCGGGTGAACGCTGAATTAACGCCAGGCGGCAACCCGCGGAACTAATTTACAGGCACGTCCGCAACACCCTGCCCACCGGCCGATTTGGACGAGCGGTTAGGCTGGAACGATGAATCGCCGTCTTGCCACCCTGTCCGCCCTTCCCCTGATGCTGCTTCTTGCCAGCTGCGCCTCCGTGCAGGAAGCCGCCGAAACCGCCGCGAGTGATGCGTCATCGAAGGTGGCCACCGCCGCCGCTGACGAAGTAAAAAAACAGGTGTGCGCGGTGGTGCAGGACGGATTGGTCAGCGTTGAAGACAAGGCCCTGCTGGGCGGGCTGGTCTCCGCCGCGGAGACAGCTGGAGTTCCCGCAGAGATCACGACGCCGTTGGGCCAGATCGCCGATGCCGGGGACCAGGTGCCGGCTGAGTCAGTCACCGCACTGAAGGACGCCTGCACGGCCTAAGCGGCTGGATCCGGATAGCCGGATCCGGATGGCCGGATGGCCGGACCTCTCATTCGCTGTTGTCGACGCCATGGAGCTTGGAGCCGTACCAGCCGGGCCGCCGGCCCTTGTGGTCAAGGCCGGTGAACGGCACAACGCCGGAGTCGGGCTGGGTTGCGGGGAAGGAACTGACGAATTTTGTAAGTTCCTCCCGGAGTGCCTTCCAACTGATGTCCGGATCGCTTGGATAGGCGTTGACTTCGGCGGCCCTGGCTGCCACCAGCGCCGCCTCTCCTGCCTCCGTCAGTTCCACCTTAAACTGTCTGCGGTCCGCGGCCTGCCGCGCCCGGGTGATGTGTCCGCTGCCTTCCAGCCGGGTCAGGACCCTGCCAAGGGTCTGGCTTTGGACGTGGATCACCGCGGCGAGCTGTTCCTGGTTTAGAGGCCCTGCGGCAAGACCTTCCAGCGCGATCACCGCTGCGCGGGTGAGCCCGAGCGGAGCCAGCGCATCGTCCTGCCGGCGCTGTACCAGCCGCGCCGCCACGGTGAGCAAGCGGTAACTGTTCCGGGCATCTGGATCAAGACTGCCTGTCATGGCCGCGGCCTTCCTGTGGATGGCGAATCGGCGGAGCTACCACCATTTCTTGCGTCGCTTCAGCCCCTACCATAAGCATGCTTACCATCCCTTTTGCAAGTATGCTTACTAATTTGTGCCATCTGATCCCTGTGGCGTTGGCTCAGGACGGTGGGCTCGCGGCTGGGATGCTGGTGCGGGAGCGGCCCCGTGAGACCGCTCCCGCTGAGCGTCCCGCCATTGGTGGCGGGTACGTTTCCTTGATTGTGGTTTGTTAGTTAGCCGGGGAGGTTACGGCGTTCCTCACTGCGGCCAGAAGAGCTTGGACATCGGTTTCGGTGGTGTCCCAGGAGCACATCCACCGGACTTCCCCGCGTGCATGGTCCCAGTCATAGAAACGAAAGGATTCCCTGACTTTCGCGGCTGCGTGGGGTGGGAGGACGGCAAAGACACCATTCGATTGGGTGGCTTGCGTAAGGAAAACACCGTCAATGGCGGAGATCCCTTCGCTGAGGCGTTTCGCCGTCTCATTGGCGTGGCTGGCGGAGCGCAGCCACAACCCATCTGACAGCAGGGCTATCAGTTGCGCAGAGACGAACCGCATTTTTGACGCAAGCTGCATGTTCATCTTGCGCAGGTAGCTCATGCCCGGGTCGGACTCGGGGTTGAGCCAGATGACCGCTTCGCCGAACAGCAGCCCATTTTTGGTGCCGCCGAAGGACAGGACGTCCACACCGACGTCGGTGGTGAACGCCCGCAGAGGAAGCCCGAGATGTGCTGCAGCGTTGGCCAGTCTTGCACCGTCCAGGTGCAGTTTCATGCCCCTGGCATGGACGTGTTCAGCGATCCGTTGGATCTCGCCTGGCGTGTAGCAGGTCCCCAGCTCGGTGGTCTGGGTGATCGATACCACCAGCGGCTGCGCCCGGTGCTCGTCTCCCCACCCCCAGGCCTCGGCGTCGATCAATTCTGGGGTGAGTTTGCCATCGGGGGTGGGGATCGGGAGGAGCTTTATTCCGCCGATGCGTTCCGGGGCGCCGTTTTCGTCGGTGTTGATGTGGGCTGTCGCCGCGCAAATGACAGCGCCCCAGCGCGGGAGCAGCGCTTGCAGGGCAAGAACGTTGGCACCGGTGCCATTGAAGACCGGATATGCGGTGGCAGCTGTCCCGAAGTGGGACTGGACGAGCTCTTGTAGCGAGGCCGTGTAGACATCTTCGCCGTATGCGGTGACGTGGCCTTCGTTGGCCGCCTGAACTGCTTCGATGATTTCGGGGTGAGCACCGGCGTAGTTGTCCGAGGCGAAGCCCCGGTAGGTCGGGTCGTGCAGGCGCGCCGGCAGCAGCTGCCCGACGCCTGCTGTGGAATCAACGCTGACGCTCATGCCGGTAGGCCCACGAGCTGGCCGGCAGTGAGGGGCAAGCGCTGCCCGTTGATGTTTTCTGCCTCTATGCCGAAGATCTGCTGAACAGCGTCGGCAAGGACACTGACATCGGTGAAACCAGGGAACTTCCGTTCCGGCTGGGCTGCCCGCATCCGGTCATCAACCAAAGCTTTGACGACGAAGATCACGGCGGCCGACTGCTGGGTGGAGAGAGGGCTTTCCTTTCCGCCTTGCGGGTGCCGGAAGCCGTCAGCCACGGCCAGGGTCCATGCCTCCGCCGCGGACTTAACGGCGGCGTAAGCGGCGCCGTCGGCTGTTGGGGAGGAAGCGGACTGCGCGGACACGATGGCCAGGCGTCCCACAGGGGAAACAGTCAGGTCATCGTAGAACGCGCGGCTGGTGTTCCTCAGGGTGGTGAGGACGCTGGTATGCAGGAAGTCCCAGTCTTCATCCGCCTGGCCACTGATGCCGGCACCTCCCCGCCACCCTCCTACTAGGTGGATAAGGCCGTCCACGGGACCCAGATCGTTCCGGACCGAGGCCGCTAAGTCCTCAACGGCCTGCAGGTCCGCGAGGTTGCAGACATAGCCGGCGACGCTCGGGTACGTACCAGAGAGCTCCTGCACCCGGTCCTCAAGAATGTCCACTGCGGCTACGCGTGCCCCTGCCTGCGAAAGGGCGCGGACTACTGCCACTCCGGCAGCGCTTGTGGAACCGGCGACGACGATCGTACGCCCCGAGAGATCCTGGCTCATGCGCCCGCCTCGCCCTCAGTCTTCACAGGGCTCTTACCGGTGATTCCTTCAGTTGAATCAATAACAGGGCGCATCTTCTTCTCCAGTGCCTCGTAGAACATCGACAGGGGGAATTCGTCATCAAGGATCTGATCCGTCAGACCCCGCGGCGGGCCGTCCAGCGGAAGCGCCTCCGGTCCCTTGGCCCACACAGATGCCGGGTGGGGAGTGAGGGTTTCGGAGACCAGCTCATAGGCAGCGAGCCAGTGTGCTGTCTTGGGCCGGTCGATCGAACGCCAGTAGAGTTCTTCGATGCGCCGGCCCAGCTCTATGACCACGTCAGCGACGTCCTTCCAGTCGATGCTCAACTTTCCATCGGTCCAGTGCAGGACCCGGTGTTGGTGCATCCAGGCGAACAGCAACTGGCCGCCCACGGCGTCGTAGTTACGGACCCGGTTCCCGGTAATGGCGAAGCGGAAAATGCGGTCGAAGATTACGGCGTACTGGACCAGCTTGGCGTGCTTGCGTGCGTCCTCGGACGCCGTTTCATCCCGCTCGATGAGGACTGATTCGCGGAAGGCGGTCAGGTCACAGCGGAGCTCCTCCAGAGAGTAAAGGAAATAGGGCATCCGCTGCTTGATCATGAACGGGTCAAAGGGCAGGTCACCGCGCATGTGGGTCCGATCATGAATCAGATCCCACATCACGAAGGTTTTCTCCGTGAGGTGGTGGTCTTCGATCAGTTCCGCGGCGTCCGCGGGCAGGTCCAACGAAGTAACGTCGGCAGCAGCTTTAAGGACGCGGCGGAACCGGGCAGCTTCGCGGTCCGCAAATATGCCTCCCCAGGTGAACGAGGGGGTGCTTCGGACCGCAACGCTCTCGGGGAAGAGCACTGCAGAGTTCGTGTCGTAACCGGGTGTGAAATCCACGAACCTGATGGGGACAAACAGCTTGTTCGAATAGTTGCCCGCCTCCAGTTCAGCGACGAAAGAAGGCCAGATAACCTCGACGATGACGGCCTCAACGTAGCGGTTGGTGCTGCCGTTTTGCGTGTACATGGGGAACACAACCAGGTGCGGCAGCCCGTCGATGCGCCACTGCTCGGGATGGAAGGCTACCAACGAGTCCAGGAAGTCAGGCCCGGCGAAGCCCTCAGACTCCCACCGCTGGAAGTCCTGCACGAGCAGTTCCAGGTAGTCGCTGTCGTGGGGAAGATGAGCGCGCAGTTCGTTGAGGGAGTCAGTGATGATGCCGACATGCCGGCGCGCCTGACTATGGTCCGCTGGTTCCGGAACGGAACCGTCCTGGACCTGAACCTGCTGCAGCCCGATGACGGCGGCCTTCAGAGCCTGCCATGCCGGGAGCACCATAAGGTCTTCTGCCTGGGTGGCTGCCACTTCCAGGTTTGCAATTACAGACATGCTCGTTCCTTCCGTTCGGGGATTCCTGAAGAACGTAGCAATGCATAAGCAGGCGTGAAAGCTGGCGGTGCTATGCGTAAGGGATTCTGTTGCTCAGAGCGGTTCCTAGGCCCCTTTGCATGAGATGGGCCTTGCGGTCGCACATCTCCAGACACTCAGGAGCGTCCTCGTTGCGCTTCCATCCACCGAAGACGGAACGGCCCGCCGCTCGCCTCCTCCTGCCACTTAGGGCAGGCCGCCTCTCGTAGCAGCCCCTTAGCGCTGCTTACTCATTTTTCTGGTCTAAATCAGTAATTCTTACGCTCGCGATGCCTAATGCCTGCCTTTTCGTAAGGACTTGGTGTGTTCGACGTGCAACATTCGCCTCGCCCGAGGCCCCCTTCTTCTGCTGTGTTAGCTTGATCACCTTCTTCTTCCCGGCCAGGGCGCCGGAAAGCTTTTCCTAACCGCAGCTACCTTTTCGGAGGCACCATGGGACTTGGTTCCCACACGCAAACAAATGATCGGGCCATTGCGGCAGGCGACGATGCCTGCACCGGCCGAGCAGCTGGCTCTACGGGGAACCTGAGCCGGAGCGCACTGATGCCCTTCGGAGGTGTTGCATGACGCTAACGAACGAAACTTCCGCAGATATCAAGCCAGACAAAGTGGCACAAAACGGTTCTTCCCTTGCGACAAGGGAGGATCGTAGATCCGGCGGTACCGCCAATGAGCTCAAGCGCGGACTAAGCAGCCGCCACCTGCAGATGATTGCCATTGGCGGTGCGATCGGTACCGGGCTGTTTGTTGCCTCGGGTGGCACCATTTCACAGGCAGGTCCCGGCGGTGCATTGGCCGCCTACGCGCTGGTCGGACTGATGGTATTCCTGCTGATGCAGTCATTGGGCGAAATGTCGGCCAAAATCCCGGTCGCCGGTTCCTTCCAGTCCTTTGGCACCCGTTTCGTCTCCCCGTCCTTTGGGTTCGCGATCGGCTGGAACTATTGGTTCAACTGGGCCATCACCGTGGCCGCCGAGCTGGTCGCGGCCGGAATCATCATGGATTTCTGGTTCCCGGGGGTCCCCGGCTGGGTATGGGCCGGAATCTTCCTGCTGGTGTTGACCGGGCTCAACGCCCTCTCAGCGAAAGCCTTCGGTGAATCAGAGTTCTGGCTTTCCCTGATCAAAGTCAGCGCAGTGGTGATCTTCCTGGTCGCCGGCGTGCTGATGATCTTCGGCATCCTCGGCAACTCCTCCCCAGGACTAAGCAACTGGGAAAACCGCGAAGACGTATTCCACGGGGGTTGGGTCTCGATCATCTCGGTCTTCATGATTGCCGGGTTCTCGTTCCAAGGCACCGAACTGGTGGGCGTGGCGGCAGGCGAAGCCAAGAACCCACGACGCGAAGTGCCAAAGGCTATCCGCACCGTCTTCTGGCGCATCATGCTTTTCTACATCGGCGCCATCTTCATCATCGGCTGCCTGATCCCCTTCACCGATCCGAGCCTGCTGGCATCCGGCGAAGCCGACATCGCAGCATCCCCGTTCACCTTGGTCTTCTCAAATGCAGGGATCGCCTTCGCAGCGGCCTTGATGAACGCGGTGATCCTGACGGCCATCCTGTCCGCTGGCAACTCCGGGCTATACGCTTCCACCCGGATGCTTTACGCCATGGCCCATGACGGCATGGCGCCGAAAATCTTCGGCCGAACCAATGCGCGCGGCGTGCCGATCCCGGCCCTGCTGGCCACCGCGTCCGTGGGACTCTTCGGGTTCCTCTCGGCGATCATCGGCCAGGGCGCGGCCTACTCGTGGCTGCTGAACATGTCAGGCCTGTGCGGCTTCATCGTCTGGGCGGGAATCGCCATCTCCCATTACCGTTTCAGGCGCGGCTTCCTCGCCCAGGGAAATAAAGTCAGCGACCTGCCATACAAAGCATCCCTGTTCCCCATCGGCCCACTGCTGGCCTTCGCCTTGCTGATCCTGGTAATCGCAGGACAAAACTACGAGGCAGTGCTTGCCGGACGGACCCTGGAGGTACTTTCCTCCTACATTGGACTGCCGATCTTCATCGCCCTATGGCTGACTCACCGCTTCATCACCAAATCAAAAGTCGTGCCGCTGCTCGAAATGGATCTCACTGGACCAAAGGACCTTGAGGACGGACCTCGGGGCGGCACTCAATAACCATGCTGCTGCTACTTTTAGAGCGCAAAGGGCCCCGCGGAAGCCCCGGGATATAGCGACTAAACGCGGAGATTGGGCGCACAACAGGAAAGCCGGGTGAAAACATCACCCGGCTTTCCGCCTGCAGGCGCGGGTCAACATGGAAGGTTTCGGACTAGCCTCAGGCGACTCTCCAGACGTGGTATTAGCCTGCTTACTTTACGGAACGTCCTCACAGGCGTTTAAAGCACGGGAGTAGAAGTAGCTGCGAGGGCTCCTGTTCCGTGACTAATCGGTGTTTCGCTGACGACCCGCCGAGCCGGACTCCGGCAGCTCAACCCGGGACGCTATTATTCGTAGGGCTTTCGAAGTAGAGCGAATAGGGGGCGCAGATGCAACACATACGTGAAGATGCGGACTATGAGGCATTTTGCGCATTGGCGCGCATTGCTCTGGAACGCACGGCGGATCGCCTACTCGCCAATTCGTTTACGGACCTGCTTTCGTTGGACAGCAGGTGGCACCCCAACGGCTTTGCGGTGTTTCATGTGGACGATCATCACGACCTTGGACAACTGCGCCTCCATGTTTGGCCGGACACTGAGCGGGTTAGGCGGCCTGACGACGCCCCGATTCATACTCATGTTTGGCACCTCTGCAGCCGCATCTTGGTGGGGACCTATTCCGAGACTCTCTATGAGACGTCAGATCCCGGGGTGAGCGGAACCACGGAATACCACACTGCTGACATCAACTACCTAGTCGACAAAGATACTTTCACCGCGCACGGCAAAGCGTTTCTTCGGCCGGTTCTGACGACCAATGTTTCCGGGAGTGGGTTCCACGAGGTTCCCGCAGATGTCCCCCACGAAACGCACATAGGGGAAAGGTCGTTCGTTGCGACTCTATTGCTGACATCTCCCCCAGTGTCGGAACGGGCCACAATGTACGCATCGGATGAAATCCGGCCGAGTACATACGAGCGTCCCGCACTCAGTTATGAGCAGAAGAAGGGGCTCCTTCGTCGTTTGGAGCAGGAACTCAGAATGAGGGTATCGCGTTGAGGGCAGTTCGCATCTGGGCACTACATGGACTTAAAAAATTCCTTAAGCGCATCGATTTCTGGGCCCTGATCGTGGCTGCCGCCTATTTCACGTTCGCAGGCTTGACGAGCAAGCGATACGAGGAACTAATCCCCATCATCGTTGCACTGCTTGGCTTGCTCGCGGTATCCCAATTCAGAAATCGTGCAGATGTCGTGGACGAGGTCAAAACGTGGAAACGGGAAAGGACAGAGCTCTTTTCGTCCAAGTTCCCGCAAAGATATTTGGATGCTCAAACCAACGTCTCACACAGCTACTTCTACACGGGTGCAACGATGCGACGCACGATAACGAACATGCACGAACACCTCACGCGCATCCTGGAACACCGCGGTTCAGTTCAAATACTCTTACCAAACCCCAGTAATGAGCGCCTGTTAGGGATAATTGCCGAGACTCATCCCACCAAGGATGCCCAGGGCATCAAGGCCGACATCGAGAATGCGCTGCGGCTCGCCCAAGAGTTGGAACCAGGCAAAGGCGCCGTCAAAATCCGCACTATTGACTTTGCCACATATCGGAATCAATGCCATGGACGTCGACTTGCCGGACGCGTTGATCATGGTCCAGATGTACGAGTTTAAAGGGAAATCCGAACGTGCGCCGATCTTCCTTCTGGACAGAGATGACAAGGAGTGGTTCAAGCACTTTAAGGAGCAGATCGATCGCCTATGGGATAGCGGCACGGACTACCCGCCTACTATGTCGCCCTAGCCTCCGCAACCTTTGGCTATTGCGCGACGCAGCCGTCGATACCGAACTCGTCAGCTTCACCATGGCCCTGGAACTCGTTTAGGGGAACCTCGGAGTCTCCGTCCCACCCGAATCGGCGGTCCGGGGGGGGCACCGGCGTCAGCCCTTGCACCAGCACCAATCACCAATGCCGACCTGAACTGGAGGACCCAACTCGCCCAATCTATGGCACGCACGCTCCCCACAGCAGTAACCGTCCTGATTCAGACGCTCACCGGCACGGCACCACCGGACTAGAATGACCGTCCTGGCATCCGTCTGCCAGCCGGGTTCTGGACACCGGCGCGTGCGGGCGGACTGGCGGCAGGACTTGGAGATCATGGGGTATGGGATGCTCAGCCACTTCGGCAGATCGTGGACGGTCCGCTGCAGGCTCAGATTGGACCGGACCTCAAGCTGACAGGTGGCGCCTAGGGTTGGGTAATCAGAAGTGAGGCACTTGATTTGCGGTCGACCGCGGTCCCGGTTCCAGCGTCCACAAGCGGGAAAAATTTCATGGCTTATCCACCGCTACTGCTGCTAGGGGAGCTACGCTAACGGCTCCCAAATAGTCTGCCGGGATCGCCCGAATTGGCCCCAACAGCGGATGCAACAGGGTCACCGGAACGACTTTGTCGAGCTCAGCCACGTTGACGAAATCACGGTTATCGGCCTTTAACCAACGGAAGTGGAAGTAGCTGCGAGAACTCCCATTCCCGTTCGTTGACAGATCTTGGCGTTTCGGAGGACATCCATCGCTTCTCACGCCTGAGAATATTCGTCACGACCCACATAAACTCTGAAATTGAATCCTTACCTCCGCAGCCCCTCACGTTTAGGGCGCAGCCGCCACTTAAGCACTTCGGGCAGGAATCATCAGTGGGCGACGCGGGCGGTGGGCCTCCCCGGCGAACGGCTGTCATGAGGTGATCTCCGCGTCCACGGTCACGCCGTGAGCAATTTGAACTGATGCGCCGAACTCTTTCTCGGACCGGTAGCAGGCGTCGATAATCCGTGCCACGGAAAGGGCATCCTTGACGGGTGCCACCACAGATGCACCAGTGCGGATGCTGTCGATCCATCCGCGCATTTCCGTGCGGAAATTGCTGATGTTCTCCAACTCGGGCAGCTCAGAGAACTTGTTCGCATCAGTACGGGCGAACGGCGGAGTGAAATAGCTCTGCGTCCATTCGGTCCAGCCAGCCGACCAACCGGCGCGGTCCTTCTCGACGTAGATCCTCAGCTTTTGGGGAAGGACGCCGATTTCGATCATTCCAGCGGTGCCGTAGACGGATATACCTGAGCTTTCGAACCATTCAAGACGGTCGTGGCTGTCGAAGCTGAACGTAGCGGACCTGTCGGGATAATTCAGCAACACAGCTGCGGAGTCCTCTCGGCTCGACGCGTCCGAGAGCACCGCGGACTTGCGCACTCGCGCATTGACGGACTCCGGGACCCCAAACATGCTGACCAGGGAATCGATCATGTGGCACCCGATGATCCACAGCGCCCCTCCCATGTCCGCTGGCTGGTTTAGATGCGCGGTGAGATGCTCGCCGGCCAGGGCTGCGCCTCTGGCCGACACACTGACCACATTCCCGATGGTCCCGGCGTCTATGAGCTCCTTTGCCCGAGTGACCGACTGCGCCAGGCGGACGTTGTAGCCGACCTGGACTACCAATCCCGGAGCGGCCATGGTCTCCGCCTCGGCCAGCTTCAGCAGGTCATCGACGGTTCCGCCGCCCGGCTTCTCCACGACGACAGATTTTCCCGCCGCAAGCGCGCGCAGGGCGTGCGGGACCATATTGACGCTCTTTGAATGCACCATGATCGCGTTGATGCGCTCATCCTGGAGCACCCCGTCGATATCGAGGGCCTCCATGTCGTACTTGTCCGTGAAGTACTTCAATCGCGGATCGTCGTCTGCCGCAGCCACCACCTCGACACCCTCGATTTCGCGCAATGCGCGGACCCGGGCGGAGGCGTGCGGGTGGGTGATTCCGAGAAGTCCTACGGTGATCGGTTTCAAAGTGCTGTCTCCTGTCGGATCCTGATACCAGGACGAGGTTGTATTTGAACCTGGTTCGACTTACGGACCAAGATCCGGTGCCTGGGCGGGCCGCTGGACCCACGGTCATCTAAGGCGTTGAGCCGTCATCTGGCTCATCTTGCCACCAGCCTTCCCAGGCAAAGGAAACAAGGACCCCCTGGGGGAACCCACCTTTTGGGCCATCGCCTCCGTAACCGGCGCCATCGACGAGGACCGACAAAAGGTTGAGCAGCATTTTCATCGTTCACTCCTGTGCTGGGTGGCCTGGTCGGTGTTGCGGCAATTGAGCAGACGTGAAAGGCGTGTCCCCTGACTCACCGGCGTGCCTGAAGATTCATAAGGTCCGCCATCTTTTACAACCGCACTGAAGTTCGTGAGGTCAGAGCCCTGGTCGTGACCGCTTGGCAAGGTCCATCGGATCGACGTAAGTCCTGGCAACTTCAGCTCTAGTAAATAGGCGGCGGCCGAATCCGCCGCTGAGAAGCAGCCACAGGTACTGACCGTCAGCAGATGCCGCGTCAACAATTCCGGAGTGGGAAGTTTTGGCGCAAACAAGCCTTACGTGGTCACCAGGGCACAGCTCGCCCCAATGCGCAGGAGTGGCCACATCGCTTTGCTGCGCCTCGCCAGCAGGCTTCTGACCCCAATTATGTGTGGATGACGAATTCAACTGGGACTCCGTTTCAAGGCTCCGTGAGTGCATGTGATGGTTGTATCTATTGCTTACCTATGCGACCGGTGAGACCGGGTTATCCTGCTGATGGCTTCGCCGGCCGACCACCACCCAAATTGCGATGCAATCTTCGTTGAAAGGATTGCTGAGCCGGTGAGGCGCGGAGGATACGAAGTTGATGCTGTCGCCGGCTTTGAGGGTTCCTGCGGAGGAGCCGGCTTCCACGTTGAGTCTTCCTTCAAGGATGTGGAAGTACTCGTGTCCACCGTGCCGCATGAGGTTGTCGGGCGGGCAGGATTCAGTGCCGCTTCCGTACGTCACTCGGAGTAGTTCCACATTGGGGTCGTTCTCTGCGGTGAGTCGCTCCCAGAGGACACCATCGACGCGTAGTTTTGGACGGTCCTTCGCTTCCAGGAGTCCGGGAAGTTCGTTGTTCCCTGTAGATGGCACCAGAGGTCTCACCGCACCTTCGGATGACCGAGGCTGCCCGTCTTCAACGACGGTTGGAGTTTCAACGACCCGAAGACTGGTACGTGCGGGCGGAGAATGCCCCGCATCCTGCAGTAACGCATCAAGGGACAAGCCCAGTGCTGATACGAGGGCGTAAAGGGTTCCGACAGACGGTGTTGTGCGGCCCAGCTCGATCTGTGAAACGAGGCTGGCGGAGACGTCCACACGGCGCGCAAGCTCGCGTATGGAGAGCTTGGTGCTCTGCCGGGCGTCACGAAGACGCATGCCAAGCTGGATGGCGGCGTCCGATCGTGCCTCGGGGGCTGGTGCGCTCATGGTGTTCCGCTTCTCTTGTGAGGCTCCGTGGCAGACGTGAGCCACGCACCACCCCTGCAGGGTGGCGCGTGGGTCAGGCTTACGCGGATTAGCTCGGGTTAGACCTTTTCGGACTGTTCCGCGGCGATCAGTTGGGACGCTGCCTCGAGTGTCGCCGCGGCTGAATCGTGGGCGCGTGCCAATGCCTGATCCAACGGCAGCAGGCGGTGTGATTCCGCGAGGATTTCCACGCCCCAGTGTCCGCGCCATCCGGCGTTGTGGATGGCTTTGACGAAGGCAACCGTGTCGAGGTCACCTTCACCGGGGTACAGACGCTCATTGATGGTGTCTTCCCACAGCGAGCCCCTGACGTCCTTATGGGCATCATCGATCTCAACGATGAAGACTTTGTCCATGGGCAGGATGGCGGCCAGGTCTTCGTAGCGGGTGCCGCCGCGGCTGGTGTGCCACGTGTCGACGGTGAGCCCGCCGTGGGGGTTGTTGACCTCGCTGATGAACTTCGCGCCGATTTCGATGGTCTTGAGGTTGTTCATGGGCATCGGTTCCAGAGCTACGCGTGTGCCCACTTCCCCGGCCTGGGTGGCGAGCCGGTCGAATTCCTGGTGGAACGCGGTTTCATCGACAGGCGCCGGCTCGCCTTCGAGTGCGAGTTCGGCGCCGATCTTGATGGTTTTGACGCCGAGGATTTCTGCGGCGTTGAACAGGATCTTGCGCCAGCGATCGGATTCTTCGCGTTCGGGGCCGGTCTTCCACCAGTCCGCGAGGAATTCCATCTCGACGTGGATGATGCCGTTGTCGTCCAGCAGCTGGCGGAGCCCCTTGAGACCAATCGTCTTTTCGATCTCCGGTAGGTCGGCGTGGATAAAGCCCAGTCCCTTCCAGCCTGCCTTGGCGGCAGCCTCAACCCGGGTGCGCACGTCGATAGGGCTCGTCTCATCGCCCCGAAGCGGTGCTGCGTTTCCTGCCCAGGTCCAGCAGGAGGCCAGGAGGTCCCGGTTCTGAATGATGTTCGTGTCGTTCACGTTCGTCCTTTGTTAGTTGGCTTTGTGGGTTGAGGAGGCGGCCACGCCGTCGGCGTTGGTGGCATCCGGGGCAAGCATGACCTTCGTTTCCCGGCTTGAGTCCTGTGCCCTTTGGAGGGCTTTGTCTCCGCGGGAGAACGGGACGACGGTGGAGACGATCTCGCCGAGGTTGAGGCGGGTGTTTGCCACGTAGCGGATTGCTGCGGGCCATACTGCTACCGGCGCCCCGGTGGAGCTGGTGATCAAGAGATTTCGTTCCTGCACCAGGCCCAAGCGTGCAGGCGCAAACTTTGGTGTGGAGACGCCCATCAGCAGGACGCGTCCGTTGTGGTCTGCGCTTTCAAGGGCTGCTGCTTGCGCCGCGGAGTTGCCGGACGCTTCGATGACGACGTCGGCGAAGGGCCGCCCCATGGCTGCTGCTGCCGCACCTGTGGTGTCCGGGGTTTCAAGCGGATTAACGGCAGCCGCCGCCCCCAGTTTCATCGCCGTTTCGCGACGAAGTGGACTGGGATCAAATACGACGACTTCCGCTCCCGCGGTAACAGCCTGGATCACTGCATTCAGGCCGATTGCTCCGAGTCCGTGCACGTGGACCGTGTCGGCAGCACTGATGCCGCCGATCTTCTTGAGTCCGTTTAATACGCAGGCGAAGGGTTCAATAACCGCGGCCGTAAGCATATCCACCTCGTCAGGGATGTGGAAGCACATGTCGGCCGGGACGGTGAACAGCTCGGCGGCGGCTCCATCGTGGGTGACACCGAACCAGTCGTTGCCGCCCAGGTGTCCGTGCCCGAGAACGCGGTCCCCGGGGTGGAATCCTTCAACAGCTGCGCCGGCTTCCACGACGATGCCTGACCATTCATGGCCCAGGACGTGGGGGTAATTGATCTTGAAGGATTCCGGCATGCTGCCGTGCAGGATTTCGATATCGGTGCCGCACACCCCCACGTAAGCGGGCCGGACCAGGAGTTCAGTGGCCTTGGGTGCGGTGACGGTTGCGGTGCCGGGTTCGACTGTGACGGTGCCGCCGGCGTCTTTGCGGACCAGGACGGCCGGCACGGTCCGGCGCGGAGGTGCTGCGGACGCCGTTCGCACGTCGTTGACGGTCTCAGACATGTTGTGTTCTTTCTGTAGATTCAGGCAACAAGGAGCAACGAGGATTGTTAGACGTCGCTGCCATGAAGCGCGGCAGTGACAAGTTCCCGAATACCCTCCGGGGTTACTTCCCGCGGGTTGGCGTACGGGTTCCTGGTGGCGATTTCAACGATCTTGTCGATGTCGGATTCCTTCAGGCCCAGCTCGGCCAAGGACGACGGTGCACCGAGGGCGAGGCTCAGTTTCCGGAAGTGGGCCGCCGGGTTGTCTGCCCCCGTGGCGCGCTGCAGGGCCGCGATCGCCTGCGGGGCGTGCTGGGCGTTGTAGGCCAGGGCGTAAGGAAGCACCACTGTGTGGGTTTCGGCGTGGGGAAGGTTGAAGGTTCCGCCGAGCGTGTGGCACAACTTGTGGTGCAGGGACATGGTCGTCGCACCCAATGTGGCTCCGCAGAGCCAGGCCCCGTACAGGGCATCGGAGCGCGCTTCGATGTTGGTCGGGTCCTCGACGATCTTTGGCATCGCTTCGAGCAGGGCACGGGTGCCCTCCTCGGCCATCAGGGAGATGATGGGCGAACCGTCCGGCGCGTACAGCGCTTCCACGGCGTGGGCGATGGCGTTGAATCCGCTGGTGACCGACATCTTCACCGGGAGGGACACGGTAAGTTCGGGGTCGTAAATGACACTGGTAGGTAGAACCTTGGAGTCGCGTCCGGTCTTTTTCTCGCCGTCCGCGGTCAGACCCCATACCGGCGTCATTTCGGAGCCCGCGTAGGTAGTCGGCACCGCAATGATGGGCTGGCCGAACTCCAGAGCGATGGCCTTGCCCAGGCCGGTTGTCGACCCGCCGCCGACCGCAACGTACCCGTCGGCCTGGGCAGCAGCAGCTACTTCACGCGCTTTGTGGGCGGATTCGATGGGCACATGCATTTCAGCTTCTGCATGCACCCCGGCGCTGAGCTCGCCCAGCTGTTGTGAAACCCTTTCGGCCATATCCGCCTGGAAGGGTGTAGCCAGGACCAGGACACGCTTGAGGCCAAGGTTGAGGACTTCGTCGTTAAGTGAGGCAAGCGAACCGGCTCCGAAGCGGACGCGCATCGGAAGTGCCTGGTACTGAAAATCCTTCATCGGGTGTTCTCCTGTGCTTCGATAATCCGTGCAGTGGACGAGGACATCACTGCCGTCTTGATAATGTCCGGGTCGACGAGATCGGGGTGGATGACGATGTCGATCACTGCCTCCATGAACGGTGAGGTGAGCCCGTAGCGGGCTGCATCGGCTTCTGAGGTGTTGGGCACGAATTCGGCGATCAGGCTCTGCTTCACGGCGAAAACGGCGTCTGAGTCGATGTAGTCGCTGCCGGCAACAAAGATGTGGGTCGTCAGTTGCCGGAAGCCCAGCGCGGTGACGATGAAATGGATGTGCGCCGGCCTGTTCGGGTGCCTAGAAGTCGCGTGGAGAAGGTCCCCAACAGGCCCATCGGTCGGGATCGGGTAATAGCTGGGGATAACGCTGCGGAAGTAGAACTCCCCGGCGGCGTTGGACGTGAACAGGCCGCGGCCGTTGCCGATGCTTTGGATGCCGGGTTGCTGGACGTCGTAGAAGCCCTTGGTATTTGCCTGCCAGATGTCGATGGCGGCATTGGGGACGGGCTCACCGGTGACAGAGAGGATGCGCCCCCTGACCAGGCAGATCTCTCCTTCACTTTCCGGGGAGGCATTCTCGCCCAGTTCACGCTTCGGGGATTCGACCATGTGGAACGGGCCCAGGACAGTGGAGTCGGTAGCGTCCGGAGTCTCGGCGTCATTGAGCGTTTCCACCATCATGGACACGCCCAGCACGTCGGAGAGGAGGATGAACTCCTGTCGGACGGAGTCGCACTTCCGGCCTGTGGCGGTCAGGAAGTTGATGGCGGTTTCCCATTCTTCGATCGTGGGTTCAATCTCCCTAACGAAGTTGTGAAGGTTGGTGGTGAGGCTGGTCAGGATGGTCCGAAGCCGGTCATCAGGGGTATTGCGGAAACTGTCGATAACAGCGGCAGTCAGTGTTCCCGGGCCGAGGTCCGTGCTCATGGTGCTGTTCCTTCCTTGGAGCTGGGGCGGCTGGTCAGTGGGGCTCAGATGCTGGTGAATCCGCCATCGACAACGAGTTGCGCGCCGGTGATGTACGAGGCCTTGTCGGAGGCGAGATAGACGATCGCATCGGCGACTTCGCTGGCCTTTCCGGCCCTGTGCATGGGGGTCTTGGCGATCAGCTCATCGGAAATGGCCTGATCCTGGTTTTCCGTCAAGGGTGTTGTGATCAGCCCGGGGTGGACCGAGTTCACGCGGATCCCCTGCGCTGCCCAGGTGGCGGAGGCGTTCTTCGTCATCATGGTGACGGCACCCTTGGATGCCTGATAGGCGGCGACGCCGGCTGCTCCGACAAGTCCCCAGATGGACGAGACGTTCACGATGGATCCGGATTCCTGCGCCAGCATGGCCGGTGCGACGAAGCGCATTCCCAGGAAGACGCCGGTCTGGTTGATGGAGATGATCCGGTGCCAGTCCTGGATGTCGATATCCGTGATCGAGTCGTACGATCCAACCAGGCCTGCGTTGTTTACCAGGACGTCGATCCGGCCGTGGGCATGGAGCACTTCTTCCGTGAGTGCCTTCCAGCCGTCTTCTTCGGCGACGTCGAGGCGCCGCCACTGGATGGTCCCGTCTGCTGCGTCCCCGGCGGCTATGTCGGCTCCGTAGACGGTCGCACCCTGTGCGGCCAGTGCCAGTGCTGTGGCGTGGCCGATGCCGCTGGCCGCTCCGGTGACGATGGCGATCTTCCCGTCAAAGGATGGTGAACTCACGATGTGCGCTCCTTGCGTTATAAGTGGCGGGCTCGGTTAGACGACGCGGCGGGTACTCCGGGAACCGGCCAGGTAGTTGAAGATCAGTGCGCTGAGGATGATCAGACCGTAGATGGCCTGGATCCAGAACGAGGGAACCTGGGACAGGACGAGGATGTTCTGGATGATGCCCAGCAGCACTACGCCGCTCAGGGCACCAATCATCGATCCCTTACCGCCGTTGAGGCTGATCCCGCCGATGACTGCCGCTGCGAACACGGTGAAGATCAGGCCGTCACCCTGATTGGCGGTCACGGACGCGATCCGGCCGGTGAGCATGAGGCCGGCGAATGCGGCGATGACCGACCCGGCGACGAAGACTCCGATGGTCAGACGCAGCGTCTTGATGCCTGCTGCTGCGGCGGCAGCATTGTTTCCGCCCATGGCGTAGAGCTTGCGGCCGACCGGGTGGCTGCGCATGAAGACCGCGGCGACAATCAGGAAGATCACGAAGAGCCAGATCTGGATTGAGATGCCCAGCCACTTGGTGTTGCCGAGTGCAAGGAATTCAGCGGGCAACCCTGAGAGAGTCTTGCCGCCGGACAGGCCCATGGTCAGGCCGCGGAGCAGGGTGAGCATGGCGAGGGTGACCATGAAGGCGTTGAGCTTCAGCTTGCCGACGAGGAATCCGTTGATGAGTCCGATGACGATACTCAGGACGAACATCGCAGCGAACGCGCCCCACGGCGTCCATCCCCATCCGGAGCCGCCGACGGCGGCGGGCAGGACCAGCCAGACGGCGAGCATCGGGGCCAGGCCCACGACGGATTCGAGGGAGAGATCGAAGTATCCCGAGATCAGGATGATGCTTTCCGCGATCACGACGATCCCGAGCACAGCAGAGGTAACAAGGACGTTGTTCAGGAGATTGTTCGCCGTGAGGAACTGCGGGGACAGGATGGTCCCGATCACCATCGCCAAGATAATGGCGGGCAGCAGCGCGAGCTCACGGGCCCAGCCGGACGAGCGGGCCTGGTCGATGATGTTGAGGGGCCGGCGGCTGGTCGGCGTACCCGCAACGGTCGGGGTATGCGTGGACATTGGACTTTCTCCTTGGTTTTTTGACTCTGTGATCGTGGGCTGCAGGGGCTGGGCGGACGTTTTCATGCCGCTGCCTCCGCGCCTTGGATGGCGCCTACGAGTTCCCACTCTTCGTAGCCGGCGTTGAGTTCGGTGTGGATTTCGCCCTTGTACATGACGATCACCCTGTCGCAGATTTCCAGGTCGGTGTCGTCGGTGGAGACGATCAGCAAGGACCGTCCGCTGTCACGCAGTGCCCGGAGGGACTCGTAGATGGATTCCTTGGCCGTCACGTCCACACCGGCGGTGGGGTGGACAAGGACAAGTGTGTCCGGGTTGGAAGCCAGCGCCCGTGCAAGCACGACCTTCTGCTGGTTGCCTCCGGAGAGCTCTTCGACGGCCTGCGTCGGTCCGTCGCATTTGATGGCCCAAGCCCCGGAAAGTTCTGTGAAGCGTTCACGGCGGCGCTTTGAGTTGATGAGGCCGCCAGGGCCGCGAAGCCGGTCAACGATCGTCAGGGTGGCGTTCTCTTCGACAGACAGTTCCGGGACGTAGCCGTTGACGTGGCGGTCTTCGGGTACGAAGCCCACACCCGCGTTGATCGTCTTGATGACGTTTCCCTGACCGAGGGTGTGGCCGTTGTGTTCAACGGTGCCTTGTTCGATTGCCACCTGGCCGGCGATGGCCTGTGCGAGCTGGACGTGACCGGCACCATCGAGGCCGGTCAGCCCGACACATTCTCCGGCACGGACGGTCAGGTTGGCTCCGAGCACTCGGAGGCCGATGCGGGCCCCCGAGACGGTGAGGCGCGTCTCGCCCAACTGGTCTTGGCGGCGGTGCTCGGCGGCAATCTCTTTCTTTGCCGCGGCAGCTTCTTCCTCGCTCACCCCGGCCATGACGTTGACAATCCGGTTGACGGTGAGGTCCGCCGTCTGGGCGGTCAGGACGTCGCGTCCGTCGCGCAGGATGCTGACAGAGTCGCAGACCTTGAAGATTTCCTCCAGATGGTGGGACACGTAGATCACGGTGACCCCGCGCTGGCGCAGGCTGTTGATCTGGGCGAAGAGTTCATGCGAAGCCCCTTCGTCCAGGCCGGCCGTTGGTTCGTCCAGAAGGAGGATCCGCGGTCCCCGGGACAGTGCCCGGCATACTTCGACGATCTTCTTTTCCAGCGGTTCAAGATCAGCGACAGTCTTATCGACGATGCGCTCGTAACCCCAGTCCTTGAGCTGGTCCGTGGCCGTCCTGCGGATCGCGGGCCAGTCCACGCTCCCCCACCGCTTGCGTGGGTAGGCACCCAGGCTTATGTTTTCCGCCACTGTCAGTTCCGGCACGAGGGTGCTTTTCTGATACACGCAGGCGATCGAATCGGATCCTGGACCTTCGGTGACGTCACCGTTGGCGCCTTGGATGTGGATGCTGCCGGCGTCCGGAGTCACCAGACCGGTAAGCATCGCAATCAAGGTGGACTTTCCGGCGCCGTTGCGGCCGAGAAGGGCCCGGGATTCGCCTGAACGGACGATCAGGTTCGCATCTGTCAACGCCTGGGTCGATCCGAAGGACTTCTGCAGCCCTCGGATCTCGATGGCGTTCTGGGTATTGGCTGTGACCACGATGTCACCCTTTCTCAAATTCAGTCTTCACCCTGGCCCTGCTCGGCCGGGAGGAGGCTACTTCTTGTTGCCCCAGAGGTTCTGGTCGTCAACGTTGTCTTTGGTGATGACCGGGGACGGAAGCATGTCGGCAAGGTTGCCCTTGTAATCAACGATTTCGCTGCCGTGCTCGGACGGACCGACCTTGTATTCCTTGCCGGCGATGGCGTCCTTGAGGTACTGGACACCGTACTTGCCGTAGAGGTCCACGGGCTGGGAAACAACAGCGTCAACGTGACCCGATCGGATGGCATCCAGGGATCCCTTGGAACCGTCAATCGTTACCAGCGGGATGTGGCCTGGCTGTCCGGCGGGAACCCACTTGCCCTGGCCTTCCATCACGGTCTGCACACCGGAGAGCATGACGGAGTCGCTGGCGAGGAACACGGCGTCGACCTGGGAGGTACTCAGAACTGTCTGGGCGTTTTCCACAGCCTTCGCGGATTCCCAGTTGGTGTCCTTCTTGATGATCGAGATCCCGGGGAACTTGGACTTCATGCAGTCGCTGAAGCCTTTGTCGCGGTCGAATCCGGAAGTCGTTGACAGAGCGCCGTGCAGCGACAGCACCATGCCCTTGCCGCCAGTGAGCTTGCCGATCTGTTCACAGACGCTGGTGCCCATAGCAACATTGTCCGCCCTGATGTTCATGTAGATCTTGCCGCCATTGGCTGCGGTGTCCACGGTCACTACGGGGATGTTTGCGGCGTTAGCGGCCTGGATGGCCGGGATGATGGCATCGCTGTCGCGGGGGATTGTCACCAGGCCCTTTACGTCCTGTGAAATCAGGGTGTTGATGTCGGTCACCTGCTTGGCGGGGTCGCCCTCGGCGTTGGACGCCGGGAGCATGTTCAGGCCGTTTGAATTGGCCTCGGTAACGACGGAGTCCACCAGGCCTGCCGTGAAGGGGTTGTCGAGGACACCGGCTGAGAAACCAACGGTGGGGTTGCCGTCACTTCCCGGTGACGCACCCCCGCCACAGGCGGAGAGCGCCAGCGTGGCGCCCATGAGCACGGCGACACCAGTGTGGCGGCGGCTCAGTTTGAATGCGGAGGCGCCTTTGCGATCCTGCACCATCATTTGCTCCTAATTAGAAGGTAGACATACACAGTGGAACTCTGGCTCCGGTGCTGCCCGTCCTCGACTTCGAGTCCGGCGCTTCCGGAGGCTTTGGCCGATGCGCCGACTGGCCGGGGAGATCCCCGCCGTTATCGGCTCTCGCGGCTTCATCACCCTTCAAATGTAAAGTGATACACCCCACAGTGTCAAGTAATACAACACATGTCACTTTACACTCGACCCCTACGCACCCTTCCATAATCCTGTTCCACGTAATAACTGTGAAGTCTGGGCAATGATGCGGTAGAGGAGCTAAACTCATGTGTACGCGTACTGTACACGTATGGCTGGTTCCCCGGTCTCTTGGTGGACAGACAAATCAGCGGTCCCTTCTTTTGACGGACTGGATCGCCGGAAAGGCCGAGGATGAGCATTCAAGCCACTGCACCGGTGACCCAGGAGGGTCGTGCCCAGCTGGGCAGTCAGCTCAGGGCTGCCAGGACAAGGGCGAAGATCTCTCTCAGGGAGCTTTCCCGCAGGGTCGGTATCTCCGCAAGTTTCATGTCACAGGTCGAGTTGGGCCGCGCCGTCCCTTCCATCGGAACCTTGTACACCATCGTTTCGGAGCTTGGGCTCTCCTTGGACACGCTCATGAGTGGTGAGCACTCGGCTCCCGCCCCGGAAGGAAATGGCGCGACCGTTGATTCAACTGTCGTCGGTCTTTCCGGCTTCGCCCCGTCTGCAGGCACGGCAATCCCGGGAATCCAGAGGGCCGGAGACCGTCCAGAGATCAACATGGGAGGCGTCCGCTGGGAGCGGCTCACGGAACGGGCCGACCCTTTGGTCGAGTTCCTGCGGGTGACGTACGCGCCCGGGAGCGAGTCCTGCTCCGCAGAGGCCCTGATGCGCCACCCCGGATGGGAATACATCCATATCCTTTCCGGCCAGCTCAACGTCCAGGTCGCCTTCGACAGCGATGTTCTCGGGCCTGGAGACAGCATGAACTTCGATTCCAACGTTCCGCACCGTCTCAGCAACACCTCCGCTGAAGATTGCGTCGCCATCTGGGCCGTGGTCGGCCGTCAAGGCTTCGCCCATCCCCTCGACCTGGCCAGGGCCGGACAGGGATCGAACGGTGAGGACTCCACGACGATGGAACACTCCCACTCCTAGCATTCCTCCCCTTTCATGACACGGACGCGGTAGACGCTAAAAGAGTGCCGGCGACGGGTGTCGCGCCGGCACTCTTTTGGCTTTGCTGGCCTGGGTCACTTCAGACAGCTGAGTCCGCGGAGGCGGTGGTGTCTTCCTGACCGAGGGCAGGCTGCCCAGGCTTGGGCGTCGGCTGGTAGGCCAGCAGCTTCCAAGATGAACCCACGCGGATCCACACGGCCAGCGCGGTGTTGTCCAATGCGGTCCGCGTGCCCCTGATGGTCAGATCGGCGTGCATTTCTCCCATCACGAGGGCTACATCGCCCACTATTTTGACCTGCTCCACCGGATGATCGATCCGGTGATAGACGTACACACCCTGCCGGCACTTGTCTATGTAGCTGATCAGGTCATCGCGTTCCCCGTTTGAGTGCGCGTAGACGAGGTCCTCATGGCAAAGTTCAGCGAAGGCGTCGAAGTCAGACCTAAGCACGGCCTCGTAGCGGCGGTTTTCGAGGGACAGGATCTCCTGTTCGTTTGAAGAATGGTGATCGGGCACGTGGTGCTCCTTCCGATCCAGGGCGGGCTGAAGGTTAGATGAGTCCGCGGATGCTGCCGCCATCCACGCCCCAGACGGACCCGGTGACGAAGCTGGTCACCGGGCTACAGAGCAACGCGATGACGCGTGCTACTTCCTCCGGAGTGCCGAGCCGTTCCAGGGGCAGCTGGCGCAGCTTCATTTCATGTTCTACGGCTGCCTGGCGTTCCATCCCGTGCAGGGTTGCGAACGTGTCAGCAAAACCGCCCGGCTTGGTCCAAAACGGTGTCCAGATGGGTCCCGGGGCCACGGCGTTGACCCGGATCTTCGGTCCCTCCGCGCGGGCAATGGACTTCGTCAAGGCCAGGACAGCTGCCTTGCTGGCGGAGTAGTCGACAGGCTGGGCCTCAGGTTGCCGGGCGAGGTCGGATGCGTTGTTGACGATGCACGGAGCCGCTGACTCGCGCAGGGCGGGCAGAGCGGCGCGGATGGCGCGCACGTAACTCATGAAGTTCAGCTCCATCGTGAGGGCCCAGTCCGCGTCGGTGATCTGCTCGAAGGTCCTGACTGCTCCAGAGCCGACGTTGTTGATGAGAAGGTCCAGGCCGCCGAGCTGGTCGATAGCCTCGGCAACAGCGTTGTTCGTAGCTTCACCTCGGGTGAAGTCAACAACGGTCGGGACGATCCGGCCAGGGTGGTCAGACGCCAGTTCCTCAAGTTCAGTCAGGGCCGATTTGTCGATGTCCAGGGCTGCGACTGTGGCTCCTTCGGCGGTGAGCAGCAGTGCTGTGGCACGGCCAATGCCCAGGGCAGCGCCGGTGATGACGGCTTTCTTGCCGGTCAGTTCCAGTTCCATGAGTTGTACCTTTCGGTGGTTCGGTGTTCCTGTGGTGCTTTAGTTCTGATGGGCGGAAGAACCTTCGGAGCCGGTCCGGAAATCAAAACCGGTGGTCAGGCCCCCGTCAGCTACAACGGTGGTGCCGAAGATGGCCGAGGACTCCTTGGCGAGCAGGAAAAGTGCCGAATTGGCGACTTCATCCGCTCCGGTGATGCGTCCGAGGGGCTGCCGCGCCTCCCATGGCTACATCGGATGATTCGGAGCCTCCCGGGAATGTCACTTCGCCGGTATCAGCGGTAACTACACCGGCTATCACTTTGACCAGGGTGCTCTTTCCGGCACCGTTTTCTCCCAGCAGCGCGTGCACTTCACCCGGCCCGGAAGTCCACCGAAACGTCGTTGAGCGCCTTCGCCCCGCCGAAGCTTTTGCTGATCCTGCTTACAGAAAGCAGGACCTCGGTACTAAGGACCACGTTGACCTCATTCCGTTTGATTGGTTCGAGGACGAGGTTAAGTGATCTAACCCACAGGTGTCAAGTCCAAGGTTACATGTTCACCCATGTTGTAAACCTCGGGCCAGAGGTTATCGTCATCTGAGCGGGTCCTTAGAAAACGCATTCTCCTCTAAATTAGGGCCGTCCCTCCACTGAAAATGCCGTAAGAGAAGGCTTGTCGCGGGCTCCGTGGCGCCACCCGGCCCGGCGAAATGTGTCAACTAGTAGTTGACGCCGAAGCCTGCTGCCACTTACCTTGGAATGAGGTTGGGCCAAGAATCATCAGCTTCGGGTTGGCTTTCCCTAACGAAGGCCCGGCTCAACGTCGTGAAGAAGCAGCGTTGGGCGTGGACAGCGGGGCGAAATCAGACTCGTGGCGGCCGATAGCCCCCAACACTTTAAGCAAGGAGAGTGCTCCGTGGATAACGCCACTGCAGCCGAGAAAAATAAGATCGAAACCTTGGAGGCAAAGCGCTACCAAGCCGTAGTCGACGGTGATTACGACGCCTTCGAGGGCCTGTGCCACCAGCGTCTGGTGTACACCCATTCGCTGGGTGACCGTGACACGCTGGGCAGCTACCTGGAAAAGCTTCGCAAGGGCTTCTATAGGTACCACCGGATCGACCACCCCATTGAAGACATCGTCTTGATTGGGGACACCGCACTCGTATTGGGACAGATGAACGCGGACCTCACCGTCAACGGAACCCACAAAACGCTTGCCAACAGCGCACTCTCGGTATGGATAAAAGAGGGCGAGAGCTGGAAATTCTTGGCGTACCAGCCGACTCCCCGCAAGCCTGCGGCAGCTTAGACCCCGCAACCTCTGCTCGCGCCAACGAAGGAAGAACCATGAACCAGGCTTTTGTTTACGACGCCGTGCGCACCCCGTTCGGCAAGTTCGGCTCCGGCCTCGCCGCCGTCCGCCCGGACGACCTTGCCGCGCATGTCATCAAGGAATCAGTGAAGCGCGCTCCCGCCCTGGATCCGGAGCGGATCGATGAGGTGGTCTTCGGCAACGCCAACGGCGCGGGCGAGGAGAACCGGAACATCGCCAGGATGGGCACGCTGCTGGCCGGCCTGCCGGTGTCCATCCCTGGCACCACGGTCAACCGGCTGTGCGGCTCTTCCCTGGATGCGGCGATTATCGCCTCGCGCCAGATCAACGCCGGTGATGCGGAGCTGGTGCTGGTAGGCGGCGCGGAGTCGATGTCCCGCGCCCCGTGGGTGCTGCCCAAGACGGAGAAGCCCTACCCTGCCGGGGACATGACACTGGCGTCCACCACGTTGGGCTGGCGCCTTGTCAACAAGGCGATGCCCAAGGAGTGGACCATTTCCAATGGTGAGGCTACGGAGCGGCTGCGCGAAAAGTACGGCGTGACCCGGCAGGCGCAGGACGAGTTCGCGGCGAACTCGCACAACCTCGCCGCCGCCGCGTGGGACGAGGGCTTCTACGACAACCTTGTGGCCCCGGTGCCGGGCACCGGCCTGGTCCGCGACGAAGGTATCCGGGCCGGTTCATCGGCGGAGAAGCTCGCGGGCTTGAAGACCGTGTTCCGGGCCGAGAACGGCACCGTGACCGCGGGGAACTCGTCCCCGCTGAATGACGGCGCCTCCGCGGCCTGGATCGGATCCGAGGCCGCCGCCGGGCTGCTCGGGCTCGAACCCCTGGCCCGGATCGCCGGCCGCGGCGCGCACGGCAACGACCCCCAGTACTTCGGCTACGCCCCGGTGGAGGCCGCCAACAAGGCCCTCGCGAAGGCGGGCATCGGCTGGGACCAGGTGGGCGCCGTCGAACTTAACGAAGCGTTCGCCGCACAGTCCCTGGCCTGCATCAACGCCTGGGGCATCGACCACACCATCGTGAACGCCCATGGCGGCGCGATCGCAATGGGCCACCCGCTCGGCGCGTCCGGCACGCGGATCCTGGGCACCCTCGCCCGGTCACTGCAGGCCTCCGGGGAGCGCTGGGGTGTCGCGGCGATGTGCATCGGTGTGGGCCAGGGCCTGGCCGTGGTGCTCGAAAACGTAACTGCCGACGCTTCGGCATGAAGGAAAGGGCTAGGCGATGCTGAATTTTGTAGACACCGTGGCCGATTCCGTCGCCGGCATCAGGGATGGTTCCACCGTGATGATCGGCGGGTTCGGCAACGCCGGGCAGCCGTTCGAACTGATCGATGCGCTGATGGACTGCGGCGCCACCGCCCTGACCGTGGTGAACAACAACGCCGGCCAGGGCGACCAGGGTTTGGCGCTGCTGATCAAGGAAGGCCGGGTGAAGAAGATGATCTGTTCCTTCCCGCGGCAGTCCGATTCCTGGCATTTCGACGCCAAGTACAAGGCCGGGCAGATCGAGCTGGAACTGGTGCCGCAGGGCAATCTCGCCGAGCGGATCCGTGCCGCCGGAGCCGGCATTGGTGGGTTCTTCACCCCCACCGGCTACGGCACCATGCTGGCCGAGGGCAAGGAAACCCGGATCATCGACGGACGTGGCCAGGTGTTCGAGACCCCCATCCACGCCGACGTCGCCCTGATCAAAGCACTGAAAGCGGACGGCAAGGGCAACCTCGTGTACCGCAAGACCGCCCGGAACTTCGGTCCCATCATGGCCGCTGCCGCGAAGCAGACCATCGTGCAAGTGTCCGAGATCGTCCCCACCGGTGCGCTGGACCCGGAAAACGTGGTGACCCCGGCATATACGTCAATACGGTTGTCCGCGTAGCGGCCTCAGACCGCCGCCTCGCCGGCACTAGCGAGAAGGTGGCTTGAGATGACTACTGCAACCTCCATCCAGACCTCTGCCACACCCCTGGGCCGGGATGACCTGGCCCGCCTTGTGGCCAAGGATATTGCCCCGGGATCGTTTGTAAACCTGGGCATCGGCCAGCCCACCTTGGTGTCCAACTACCTCACCGAGGACCAGGACATCACCCTCCACACCGAGAACGGTATGCTCGGCATGGGCCCGGAAGCCCAAGGCGACCAGATCGATAGGGACCTCATCAACGCCGGCAAGATCCCCGTCACCGAACTTCCCGGAGCGTCCTACTTCCACCACGCCGACTCCTTCTCGATCATGCGCGGCGGGCACCTGGACATCTGCGTCCTGGGCGCGTTTCAGGTCTCCGCCACCGGTGACCTCGCCAACTGGCACACGGGGACATCCGGGGCGATACCCGCCGTCGGCGGTGCCATGGACCTGGCCACCGGCGCCAAGGAAGTGTTCGTCATGATGACCCTCCTCACCCGCGAAGGCGCCTCCAAGATCGTGGAAACCTGCACCTACCCGCTCACCGGCGTCGGCTGCGTCACCCGGGTCTACACGGACAAAGCAGTGTTCCTCACCGGCCCCGAAGGCGTCGCCGTCCGCGAAACCTTCGGCTGCACCCTCGAAGAACTCCAGGAACTGGTCCCCGTCCCGCTCAAGGCCGCCGCAGCCGGCTAAGGCGGGCCCTGTAATAAGAGGGAACCTACGTTGCCACGTGGGTTGTCACACGTGGAAGAAGTTCCTGGAACGGCTGGAGCCGGGTGCATCGGGCCAGGACGTTCGTCGAGATAGGTCACACCCCAACCTGACACAGGGCGTATTGGCTGGGCCCCGAAATGAGGGACTTAGCTCTGGGCCCACTGAGAGGCTCGGTCCCGCCGCCGCCCACAGCCAGGGAGAATTCCTATGGGTTATCCACCGCTACTGCTGCGATGGGTGCTACCCCAACGGCGCCCGGCTTCCAGCCGTGGATAATCCGAATTGACCCCAGCTGTGGACGGAACAGAGTCACCACGGTCAGCTTGTCGAGCCTAATCGTCCCGGCCTGGGGAAGATTGTCGTTACTGTGCGGGGGCTGTGGGCAGTTCCAGCCTCGTTTGGATGTAGGCTGTCTGCGCCGGTGCGGAGGTGAGGAAGTTGACGAAGGCTTGCGCTTGGTCCGGGTCGCTGGCTTGGGCGCTGACTGCTGCTGAGAACTCGGTGTAGTGCTGTAGCTCTGGCGGAAAGGGACCCACGACCTGGGCTTGGGGAACGAACAGCAGCTCGCTGAGCTGTTGGATAGCGACGTCGGCGTTGCCTGTAATGAGAGCCTGGGCAACGTAGCCTTTTTCGACGACGGTGGCGCGGGCGCCGACGTCCTCTGACAGACCGAGTTTGTCCAGGAGGGTCATGAAGTATGCGCCGCTTGCTCCGACGCCGGAGTAGGCAACTGATCTTGCCGCGCGCAGGGTTTGGATGAAGGATTCAGCGGTGGAGATGTCGGGTTCGGGGGTACCGCGCTTTACGGCGACGCCGATACCGGCGCGGGCCACCGATGTCAGGGTGTGTGGTTCGATGACAGTGGTGAGGGGGCCGAAGGATTCGGTAACGGCGATCATCACGTCGAAGGATTCACCGGCGTCGATACGCCGAAGGAGTTGGCCTGTGGGTTCGAAGACAGCGTCGATGCTGACTCCTGTTTCCTGCCGGAACATGATGATGACCTCATCGAGTGCTTTCTTAACGGCCGGCGAGCTAAAGACTTTCACTGGGGTTCGTTCCTTTTCGTTGTGCTTTTCAGCGGGGCGAACGTGCCCGAGGACCCCGATGTTGCTGCCTAGGAGTGTTACGAGGCCCGAAACTGAGAGAGGGGCACCGCAAAGCCGGCGCTTCTCGGGGTGTCGGGGACAAGGTCTTGCATCATGAGCATGCGGCGTTCGCCATAGATGTTGTCTCTGACCCATACGACGCCGATTTCGGGGGCGGCTTCCACGACGGTTCCGCGGATGTGGCCGTGCCCGTCGGGGCACGCGACCAGATCGCCTTCGCGGACATTCCAAGCCCACTTTCCGTTTGACATGTTGTCTCCTCGATCCTCGGCGCCGGCCGCGCCGTCGCCGTTTTGGGCATAGCGGAAGGGAGGCCGGGGGCCGGATGTAACTAAAGGGGAACTAATGGTTGGGCTGGGGATTCCCTGGGTTTGAGGGGAAGCCCCAGCCTCGAGGGGTTAGAACTCGACGACGCTCACGGTCTTGCCGGTCACGGCCGATTCGGCTGCCGCGTTGGCCAGGACCAGTGCCGACACTCCATCTGCGAAGTTCGGTGAGGTGGGCGCTCCTGTGCGGATGGACCGGGCGAATGCCTCAAGTTCCGCGTAGTAGGCCTGGGGGTACCGTTCGAGGAAGAACGGCAGGTATGCATCTGACTCTTCTGTTCCTGCCGCACCGGATTTGCGCACTGTTGTGGGAGTAACGTTGCCGGCGGAGAGCATTCCCTGCGGACCGAAGGCTTCCAGGCGCTGGTCGTAGCCGAAGGCGCAGTGGCGCGAGTTGGTGATGGTGATGAGTTCACCGTCGCGGCCGCGGAGGGTCACCACTGCGGAGTCGAAGTCGTTGAGCTCGGCGATGTCTTTGCTGAAGACATTCGATGCGACTGCGGACACTTCGACGATGTGCGGGACGAAGGATCGGGCCATGTCCAGGTCGTGGATCGTCATGTCGCGGAAGATGCCGCCGGAACCGGCGATGTAGTCACGAGGGGCCGGCTCGGGATCGCGGCTTGTGATGGTGAGCTGTTCGAGCTTGCCGATTTCCCCGGCTTCGACCCGGGTGCGCACGGCGGCGAAGGACGGATCGAAGCGGCGGTTGAAGCCGAGCATGATCGGGACGGTGGAGTCCTTGATCTGCTCACGGCAGGAAAGGACAGTGTCGATGTCGAGGTCGATGGGCTTTTCGCAGAGGACCGCGAGGCCGTGGGCAACCGATCGGGAGATGAGGTCCACGTGGGTGCTGGTGGGCGAACCGATGATCACGCCGTCGAGGCTGGTGTCGGCGAAGACCTCTTCGGGGTCCTGCACCGCGCGGGCGCCAGTGCTTTCTGCCAGCCGGCGTGCTCCGTCGATGAAGGGGTCGGCGATCAGAACGAGATCGATGTCGGGATGGGCGGCAATGTTGCGGGCGTGTACCTGCCCGATGCGGCCCGAGCCGAACAGTGCCAGGCGAAGGCGTTTGTCATTGGACATGGGGTGTGGCCTTTCAGGAAATGGAGAAGGGGGTTAGTCGCGTTGCCGGAGGTGGCAGGGGCTGTGCGGGCTTGGCCGATCAGCTTGCGAGGGAGACGCCGGGGAAGCAGTTGATCGCTGTTTCGTAGGCGCGCTTAAGGCCTTCGGCAACGGGCAGGCTGCGGTGTTCGGCGGAAATGATTTCCACTCCCCAGGGGCCCTTGTAGCCGGCATCGAGAGTTCGCTGGATGAACGTGCGGGTGTCGAAGTCGCCCTGACCGCAGTAGGCTCGGTTGTTGATGGTGTCTTCGAAGATGGTGCCAACGACGTCCTTGTAACCGTCGTCGATTTCTACGGCGAAGACCTTGTCCATGGGCACAACGTCCCAGAGGTCGTCGTGGGAGAGGCCGGACCGGTGGGTGTGCCAGATGTCGATCATGAGGCCGGCGGCGGGACTGTCGGAGTAGGTCACGACCTTGACCGCTTCCTGCGCCGTGCGCAGGTGGGAGAACGGTGTCGCCTCGAGGGCAAGCCGGATGCCGGATTCAGCGGCCTCGTCTGCCAGGTCGGAAAATGCGCTGGCCATCGTCGACAGCGGCAGGGGGTTGTCTGTCATGCCGGCTCCGACCTTTATGTGGCGGGCACCCAGGGCCTTTGCGGCTTCGAACAGCTCGGCGCGTTGGATGTCGGATTCGGCGCGCTCGGCCCCTGAGGCCCACCAGCCGTTGAGGAATTCGACTTCGATGATGCCGATTCCTGCCTCGCGGATCATGCGCCCCAGCTCGGCGTAGCCGATGGTGCGGCGTGCATGCAGCAGATCGTGGTGTACCAGTCCGATGCCTGACCACCCGGTCTGCGCTATGAGGTTGATGCGCTCCTGGATCGGGATGGGGCTCGTTTCGTTCGGGCGTCCGGGGGCGGTATCGCCGGCGCTCACCCAGCAGGTTGCGATCAGCTGCGGAGCTGCGTTGGTTTCGCTGGTCATGCGGTCTCGACCTCCATGGATGCTCCCTGTTCCTTCTCGGAGCGGTAGCAGGCGTCGACAATCCGAGCGACGGCCAGGGCGTCGGCGACCGGTGCGACTACCGGGGCGCCGGTGCGGATGCTGTCGACCCAGCCACGCATTTCAGGGTGGAAGTTGCTGATGTTTTCCAGTTCGGGCAGTTCCGAGAACTTGTTCAGTTCGGTCCTGGCGAACGGCGGGGTGAAGTGGCTTTGGGTCCACTCGGTCCAGCCGGCGCGCCAGCCGGCCCGGTCCTGGTCCACGTAGACGCGCAGCTTCTGGGGCAGGATGCCGATTTCCAGCATGCCGCCGGTCCCGTAGACGGAGATACGGGAGCTCTCGAACCACTCAAGGCGGTCGTGCCCGTCGAAGCTGAAGGTCACGGACTTGTCCGGGTAGTTCAGCAGGACAGCTGCGGAATCTTCCCGGCTCGACTCGTCGGACAGGCGTCCGGACTTGTGGACACGGGCGTTGACCGAATCGGGTGCGCCGAACATGTGCACCAGGGAGTCAAGCATGTGGCATCCGATGATCCACAGTGCCCCTCCCATGTCGGCGGGCTGGTTCAGGTGCGCGGTCAGGTGTTCACCGACGAGGGCAGCACCGCGGGCGGAGACGGAAACCACCTCACCAATGACGCCGGCGTCGATGAGTTCCTTGGCCTCTGCGATGGACTGGGCGAGGCGAACGTTGTATCCGACCTGCACCACCAGCCCGGGGGTTGCCTTGGACTCGGCCTCGGCCAGCTGAACCAGGTCTTCAACGGTTCCCCCGCCTGGCTTTTCGACGACAACGGACTTGCCGGCGGCCAGTGCGCGCAGGGCGTGGGGGACCATGTCCTTGCTCTTGGAGTGGACCATGATCGCGTTGATGCGCTCGTCCTGGAGCAGCGCGTCAATGGAGCGGGGCTCCATGTCGTACTTATCGGTGAAGTACTGCAGGCGGGGATCGTCGTCCGCGGCCGCAACCACTTCAACCCCTTCAATTTCGCGCAGGGCGCGAACCCGGGCAGAGGCGTGCGGGTGTGTGATTCCCAGAAGTCCTACGACAATCGGTTCCAACGCATTATCTCCTTCGACTGAGCACCCTGATCGGTGCTTTTATGGTTTTGATGGGGGCGGGCAGCGGTGCTCCACCGGATCAAAAAGATTAGGATGCAGTGTCACCTAATGGACAGCTTGTCCAAAGCATTTCATGGAGGGGGCCTTCGGTCAAGCTATGACCTGTGACACGTCCGCATCCTTCTTCAACGCAGCCTGCGGCGCCCCTAGATAGTCCGACAAAGCCCTGGTTCCCCGCAGGAGGAGACCGACGATCGGCTCTTCGCCCTCGGGCCGGCTCAGGATGCCCTCGCGCAGCCCACTGATGGACAAAGAAGCCGCAACCTCGCCGCGGTGGTCGAAGACGGGTGCCCCGATGGCGGCGATGCCCGGGGTGACGTTGTTGTCGCTGACCACGAACCCCTGGTCCCGGATGTCCTCCAGTCCGGAATAGAACTCCGAACGGGACCGAACATCCCGCCAAGGCTCGCCGCTGCTGGCGACGACCGCGGCATATTCATCCCACGACGCCCGGTCTTCGAACGCGAGCAGCGCACGGGGCGCGGCGCCGACATGCAGGGGAAGGGACTCCCCCAGCTTCAGGACACGGCTGTTGACCCGTATCCCGTCAATGCGCTCGATGCAGACCGCCCGGGTGCCACGGCGGATGCACAAGAAGGTCGTTTCCCCCGTTGCTGTGTGGATTTCGCGCAGGATCGGGGCGGCAGCACGGCGGATATCCAAGCGGCGTGTGAGGTCGCCCGAAAGGGCGATCATTTTGCTTCCCACCCGGTATGCGCCGCGATGGCCGATCTGTTCCACCCATCCGGCTTCAGCCAAGGTGGCCAGCATCCGATATATGGAACTGGCGGGTTCTTCAAGCAGCTCGGTCAGCCTGGTGGACGTCGCGATCCGTTCTTCAGCCAAAGCCGACATCAGTGCGGATGCTTTCGCGATGACGGCAGGGGCGCGGGGGGAGTCCCGCTCGGATCCTTCCGGAGGGTCGAGCCGGGTGGCTTCTTTTGTATCGTTCGGGTCTTCCTGGGACATGGAAGCGGCGATTCCCTGCGCGGCGGCGTCCAGGATTCGCCGCGCCGCGCCCTCCTGGCCGAGGACTGTTGCCCGCAGGCCCGCGACCGAGATGGCACCCAGCAGGCTGCCATCGTGCCGGAAGACCGGAACGGCAATTGAGGCGACGCCTTCGATGACCTCGCTGTCTTCAACGCTCCATCCGCGCCTGGCGGTCTGCTCGACCCTCTCCCTCAACTGCTCCCCGGTGAGCGGCGTCCGGGAAGCGATACCGGGGTAAGGGCACGAGGCCAATACGCTCTCCCGGAACTCGGGCGCGCCGAAGGCCAGGAGAGCCTGTGATGCGGCCCCGGCGTGGAGCGGAAGGGTACGCCCGGGGGCCAGGTCATGCAGGTCGACGTCTGCGCCCTGGATCTGGTCCAGGCATACGGCCCCGTTTTCGCGCAGGACGCAGAAGTAGGGGCTCATGCCCAGCTGGCTACGGATCCAGCGCAACTGTTCGCGCAGCTCTGCGCGGTCCACGAGCGCATCCGCCGCTGCGTCACCCAGTTTGAGTATCCCGGTCCCCAGCTCAAGCTTGCCGTAACCGCCTGAGCGGACGAGCTTTTCCTGCTCCAGCGCAGCAACAATCCGGTACACCGTCGGCCGCGGCTCGGACACGACCTTGGCCAGCTCCGCCGGCGTTGACTGGCCAATCCGGGCCAATTCATCGATCACTTGGCCGGCTTTCTTCAACAGCTGAATGGTGTTCACCAACCGCCTCTTTCCTGGCCCCTAGGAGCCGATAGCATCCAGGTCACTAAACCTCACGCGATGCGCTGCATTTGGCCATTTCAGCCAATGTTGTCCGTCCGGCCCCAGGTGCCCTGAAGGCCCGACCCGAGGTGCGCACAAAATGTAATGTGGAACACCACTAGCTTTCCAAGCTGGTACTGTGCGAACATGGTGTCCATTGTACGGCACCAAGTGCTCGCAATCACATCTAAATTTCAGGCGCGGCGGTCCTGCCGACGCAGAACTGACGCCTTCAGCGTCACGCGGCTCTCCAAAGGAGGAGAACGGTGTTTAAGAAAATTGTCATGTTCGCTGCAACTGCAGCCACGTCACTGGTACTTGCTGGTTGTGCAGGAGGGGGTGCAGGCAGCGGCAACGCGGCCGGCGGAGGGACACAGGCTCCCGCCGACACCCGCATCGGAGTTTCACTGCCCAGCCAGGATGAAGAGCGCTGGATCACCGACGGTAAGGCCATCAAGGAAGGGCTGGAAAAGGTCGGTTACCAGGTGGACCTCCAGTACGCCAATAACGACATCCCCACCCAGCAGCAGCAGGTAGACCAGATGCTGACCCAAGGTGCCGATCTGCTGATCCTGGCACCGCTGGACGGAACGGCCCTGTCCCCCCAGCTGCAGCAGGCGGCAAGCTCGAACATCCCGATCGTCTCCTACGACCGGTTCGTCAGGAACAGCGCCGACGTTGACGTTTACGTCACCTTCGACAACTTCAAGGTCGGCGCCCAGCAGGCCACCTCGCTTCTCATCGGGCTCGGTGTCCTGAACAAGGACGGCTCCGAAGGTTCCGCCAAGGGACCGTTCAATATCGAACTGTTCGGCGGATCGCTGGATGACAACAACGCAACCTTCGTCTTCAACGGCGGCATGTCCGTTCTGCAGAAATACATCGACAACGGCACCCTTGTGGTGAAGTCGGGACAAAACAAGCTCGCACAGGTGGCAACCGAGAACTGGTCACAACAAAAGGCCCAGGAACGCATGGACAACCTGCTGACCGCCAGCTACAACGGCGGAGCAGCCAAGCTCGACGGCGTCCTTACCCCCAATGACAGCGTCGCCCGCGGCGTCATCACCTCCCTGGGCAACGCCGGCTACGGCCCGACCCTGTCCTCACAGCCCAAGCCGATGCCCGTCACGACCGGCCAGGACGCCGAGGTTGCCTCCGTCAAGTTCGTCAACGACGATGTGCAGTTCTCCACCGTGTTCAAGGACACCCGCGCCTTGGCCGCACAGACTGTAAAGGCGTCTCAGGACCTGCTGGCAGGAAAAGACCCTGAGGTCAACGACACCAAGTCTTATGACAACGGATCCAAGGTCGTCCCCTCGTTCCTCGTGCCGATCCAGCCGATCTACAAGGACAACATCAAGTCCGCCCTGATCGACTCCGGCTACTACACCGCTGAAGAGGTCGCAGCCGGCCGCCTTCAGTAAGCGCCCTTCAGGGAGGGGCACACAGTGCCCCTCCCCTCCCCCTCTCCCCTACAAGACCGATAGGACGGCGGGCCAATGGCCGACCACATCCTGGAAATGCAATCCATCACCAAGACCTTCCCCGGCGTCAAAGCGCTCTCCGGCGTATCGCTGGCCGTGGAACGCGGTGAGGTCCACGCGATCTGCGGCGAGAACGGCGCAGGGAAGTCCACCCTCATGAAAGTCCTCTCCGGCGTCTACCCCGCCGGCAGCTACGGGGGTGAGATCCTGTTCAAGGGACAAACGTGTTCTTTCTCCGGCATCCGGGATTCAGAGCACGCCGGCATCGTGATCATCCACCAGGAACTGGCCCTCGTGCCGCACCTGTCGATCGCCGAGAACATCTTCCTGGGCAACGAGCGCCGCGGCGCATCAGGACTGATCGACTGGCACAAGACGAACGCCGAGGCCGCCGAACTCCTCGCATCCGTCGGTCTGCGGGAAGAGCCCACTACCCCGGTCGGACAGCTTGGCGTCGGCAAGCAGCAACTGGTTGAAATCGCCAAAGCCCTGTCCAAGGAAGTGCAGCTGCTCATCCTCGACGAGCCGACCGCGGCGCTCAACGATAACGACTCCGCCCACCTGCTCGACTTGGTCCGGGCCCTCCGTGACCGCGGCATCACCTCGATCATCATTTCCCACAAACTCAACGAAATCGAAGCAATTGCCGACCACACCACCGTCATCCGGGACGGAAAGACCGTGGAAACCCTGGACATGACGGACCCCGACGTGAACGTCGACCGCATAATCCGCGGAATGGTCGGCCGGGACCTCGAAGCGTTCTATCCCGACCGTGATTCGAACCCGGGCGAGGTCGTTCTCCGGGTGGAGGACTGGACGGTCAGGCACCCCACCCAGGACCGTCTGGTCGTCGATGGCGCCAGCTTTGAAGTCCGCGCCGGAGAAGTCATCGGCGTCGCCGGACTCATGGGTGCCGGACGCACCGAACTGATGATGAGCCTGTTCGGCCGCTCCTACGGCAAGTTCGTATCAGGCAGAATCTTCATGCACGGCAAGGAGATCCACACCCGATCCGTCGCCGCAGCCATCGAAGCACGGATCGCCTACGCCACCGAAGACCGCAAGGCCTTTGGCCTCAACCTCATCGATGACATCGCCCGCAACATCTCAGCCGCATCACTGGGCAAACTTGCGAGCTGGGGATTCGTCAATCACCACGAAGAGGCCCGTGCGGCTGAGTTCGCGATGAAGTCGATGAACATCAAAGCCCCCAACGTGAAATCGATCGTCGGCAAGCTCTCCGGCGGGAACCAGCAAAAGGTCGTCCTCTCGAAGTGGTTGCTCACCGACCCGGAAGTACTGATCTTGGACGAACCCACCCGCGGCATTGATGTCGGCGCGAAATACGAAATTTACACCCTCATCAACAGCTTCGTGGACGCCGGAAAGGCAGTCGTGGTCATTTCCTCGGACCTGCTCGAACTGCTCGGCACCTGCGACCGCATCTACGCGCTTTCTGCAGGCCGGATCACCGGGCAGCTGCCCGCGGCTGAAGCATCCGAGGAACGCCTCATGACACTCATGACCAAAGAGAAGGAACTCACAGCATGACCGTGACAGCCCCCCGGGGATCCCAAAGGAAAGATGCGCCGTCCGCAGCAGCGGTCGTCCACACCGGAACCAGCGAAATCCGTGAGCTGTTAACCCGTAACTTGCGTACCAGCGGCATTTACATCGCACTCGTGGCCATCGTGGCCCTGTTCGCAGGACTCACCGGCGGCGCCTCACTCGGTCCCGGAAACATCACCAACATCGTCCTGCAGTACTCCTACATCCTGATCCTGGCCATCGGCATGGTCATCGTGATCATCGCCGGTCACATCGACCTCTCCGTGGGCTCCGTCGTCGCCTTGACCGGCGCAGTGTCGGCGGTCGTCGTCATCCAATACGGACAGCCCTGGTGGGTCGGCGTCCTCGCAGCCCTCGCCACCGGCCTCGCTATTGGAGCCTGGCACGGATACTGGGTCGCCTACGTCGGAATTCCTGCGTTCATCGTCACCCTCGCCGGAATGCTCCTCTTCCGCGGCCTGACCCTGGTCGTGCTCAACAACGTCTCCCTCTCTCCCTTCCCGGCTGACTACGGCCAGATCGCATCCGGCTTCCTCAACGGTCTGCTCGGGGGCCAAGGATACGACCTCTTCACACTCCTCATCTTCGCCATCGCCGTGATCGGCTACTCCTTCAACCAGTACCGGACCCGCAAGACCCTGATCAGCTACAACCAGCTCGTCCCGTCATTTCCGCTGTTCATCGCCAAAATCCTCGTTATCGCCATCGCAGTCATGGTCTTCGCCTGGCAGCTGGCCATCGCCCGCGGCATGCCGCTTGTCCTGATCATGCTGGCCATCCTCATCATGGTCTACAGCGTCATCATGCAGCGAAGCGTCTTCGGCCGCCAGGTCTACGCCATCGGCGGCAACGTCGTCGCAGCAGCCCTCTCTGGTGTCAAGGTCCGCACCGTCAACTTCTGGATCTTCGTCAACATGGGCCTCCTCTCCGCAGTGGCCGGTATCGTTTTCTCCTCGCGCTCCAACGGCGCCCAGCCCGGCGCGGGCAACATGTTCGAACTCGACGCGATTGCCGCGGCTTTCATCGGCGGCGCGGCCGTTACCGGCGGCGTCGGAAAAGTCGTGGGAGCCATGGCCGGCGGCCTGATCATGGCCGTCATGAGCAACGGCATGCAGCTGATGGGCATCGACCAGTCCGTGCAATCAGTCGTCAAGGGCCTGGTCCTGATGCTGGCCGTCGCCTTCGATATCTACAACAAGCGCCGCGCCGGTTCCCGCTAACCGCTTCCCGCGCTAAGAAGCACCCGCGTGAAATGAACCATTTACGCGGACAACACCTCTTCAAAGGAGTCCATCTGATGACCCACCAGTTTGTATACGAAGCCCTCCCCATGCGGGTGCGCTTCGGCGTCAACTCCCTCTCGACCCTTCCCGAAGAACTCGACCAGATCGGCCTAAAGCGCGTCCTGGTCCTATGCTCTCCTGAACAGGAAGAGACCGGCAACCGCGTAGCCGAGGCCTTGGGTGAGCGCTGCGTCGGTGTTCTCCCGGAAGCCGTCATGCACGTGCCCAACGAAGTTGCACAGCGGGCAAGCGACGAAGCTGCCAGGGTCGGTGCCGACGGGTGCGTCGCTGTCGGCGGCGGCTCAGCAATCGGACTCGGCAAAGCAATCGCCCTCAAGCACGGGCTGCCGATCGTTGCCGTCCCCACCACGTACGCCGGATCAGAAATGACCCCCGTCTGGGGACTGACCACCGACGGACGCAAGGAAACCGGCAAGGACCCCCGGGTTCTGCCCCGCAGCGTCGTCTACGATCCCGAGCTCACGGCGACCCTGCCGGCCGCCATGTCCGTGACCAGCGGCATCAACGCCATCGCCCACGCCGTGGAAGCCCTCTACGCCCCGGATGCAACGCCGATCATCTCGCTGATGGCCGAAGAGGGCGTCCGGGCCCTCGTCGCAGCGCTGCCCGCGATCGTGGCCGACAGCTCCGACCTCGAAGCCCGCAGCAACGCCCTCTACGGATCGTGGCTGTGCGGTGCCTGCCTGGGCGCCACCACCATGTCACTGCACCACAAGCTCTGCCACGCACTCGGCGGAACCCTCAACCTGCCGCACGCCCAAACCCACACCGTCGTCCTCCCCCACGCCCTGGCCTTCAACCAGCCCGCCGCTCCCGAAGCGACGGCCGCCCTGTCACGGGCACTCGGTGGCGCCGCAGATCCCGCCGAGAGGCTGTGGCAGATCGCCGGCGAACTGAATGCCCCCCGGTCCCTGGCCGAGCTGGGCATGAAGGAAGAAGACATCGACCGCATCGCCGAAGAAGCGACCAGCCGCTCTTACGGCAACCCCCGCCCGATCACCTACGACGACGTCCGCGGCATCCTGCACGCGGCATGGGCCGGCAAGCCACCGAGCGCCAACCCCACCGTCTGAGCCCCAAAGGTCCACGCCCTGGCCATCAGGTGAGGGTGTGGCGCCTCGCGGGAGCCACGCCGAGCAGGACCCTCCCTCGCGGGTACGCCCACAGGAGGGTCCTACTCCACCCCGTCCCACACATTAGAAAAATCAACTAGGAGGCAGACCTTGGTCGCCAATCGGACCATCGCCCCAGGAATCGCGGTATCCCCACTCGCACTCGGCACGAACGTCTTCGGCTGGACCGCCGACACCGAAACATCGCATGCAGTCCTCGACGGCTACGTCGCTGCTGGTGGGAACTTCCTGGACACCGCCGACTCCTACTCGTTCTGGGCCGAGGGAAACACAGGCGGGGAGTCGGAAACGATCATCGGCAAATGGCTGGCCGGCAGATCTGACCGCGACGAGCTCGTCATCGCCACCAAGGTAAGTCACCACCCGCAATTCCTCGGTATGGCCCCCGGAACGATCCGGGCTGCGATCGACGCCTCGCTGACCCGCCTCGACATCGACGCCGTTGACATCTACTACGCGCACTTCGACGACCCCTCAACACCCCTCATCGAGAGCATCGCGGCACTGTCCGAACTCGTCGATCAAGGAAAAATCCGCTCAATCGGCATCTCGAACTACACAGCGGAACGAATCAAAGAATGGCTCGACATCAGCGCCCGCGAAGGATTTCACCCGCCCGTCGTCATAGAGCCCCAATACAACCTCGTCGAACGAGGAATTGAAGCCGATGTCCTCCCTCTGGCCCGCACCCACGGCCTCGCCGTCGTGCCCTACTACTCCCTCGCCCACGGCTTCCTGACCGGAAAATACGACAACGGCGAGGAAATCGAAAGTCCCCGCGCCCCCGACGCGGCCAAGTACCTCAACGCCCATGGCCGGAAAGTCATCGACGCAGTCAAAAGCGTCGCCGATGAGCACTCCACCCAGCCCGCATCCATCGCCCTGGCATGGCTCGCAGCGCAGAACGGTGTCGCGGCCCCCATCGCCAGCGCCCGCACAACCGACCAACTCTCGCCCCTCGTTGAATCAATGCAGATCCAACTGACCACCAAGGATCTGCAGCTTCTCGGCGAGGCCTCCCAACTCTGAGTCCCTGCGCGCATACTCGACACCCACAAACAACAGCGAGGAAACGACAATGACCCAGCAGACCCGCGTCCCCGAAACCGAGAGCGTTCCCGGCAGCAAGTACGTGTCTGAGGCACAACAAAACGTTGAGGAACAGCTGGTCCGCAACGTGCTGCGCTCCTTCGATGACTGCCAGGATCCGCGGCTAAAGCAACTGATGCAGTCACTCGTAACCCATCTGCACAACTTCATCCGCGACGTCCGGCTCACCGAAGCCGAATGGAACAAAGCCATTGATTTCCTCACCGCCGTCGGCCACATCACCGACGACCGCCGACAGGAATTCATCCTGCTCTCCGACGTCTTCGGCGCCTCAATGCAGACCATCAACGTCAACAACGAAGCCCACGGCGACGCAACCGAAGCCACCGTTTTCGGCCCCTTCTTCGTAGACGACGCTCCCCGCATCGAAAACGGCGGAGACATCGCCGGAGCCGCACCAGGAGAACCCTGCTGGATCGAAGGAAGCGTCAAGGACACGGACGGAAACCCGGTCCCCCACGCCCGAATCGAAGTATGGGAAGCAGACGAAGACGGCTTCTACGACGTGCAGTACGACGACCAGCGCGTGTCCGGCCGAGCCCACCTCTACAGCGACGAAGACGGAAACTACCGCTTCTGGGGACTGACCCCAACCCCATACCCCATCCCCCACGACGGCCCCGTCGGGCAGATGCTGGAAGCCGTTGGACGCTCCCCCATGCGCGCGTCACACCTGCACTTCATGGTCACCAAACCTGGCCTGAGGACACTGGTCACCCACATCTTCGTCCGCGGGGACGAACTGTTGAAATACGACACCGTTTTTGGTGTCAAGGAATCCCTCATCAAGGACTTCGTCCAGCAGGACGCCGGAACCCCTGCTCCCGACGGGCGCGACCTCGGAAATCGCACCTGGGCCCGAACCCGCTTCGACATCGTTCTGCCGGCCGCCGCGGACTAGTGCGAACCGGCAACCCAGCTCTTAGAGTTTCCGGTGGTGCAATACTGCATCCACCGGAAACTTTGGGGCTTTGCAACGAATACCAGATCCAACTACACCCCGCCTGACACAGGACGTCGTAGCTTGGGCTGCCGCCACAGGGACATATATCTGGGTTCCACTGACAGGCTTGGCCACGCCGCCGCCCACAGCAGGGGACAAACCCTGCGGGTTATCCACCGCTACTGCTGGGAGCTAACCCATCGGCTCCCGACTTTCAGCCGTGGATAACCCGACCCCAGCTGTGGACGGAATAGAGTCACCACGGTCAGCTTGTCTGGCCCAATCAGGGTGACGGAGTCTCCATTATCGGCTCTTAAGCACGGGAGTGGATTAGCTGCAAGAGCCTTGGCCCATCGTCCGGCGGCTTCGGCTTTTCCTTGGCGTTGGGCGAGGTGGACCGCTAGATGCAGGATTCTGGGGCACCGAAATAGGTTGAAAGCCGTCGTGCCCCATCGCAGGCCAAGTCGATGATGCTCGGTGAGGAATCTGGTTGGTGGAGGATGCCGTCTCGGAGGCCGCTGACCGATAGGGACGCCATCACGTGGCCCCGGTGGTCAAAAATTGGAGCACCGACGGCGGCCATTCCCGAGGTTACTTCGTCGTCGCTGAGGGCGAAGCCGGCCTCGCGGATTTCTTTGAGCTTTCCGAAGAATTCCGCTCGGGATCGCACGCCGAAACTAAAATCGGAGCTCTGGCCCATGACCGCAGCGTACTCCTCCCAGGACTGCGCGGTGTCGAAGGCCAGCAAGGCGCGGGGTGCGGCACCGATATGCAAGGGCAACGAGCTTCCAAGGGCCAAGCGGCGACTGTTCACTCGTTTACCGTCTATGCGCTCGATGCACACAGCACGGGGACCGCTTTTGATGCACAGGAGGACGGTTTCCCCGGTTGCATCGTGGATTTCGCGAAGCACGGGTAGCGCAGCCCGCCGCAAATCGAGTTGATTCAACAGATTCCCCGCGAGGGAGATCATCTTGCTGCCGATTCGATAGGAGCCGCGGTGGCCGAGCTGTTCTATCCAACCGGTCTCAACAAGAGTTGCCAACATGCGGTAAACGGAGCTGATGGGCTCGCCGGTGAGGTCGGCGAGTCTCGCGGAGGTCGAGAGGCGTTCGACAGCCAACGCATCCATGAGGGAGCTTGCCTTGGCTAACACCGATTCGTTCGACTCGGGGGAATTGAAGTCGTTGCCGGTCGGGACCGGTTTGAATTCGGCCATGAGATCGGTCAGAGTCTGCGCGGCAGCCGCGAGAACAACCTTGGTTTGTTCCTGCTGGGTGACAACTTGGTCGACCAGACCTGCTGCTGTCAGCGCACCGAAAATGCTGCCATCTGCGTTGAATACGGGAAATCCTATGGCTGCGATCCCGTCGACAACCTCGTTGGATTCCATTCTCCAGCCCTCACGCTTGGTGTCTGCGACCAACTGGCGGAGTGTTTCGGCGTCAATGGGCGTCCTTGACGCCCATTTGGCATAGGGGGCTTGGGCAAGGAGCTCGTCGAGAACTTCGGGGGATTGCCATGCCATGAGCACATGGGATGCGGCACCGGTGTGGAGTGGAAGGATACGCCCAGATGAAAGCTCGTGGAGATCGACTTCCGTCGAGTCGACCTGCTCAAGACAAACAGCGGTCCCGTTGCGTGGTATCCACAGGGCGGCCGTTAGACCAAGCTCGGACTGGATGCCTTCGAGCAGGGTAATAAGGGCTTCATGATCGAGGAGAGCATCGGTTGCCGCCTGCGCCAACCGCAAGATCCCCGTGCCCAGTTCAACGAGCCCTGCCGGGGCGCGGCGGAGAAGCCCTGACTGTTCAAGTGAGCTGATGATCCTATAGACCGAAGGCCGCGGTTCGTCGACAGCTTTCGCCAAGTCCGCAGGAGTCGAGGGGCCGAGGGCGGATACTTCATCCACTAATTGCGTTGCTTTGAGCACCAACTGAATCAGCTTGGCTGCTTGCGTCATGTGGCACCCCTCGAATCGACCTTCCTCGGGCCACGGGCGATGTGAATCGAGGGAGCCGGGCAGGACGTCATCCTTCTAGTTCTGCGCCTAGCGAAGACCTGCGGTTGAACCGAACAGCGTTCCAGGGCAGCAAAAACAGGGTGATTGTATTGCTCGAACATCCTGTCCATCATATGCGACGTGCGGTCGCGGTCTACGGCACTAAGCCGATCTAGATATCGCTCAGCTGCGTCGCGTTGCTCGGCGAGAATTCCCATTTCACGACCAATTCGGAGTCTTCACCGTTCGGTTCTGGCCGACAGGGTTTGGGAGAAAACGCAAAAATTTGTGATACCCCGGGCAGCGATCACCGCAAAAGTTGCCCCGCAGTCTTCGCAGACTTGCTCCAGCGAGAAACGCCAAACTTAGGTACACCCCATCCTGACTTAAAACCCGCCTGACAAGGGAGGATAAGGCCTGTGGACGGAGTTCCTGTTTGTTCTCAGAGGCCCGCCCGGTCACAACATGTGTGAAATAACCACCGCCTGCCCCAAACGGACTTCATCAAGTCCAGATTCTTTGGACTATTTCGAAGATTCTCGAGCTACCCACCCCGTTTCCTTCCCCTCCGACTGTCAGGATGGATCTGAGAACATCATGAGCGACCGTCAATAGAACGGAATTTCGCACTATTTTGACGCCAACACACGAAGCGGCGGGTGCCGCCGGGTGATGAGAATCTGAGGACTTGGGGTCAGAGTGATGCTGCATGACTTGGCGGCTAGCATCAGCCGCGCACCCGTGCGCCCTTGACTTCGCATGCCAGATGACTTTCGGGTCGCGAGTCTACGGCGAGGCGACCTCCGAGTATCCGCGAGCGGGGCATGAAGGGGCCCTTGCTTCCCCCTTGCCTCGTCGACCAGTTGACGCAGTTAGGCTGTGGCTTCTTCTACCTCGAGGAGCCAGATGCAGCTAAGGACGTGTTCTTCCATTTCCTTTCTGGCGGTAGCCGCGTCGCCCCGCGCAAGGGCTTCCCGAATCCGGTCGTGATCTTCCTGGCGTTCTCTGATGACCCCTGCCATGGGCTGGGGTGGGCCGGCGGTGCTAACCAGGAAGTCGCTCAGGTCCCACATTCTCCGGCCGGCATTAGCGATGATTCTCGAGGAACCCATCTCGTGAATGGTCTCGTGGAACCTGCGGTTGAGGAGTCGGTAGTGGCGGGCACGGGCGGCTGCGTCCGGGTTGTCTGCAAGTTGGACGATCTTAAGCGATATTGAGTCCAGTTCCTCGAGGGTCCGGAGTGTGCTGCGGCCGGCCGAGACTCCCGCAATGGCGCCTTCAAAAGCGGAGAACATGCGGAAGAAATCTGCGACTTCGGGCTGGGAATAGCTGGCGACGACGCATCCGATCTGCGGGAAAATTTCCACGAGGCCGTCGGAGGACAGCAAACGCAAAGCTTCCATGACCGGCTGTTTACTTACTCCGATTTCAGCCCGAATGTCCTCGACAGACAACTTGGAGCCCGCAGGGTACTCCCCCTCGAGGAGCCGGGTCTTGATCGTTTCATACACGTGGGCGGAGAGCCGCCCTCCCGCACCGGGGACCTGATGGCCTGCGGACTGAAATTCGATGCTCATATGCTTAGTATCCCAAGGGCTAATAGTGATCCTGCTGCTGGTTAGTGCCGGGGCGTATACCTGAATGAGGTAATTTCGATCTTAATTATGCTTCACAGCTGGAATTCCTTGATGCCGGTGTTAAGGTTTGCTGGCGAGGGCAGCGCTTTTCTGCTCGGCCCAGGTACCGCTCATTTTTGCCGGCCAGGCACAGGTGGTTTGGGATGCCAGCCAATGGACGGTACCCGACGAACCGCCGCACAGAAGATGCAGCACGGCGGCTCGTCGGTTTCATCAGATGAACTACAACTGGGGACGTTCGTTGCGTTTCAGAACTGCACCCTGGCTACTTAGCGTTTTCTGGATCAGTTCGATCGGGACATCCGTGATGGTTCCCCCGTGCTGGGCGGCCAAGGCTGCAGCGGTGCCGGCCGCATGGCCAGACACCATGCAGACGGCCTGTCCGCGGACAGATCCGGCAGCTTCATGGTCGGCGCCAATGCACCGGCCGCCGACTGTGACATTGCTCAGGCCATTGGGAACCAGGCTGCGCAGGGGGATCCCGTAGGACTGGGCGATGCGCATGAGCGTGATCCCGCCACCCTCAACCTCCTGCCCCAGTACCGTGCTGCCGGGCTTCACGTCGTGGATGTCCAGGGGGTAGGCTCCCCGTCCAACCTGGTCAGGGAAGTCCCGGCCTGACAGGACGTCCTCTCTGGTCAGCGTGTGATCCGTCGTGATATGCCGCGACTCCCGGATACCAACCTGGTGCGGGACGGAGGAGAGGTAGCAGTTCTCGAACCCCGGAACGTACTTCTTAAGGAACCGGAGGCTCTCCAGGACTTGGAGTTTGGTCTCTATCTCCGCTTTCGTGACGTCGCGTGGATCCGTTCCATCGATGCCGTGCACGCGGGTGATGTTGATCCCCACGTCCTGGCGGCCGGGGAAGGTGTAGATGCCCAGCTCGTCGCGTGGAATGTTGAGGTCTCCTGCTTCTGTAGCTTTTTTGACGAGTGCCCGGAAGCCCTGAAAGTGGACGCCAGGCGTATTGCGGATGTGATCAATGGTGTAGGCCTCGCCGGACCATCCCGGCGGCGTGGCATGCTCGTCCGGGTTCTCTTCCAGGTAGTCCCAGATCCGCTCGAGGTCCACCCCGGCTACCTTATAAATGTTGCTGACCGGCTGGGCCACGGGTTCGCCGCCCCCCGCGCCGTAGGTGAATGCTCCCCCGGCATGAGCCACCAGGTCCGCATCTCCGGAGCAGTCAACGAACGTCCGGGCGGTCAGGGTCTCGGTCCCTGCCTTGTGGGCGACGGTAACGGAGGTAATGGCGCCGTCCTCGACGGCAGCGCCTATGACGATGGTGTGGAAGAGGCATTCCACTCCCGCGTCCTGGGCCATTTTGGTAAGGAATATCTTGGCGGGTTCGGGATCCTGGGCGTTGATTCCTCCGAACATTGAGTCGGCAACGGGGGGTGTTGCATAGCCGTCCTTGACGAGGTCAAGCAATAGCTGGCGGCCGTATCCTCCGAGTGCCCAGTTTCCCTCGAAGTCCAGGGTTCCGAGCATGTGCATGCCGAGAGAAATGATGCCGCCAAGATAGCCCTGCTTTTCCACTACCAGGGTGCGGGCCCCGGTGTTGGCAGCGGCGATGGCCGCCAGGGCACCGGAAGTTCCGCCGCCGACAACAATTACGTCGTAATCTGTTTGCTGAGACACAGTCTCTCCAATTTCGTTTGGTGGAAAAAGTTTTCCATATTTTTTTTGGGGTCAGGCAGGCCGCTGCGAACACATCAGCCTTGTTTTTTGGCCCTGCACGACGGGACCTTCGGGAGGTCCCGGCAGGTGGGCCGAGCATCGGTTGGGATGGTGCTGTTGGGAGCCGGGACTGCAACGTCTACGTCAGCTCGGTTGCGGGTCCGTCAGGTTGGCGAGAGCCATGGCGGGGTTTCCAGGGTGAATAAGGGCTTCGTCGCTCGTCACCCGCCGATGGAGAAGTCCTTTCTATCCTTTGGTTGCTCCGCTGGTGAGACCTCGCACGAATGAGCGTTCCAGAAGGATGAACAGAATAATTACCGGAATCGAGCTAGCGACGGCGTACGCCATGAACTGTCCCCATTGGACGCCGGTGTCGGCAACGAACTGGAAGAGCCCGACCTGGAGGAGCGTCTTGTCCCTGGAGTTCACCAGAATGCTGGCGATCAGCCAGTCGTTCCAGACGAAAAGGAAGACGATGAGAGAAGCGGCTCCCATTCCAGCCCGAAGGTTTGGAAGGACCACGCGGTGGAATGCGCCGATTCTCGAACAACCATCTACCGCTGCGGCCTGTTCCAGCTCAAGGGGCAGCGCCTCGATGAAGCCCCGTATGATCCACATTGCCATCGGCATCTGCCAGGCTGCGAAAACCAGGACCAAAACCAGATGTGAGTCGTACAGGCCTATCTTTACGGCCAATGCGTACAGGGGAATCAACACTGCGATCCCGGGCACCATTGAGGTCATCAGCACGACCATGAGCACCGTGGATTTTCCGCGGAAGCGCAGACGCGCAGCGGCGTAGGCGCCGTACGTTGCCACTGCGAGTGCGAGCACTGTCGCGGCGCCGGCCACGATCAGACTGTTCATCATGTACAGCGGCAAATTTGAAGTTGTGAAGACAGCGATGTAGTGATCGAACGTGATCGGGCTGGGTATCCATTGCGGGGGTGACTGAAGTATGGCATCGGATGACTTGAGGGAGGTGAGAACACCCCATACAAGAGGCGCGAGAGCGAAAACCATCACCAGACCGATAAAGGTTCTTCTGCTGATTGTCTTAAGCAATTTCTGAGACATTGGTATCCCGATCTTAGGAGTCTGCGGAACGGCGCAGCACTCGGATATAGGTGACGGCGAAGGCCATGTTCAGCAGCAGCGCGATGACGCCGTATGCCGATGCCGCTGCCAGGTTGTTACCTTGGAAGGCTTCAAGGTATATCCGGAGGCTGAGGGTCTCCGTTGAGCGCAACGGCCCGCCGCCGGTCATGGTGTAGATCAGTGTCACCATGTTGAAGTAGTAGACGGTCAAATTGATCGCCGTCATGGCCAGAGCGGACGAAATCCCGGGCAGCGTGATATGAACGAAGCTCTTCCACGGTCCACAACCGTCGATTGCTGCGGCGTCGTACAGCTCATCGCCGATGCTCTGCATGGCTGCCAGCAGAAGCACGGTAGCCAGGGGGTAACTTGCCCAGACATTCGCGATGATGATGACTATGGCTGCCGTGTCAGGATTCGACAACGCATCGATGGCAGGCAGGCCAGCAGCTCCCAGCGCTGAGGAGATAGGGCCGAAGCTCGGGTTGAGCAGCCATACCCACAGCAGGCCGGTGACGACCTGCGATATCACCCAGGGAAGGAAGACGATCGTGCGCGCGATAGTAATTCCACGCCCGCTGGAGGTCAGCGAGGCCGCCAGCGGCAGCGCGATCACAAACGCCAGAGCCAACGATCCAAGCACGTACTTGAGCGAGACGGCAACGCTGTTGTAAAAACGTCCATCGGAGAAGAGCTCGGCAAAGTTTCCGGCCCCCACGAACTCACGCACATTCAGATAGGCCGTGTCATGCATGCTGTAGTAGAAGGCCAGTCCGATGGGAACCACGGAAACCATCATGATCAAGGCAATCGCCGGCGAGAGCAGCACCAGTCCGAATTTCCTGTCAGACCATTGCTTTTGGGGCTTCTGGAGGGGTTTCTCCAGGGGAGGTGCCCCGCCGCCCGAGCGGGGTGAGGTTGTCATCTGTAAAGTTGGCACCGAAACTACTCCTTCGTAGATATCGTCTGGTACTGCTTAGAGCAGTTCGTCGTAGGCCTTCGCTGCCTCGTCGGCGACAGTCTTTGCGTCTGCGCCTTCCACGACCATTTTCTGCAGTGCCTCGGCCCATAGCTGGCTTGCCTCGACAAAATGCTCTCCAGCATTAAGGCTGCGTCCGCTGCTGCGGAACCACTCGGCCAACGTGTTGGCCGCTGCGCCTTCGGAGGTTGCGAACCACGGATCGTTGTAGACCGAGTCGCGGGTGGGAAGTTCGCCCGTTTTCTGAACGCGGGCGAGCTGGCTCTCGGCACTCGTCATGTGGCGCATGAACTTGGCCGCTTCCTCCGGATGCTTGCTGTCCTTGCCGAGCGCCACGGTCCATCCGAACACATTGGCGGGCGCTGGCCCGCTCCCGTCAATGCCGGGCAGGGGTGCAAGCTTAAGGCTGGCTCCCCCGGCAGAGGCAGCAACTGCGGTCGCGTATCGGTGGGATCCCAGGAGGGCATAGTGGGAGGCGCCGGCGGTGATGGATTGGTACACATCCTCATACGCGTAGGACACCACTTCTCGGGGCGTTACACCCTTCTTGACCAGCGAAGCGAAGCGCTCGAACGCGCGCACTCCCTCAGGGGAATTGAAGGCCGCTTTGCCGTCCGGATGGAAGACTTCGCCCCCCTCCGCCCAAATATAGGAGACGAAGACCTGCCCTGGTGTCGCGGCCTGGGCGCCGGAGCTGAGGCCCACAATGAGCCCCGAGCGGCCCTTGGCTTTGGCTGCTTCCGCTGATGCCAGCATCTCATCCCACGTCGCCGGTGGCTTGTCACCGCCGATGAAGTCAGTACGGTAGTACAGCGCCTCAGAGCGGTACTCCAGCGGCAGTGCCATTTTCTTGCCCTCGAACGTCAGGCTCTCCCAGCCGAGCAGCCAGTCGTTCTTCTCCTCCTCTGGAATCAGGTCGTCCAACGGAAGGACGTTACCGGCGGCAACATGCTTCGGCAGATCGGTATCGAGGACGCGGACTACGTCGGGCGAGTTGCCTGCGTTCGCCGCCTGCATCAGCTTCGGGTCGATTGTGGCCCATGGCAGGGTGTTGACCTTGATTTTCACGTTCGGGTTAGCAGCTTCAAACGATTTGATGTTGGCCGCCAAATCTCGGCCGCGCGGATCGTCATTTGCCGGATTAATCAGGTCCCAGTACTCAAGGGTGATGGGTCCACTGCTCGTTGTCGCTGAGGGCCCCGTACATCCGACGATGAGGGAGCCGACAGTCAGGCCGACCCCGGCGAGCAGCGCTGCCCTCCGGGTCACGGGTTTGGTGATTTTCAATGTTTCTCCTAAGTCTGTCAAAAATTGGATCCGCCAGTCATGAATGCGCCGAGCAGCCACGTCCTTGCCGCCACTGTCCGGCAGGTTCTGGGGGTAATGAAGAGGCCGAATTCCCTATCTATCTCCTGTGGAATCCGGGAGCAGAGGTCTGGAATGCTTACCGTCTAGCATGCTAGTCTCACTTACATCAGTCTTATCGGAACTGATTTCCCACAATGTGGATAGTATCCATCACTTTCAAAACCCGTCAAGGAAAATTTTTTGGGCCGGACGAAGTTGTCCGCTCGAGCTACGGAGGGACTGCCATCGTGAAGAAGATAATCAACAAACCAGAAGACTTCGTCGACGAAGTAATCGAGGGGATTCTGCTCGCCCACCCCGCCTCGCTCAGATCCGCATCCAAAGACAACCGAGCGTTGGTCCGTGCGGATGCACCACTCGCCAACAAGGTAGGCATCGTCACGGGAGGCGGCTCCGGCCATTTACCCGTATTTTTGGGCTATGTTGGCGAGGGCCTCTGCACCGGCGTCGCAGTGGGCAACGTCTTTTCGTCGCCCTCCCCCGACCAGATACTCGATGCAACGAGGTCCTCCCACGGCGGCGCGGGCGTGCTTTACCTCTACGGCAACTACGGCGGGGACGTTTTCAACTTCGACCTCGCCGCTGACCTTACCGAGATGGAAGACATCGAAACTGCAAGCGTCATCGTCAGCGACGACGTTGCCTCTGCACCCAAAGAACGTGCAGCAACTCGGCGCGGCGTCGCCGGCATGGTGTTCGCCTACAAGATTGCCGGGGCGTCCGCCGAACGAGGTGACTCGCTCTCCGAAGTCGCTCGTCTTGCAACCAAAACGAACAAACATGTCAGGTCTATGGGCGTTGGTCTGTCACCGACGATTCTGCCTGCAGCGGGCGAACCGACATTCACCCTGACGGAAGGTGAGATGGAAATCGGGATTGGAATTCATGGGGAACCAGGCGTGCACCGTGGAAAGCTGGAGTCGGCGAACCGAATCACCGAGCGGCTGCTGAAGGAGATCCTCGACGATCTCGATCTCCGGGCCGGCAGCCGGGTGGCCCTCATGGTGAATGGCATGGGCGCAACCCCCGCTGAAGAGCTCTACGTGATGTTCCGCCGGGCAAAGCAACTGCTGGATACAGCAGACATCGAGATCCACCGCGCGTACGTCGGCGAATATGCCACGAGCCTGGAGATGGCCGGCGCCTCCATCACTGTCCTGGCCCTGGATGACGAGCTCACCGAACTGCTCGATGCTCCAGCCGTAAGCCCCTTCTTCGAACAGCGATAGGAATACCAACGATGAATGTTACAGAACTCCGCGGCGTACTCGCGCGCACGCTGACTGCTATGCCGTCCCACGCCGACGAACTGCGGAAACTGGACGCCGCACTCGGAGACGGCGACCTGGGCATTACCGTAGAGTCCGGATCGAACGCTGCGTTCGCCGCCCTCGCAGATCTGGACGACGCTGCTGACATCGAGCTTGTGCTGCGTGTCGCCGCCAAGGCATTCTCAACGGCAAACCCCTCGACCTTCGCCGCCTTGATCGGCGGCGGGGTGCTCGCAGCATCAAAAACGGTGACGGGTAAGACCGAACTCGCACGCGAGGACGCTCTGGAAATCGGAGAGGCAGTTGCTGCTCGAATCGCAGAGCGCGGCAACGCCAAGCTCGGCGACAAGACGGTACTGGACGCATTGATCCCGAGTCTCGATACCTTGCGGGGCATCAACGGAAACAGCGACGACCCGCTGGCGGCGATGATAGACACCGCAGCAGCAAGCGTAGAGGAAACTTCACACCTGCAATCCGCCAAAGGACGAGCCTCCTGGATGCAGGAGCGCAGTGTCGGACACCCCGACGCTGGCGCCACCGCCTACCTCCGATTCCTACAGGAGCTCCGTGCGAACTGGTCCTCGTAGCCGCTCCGCCCGGCGCATTCGTCCTGTGTAGGACATCGTTCACCGGGCAAGCCCGCAGAGGCGTGGCCGCAGCAGACCCTGAGATTTTTACTGTCTTCGACACTGACGCCGACCGCATCCCGTCGGAATCTCGTGTCCTAGGCATATGCCCGGACTACCGTGCCGGTCACATTTCTCGGTGTCGTCGCCCCTGTCTGTCCCCTGCTCGCCCGAAAAATTCGGGCGGGAAGGGTGCTGATGGGGGCGCTGCTGCTTCTGTTGGCGCCGCAGCGCAGAATTAGACCATTAAGACCAAGCCGTAGTTTTCCTCACGGCGATTCGTGCAGCTCTTGCTTCTCAACGGCCACACGCTCGAACCTTGATGCTTATCGGCTCCGGGCTGGAATACCTCAATGCCACGCGACTAGTCAATACTCGGATAAGCTCCCAACATGTCTGGGTGGGGTTGGAATCCTGAAACCTTCAGTGCAATTGGCACGGTGGGGGCAACATTGGTGGGCAGTGTCGCTCTGTTGATCGCTAGTAGCCAGGTGAAAATGGCCGGAAGAGACTTGGCAATGAGGGCTCAAGCACGCCAGGTACACGTCCGGATCCTAAAGGACAGTATGATGCCGCGCGCATATCCGGCCACGTCGTCTGCAGAGCACAGCGGACACTGGGTCAGTTTCGCTAGGTCGACTATCAACGCAACCACTCGGGTGGTAGATGTAGAAATTCTGAACGCCAGCCAAGGACATATCAGCCTCCACTGCCTCGCATCTGTAGGCGGATGGCCCGTGGAGGGAGAGGCGGGCTACGGCACTATGACAAGAACAAGCTGGCGAGGTTCTTACCACGGTCTTGCATTCACGAAGAACACGGTGGCGCCGGGAGAACGGAACCTACTACGAATTCCGGTCGCCGATGAGTTCATGTATGTGCAGCACAACATGGGGGTGCAGTTCCAAGATTCTGAGGGGAATACTTGGACGCGGTCATTGGATGGAATGCTGATTAGAGGAGAAATGAAACCACGGATGCGTGCTTAGGTGTCAGGGCCCGGAACCCCTCACTGAATCATTGAGTTTGAGGTGATCTCCTCATGAGTGCACGAAGCGGAGCGGCCGTACCAACGGTAATTCATATCCAGTCCATGTCCGTCCGGTGCCCGTTCCCGTGGGATGTGGTTGCTTGGCGCCATTCCACGGAACGTTCAGGGGCGTTTATCGCTGCGGCGCAATAATTCGGCTGTTTCAGATGTTCGGCCTGAACTTCCCCGACTTCACAGACACAACCGCAAGCCGGCCAACCGCATCAACGACGGACTTCACTGCTAATGCCTGACGCCGCTCCCCTGCCAGTACGGCGATCATCTGATCTCCATACCCGGCAAAAGGGCCGGGAGGACTCCGTTTCATCTAGCGGGAGTCTGTCTCAACGCTCGTGCGGACGACTTCAAACACTCAGTTCAGGTGACCTCAGAACTTCATCCGTAGATCATGGAGAACAGCGGCCCATCGGCAGGGACTTTGGTCATATAGGCACACCCCAACATGACGTCAGGCAGGGACACAAAAGGCCGTCAGAGTAGGGTTGAATCCTTCTTTTCTGACGACGGGCCGAGAAACACCTAGACCGAAACCTGACACCCACACGGCAATGATCCAACAGCCTGTTGGACAACTGGATCGGCCATACGGATGCCAGTCCACGCAGTGAAAGAGGTTACGGCGGGACAGGTCCCCATCTCCAACGCCGAACTATTACCGCTTGCCCTTTTTCCGCGAGCCCTTGCCCCGGCCCTTGTCCGGATTGGGGGCGTACCGCTGAGCCACTTTCGCCTTCTTGACGCCGGTGCCGCGACGATCCGGCTTGGGTTCCTTCTTAGGCTTCTCCTGCTGCGCAGACGGCTGCCGGGAGCTTTGCGCCGTGCGACCCCGGACTATTCCGATGAACTCCTCGATGATCTCGTCCTCGGATCCGCTTGGCCATGCCAGCGCTATCTCCGTCACGGGCGCCCCTGTGAGCCGGCGCGCGACGGTGTCTTTGACGTTGAAGTGCCTGGCCACGGACATGGGCAGGATCGCCAGGCCGGCGCCCGTCGCGACAACCTGCAAGGCCTGCTCGGGTCCACCGAGCGCCGCGACATCCAGGAACGTCTCCTCAGCCAGGTCAGTCAGGGGCACTTCCTCAAAAACAGAAATTTCGTGGCCTTTGGGCGCAACCACCACCGGCTGCTCTTCGTAGAGCGGGATGACGTTCAGGCCTTCGCGCTCCACCGGTAGCCGGACAAAGCTGAGGTCGGCGGTGCCGTTCCGCAACACTTCCAGCTGCGCGCCGTCGTCGGCCATAAAGGACTGCAGCGGGATATCCAGCACGCGTTCTTCCCAGCGGCGGATCCACTTCCCCGGAGTAACTCCGGCCACGTAGGCAAAACGCAGCACCCGCGGGGCCTCCGGTGCGGGAGATTCGGAGGAGCTGGGGTTCTGGGCGTCAATATCAGCAGGCACGTCTTCACAGTACCGCCCGCACGCTGCGCCAGTACTCCCCCGCTGGTGCCCCGGGCGCAGGGACCCGGATACCCTTGAACCATGACCTCTGATAACTCCCAGTCCATGAAGCCGGCCACCGTTGCCAAGAAGCTTGGCATCTACCTGCCCGCAACACCGCAGGAGTTCCAGGATTCAACCATCAGCCGCGCAGATTTCGCCGAGCTCCAGTCCAATCCGCCCGAGTGGCTCGTCGAGCTCCGCCGCAACGGCCCGCACCCGCGCCCTGTCGTTGCCCAGAAGCTGAACGTCTCCATCAGCGGCCTGGCCCGCGGCGGTGTTGAGGAAGCACTGACGACGGCGGAAATCACCGCCCTGCTGCAGGCTCCCCCGCAGTGGCTCGTCACGGAACGCTCCACTCACGCCGCGGTGCGTGCCGAGGCCCAGCGCGTGAAAGACGAGGCCGCTAAAAAGGCAGCCAAGAAGGGCTAGCCGGGCTCCTCCGGGCAGCGCATGCTTAAGTTGCGTGCAACGTCCACCTTGGGAGGAAGCGGGCGGGATCGCGGAGAAGTAACTTAGATCATTGTTGAACAATCTCTTGCCAAGATTGTTCAACAGTCTGTAGTGTTGCCTGTGACACCCCATCTGTGACTACGGTCACCCGCAACCTCTTGGACGGCCACTGTGGAAAGCACCGCAACGCTCAAATCAGGCACAACAAAAGCCGGGCGACGCTCGGCACTCCTCGGCGCCATGTTCCTGATGGCCACCAGCGCTATCGGTCCTGGCTTTATCACACAAACGGCAGCGTTCACCGTGCAGCTGGGGGCTGCCTTTGCCTTCGCCATCCTCGTGTCCATCCTCGTGGACATCGCGGTGCAGACCAACGTCTGGCGCGTCATCGGCGTTTCAGGCCTGCGTGCGCAGGAACTCGGCAACAAGGTCCTCCCGGGGATTGGCTGGTTCCTCGCCGGACTGGTCTTCCTGGGCGGCCTGGTTTTCAACATCGGCAACGTCGCCGGCACGGGCCTGGGCACCAACGCCATGATGGGGCTGGATCCCAAGCTCGGTGGTGCCATCTCCGCGGTCATCGCCATCCTCATCTTCCTGAGCAAGCGAGCCGGCGTGGCGCTGGACAAGATCGTGGTGATCCTGGGCGCCGTGATGATCCTGATGACGCTCTACGTGGCAATCGTCTCCGCCCCGCCTCTCGGTGAGGCGCTTCGGAACACCGTGATGCCGGAGAAAGTGGACTTCCTGGTGATCACCACCCTCATCGGCGGCACCATCGGCGGTTACATCACGTACGCCGGCGCCCACCGGATGCTCGATTCCGGCGCCACCGGTGTGGAGCACGTCAAGGAGATCACCCAAAGCTCTATCCTGGGCATCCTGGTGACCTGCGTGATGCGCGTCCTGCTCTTCCTGGCGATTTTCGGAGTGGTGGCCGGCGGTGTGGCCCTGGCCAACAACAACCTTGCCGCCTCCGCCTTCGAAGCCGCCGCCGGCCAGATCGGCCTGCGCATGTTTGGCGTGATCCTCTGGGCCGCCTCCATCACCTCGGTGATCGGCGCTGCCTACACCTCCGTTTCCTTCGTGACCAAGTCATCCACCAAGGAACGCACCCGCAACCTCATCACCGTCGGCTTTATTGCCTTCTGCGCGGTGGTTTACCTTCTGATCGGCCAGGCGCCGCAGCAGCTGCTCATCTTCGCCGGCGCCTTCAACGGCCTGATCCTCCCCGTGGGCTTCGCCCTCCTGCTGTGGGTGGCCTGGCGCCGCCGGGACCTGCTGCACGGCTATGCCTACCCCAAATGGCTCCTCATCATCGGCGTCCTTGCCTGGCTGCTCACGCTGTTCCTTGGCTGGAACTCCCTGACCGGCCTCGCCAAGCTGTGGGCCTAGGAGCAACCGGTGACACTATCAACAAACTCCCCCGCCGGCGTCGAACTTCCCAACAATCCGGCGGCGCTGCTGCCGTCCCAGGCCCGCGCACTGTTCCGGGCGGGCCTTGTGACCCCCACCTCCGGCTGGAGCGCCGGATACGCGCAGGCCAACCTGATCATCGTTCCCAAAGCCCAGGCGTTCGACGTGCTGCTGTTCGCGCAGCGCAACCCCAAGCCCTGCCCTATTTTGGGAGTGCTCGACGCCGGCGAAACCACCGGCGCGCTGCTGGCCGGCGGCGATGTGCGCACTGACGTTCCCCGTTATGCCGTGTACATCGACGGAGAAAAGACCGACGAGCCCACTGACATCACGGCCTACTGGCGCGATGACCTGGTGACCTTTATTGTCGGCTGCAGCTTCACGTTTGAGGCTGCCCTCCAGGAGAACGGCATCAGGGTGGCCCACATTGACCAGGGCGTGAACGTCCCGATGTACCGCACCGACGTCCGCTGTGAACCGGCCGGTTCCCTGGCCGGACCCCTGGTGGTGTCCATGCGGCCCGTTCCGGCGTCGCAGGTTGCCGACGCCGTCCGGATCACCTCGCGGTATCCGGCAGTCCACGGTGCGCCGGTGCATGTGGGGAATCCGGCCGAGCTCGGCATCGACAATCTTGGCCGCCCGGACTTCGGCGATGCCGTGGAAATCCCTGCCGGCCATGTTCCCGTGTTCTGGGCCTGTGGGGTGACGCCGCAGGCCGCCGTGATGGAATCCAGGCCGGCCCTGGCGATTGGGCACGCCCCTGGGCACATGCTGATCACCGACGCCAGGGACAGCAGCTACCTGGTGCCGTAGCTCCTGCGCCGCTGGCCACTTCTGCCGTTTCTGCACACTGCCACTTGTACACAGTGCCACGGGTCCGTTTTCCGGAGCCGTGGCACTGCTGCGTTTTTAGGCGGTCAGGCGGGGATGGCACCGATGTGGGCCAGCAGCTCCTGCTCGGCGGCGTCAAGGTAACGGCGAAGCTCGGCGGCCGCCTCTTCGCGCTGGCCGGAGCGGATCTGGTCCACCAGGGCCGCGTTGCGCTCCACGTAATGGCTGTGGAAATCAGGAGTGGTGGCCATGGCATGGAAAACCAGGCGCATCTCGGCCAGGACCTTTTCCATCAGCTCATCCAAGGAGGCGCTGCCGGAGAGTGAGACCAGCGTCTTGTGCAGTTCCTGGTTGGCGTCTGCCATGCCGGGAATAGAGCCGGCGGCCAGCGCCTCCCGGGCCCCCGCGATGATCGCATCAAGCCGGTCCAGGGTTCCTTCAGTCTTCTCGCCCCACAGCACGGCCGCGGGTTCGATCAGGCGCCGAACCCGGTAGATCTCGCGCACGTCCTCCGCGCCCGGGGCCGCAACGTAGACGCCGCGGTTGGGGATACGCTGCACCACCGACTCGCCGGCCAATACCGTAAAGGCCTCACGCAGCGTGTTCCGGGAAACGCCCAAGGCTTCGGAGAGCTTCTGCTCGGACAGTTTGGTCCCGGGCGGAAGCTGCCCGGCCGAGATCCGTGCGCGCAGCACGCCGGCAACCCACGCCCCTGTGTGGGCGTGGGTTGCGTGGCCGCCGTCGGCGATCCCTTGGAGTGCAGCGTTCATGGGCATGATCCCAATCTACCTAAGCGGGAGAAGGATCAGTGCACTGGCGCCCACCACAGCCGCCCTCGCCGCTGGCGGGTCAGGCGATTTTGGCCAGGACGTCCCCACGCCCGACGGCGGTGCCCGGCTCTTGCGGGCCCCTCGCCACAGTGCCGGACCGGTGGGCGGCCACGGTGGTTTCCATCTTCATGGCCTCGAGCACCGCCACAGGCTGCCCGGCCACCACAACATCACCGGTCTCCACCAGCCATTTCACCAGCGAGCCAGCCATCGGCGACGTGAGGCTGGTGTCCTCGGCCGCAATGGAACCTCCGGCAAGGCCAGCCCCGGCGGAGCCGGAACCGGAAAGCGCCCCCGAACCGCCGCCGCCGCTGAGCAAAGCCTCGTAGAGCCCGGCCGGCAGCCCAAGCTGCACCGCCTTTCCGTCCAGCTCCACCGTGATGGTGTTCCGGGCGGCGTCGGGTGCGGCGCGGGCAATCTCGGGCGACGCGGCGAGCGGTTCGGCAAACTCGTTCTCGATCCACGTGGTGTGGACTCCAAGGTGGTCTTCGGCCAGGAAATCGGGGTGGCGTACCACGGCCCGGTGGAACGGCAGCACCGTGGGCAGGCCCTTGATCTGCATCTCATCTAGGGCGGCCCGGGCCCGGCGCAGGGCCTGGGGACGGTCCTCGCCGTGCACAATGAGCTTGGCCAGCAGCGAATCGTAATGGCCAGGCACCACCGATCCTGAACGGACGCCGCTGTCCACGCGAATGCCGGGGCCGGTGGGCGGCTCGAAGGCCTCCACGGTGCCGGGACCGGGCAGGAAACCGCGGGCAGGGTCCTCAGCGTTGAGCCTGAATTCGATGGCGTGCCCGCGCGGTTCAGGATCCTCGGTGAAGGGCAGGACACCGCCGGCGGCGATCCGGAACTGTTCACGGACCAGGTCCACGCCGGAGGTTTCCTCAGTAACGGGGTGCTCCACCTGCAGCCGGGTGTTCACTTCCAGGAAGGAGATGATGCCGTCCTTGCCCACCAGATACTCCACGGTTCCGGCACCGTGATAGTTGGCTTCCCGGCAGATCGCCTTGGCGGAAGCGTGGATCTGGGCGCGCTGTTCGGGGGTAAGGAACGGGGCAGGTGCCTCCTCCACAAGCTTCTGGTTGCGGCGCTGCAGCGAGCAGTCGCGCGTGCCCAGCACCACCACGTTGCCGTGCGTATCCGCCAGGACCTGGGCTTCCACATGGCGGGGCTGGTCCAGGAAGCGCTCCACAAAGCATTCCCCGCGGCCGAATGCCACGGTGGATTCGCGGACCGCCGATTCGAAGGCGTCCTCAATATCCTCAAGGCGCCGGGCAACCTTCAGCCCGCGCCCGCCGCCGCCGAAAGCAGCCTTGATGGCCACCGGCAGGCCGAATTCCTGGGCGAAGGCCAGGACCTCGTCGGCGTTGGCCACCGGACCGTCGCTGCCCGGCACCAAGGGGGCACCGGCCCGCACGGCGATGTCACGGGCAGTCACCTTGTTGCCCAGTTCCCGGATGGACTGGGGCGTGGGGCCAATCCACGTCAGCCCTGCGTCCATCACCGCCTGGGCGAAGTCCGCGTTTTCTGACAGGAACCCGTATCCGGGGTGCACCGCGTCTGCCCCTGCCCGGCGGGCCACTCCGATGATCTTGCCTATGTCCAGGTAGGTCTCGGCGCCTGATGACCCGCCCAGCGCGAAGGCCTCGTCCGCCAGCCTCACGTGCAGGGCGTCGGCGTCGGGATCCGAGTACACGGCAACGGACTGCAGGCCGGCATCGGAGCAGGCGCGGGCGATGCGGACGGCAATCTCGCCGCGGTTGGCGATCAGGACCTTTTTCATGACGGGATTCCTTCTGAAATGATGCCGCTGGCGGCTGGTTCAAGGGGTTCGAGGGTGGCCGGGTCCACCATGGTGAACCGGACCCGGCAGCCTGGCGGCAGTTGCGCCGCCGTCGGAAGATCTTCGGGCACGACGACGGCGATCACCGGATAGCCGCCTGTCACCGGATGGTCGGCCAGGAAAAGGACAGGATGCCCACTGGGCGGAACCTGCAGCGCACCCTCCACGGCGCCTTCGCTGGCGAGTTCGCCCCCGCGGCTGCGTTCAAGGGACCGGCCGTCCTCCGCTTCGGGTACAAGCCGCACGCCGATCCGGTTCGACTGGTCCGTGACCTGCCAGCCCTGGCCGGCGAGGGCCTGGACGGCCGCCGCGGTGAACCAGTCATCCCGCGGGCCCGGCGTCACGCGGAGCTCTGCCGTTCCTGGTCCCAGCCGCAAGGTGGAGGTTTCGGGCTCACCCACCGGCCGGACGCCGTCGACAGGTGCTACCGGAAGCAGCGTTCCCGCGACCAGCGGAGCGGGACCCAGACCGGACATGGTGTCGCTGGACCTGCTGCCAAGCACCGGCGGGACGTCGAAACCGCCGCGGGCCGCCAGGTAGCTGCGCAGCCCTAGGGATGGGGCACCCAGGGTGAGGCTTTCGCCGTCGAGCAGGGCAAAGGGAGCACAGCCGGCGGGGCGGCGCAGCACCTCTCCCGTCCCGGAGCGGATCTCCAGCGGAACGCAGGCGCCTGCCGTTGCGAGAACCTGGTCCCCCCTGGCCCTGACGGAAAGCCCGCCGAGGAGATTCTCCACCACGGCGGCGCCGGGTTCGTTCCCCACCAGCCTGTTCGCCTGGCGGGCTGACTGCTGGTCCGCCGCGCCGGCCGCGGAAACACCCAGGTCCCCCAGCCCTGGCCTGCCCAGGTCCTGCAGGAGCGACTGCAATCCGGGTGACTCAACTTCCAGTCCGGAAACCCTTTCGTCCCGCTCACCTGCAGCGTTCTCTGCAGGAACCGCGTGGGCACGGCTTGCTGCACGCACAGCGGCGCTGTCTGCCGCGGTTCTGTCCACGGCCACATAACGCACTTTGTCGCCGGGCCGGATGAGGGCGGGCTGCTCGCTGTCCAGATCCCACATCACTGCAGACGTCCGGCCGATGAGCTGCCAGCCGCCCGGGGACTGCCGCGGATAGACGGCAGAGAACTTACCGCCCAGGGCTACGGATCCGGCAGGCACTGCCGTGCGCGGCGAGGTCCTTCGTGGGACGCTGAGGGTATCGCTCTCTCCCACCAGATAGGCGAAACCGGGGGCGAAGCCGCCGAAGGCAGCCGTCCACACCTGTCCTGTGTGTGCCGCGATGACGCCGTCGGCCCCGAGGCCGGTGAGCCTGCCCACCTCGGCGAGGTCCTCGCCGTCGTACACCACCTCTATGGTGACCTCCCTGCCGCCGTCCTGCTCGACGGCGTCAAGCTGGAAATGTTCGACGGCGGCGCGCGCCGCCAGCGCCTGGCGGTGCGAGGCGAATTTCAGCAGCACGGTTGCGGCGGCAGCGACGGCGTCGAGCTGGCCGGGGAAGGGCTCCGCTTGAACGCGGCGATGGAAGGCGAGCACTGACACAAGGTCCGTCAGCTCCACCAGCAATGCGCGCGGCCCGGCCCAGCGGACGCCGGTGATGCTCATAGGAAGCTCCGCACGGTGACGCCGGCCGCCTCAAGCCCGGCCCGGACAGCTCCGGCCATGGCCACGGCGCCGGGGGTGTCCCCGTGTACGCAGATGCTGTCAGCGTGCACCGCCAGGACTGAACCGTCCCGCGCCACAATTTTGCCCTCCGTGGCCAGGCGCACCATGTTCCTGGTGACCACGTCGTTGTCGTGCAGCACTGCGCCCTCTTCCCGGCGGGACACCAGGGTGCCGTCAGGATTGTAGGCGCGGTCGGCGAAGGCTTCCGCCACAGCCCGGAGCCCGCGGGACTCGGCCTTGCGCAGCGCCACCGAGCCGGGCAGGAGCAGCAGCGGCAGTCCGGGGCTGAACGTATGGACGGCATCCACCACCGCCTGCGCGTGCACCTCGTGATGGACGATGGTGTTGTAAAGGGCGCCGTGTGGTTTGACGTATTTGATCTCCGAGCCTGCTGCGTTCGCCAGGGCCTGCAATGCCCCCAGCTGGTACAGCACATCATCTGTCAGTTCAGTGGCTGAGCAGTCCAGGAACCGGCGGCCGAATCCGGCAAGGTCCCGGTATCCGACGTGGGCGCCGATGGTCACGCCTGCGGCTACGGCGTCGCGGCAGGTCTTGGCGATGGTGCTGGGGTCACCGGCATGAAAGCCGCAGGCCACGTTGGCGCTGGAAACGTGGCGGAAGACGGCGGCGTCGTCGCCCATGGTCCAGCTGCCGAAGGACTCTCCGACGTCGCTGTTCAGATCGATGAATGGCATGTGACCCTCGTCTCAGGTTGGCTACTCCACCCATCATGCCTGATTTTCTCAGATTGTTCAACAATCTAGCCGGGTAAATCCTGTGCTTGTTCGCAGATGCGGCCCGTCAGGGTTCTGATATGCAAACAAGGCCAGGTCAGCAGGGCGGGGAACAGCAGGAAAATCCCTTACTGGGGCGGTCCGCAGAAGCGCGGCACCAGGGCCATTGACCGCCGTCGTCCCAGGGGTTGAAATGGAAGCAACAGCCTGGATTACTGGGCCGGGCCTGATGCATGGAGGTGCCGTGGTGCCAGCCGCAATGGAGTTCCTGCTTCTCACGGTGGGGCCGACGCTTTTGTGGGGTTCCCTGCTGGTGTCCGCGGTGGCCGGCACGGTGTTCGCCGTCCGCCGCCACGCCATGCAGCAGGCCGACGGAACCTCAGACCCGTTGTTTTGGGACCTCTTTATGGGTTCCGTTGTGGCAGTCCCGGCCATTCTGATCCCGGCGCTGGAATCACCGTTGTCCGGCTTGCTGCTCACTGTTGTTGGCGGGGCCGCGGGTATCGCCTCATACCGGTACAGCCCCCGGGTTATGGCATGGCAGCAGCTCAGGAGGCAGCGGCGGCTGGATCAGCCCGTTCACCAGGCAGCGCAGGCACAGCATGAGGAACTGCTGGCCCGCTGGCGCAGATACGAACTCGATCCGGCCCTCTGCATCGACTACCCCGCCATCACCGATGTCCGGATGCCCGAAACCTCGGCACTGATCAGGGCTATGCGTGATGCCGAGCAGTTGCGGGCGGTACGCCACGAAGGGTACCCGCCCGCCGTCACCCGGCTTGTCCAGGCCCTTGCCGCCGCGGAAAAGGCTGCCGGGATCCCGGCAAACGGACACTAGGGCCTGGCGGCGGTCATCTTCCGGCTACGGGGTGCCGGTGTTGCTAGTCGGTTTTTGCGAGGGCCGGTGCTGCTAAGCAGTGCTGTTAAGCCGGGATCCTGCGGCGGCGCAGGACAAGGATGCTGCAAGCAACCGCCAGTACTAACACTCCCAGGCCGAGCAGGATGGCCCACAGAGGAAGCCCGGTATTCTGGCTTGCCTGCGTGCCGCTGGCTTGCGGTGCAGCCGCCTTCATATCGGCCGCCTTCTTATCGGCATCGCCCGTTCCGGAGGATGCTTTGCCCGCCGGAGGGGCAGCAGCAACAGCAGGCGTTGGGGTTTCGGCCAACTCCGCGGGCACCCCGGCATCAGCCGGTGCAGGCAGCTCCGGGGAGGAGGCTGCACCGAAGAGTCCTGCGTTCAGGGCGGTGCCACCCGTGACGCCAAGCGCGCCCTGAACCGGCGCCTGGCTATTGGCCGTTCCGGTCTGGCTGGAAGGTGGCCTGGTTGCTTCGGCAGCCGCCGCCAGTGTGGCTGCCGAAGCAGCCGCTGCTTCCGCGGCTGCGGCATCCAGCGCAGCCTGGCTTGCAAGGTTTTTGGCGACCGAAATTCGTGCCTGAATTCCAATCACGTGGGCTCCTTTATCCTGGTCCCGCACGGCCAACCGGAACTCCTCGGTCTGGAAAAAAGTGCGGAGCATTTCCCGCGTCCCGTCTATGGCGACATCTGCTCCGGCCCTTGTTTCCAAACCGCCCGCTTCAAGCAGCCCGTAGGCATAAATCCTATTGTCCAATTCCTCGGCCGCGAAGACACCCTCCACCAGGAATAAGCGCACCAGAAGGGGATCATTCGCCTGCAGGATCTTCTCCGCAGACGACCGGACGTGGGGGGTGCCCGTAGCCAGGTACTGATACGTCCGTTGCCTGTCAGCCGTGATCTGCTCATCCGTTGGATAGGGTTCCGGGTTGTTAATCCTGCTTTCGGCTTCTGCGGCCAGCCGGGCATCTTCTACAAGGTTGGCAGCCTTTGCCTCAGCCGTTCGGAAGGCCCAATCAGTCAGGAACCGCGCCCGCTCCTCCGCCCGGGAAACCTGCTCTGTGACTTGGGCGGCTTTCACGGCTTCGGCTGCCTTCCCCGCTGCCGCCCGCGCAGCTTCCGCCGCCGTCTTGGCAGACGCAGCGGCAGCGATGGCGAGCTGGGGATCGTTCGCCTGGACCAGGAAGCTTTCGGCAGCCAGCCTTTGCGACTGCGCTTCGAGGCTGGCAGACTCTGCGTTCCCCGTCAGCAGGAGGATGGCCTGTTCCTCCTGGTCCATGGCAGCCGCGAGATACTGCCCGTAACGGAGGAACTCCCGAATCACTACTGGTGAATTGCTATCCAATGCCCGTTGCGCAGCCAACCTGACCCGCGCCCATTCGCTTTCGGTGAGGTAGTAGGCCTGGACCCGGTCCTCGCCTTCGGAAGCAGCGTGGGCCGCTGTGGAGGGAATCAGTATGGCAGCGATGACGAGTGCCAGCACGACGCCAACAGCTAAGGCCGCAGACAGGAATTGGCGCAGGGCGCGGTGCAGAACGGTGATCAAGATTCCCCCAATAGAAATGAAGCCGACCCTGCGAAGCGGCAACTGTGGCGTCCTGGGAAACCGTGAGCCTAAAACTGGGTGGTCAAAGGCATTCTATCTGCAGGTGGGCCAGTCCCCGACCACCATCGTTGGCGCCGCCGAAGGCCCGGCCAAGGCCCGCCTGAGAGATCGATCAGGATCAGAGAAGCGCCGCCCCACGCATCTCTCTAGAGTCAGGAGCATAACCATCCGCCCACTCGCGAAGGACCTGCCATGACCTCCATTGAATTCATCACCCTCGAAGTGCCCGACCCCGCAGCGGCCGCCGCTTTCTACGACGCCGCCTTTGGACTGGGCAGCCGTGTGCGGACGCGGCCCTCGGATGCCGCGACGACGGGCTTCCGCGGGTTCACGGTGTCGCTGATCGTGTCGCAGCCGTCCACCGTCAGCAGCCTGATCGGCACCGCGGTGGAGGCCGGCGCCACCCCACTAAAGCCCGTCCAGAAGTCGATCTGGGGTTACGGCGGCGTGGTTCAGGCTCCCGACGGCGCCATCTGGAAGGTGGCGACGTCCGCGAGGAAGGAAACCGGACCGGCAACGCGGCAGGTCGAGAAAATCGTGCTCCTTATGGCGGCCGCGGACGTTGGTGCCAGCAAGCGGTTCTATGTTGACCGCGGGCTCGCCGTCGGGAAGAGCTTCGGCAAGTATGTCGAGTTCGCCATGCCGTCCAGCCCGGTCCAGCTGGGGCTCTACGGACGCCGCGCCCTCGCCAAGGACGCGGGCGTCTCTCCCGACGGCACCGGATCGCACCGGCTGGCGATCGGCAGCCACGCCGGCCCCTTCACCGATCCGGACGGGTTCGAATGGGAGGCCGCCTCCGCATAAACCGGAAGGGCCGGCGTCGAGGGCGTAGTGCCCGGCCTAGCTCAGGGTGGAGGTGTCGATGACAAAGCGGTAGCGCACGTCGGAGGCCAGGACGCGTTCGTAGGCGTCATTGATCTTGCTGGCAGGGATGACTTCAATTTCCGCTCCGAGTCCGTGTTCGGCACAGAAGTCCAGCATCTCCTGGGTTTCACGGATGCCGCCAATCATGGAACCGGCAAACGAGCGCCGGCCCATGATGAGGGCGAAGGCGTTGACCGGGAGCGGCTCGGCGGGGGCGCCCACGTTCACCAGGGCGCCGTCGAGGGTCAGCAGCTGGAGGTAGGCGCTGATGTCGATCGAAGCGCTGACCGTGTTGATGATCAGCTCAAACGTCCCGGCGAGCAGTTCAAACGTGGCGGGATCGTTGGTGGCGTAGTAGCTGTCGGCGCCCAGGCGCAGCCCGTCCTCCTGCTTTTTCAGGGACTGGGAGAGGACGGTCACCTCGGCGCCCATGGCGGACGCGAGCTTGACGGCCATGTGCCCCAGTCCGCCGAGTCCGACGACGGCAACCTTCTTGCCGGGTCCGGCACCCCAGCGGCGGAGCGGGGAGAAGGTGGTGATCCCTGCGCAGAGCAGCGGCGCCGCAGCGGCGAGGTCCAGCCCCTCCGGGATACGCACCACGAAGTCTTCGGTGACCACCACATGGGTGGAGTAGCCGCCCTGGGTGACGGTTCCGTCGCGGTCTTCGGCTCCGTAGGTGCCGATCATGCCGTTGAGGCAGTACTGCTCCTCGCCCTTCAGGCAGTTGGCGCACTCACGGCACGAGTTGACCATGCAGCCGACCCCCACGCGGTCTCCTATGGCGTGCTTTGTTACCTCAGCGCCCACCTCGGTGACGATCCCTGCGATCTCATGCCCGGGGGCCAACGGGTACTGCTGGGGTCCCCAGTCTCCGCGCACCGTGTGGATGTCAGAGTGGCAGATGCCCGCGTACTTGATTTCGATCAGTACGTCATGGGGCCCAACGTCGCGGCGTTCGATGGTGGTGGGGACCAGGTCACCGGTGGCGGACGGGGCTGCGTAAGCATTAACGGAAAGCATGATTCTCCTGTTGTGGTTGGCCTCATTCCATCTCACCCGGTTTCCGGCGCCCGAAGAAGGCTGCGTTTATAGGGGGACAAGCTCTCCCCCCTTTATCCGCGTGAACCGGGGCTATCGTGGATTTATGGATAACCAGCCCCACAACCGTGCCGACATTCGGGACTTCCTGGCCAGCAGGCGCGCCAAAATCCGCCCCGAGGATGTGGGGCTGCCGGCAGGCACCAGACGGCGCGTTCCCGGGCTCCGCCGCGAAGAGGTGGCTGTTCTCGCCGGTGTCAGCACAGAGTGGTATGCCCGCCTTGAAAAGGGCCATATCAGGGGTGTGTCTGAGGACGTCCTGAAGGCAGTGGCCCGCGCACTGCACCTGACCGATGAGGAATGCCTGTATCTTTTCGAGCTGGCCCGCGCTGCCAACCCGGCCCGGCGCCCAAGTTCGCGCCGTAAGGAGGCCGACGTCGCGGCACCGGTCCAATGGCTGCTCGACTCCATGACGATGTCGGCCGCGTTCCTTCGCAATGGCAGCCTCGACATTGTGGCCAGCAACGCGTTGGGGCGTGCACTTCATGCGCCGATGTTCGCCAGCAGCACCACGGCTGCCCACGGCCACGCGAACTTCGCCCGCTTCCACTTCCTGGACCCCGCCGCCCGGGACTTCTACGCGGATTGGGAGGGTGGCGCTGCCGCCACCGCTGCCATGCTGCGCGCCGAAGCCGGACGTGATCCCAACGACTCCTCCCTTCGAGCACTGGTGGGCGAATTGTCCACACTGAGCCCAGAGTTCCGCACGCTGTGGGCCTTGCACGACATCCGCTTCCGCCACGAGGGAATCAAAAGGCTGCGTCACCCCGTGGTGGGCGACCTGGAGCTGACCTACCAGTCCTTCTCCCTGTCGAGCCTCCCCCGGGACATGCATGGACTCAGCGTCTATACAGCCGAGCCGGGAACCACCAATGAAGAGCGCATCAAGGTCCTGACCAGTTGGGCGGCAACAACTGCCGTCGAAGCAACAACAGCGGCTGAAGCAGCGGCGGTCGCAGAAGCCGCGGAGCCGGGCAGCAGGCAAAACCCGGCTGTCTGACGGCTGCAGCTGACGTTAAGCGCTGTGTCTCCGCGGTGGAGCGGTTGCCCGGCCGGCGGTAGCATCCGAAGATGGAGCCAACAGAAACGAAAACCCGTGATGAGTTCGGCAGGCTGCTGGCGGACCGTGAAGTGTGGCGCCAGGCGATCACCCTGGAGGCGGCCGGCGAGCTGACCGCCCGGTGGCTGGAAGGCGGCAGCGAGTATCAGGCGGCCACGTTTACAGCCCGCTACGACGACGAAACCCGCCGCATAGCTTTGGCGCTGGCCGCGCTCAACCGGAACGGGCTGTTCACCAAGGAGTCCCAGCCGGGCCTGCGGTCCGGAGCACACGTCCAGCGCGAGTACGTCACGGGCTTCTGCAGCGCTGACGCAGCAGCCCAACTCCTGGCCCTGTCCACGCGGTCCGATCTGGTCACAGTGGTGCACGCACCCGGCGAGGCCAGCAGCGCGGCCATCCCTGTCACGCTGTCTGGGTCCGAGGTGGTCACGGTGCTGGGCACCAGCGAGAACCCGGTCAGCGAGGAACAGATCCGGGGCTGGGCGGATGAGACCAACGAAACCCTGGCACTCCTGCTGGCCGATTCCTGGTACGTGGAGATCCTGGATCCGGTGTGGGGCAGGAGCGATGTTCTGCTGCCCGCGGTGCTTTCCGCACTGGCGCCCGGTCAGTAACAGCGATTTTCATTTCCCGCGGACACGCCGGCCCCTATCGACTGGTTCCCCCGGGCTTCACCAACGCGACGATCTCTGTCTCAAACGCCTGTGATGACGTCATGGATCCCCTGAACCAGCAGAGCGCGTGCACGGCGGGGTCTCCCGGAACCACCATCGGCCGGAGGTTGTCGACGGCGGACCTTTCGGTGACGGCCTCCCACACAAAGCCGGCGCCGCCGTCGGACGTACGCCCGGAGTAGATCTCGTAGTGTTCGGTGGCGCGGCCGGAGCGCGGATCCACCGGGGCCGAGATGTAAACGTGGTCCAGGTCGTAGGGGTCCACGCTGCCCAGCCCTGTGTAGTCCTGCTCGTGCGGGAGGAGCCCGGGGCCGGCCACGGCAAGCGGATGAAGCGCCCAGCTGGAACCGTCAAAGCGGGCGTAGAGCAGGCGGTGATCGTCGACGTCGAGCTGCTGGTTCCGCTCGAGGGGGCCGTTGACGTCGTTGGCCCGGCAGGTGATGATCGCCGCGAGCTGCCGGCCGTTCCTTCGGAGATCGGCTGTCCAGCCGTGGGTGAGGACGTCGCCGTCGATCTGGGTTCCGGCGGCGAAAATGGTGGTGAGTTCGGTCTGCGAAACGCCGGAAGAGCCGATTACGGGTTTGCTGACCACCCGGCCGGTGGTGTCATGCAGCGTGTTGCCGTGGAGGTAGCCGTGGTAGATGTTGTTGTTGAAATCGCGGGGATGGTGGTCGGTGGTGATCAGGTCGATCCGGTCCGTGCCGTTGGAGGAATACCGGGTGTACCCGTTGACGTAACCCACTTTGGGCCGGGTGAAAAGCTTGCCGCCGTAGCTCCAGGTGCTGCCGTCGTCGTCTGACACCATCATGGTGGGATCATCGTTGATGGCCCGGACAAAGTTGTAGGTCAGCGCCTCCGCGGACAGCCGGTGCAGGTTGGAGTAGGTGGCACCCCGGCCGTCCGCGAGCTCCGTCCAGTCAAAGATCTGTTCCGGACTCCACTCGCTGGCATCATGCGGCCGGACGGACACCCGCCAGCGGGAGTAATTGTCTGTTTTGTGCTTGGCGTACATGGCGAGGTAGCGCCCGTCCGGCCGGATCAGAAGCGCCGGGGCGTTGTGGTCATCCGATTCCAGCCGCTCATGGAGTACGTGCACCCGCCGCTCTCCTGTGCCCAGGTCCAGCACGGCAACCTCGATATTTCCGCCCCTGCCTGGACCTCCGGCGCCCTCGGGTGCGGCCACCGAGCCCACCAGGAGGGTGTTGTTCCCAGAATCGATCAGCGCCCGCTCGTCCTGGAACCAGCACCAGGCGCCGTTGTTGTTGAGGAGGATGGGAGCGTCAGTCATGAAAATCCTCAGGATTGCATCGATTCAAAGTGATCCAGATTATCCTATCTAGGTTCCTGCGGGTCCGTCATGGGCGACAGGAACGTGCCTGCACTGCTTGCGTCAGGAGGTGATCGATTTAGGTACCGGTGACGTCCGTGAGCGTCCAGTGCTGGTGGGCGGCGCCTCGGTACGGCTGTTGCTCCGTGGTGGTTCCGTCCGTCGTTGCTTCGGCGCTTAAGCCAAGTGCGTGGTTGGAGAAACGGTTGGTGAGGACCACTTTTCCCGCGCCAACGGGTGTCACCGCCCATTGCTGCTGCACGACGTCGGCGTCTGACCGGATCGCTGCCTTCTCGCCGATCGTCCGTGAGCGGAAACCTATCTTGAGGAGCATTCCGCTGTTGGTGTCCTTGAGTTTGTAGAAGCCGTCGGCGTCGGCGCTCAGGTTCCAGCGCTGGTGGGCTGAGTTGGTATCGGGGGCCAGAACAACAGCGGCTCCGTCCCTCGTGGAACCGTCCAGGACGGTCAGGGCCCTGCCGCTGGCGGCATGGATGATCTTATAAACGCGGTCAGGGGCGACGGCGAATGACTGCCGTATGGGCTTTGTGATGCGGCCGCCCACCCGGAGGCCGGACACGTTGGTGTAGCCGCCCGATCCCTCAGTGGCGGTAAACCGGATGAACCCGGCGGGAACCGGGGCCCACTCCGCCATTTTTGGGCTGGGGCCCGTGACCCAGTCCCCGGACGCAACGGTTGTGAAGCCCACGCCGTCGGCACTGGCCGACACCTCGAACGAAGTCACGTCCCCGTCGGTCCCGTTCTCGCGGAACCATTGCTTCGGAAGATACTCCAGCGTTGTGATGCCGCTGTAGACCCCTCCCAGATCCAGGGTGATGGACACCGGCATCGCCAGCTCCCCGGTGCCGGGCCACGTGGACCAGCAGCTCTGCAGTTTATTGTCGGCACGGCCGTCGATCGCTAGGTACGGCGGTTCGGGCTCATGGAATGCGGAAGCGTAGGCGGCGACCGGAGTAACCACGTACTCGGCGCGAACGGGCTGCACCGGCAGTGGACCGCGTTGCCTATTGGGCGTCCAGGCCGCGCCGACTTCGGCGAGACGGGTCACCACGTTGGGATCCAACCTGCCCTCCCGGTTGGGAGCGCAGTTGAGAATAAAGGACGTCCACCCCGCTTCAAGCTCGGTCAGGTGAGTGATGATGTCGTCCGTGGACATCAACGGTTCAGTGGGTGTGGACGGGTGCCAGAACCACCCCTCACTGATGGTCTGGCCCTGAAGCCCTGCCCACGTGTTCCCGGCCGGCACGGTGATCCCGAAAGGCTCCTCCCAAAAGATCGCGTCGCCCAGCCAAGGGGTCAGGACCGCGCAGATATCGATCATGACGCAATCGGGCTGCAGCGTTTTGACCAGATCGCGGACCCGCTGCAACGGAACCTGCTGGTGGCCCATCTGCCACGCGTAGCCATCGAGCATCAGGACTTCGATCTCGCCGTAGCCCGTGAGCAGTTCGGTGAGCTGATTCAGCACATACTCGATCTGGGGCGGGTCTACACCCGCGCCCGGATCGCTCACATGGTAGCCGCCGGTAGCCTGCACAGGATACGTCCGGTCCCAAATGGAGAAATAAAAGCCCACCTTCAGACCCCGGGAGCGGAACGAGTCAACATACTGCCTGACGACGTCGCGCCTGTACCCGGAGTCCATGACGTTTTGCGTGCCGTACTTGGTCGGCCACAGTGCGAATCCATCATGGTGTTTAGTGGTCAGCACGCCGTAGCTCATGCCCGCCGCCAGGGCGGCATCCGCCCACTGGTCCGTGTCCACGGAAGGCGGTGCGAAGATTCCGGGGTCCTGGTTCGGAGCGGCCCACTCCTCGTCCGTGAACGTGCCGAGGTTGAAGTGGTTGAAAATGCCAAAGCGCATATCAACCAGCTTTTGCAGGAGAGCCTGGGTGTCCCATCCGGCCTGATCTGGAGCCACTGTGTCCGCTTTGGCTGTTGTTGCCGCTCCACTAGAGCCAAGAAGGTGCCAGCGGTCAAAATCTGGTGACGTCAATTCTTAGCTCCACGTTGATGAGGGGACCGGCCAGGGCTGTTAGCGTGAACAAGTCACGCGAATACATCCGATGTTACGGCCAATCTGGAGCCTGTCAAGAGACTCTCTCAGCGAGGTGTAGCGGTTCTGTTCGCGAACAGCACCGGGAACATATGATGTCTGCCTCGAGGGCCTCAGTACGGAATCGCCCGTACTGAGGCCCTCGAACTTTTGGTTCATCAGAGTTCTACAAATTCCGCCGGCAGTCGGCGGTCAGACCCCGGCCGGCGCTGCCACGCGGGCAATCTCGCAGATACGGGCTGCAGTGCTTCTGCCCATGCGGATGGCGCCGTCCACGTGCTGGTACCCCTCGGCAGCCAGGTCTGAGGAGGACCAGTAGATGGGCCCCACCGGCGCGTGCTGGTCCTTGCCGTAGCGATGCAGGCCACCCAGGTCATAGCTGGAGGCGTAGGCGCCGCGCGTCCATTCCTCCGAGCCCCAGTCCGACTCGTAGTAGACCTCCGGTTCCAGGGCCTTGTCCCCCAGGAACCCGGCGATCGACTCAAGAACTGCCCGCTTGCGGTCCTCGGCACTCAACTCGAAGACGGCGTCGGCCTTTTCGTCGGAAATGAACCCCACCAGCGTGCCGCGGGAATCGCCGTGGTTGGTGTTGTCGTAGACCTCCTGGACGAGGGAGCCCGCGCCAAAGCCCGTCCCCGACAGCCCCTGCTCGCGCCAGAACGGCGTGCTGTAGACGGCGTGCACCTTAATGACCAGGCCCAGCGACTGGTGCTGGTGCATCTGGTGCTGCCGTCGCGGGAGCGGCGGGTTGAACGAGACCCGCGAGTACAGGTTCGGCGGGACCGCCATGATCACAAACCGCGCGTTGACAGTTGCCCGCTCGGAAACGGCGGTGACCCGGTAGCGGTCCCCGCTGCCGCCGTCGGGATCCGCGCTCCAGTTAATGGTGCGCACGGGACTGTTAAGGACGACGTCGTCCCCCAGCTCCTGCGCCTGCAGCAGCGAAACCTGCTGCATTCCGCCGATCACCCGCTTGTCCAGGATGAAGTCCTCATCCGTGAGGTGGGTGAAGGAACCGGCGGAGGCCGCCATCAGCACGGCCTGCAGTGTGGAGAAGGCGTGGGCGGGCTTGGTGAGCATGCCGCCGGCGATGAACAGGCCGATGTTGTTGCAGGCTTCCTCGTTGTCCGAATTGGCCCGCAGCCAGTGGTGGAAGGAAATGGTGTCCAGTTCCCGGGCCTTGGGGTGCGCCCAGGGCTCGGTGGCGCCGATTTCGGCGGCCAGCCCGTCCAGCAGGGCAATCAGCTTGTCCATCTCGACGGCGGTGGCCGCGTCCACGGGGAAGGAGTCGCCGGAGTAGCGGACGGGGATGCCGTCGGCACCGATGTAGACCGACTCGCCGGAGCGGTACCGCGAATAGGTCTTCAGCCCCAGTTCCTCCAGCAGTTCCAGCAGCACGGTCTGGTCCGGCGAGACCCATTGGCCGCCGATTTCCAGCACAGCGCCGTCCACGGTATCGGTCCAGGTGCGGCCACCCACCCTGTCACGGGCTTCCAGCACGGCAACGCTCAGGCCGGCCTTCTTCAGTTCGCGGGCGGCGGTCAGGCCGGAGGGCCCGGCTCCCACGACCACAACGTCGCGGTTAAGGTTCAGCATGGTTTCCTCTCTGTGGCCACGCTAGTGATGCGGACCACTAAATGAATGCCATTCATTTATTAGAACTATAGCGGTTCGCGCCATGCTCCGGAAGAGGCGGGTGGAATAATGCTGGAGAACCCACCGAAAGGCCAGTAATGCCGGCAGTATCAGCCGCATCAGGAAGCAGAACCGGAGCAGCCGGCAATGCCTCCACCACAGCACGGCGGCGCGCCGGGCGCCCGTCAGCCGCCGTCCTGGACAAGGCTGGCATCACGGCCGCCGCCCTGGACCTCATCGGCAAGAAGGGCTACGACGGCCTCACCATGGCCGGACTGGCCCGCCTCCTCGACGTGGCGCCGTCGGCCCTTTATAACCATGTGGCGTCCAAACGGGACGTCCTCCTGCTGGTGGAGGACCACCTTACGGCCCTGGTGGATGTGTCCGGCTTCGGCGTGGAACCCTGGGAAGACGCCGTCCGGACATGGGCGTGGAGTTACCGGGATGTCTTCGCCCAGCACACTCCCCTGATCCCGGTGATAGCAGTCCTGCCCGTGACGGATGCACCGCAGACCCTCGCCATGTACGAGACCGTCAGTGCCGCTTTCCTGGCCGCCGGCTTCCCGCAGGAGCGGATTGTCTCCGCGATCGTGGCGCTGGAATCGTTCATTTTCGGCTCGGCGTATGACGTGACCGCACCCGCTGACATTTTCGACGCCGGCAGCATGGCCGGCGCCACCCCGCATTTCACCGGGGCGGTGCAGAGCCTGGCCGCCCAGGGGCACCACAAGCCGGCGGATGTTGCCTTTGGCTTGGGGCTGGAGGCCCTTATCACAGGCCTTGGAGCGCTGCGGGGGTGACGGGCCCGAACGAAGGTGGGGCACTTCGACACGGACACGCCGTTGTTTGGGCCCGGTCCCCGCGTTTTGTTCCCCAAAGTGCCCCACGACGGCGGGACTCACGGGGCTGGATGGGCACGCCCTGATATGCCGGTGTGCTGATGTGCAGAAACAGCGGAAGGCAGGCGGCGCCCGTGGACACCACCTGCCGTCCTGTGCAGCAGCGTTGGCCAGCTGCCCCCATCAACGGAGTTAGAAACCGGCTCCGTCCGCCTTGACGGCGAGGACGGGGCGGTCGGCCTGCATAAGGATCCGCTGTGCATGGCTTCCCAGGATGAACTTGCCCACCTGGGTACGGTGCCGGAGCCCGATGACGATCAGCGATGCGTCCGCTTCGCGGGCGACGTCGAGGAACTCGTCAGCAAGATCGTGCTGGTAGGGAGGCTGAACCACGCTTGCGTTCACCCCGGCGTCGGCTGCACGGCGGGCGGCCCGGGCCAGCACGTCGTCGGGTGCCACGGATTTGTCCACGAGGGCGCCTTCCCGGGCCGAGTTGACGATCACCAGGTCCTCGTTGCGGAGCTTGGCTTCCGCGATGCCTGCCGTCAGCGCGGCTTCTCCTGCGGGAGTGGGGACAAATCCGACGATGATGCTCATACCTTCTCCTTGATGTCCGGCGTGACGGCCGTGGTGGCGGATATTTTGCGCTTGGCGATGGTGCTGCGGATGGCCGGGAGCACGGCTACCAGGACAAAGACCAGCAGAAGGGTCGCCGAGATCGGGCGGCCGAAGAAGCCCACCGGATCGCCGCCGAACATCAGCAGGGAACGGCGCATGGAGCTTTCCAGCAGTTCACCGAGCACGAACGCCAGCACCAGGGGGCCCGGTTCGAAGCCAAACTTCTTCATCAGGTAGCCGACAATGCCGAAGACAACCACCAGGGTGACGTCGAACATGCTGTTGTTGATGGTGTAGGCACCCAGCAGCGTGATGAGTGCCGTGACGGGAGCCAGGATGGCGGCCCTGACGCGGAGGATCTTCACGAAGATGCCCACCAGTGGCAGGCTCATGATCAGCAGCAGGATGTTGCCGATGTACATGGAGTTGACCACGCCCCAGAAGAGCTCCGGGTTCTGTTCCACGAGCTGCGGCCCGGGGGTGACACCCTGGATCAGCAATGCACCGAACATCAAGGCCATGGTGGCGTTGGCCGGGATGCCAAGCGTCAGCAGCGGGATGAAGGACGATGTGGCGGCGGCGTTGTTGGCGGTTTCCGGTCCGGCGACGCCCTCGGGGGCTCCCTTGCCAAAGCGCTCGGGCTGCTTGGCCCGCTTCTTTTCCATGGCGTAGGACGCCATGGAGGCGATGGTGGCACCGCCGCCGGGGAGGATTCCCAGGAAGAAGCCCAACACTGATCCGCGGCCGATGGCTCCGGAAGCCTGCTTAAGGTCCTTGCGCGAGGGCCAGACGTTGGTCACCTTCGACGGTGCTTTGGCGGCCCGGTGGCGTTCCTCGAGGTTGTAGAGGATTTCACCGAGGCCGAAGATGCCCATGGCGATCGGCACAAAATCGATGCCGTCGGCGAGCTGCAGGCTGCCGAAGGTGAAGCGGCTTTCACCGGTGAAGATGTCACGGCCTACGGTGGCGAGCAGGAGTCCCAGGGCGGCGGCGATGAGTGCTTTGGCCTTCGATCCGCTGCTGATCGTGGCCACGAGGAGGATTCCGAGCATGGCCAGGGCGGTGTACTCGGGTGCACCGAAGTCCAGGGCGAAACTGGCCACGATGGGTGCGAGGAATGTCAGGCCGATGATGGCGGCGGTGCCTCCGACAAACGATCCGATCGAGGCCAGGCCCAGCGCCGTGCCGGCCCTGCCCTGTTTTGCCATCTGGTAGCCATCGAACACCGTGACCACCGAGGACGCTTCGCCTGGAAGCCGCAGGAGCACGGAGGTAATGGTGCCGCCGTACTGCGCACCGTAGAAAATGCCGGCCAGCATGATGATGGCAGTAACAGGCTCCACGTTGTACGTAAGGGGAAGCAGGATGGCGATGGTTGCCGCGGGCCCCAAGCCGGGCAGCACGCCGATCAGCATGCCGATCACGACGCCGATCAGGCAGTACAGGAGGTTTGTCGGCTCCAGGACAACCGCAAATCCGTTGATAACGGGATTCAGAAAATCCACGGTGGTCTCCTAGAAAAGGTGGGGAATGGAGGTATTGAGCGCGAAGACGAAGATGGCATAGAACGCAATCACGACGGCGGCACTGACTACCAGCGTGGAGCGCCACGTTTCGCCGCCCAGGAAGCGCATCCAGATGATGCACAGCACGAGGGCCGGCAGCTCAAAGCCGATCAGCGGCATTAGTGCCACCATGGCGGCGAGGGTCACCAGTCCGGTCAGCGGCGCCGTGGACATGCGGGTGAACTTCTCGGCATCCCGGTTGTGCCGGCCGGCGAGGAGCTGGAACACCCCAAGGGCAACCATGACGCAGCTGATAATGAACGGCCAGAGACCAGGCTGCGGAGTGGCCGGCGTGCCCAGTCCCATGATGATGGACAGGACCACCGCGCCAAGGCCTACGCCGATGACGACCAGGGATGACGCGGCGTTGGCCAGGGCTCCCGCCGCGGGAGGCTTCTCCTCCTCCCACTGGGCTGCGAGCTGCTCCGGCGTCAGGTCGTCCAAGACCTCGCCGGGGCGGGTACCGGGGGTTTCCCCGCCGGAGGCAGCCGACTCGCTGCCTCCGGCGGGAACTGCGGGTGTTCCTTTCACAGGACTCACTTATTTCCGCTCAGGCTGATGCCGTACTTCTCCACCAACTGCTTGTACTTCGCGGCGTATTCCTTCCACTCCGTGACAACCTCCTCGCCGGAGATCTCCTTCGGCGTCAGCGAGTTCTTCTTGTTGAACTCCTTGTAGGCGTCCGATTTGAAGGCCTCCTGGAAGGCAGCGAGCAGCTTGTCCTTGACTTCCTGCGGGGTGCCCTTCGGGGCGGCCACTGCGCGGTACTGCGCAACCGGAACGTCGTAGCCGGCTTCCTTGGCCGTGGGGGTATCGGGGAGGAAGCTGGTGCGCTCCTCCGAGAAGACCAGCAGCGGCGTCACCTTCCCGGCCTCGATCTGCGGCATCGCCTCACCAAGCTGGATGGTGGCGAGCTCAACCTGGTTGCCAAGGACTGCCGTCAGGGCAGGCTTGCCGCTGTCAAAGGGGATGTCGGTTCCCTGGACCTTGGCCTGCTTGAAGAGAACGGTCTGGGCCAGCTGGCTTCCGGTGCCAACACCCGTGGTACCAAAGGTGACGTTGCGCCCTGCGGCGGTGACGTCGTCGAACGTCTTGAAGCCGGACTCCGTGCTGGCCACGAGGACGTAATCGTCCTGGGACAAGCCGGCGATGACGTCCAGGTCATCAATGTTCACGGCTTCATCGGCGGTGACTGCCAACGGTGTGATGGTGATCAGGGACGCGTTGAGCAGGACCAGTTCGTGCCCGTCGGCCGGCTTACCGGCCACCTCCTTGGTGGCAAGTGCGCCGTTGGCGCCGGGCTTGTTCACCACCGGCATCGGCTGGCCGAGGGTCTTGGCGGCCCCTTCGGCGAGGGCCCTCGCGATCAGGTCAGTGCTGCCGCCGGCAGCCTGGCCCACGGAGAGGCTGACGGGGCCGGTAGGGTATTTGGCCGCATCGGCGGTACCGCCGCCGGCGACATTGCCGCAGGCGGTCAGCGCCAGCAGGCTGACGGCGGCCGCACCGAGAATTGTGCGGCGGGTGGGGAAGTGCTTCATTGGAACTCCTCATAGAAAACCCCGGGCCGGGATCCTGGATGATGCTGTGAACCGAATCACGCCGGCTCGCTAAAACGACTATAGAGAGCGACTATGATGCATGTCTAAGCCCCAAAATGCATCGGGTAATACCGGAAAGGCATCATGTTTACTCTCGACCAACTGACCGGATTCATCGCCGTCGCCGAAGAACTCCACTTCGGACGGGCCGCGGAACGGCTGAACATGACCCAGCCGCCGCTCAGCCGCCAGATCCAAAAACTCGAAAAGAGCATCGGTACGGAACTGCTGGAAAGAGACAACCGAAAAGTCCAACTCACTCCGGCCGGAACCGCGTTCCTGGATGAGGCCAGGAGACTCATGGCCCTCGCCAACCGGGCGCCCATCACCGCCCGCCGGATCGCTACGGGACGCTCAGGTGTGCTGCGGGTCGGGTTCACTGCAGCCAGTGGATTCAGCATCCTGGGACCGCTCCTGGAGGAAATCGCCGCCATTCTTCCCGAGGTGGACATTGAACTCCAGGAGCTTGTCACCGGTGAACAGATCCAAGGCCTGCTCACCGGCGAGCTGGACCTGGGCCTTGCCCGTCCGCCCTTTGACCGGGATGTTTTTGACTCGCACCTGCTGTACCGGGAGTCCATGGTGCTGGCCGTACCAACGGGCCACCGGCTGGCGGACCTCTCCCGCCCCATCGGGGACGCGGATCTCCAGGACGAACCCCTCATCATGCACTCTCCCACCAAAGCCGCATACTTCTACGACCTGGTGATCCGCCTGCACACCATCCAGCACGGGAACGTCATCCATACCGTGAGCCAGATCCTCACCATGGTTTCGCTGGTCGCGGCCCGCCGGGGCGTGGCATTTGTCCCGCATTCGGCCACACTCCTCGCCATTAAGGGGGTTGAGTTCCTGCCGCTGGCCGGCACCAGCAGCCAAGATCCGGTGGAACTGCATGCCATCTGGAACCGCAAGGTCGCCAACCCGGCACTGCGAAGGCTCCTGGAGAGCCTGGAATTCGGAACGGAGTAGCGTCCACTGCGCGGGGATCTGCTGGCGATGCGGTTTAGGTATCAATCAATACGAAAAGGCACTTAGACACGCATCACCTAGCCTGCCTACTCTGGTCGGGAACCAACACCCCCGGCCGGCAGCGGCATTCACACAGAGGACACATCGTGGCAAAGTACACCCCCAATGAACTGGCAGACACCCTCAAGGAAGGCCTGCTGTCCTTCCCGGTGACCTCCTTCAACGCCGAGCTGCAGTTCAATGAGGAAAACTACCGCAAGCACCTCGCCTGGCAGGCGAGCTTTCCGGTGGCCGGGCTCTTCGCAGCAGGCGGCACCGGCGAGGGGTTCTCCCTTACGCCTGCTGAATCAGAGCGCGTGGTCCGCACCGCCGTTGACGAGGTAGGCAAGCAGGTGCCGGTGCTGGCATCCGCCGGGGGATCCACGGCCCAAGCCATCGAGAACGCCAAGGCTGCCGAGGCGGCAGGCGCCGATGGCCTCCTGCTGCTCCCCCCGTACCTCACCGAGGCTGACCAGGGCGGCCTGACGGAGCACGTCAGCGCCATCTGCAGCGCCACCTCGCTGGGTGTGATCATCTACAACCGCGCCAACGCGATTTACAAGGACACCACCGTGGCCACGCTGGCTGACCGCCACGAGAACCTCATCGGATTCAAGGACGGAGTGGGCGACCTCGAACATGATGCCCGCGTTTACGCCAAGCTCGGTGACCGCCTCTTCTACCTCGGCGGGCTTCCCACCGCGGAAACCTTTGCCCTTCCGCTGCTCCAGCTCGGCATGAGCACCTACTCTTCCGCCATGTACAACTTCGTTCCGCAGTTCGCGCTGGATTTCTACCAGGACGTCCGCAACCAGGACCGGGTGGCCGTCAACAAGAAGCTCAACGACTTCGTCATCCCTTACCTGGACATCCGCGACCGGGTCAAGGGTTACTCCGTCTCCATCGTCAAGGGGGGCCTGGACGCGATCGGCCGCTCGGCCGGCGGCGTCCGCCCGCCGCTGCAGAACCTGGCACCCCAGGATCTCGCGGACCTCAAAGCCCTCATCGCCACCGTCTCCTGAACAACCGTCTCCTGACCACCTCTCCCTAGGAGCAACAACAGTGACACTCACCGGACATTCCCTCATCGCCGGGCAGCCCGTCGTCGGCGAAGGCAAGACCGCTTTTGGCTTCAACCCCGCCACGAATGAACAGCTTCAGCCCGCTTATTCGCTGATCACCGAAGATCAGTTGACGACGGCGACCTCCGCCGCCGCTGCTGCCTACCCCTCGTTCTCCACGCTGGATCCGGAAACCCACGCGGCATTCCTGGATGCGATCGCGTTCAACATCGAGGCCATCGGCGAGGAACTGGTCATCCGAGCCGGCCAGGAAACCGGGCTGCCCGCGGCCCGGCTGCAGGGCGAACGCGCCCGCACCACGGGCCAGCTGCGGCTCTTCGCCAACGTGGTCCGCCAGGGCGACTTCCGCGGCGTCCGCATCGACCCGGCCCTCCCGGACCGCACACCGCTGCCGCGCGCGGACATCCGCCAGCGGCAGATCCCGCTCGGCCCCGTGGCCGTGTTCGGTGCCAGCAACTTCCCGCTGGCGTTCTCGACGGCGGGCGGCGACACCGCCTCGGCCCTCGCCGCGGGGTGCCCGGTGGTCTTCAAGGCCCACAACGCCCACCCGGGCACCGGCGAACTCGTGGGCCAGGCAGTGGCCAAGGCCGTCAGGGACTTCGGCCTGCACCCGGGCGTGTTTTCCCTGGTCTACGGCCCCGGCAGCAGCATCGGCCAGGCCCTGGTGGCGGATCCGGCGATCAAGGCCGTGGGCTTCACCGGCTCCCAGGCCGCCGGCATCTCGCTGATGCGCACCGCGGCCGCCCGGCCCGAACCGATCCCCGTCTACGCCGAAATGTCCTCGCTGAACCCGGTCTTTGTCTTTGACGGCGCGCTCAACGGCTCCGCCGAAGACATTGACTCCCTCGCCGCTGCCTACGTCACGGCCGTCACCGGCAGTTCAGGCCAGCTCTGCACGTCCCCGGGCCTGCTGTTCGCCCCCGCGGGCGAGCTCGGGGACAGACTCGCTGCCGCCGTCGGCCGCGCCGCTTCCGCGTGTGCGGGACAGACCATGCTGACCGAAGGCATTGCCGGGTCCTGGAACGCCGGCGCGGAAGCCCTCGGCGCCGCAGACGGCGTCACCGTCGTCGGACAGGGCACCACCGGCCCCACCGAAAACGCCCCGGCACCCACCATTTTCGGCACCCAGGTCAGGGACTTCGTCACCAACGAGGTGCTGCACCAGGAGATCTTCGGCGCAGCGTCCCTGGTGATCCGCTACTCCAACACCGAGGACCTCCTGGACGCCATCAACCGGCTCGAAGGCCAGCTCACCGCCACCCTGCAGCTCACCGCAGCGGACTACCCGACGGCGGCGCCCCTGATCCCGGCCCTCGAACAGAAAGTGGGCCGCATCATCGTCAACGGCTGGCCCACCGGCGTCGAAGTAGGCCACGCCATGGTCCACGGCGGACCCTTCCCCGCCACCTCCGATTCACGCACCACCTCCGTCGGCACCCTCGCCATCAACCGTTTCCTCCGCCCCGTCGCATACCAAAACCTCCCCCCGGAACTCCTCCCGGCCCCGCTGCAGGACCAGAACCCCTGGCACCTCAACCGGCGGATCGACGGCACCGTGGTCGCGGCAGATGCAGAGGTCAACGTATGAGCACCCAGCCGACCATCGCCAGGATTGAGGTCGTCCCGGTCGCCGGCCACGACAGCATGCTGATGAACCTCAGCGGCGCCCACGGACCCTTCTTTACCCGCAACGTGGTCATCATCACCGATTCGGACGGACGCTCCGGCCTCGGCGAGGTGCCCGGCGGCGAGAAGATCAAGGCCACCATCGAAGAAGCCGGAACGCTCATCACCGGCCAGCCGGTGGCGCGCTACCGCTCCCTGCTGCGGGAAGTCGGGGCGGAGTTCGCCGACCGCGACGCCGGAGGGCGCGGCCTGCAGACCTTCGACCTGCGCACCACCGTGCATGCTGTTACCGCCGTCGAATCCGCCCTCCTGGATTTGCACGGCCAGTTCCTCGGCGTCCCCGTCGCTGAACTGCTCGGTGACGGCCAGCAGCGCACGTCGGTGCCGATGCTTGGGTACCTTTTCTTTGTTGGCGACCACAAGCGGACCGATCTTCCCTACCTGGTGGAGGACTCGCCGTCGGACCGCTGGGAGAAGCTGCGCCGCCAGGAAGCCATGACACCGGAGGCCGTGGTGGCCCTGGCGGAAGCGGCCCAGGAACGCTACGGCTTCAGCGACTTCAAGCTCAAGGGCGGTGTGCTGTCCGGGGACGACGAGGTGGATGTGGTCACCGCCCTCGCCAAGCGCTTCCCCGAGGCGCGGGTGACCCTTGATCCGAACGGCGGCTGGCTCCTTGAGGAAGCCATCCGCCTCGGCAAACGGATGCAGGGCGTCGTGGCTTATGCGGAGGACCCGTGCGGCGCTGAAGGGCGTTTCTCCGGGCGCGAGGTGATGGCTGAGTTCCGCCGTGCCACCGGCCTGAAGACCGCCACCAACATGATCGCCACGGACTGGCGGGAAATGTCTCACGCCATCCGCAGCAACGCCGTCGACATCCCGCTGGCGGACCCGCACTTCTGGACCATGTCCGGCTCCGTCCGCGTGGCGCAGCTGTGCAACGAGTTCGGCCTCACCTGGGGATCACACTCGAACAACCACTTCGACATTTCCCTGGCCATGTTCACCCACACGGGTGCCGCGGCTCCGGGTGAGATCACGGCGCTGGACACGCACTGGATCTGGCAGGACGGGCAGGGGCTGACCAAGAACCCGCTGCAGATCCGCGACGGCGCCATCGACGTTCCGGACGTTCCGGGCCTGGGCATCGAACTGGACCGCGAGGCGCTCGACAAGGCACACGAGCTGTACCTGCAGCACGGCCTCGACGCCCGCGACGACAGCATCGGCATGCAGTACTACATCGACGGCTGGTCCTTCGACCCGAAACGGCCCTGCCTGGTCCGGTAAGGACGTTCGACCACAGCTTCCGGACGACCGCCTCCTCCCGCAACAGGAGACGGCCGTCCGGAGTCTCACAGCCAGACAGCTAAATAGAAGGGCGCACTTTGGGCGGCGTTGTCTCCGGAATACTCATCGTCTCCACTGTCATCGCCGTCGGCTATTTCGCCGCCCGGCTGCGGATCCTCGGACCCGAAGTCCAGGGTGCCCTGACCCGCACTGCTTTCTACATCACCAACCCGGCGCTGCTGTTTACGGTCGTCGCCGGAAGCGACATCCGCGCTGCACTCGGAACCGACGCCCCGCTCGCGCTGCTCTCGGCAGCGATAGTGGGGCTTCTGTATTGGCTGGCGAGTTTCCTGTTCTTCCGGCGTCCGGTGGCGGAGACCGCCGTCGGGGCCATGGCGAGCAGCTACGCGAACGCCAACAATATTGGCATCCCCGTCTCCCTCTACGCAGTGGGGACCGCGCAGCATGTGGCACCCGTGCTCCTGGTCCAGCTCCTGGTGCTGGCGCCGTTCTACCTCACCGTCCTGGGGCTGGTCTCAGGCTCCAGGATCTCGTGGCGGAAGGTGCTGCTCCAGCCGTTCGCCAATCCCATGATCATCGCCTCCGGACTGGGTGTCGTCGTTGCCCTCACCGGCTGGACCGCGCCGGACCTGCTGCAAAAGCCCGTCGACATGCTCGCCGGAGGCGCCGTGCCAATGGTGCTGCTGGCCTTCGGCCTCTCCCTAGCGGGCAGGGCGCCCCTGCAAAAGGGCGACGGCCGCGTGGAAACGCTCGTGGCCACGTTCCTCAAAATTGCCGGAATGCCGCTCGTTGTCTGGGCCCTGGGCCGCTTCGTTTTTGGCCTGGACGGGCAGCACCTGCTCGCCAGCGTCATCATGGCCGCGCTGCCCACTGCCCAAAACGTCTTCCTCTTTGCCTCCCCCTATGGCCGGGGAATGACGGTAGCCCGCGATGTCATCCTGTGCACCACAGTGCTCAGCGTCGGCGCGCTCCTGGCGGTGGCGTGGCTGGTCTAACCGAGGATCACTTGTAATACAAGTTAGATACTTGTACTCTAAGTAGGAGGGCAATGCGGCCCGTCCAGCCTGCTTTAGAGGAGCATCCATGAGCACCGTAGACGTCATCCGTCACGTAAAACTTTCCACCGCGAGGCTTCCGCTCGCTGTCCCGATCAGTGACGCCAAGGTCTTCACCGGCCGGCAAAAGCCCATGACCGAGGTGGTCTTCCTCTTCGCTGAAATCACCACGGAGCAGGGCCACAGCGGCGTCGGCTTCAGTTACTCCAAGCGCGCCGGGGGCCCGGCCCAGTACGCGCACGCCAAGGAAGTGGCCGAAGGAATCATCGGCGAGGACCCCAACGACATCGGCAAGCTCTACACCAAGCTCCTCTGGGCCGGCGCCTCCGTGGGCCGGTCCGGCGTTGCCACCCAGGCATTGGCTGCCATCGACATCGCCCTCTACGACCTCAAGGCCAAGCGCGCCGGACTCCCCCTGGCCAAGTTCCTGGGCTCCTACCGTGATTCAGTACAGACCTACAACACCTCCGGAGGGTTCCTCAACGCCTCCCTCGACGAGGTCAAAGCCAGGGCCACCGAGCTCCTGATTGAAGGCATCGGCGGCATCAAGATCAAGGTGGGCCTGCCAGATACCGCAGAGGACCTGCGCCGGGTGGCAGGCATTCGCGAGCACATCGGCTGGGATGTCCCGCTGATGGTGGATGCCAACCAGCAGTGGGACCGGGCCACCGCATTGCGCATGGGGCGCCAGCTGGAGGAATTCAACCTCGTTTGGATCGAAGAACCGCTGGATGCCTACGACTTTGAAGGCCACGCCCACTTGGCCAATGTGCTGGATACGCCCATTGCCACCGGTGAGATGCTGGCGTCCGTAGCAGAGCACAAGGGCCTGATCAGCGCCAACGGCTGCGACATCATCCAGCCTGACGCACCCCGCGTCGGCGGCATCACCCAGTTCCTGCGCCTCGCCGCCCTGGCAGACGAGCGCGGACTGGGCCTGGCCCCGCACTTCGCCATGGAAATCCACCTCCACCTCGCCGCCGCATACCCCCGCGAGCCGTGGGTGGAGCACTTCGACTGGCTGGATCCGCTCTTCAACGAACGCCTCGAAACCAAGAACGGCCGGATGCTGGTTCCGGACCGTCCAGGCCTGGGTGTCACCCTCAGCGACCAGGCGCGCGCCTGGACCACCGAGAGTGTGGAATTCGGCGCGTAATCTTGAAGCCATGAGCCGGAACCTGACCGCGGATCTCGCCGCCGACCTTCGCACCCGCATTGTGGACGGCGTGATCCAGCCCGGGGAGAAACTCCCGAGCGAAAACACCCTGATCGGCGAATTCGGCGTCAGCCGGACGGTGGTCCGCTCCGCCCTGACCCGGCTCCAGGCTGAGGGGCTGGTGGAAACCGAGCGCGGGCGGGGCAGCTTCGCACTGACCCCTCCCGCGGAGGGGACCCCTGCCGGACCCGGCAGCCGGCCGGTGGTAACAATGGAGGACCGCCTCCACCTGCTGGAGTTCCGGATGGGGGTGGAGGCGGAGGCCGCGGCACTGGCCGCCCGCAACCACACGGACCGCCAACTCAGGGCAGTGGATAAAGCCCTCGAGGAGTTCACAGCCAGCGCGGACCATCCCGCGCACGCCATGAAGTCCGACTACGAGTTCCACCGGGCCATTGCTGCCGCCTCCGGCAATCCCTTCTATTCCGACTGCCTGACGGCCCTGGGCCAGACCATGATCGCGATGCCGCGCACCCGGCTGATGACCGGCGTCGAGCATTACGCGCGGGACAACTTCGACCAGGTGGTGCATGAGCACCGCTCCATCCTTGCTGCCATCGCGGACCGCGACGAGGCCTCCGCCGCGGCCGCGATGCGCAGCCACCTGGCCAATTCGCGACGGCGGCTGCGCGCCTCCCGCCAATAACCGAAGCCACCCACCCCTCCCCGGAGTTTTTCAGGTTGGGTGCCGGGGTCAGGGGGATTCGATCAGGTCAAGCAGCCTCAGCACCGCCGGGTTGGCCGTCTCCTCATTCCACGCCAGCTCAAGGTCCACCCGGTTCAGCTCCTGAATGCCGTGCCGGCCGTCGATCTCGTGGAATTCCACCCCGGCAGGGGCAAAGGCCATGGCCGAAGCAGGCACCAGCGTCACTCCAAGCCCCGCCTGAACGAATGCCAGCAGGGCCGGCACCTGACTGGCGTATTGGGTGACATTAGCGTGCGCGCCGGCGCTGGCGAACAGGCGAAGCACCAGGTCATGGAAGTACCGTGCTTCCTTGGTGGAGTACATCAGCAGGGGCAGCCTGTCCAGGGAGCCCAGCGGCAACGGCTCACCCGCCGGTGCCGCCATGTTGCCCAGCAGGGAGCTGCCCTCGGGCAGCGCCACCACCAGGCGGTCCTTCATCAGCGGCCGGGACACCACGCCCGGCCGGCCCACAATGGGCCGCAGCAGGCCGATATCCACACTGCCCTTGACCAGGCCGTCCATCTGGTCAGTGGAGACCAGCTCCCGCAGCACAAAGGACACACCGGGCATGCTCTCGGCGGCACGCCGCAACATCAACGGCAGTGCGCTCTGGCCGGCGATGGCGGTGTACCCCACGGTGATGGCGCCCGCTTCGCCGGAGGAGACCCGCCGGACATCCAGGTCGGTCTTGATGCACATGTCCAGGATTTGCCGTGCCCGCGGAAGCAGGGTGGCGCCGGCCGCGGTCAACTCCACCTTCCTGCTGGTTCTGCCAAAAAGCTGCGTCCCGAGTTTCTTCTCCAGCATCTGGATCTGCCGGCTGAGCGGAGGCTGGGTCATATTGAGCCTTTCGGCGGCCGCACCAAAGTGCAGTTCCTCGGCGACGGCAACAAAGGCCTCAAGCTGGGGTAAGGAAAACATCGATACCTTTACTGGATTGTTGAGTGCATAAATTAGCTTGGACTTGGATCAATTGCTCCCATTATGGTCGGTTGACGGGGAAGGGGAAACAACCCCACGCCCGCCCATCCCAAGGAGCCCAGCGAAGTGAACCAGGCGTACCAACCTGCACAGCATCTCAACCAGGTCAGAATCACGGACGTATCCATCACGCCGGTAGCGTTCAAGGATCCGCCGCTGCTGAACACCGTGGGCGTGCACGAACCGTTCGCCCTGCGTGCAGTCATGGAGGTTCACACGGACTCCGGCATCTCTGGGCTGGGCGAAACCTATGGCGACGCCGGCCACATCGCCCGCCTCGAACTGGCGGCGCGCGCGGTAACGGGTGCAGACGCCTTCAACATCAACGAACTGCGCAGCCGGATTGCCGTGTCCCTGCAGCAGGACACCATCCGGGGCGGCCACGGCATGAGCGGCATGGTCACAGGATCCAGCACCACTGACAGGGTCCTCTCCGCGTTCGACGTGGCGGCCTTGGACATCCAGGGAAAGCTCCTGGGCCGCCCTGTCAGCGACCTGCTCGGCGGCGCCGTCAGGGACTCGGTGCAGTTCAGCGGATACCTGTTCTACAAGTGGGCCGGCCACCCCGGCCAGGAGGACGACGCGTGGGGCGCGGCCCTGGACCCGACCGGGATCGTCCGCCAGGCCCGGGCCATGGTGGACCAGTACGGCTTCCAGGCGCTCAAGCTGAAGGCTGGCGTATTCCCGCCGGAGGAGGAAGCAGCGGCCATCAAGGCCCTGGCTGCCGAGTTCCCCGGAGTGAAGCTGCGCATCGATCCCAACGGCGCCTGGACCGTGGAGACCTCCATCCGGGTGGGGAAGGAACTGGACGGCATCCTTGAGTACCTGGAGGATCCGACCCCCGGCATCGAGGGCATGGCAGCAGTCCGCAGGGAGGTGGGCATGCCGCTGGCAACGAACATGTGCGTGGTCAGCTTTGCCGACGTTGCCCCGGCAGTGGCTGCAGGCGCCGTGGACGTCATCCTCTCCGATCACCACTTCTGGGGCGGCCTGCGCCGGACCCAATTCCTGGCCGGCATCACCGAAACGTTTGGCCTGGGCCTGTCCATGCATTCGAATTCCCATTTGGGCATCAGCCTGGCTGCCATGGTCCATCTCGCCGCCGCCACCCCCAACCTCGACTATGCCTGCGACACGCACTGGCCATGGAAGGACCCGGCGGAAGACGTCATTGCCCCGGGCCAGTTCACGTTCGAGGGCGGCGCCGTCACGGTCCCCACCGGACCCGGGCTGGGGGTGGAATTGGACCGCGACGCCCTGGCACGCCTGCACCGTCAGTACCTGGATTCCGGGCTGCGGAGCCGGGACGACACCGGTTACATGCAACGCCTCCACCCCTCCTACCAGCTCCAGAGTCCGCGCTGGTGAGTGCCGCAGCAGCTTCCCCGCACCGCCTGTCTTCACCACCCGAAGCACTGAGGATCGTGGTCACCGATCCGATCATCAGCCGTTTCCAGAACCGCTTAAGGCACGACGGCGGCCGTCACCATTGGGACATGGCGGCGGCTTGGACACCGGAACGCCAGCTGGAGGCGCTGGCGGGTGCCGACGTCGTCGTCTGCTCTTCCCTCAACCCCGCGCAGGCGGCGGGCGCAGGAAAGGTGCGGCTGGTGCATGTGACGGGCGCCGGCTATGACAAAATTTCGTTCCCGGAGCTGGCGCCGGAGGCGGCAGTCGCCAACACGTTCCATCATGCACGGCCCATTGCCGAACACGTCCTTATGGTCACCCTGATGCTTTCCCGGAACGTTGCCGCCGCCGACCAAGCCGTCCGGAACGGGCAGTGGCGCACCATCGCCACGGACAATACCGTTCCCTTCCACCCCTCCCTGGCTGACCTGACGGTGGGGCTGCTGGGACTGGGTTCCATCGGGGCCGAGGTGGCACGCCTGGCCGGGCAGCTGGGAATGAAGGTCAGGGCTGTCCGCCGCACACCCACAGCGTCAGTTCCCGACGGCGTGACGCTGGACTGGGTGGGCGGGAACGATGAACTTTCCGTGCTCCTGGCCGCGTCCGACGTTGTGGTGGTCACCGTTCCCTTGGATTCCTCGACACAAGGGCTGGTGGGAGCTACCGAATTGGCGGCGATGAAGCAGTCGGCGCTCCTTATTAACGTCTCGCGCGGGCCGGTGGTGGATCAGGCTGCGTTGTATTCGGCCCTTAAAGACCAGCGGATCGCCGGTGCCGGCATCGACGTCTGGTGGGGATCACCGGCCGACGGCGCTGTCCCGCCGGCAGCGTTTCCCTTCGCCTCGCTGGACAACACCGTGCTGACGCCGCACCATTCCGGACATGCCAGGATCACCTTCGAACGCCGGGCGGACGACATTGCCGCCAACATCCGCAGGCTCTCGGAGGGTTTGGAACTGATGAACATCGTGCCCAGGACGCCTATGCCGGGAACGGTCAGGACGCCATCGCTGCCAGCGTGAGCTGGCCGATCAGCAGCACGCTTCCCAGCGCCGAGGCGCCAAGCGCCAACAGCTTCAGGCGTGGGGGGTTGAGGAAGCGGTTCACCCACCGCGACGCCGCGTAGCCGGCCACCACGGCAGGGACCATCCACAGCGCGAGCATCAGCATCCCCGGTGTAACGGCACCCGCGAGCCCCAGCGACACCAGGGACATCGCGGAACCCGCCATAAAGAACGCACTCATGGTGCCCCGAAGCTGCGGGCCGTGGTGCCCCTGCCAGATAAGTGCCATGGGCGGCCCGCCGATGGATGTGGCCGTGCCCATGATCCCGGAGGCCGCCCCCGCCGCGATCAGGTTTACCCTGACCGGCGGGGGCGCCCATCCCTTGACAGCCAGTACCAGGCCTGCCAGCACCACGATGGCAACGGCCCACGCCAGGCCCTCCTTGGACAGGGCCGCCACCAGGAACGCGCCCGCAATGCTTCCGGGGACCCGGCCCACCAGTGCCCAGCCTGTGCCGCGCAGGTCGAGGCTCTGGCGCTCCCGCACGGTGACCAGGATGGTCACCAGCAGGGCAAGGAGAATCAGCGTAGCGGGCAGCAGTTCCGGCTCCATCATCGCGATCACCGGCGCGGCCAGCATTCCCATGCCGAAACCTGTCGACGCCTGAAGGCAGGCCGCCAGGAAGATCACGCCGGCGATGACCGCATATTCCCAGCCGTTCATCCGGCCGAAGCCGCGGCGCCTGTCAGTCCCTTGATGGTCTCCAGGGGAAAGTGGCATTCCGCCACGTGCCGGGTGCCGTCGGGGGCAGCCAGCACCTGCGGCTCCGGTGCCACCTTGGCGCAGATGTCCTGCGCCTGCCAGCACCGGGTTCGGAAGCGGCAGCCCGACGGCGGATCCAGCGGAGAGGGCAGCTCACCTTTGAGGACAATCCTGTCCCGCTTCGCCCCGCTGACGTCCAGCTTCGGCGACGCCGACATCAGGGCAGCAGTGTAGGGGTGCCGGGGATGGTCAAAGACCTCTTCAGTGGCTCCCGTTTCGATGATCCTGCCCAGGTACATCACTGCCACCCTGTCTGCCACATGCCTGACCACCGTGAGGTCATGGGAGATGAAGATGTAGGACACTCCGAGTTCCTTTTGAAGGTCATTGAGCAGGTTCAGGACCTGCGCCTGCACGGAGAGGTCAAGGGCGGAGACTGGTTCGTCCAGGATGATGACGTCAGGGTTCAGCGCCAACGCACGGGCAATGCCCAGGCGCTGCCGCTGGCCACCGGAGAACTCCTGCGGAGACTTACGGGCGTCGGACGGACGCAGTCCCACCATGTGCAGCAGTTCGCGGACCCTGGCCTCGCGCTCCTTCGACGACGGGTAGAGGCTGCGGTGTGTGGCCCATGGTTCGGAGACGATGTCGCCGGCGTTCATGCGCGCGTTCAGGGAGGCAAAGGGGTCCTGGAAGACCATCTGGACCCGCCGCCGCCAGGTGAGGAGTTCCTTTCCGCGCAGGCCGAAGGGGTTGGTTCCTTCAAAACTGACCGTCCCTTCGTCCGGCGTCTCCAGCATCATCAGGGTCCTGGCCAGCGTGGACTTTCCACACCCCGACTCCCCCACCAGGCCCAGTGTCTCGCCGCGGCCCACGGTCAGGCTGATCCCGTCCAGGGCCTTCAGCCGGGTGTTGCCGCTGGCGCTCCTGGCTACGTGGAAGGTCTTGGAGAGGCCGTCGATTTTCAGCAGGGGCTCAGACATTGTTCAGCTCCTCACTGAAGTGGCAGGCGGCGGCGCGTACCGGCTGTTCCTGGCTGCCGGACTGGGTTCCGGAATGGGTTTCAGACAAGGGTTGGTCAGGGGTGCCAGATTGCGTCAGCGGACGCACCGGACGCAGTACGGGGCGCTCAGCCCGGCAGACGTCCTGCACCAGCGGACACCGTGACTGGTAGACGCAGCCGGAGGGGATGTCATGAAGTTCCGGCGGGCTGCCCGCGATGGACTTCAGCTGGGCGCCGCGTTCCAAATGCACCGGCACCGACTCCAGGAGGCCTTTGGTATAGGGGTGGCGTGGATCAGAGAAGACCTCGGAGACCGGACCGCTCTCCACCACGTTGCCCGCGTACATGACGGCCACCGAATCGGCTTCCTCAGCAACCACAGCCAGGTCATGGGTGATCAGCACAACGGCCATTTGGCCCTCTTCGCGGAGGGTCCGCAGCAGCTGCATGATCTGCGCCTGGACCGTGACGTCCAGGGCGGTGGTGGGCTCATCGGCAATCAGCAGCCGCGGGTTCAGGGCCACGGCCATGGCGATCAGGATGCGCTGGCGCATGCCCCCCGAAAACTGATGGGGGTAGGAATTGATTCTGGACTCGGGCTCCGGAATTCCCACACGCTTCATCAGCTCCACTGCCTCAACCCGGGCCTGCTTTGCGTTGAGGCCACGGTGGATCCGGAATGCCTCCCCCAACTGGGTGCCCACGGTATAAACGGGATTCAGGGCCGTGAGTGCGTCCTGGAAGACGATGCCCAGTTCCGGTCCGGCGAACTTAAGCCTTTCCTTGGGAGTCAGCGGCGCGAGGTCGGTCCCATTGAGGATGATCTCTCCGCCGGCCAGGTCACAGACCGGATCCATGATTCCGGCAAGGGCCTTCGCTGTCATGGACTTGCCGCAGCCGGATTCGCCCAGCAGGGCCAGGGTTTCTCCGGCACGGGCCTCGAAGGCCACGCTGTTGACAGCGCGGACCGTACCCCGGTGGGTGCGGATGTCCACGGCCAGGTCCCTGACCTGCAGGACAACGTCATGCGCCGTGGCCTCTTTGCGCGGATTTACTGCGGTCCTGGTGCGTGGGGCGGGAGCTTGTTCTGCAGCTGTTCTCACGGCTGTGCCTCCTTGACTGGAATGCGGGCAATCAGCCGCTTGCGGGGAAGGGCCAGGCGCCAGCGCTGGGCCGGATCTGTCGCGATCCGCAGCCAGGCGGCCAGCACGTTGGCGGCGATGGTGGTGATAACGATGGCGACGCCGGGAAAGATGGACAGCCACCAGGCCGTCTGCAGGTATTGACGCCCCTGCGACACCATCAGGCCCCAGCTCACGTCCGGCGGCTGGATGCCGATGCCAAGGAAACTCAGGGACGATTCGGCGAGCATGACGTAGCAGAACTCCAGCGTTGCCAGCGTCAGGAGGGTGGGCAACACCACGGGGATGACGTGCCTTCCGATGATCGCGTTGGGTCTGGCGCCAAAGGTCCGGGCCGCATCCACGAAGGTCCTGCTCTGCAGTTCGGCTGATTCCGCGCGTGCGGTGCGGAGGTAAATAGGGATCCGGGTGAGGGCCAGGATCAGCACGATGTTGCCGGCGCTGGGGCTAAAGACGTACAGGACAACCACGGCGAGCAGCAGGGAGGGGAAGCTCATGATGACGTCGGCTATGCGCATGGACACGTTCTCGCGCCAGCCGCGGTGATAACCGGCCCAGACTCCCCACAGCGAACCAATCAGCAGCGCCGCCGCCACGGCAGGCAAGGCCACCGAGAAGGTGGTCCGGCTGGCCACCACCAGCCGGGCAAGCATGCTCCGGCCCAGCGAGTCGCTGCCCAGGATGTACTCCCACCCGTAAGCGAAGCTAAAGGGAGCCTTGTTGGCAAACAGCAGGTTCTGTTTTGTGGCCAGGTCACCCATTAAGGCCGGCCCTATGAGGGCGGTTAGGCCGATCAGGACCAGGAGGACAGCGGATACCGTGGCGAACCGGTCCTTTAACAAGAGGCGGAAGAGGCTCAGCTTTCCGTCCTGCTTTTCCGTGCCTTTAACAGCGGAGCCCTTAACAGCGGCTGCATGATCGCTTGCCGGCAGCTCCTGCGCTGCCGGTTCAGTTATTGGACTGTTCATGGCTACTCCTATGCCCTTGCCGTGACCGGGCGGACGCGTGCGTCCAGCAGCGCGTAGCCCATGTCGATGAGGATGTTCAGGGCGAAGATTGCGACGGCGGTAAGCAGCACCGCCGCCTGCAGGACGGCAAAGTCGCGCTGCAGGATCGAATCAATCATCAGCTTTCCGATCCCGGGCCAGCCGAAGATGGTCTCCACCACAACGGCACCGTTGACCAGGCCTACTGTCAGGTCACCTGCCACGGTGAGGGCAGGTGCTGCGGCATTCCGCAGTGCGTGATGGGTCACCACCCGCAGCTCGCCGGCGCCGCGGCTGCGGGCCAGCTTAATGTACGGCTCCGACAGCGCGGACACCATGGAGCCGCGGACGATCTGGACCAGCACGCCGAAGGGCCGCAACAGCAGGGTTGCAATGGGCAGCACCCAGGCGCTGGCTCCCGACACCCCGGATGTCGGAAGCCAGCCCAGGGTAATGGCGAAGACCCAGATGCCCACGATGGCCAGCCAGAAGTCCGGGATGGAAGCCGCAGCCATGGAGACAAAACTTGAGATCCGGTCGGCGATGCCGTTCGGTTTCAGCGCGGCCCAGCAACCCACCACCAGCGCCAGCAGGACGGCCAGCACCATGGTGGTGGCGGCGAGCTGCAGGGTGGCAGGAAAGGCGCGCAAAGCCATGGCTGCCGCGTCCTGTCCGGTCCGCAGGGACTGGCCAAAGTCCAGGCGGAGCACGCCGCCAAAATAATCGGCCATCTGAACCAGCAGCGGCTGGTCGAAACCGTTGCGTGCGGTGAACTCGTCCCGCATCTGTTGGGTGGCGTTCAGCGGCAGGTACAGGCTGGCGGGATTGCCCGTCATCCTGGCCAGTGCAAATACACCGACGATTACCACTACCAACGGAAGTGCGCTGGAAAGAATGCGCTTTCTCAAGTAGATCAGCATGGGTGTCCTTCTTCTCCGGAGATCCGGGCTAGCTGGCCGGGGTCATTTCCGAAACGCGCAGTTCATCGCCGCTTGAGGAGTTCGGTGTGTAGTTCACGGACTTTGCCTTGCCGATGATGCCGGTCTGGTGGGAGATGTGCGCGAACTGGACAACCTTGTCATTCTGGTACGCGAAGATCTCCTCAAAGTCCTTCTTCCGCTCGTCGCCCGAAGCGGCATCAGCCTTCTTGATCATGGCGTCAAACTCAGGAGTGCCGAAGTAGCTCTGGGCACCGGTGGACAGCATGTACTGGTCAACGGTGAACGCTGCGTCGCCTGCCTGGTTGCCGTGCTGGGTCATCAGGGCCACAGCGCCTTCGTCGTCGGCGAAGGGACGGACCTGGTACGTCAGGTGCTGGCTTGTCTCAAGCATCTTCAGTTTGACGTTCAGTCCGGCCTGGCTCAGCTGTTCCTGCAGGACCTGCGCCAGTTCGGTGATCTTGGGGAACTGTGCGCTGCGGACAACGAGGGAGATCTGGGCGGAGGTATCCACGCCGTCTGCCTTGGCCTGGGAAACCAGGTCCTTGGCCTTGTCCAGGTCGAAAGCCCAGCCCTTCAGCTCAGGGTTGTGACCAACGATGCCTTCCGGAACCAGCTGGGCGGCCACCTGGTGTTTGCCCTGGTAGAGCGAATTGACGATTCCCTCTTTGTCGATCGCGAAGTTGATGGCCTGCCGGACCCGGATGTCGTTCAGCGGGGCCTCGTTGGCGTCGAGCCTCAATGCCACGGTTTCGTTGTTGGGGTAGTCGATCCCGAGGTCGCCCATGTTGTCGTCCGGGCTCAGGCCCATGGCCACGTCCGCTTCGCCACTGGTGATCATCGCGGCACGCACCGAGCTTTCCGAGCGCCACTGGTATTCGGCTTTGGCGTAGGCGGGCTTGTCGCCCCAGTAGCCGTCCCAGCTGGTCAGGGAGATCTTCTGGCCGGCGTCCCACTTCTCGATTTTGTAGGGGCCGGTGCCGATCGGTTCGCGGACCTTCTCGGTGGTGGATGTTGAAACCGGAACAACTTCCAGGAACGAAAGGCGCAGCGGGAGGATCGGATCCGGTTCGGGTGTGGTGACTGTCAGGGTGGTGGCATCCACCGCCTTAACCTGCAGGTCGGCGTCGCCAAAGACATAGCCTTCAACATTGCAGCCGAGTTTGGAGTTAACCGCCCGATCGATGGTGAAAGCGGCGGCTTCAGCGTTGAACGGAGTGCCGTCCTGGAACGTGACGCCCTCGCGCAGCTTCAGCGTCCATTCAGTACCAGAGGTGGCTTTCCATTCGGTGGCGAGCTTGGGTTCGAGTTCGCCTGTCTGGGGGTTCCGCTCGATCAGGGGTTCGGTGACGTTGGAGCGGACCACAACCCCGGTAGACGTCAGGTTGGATTCACACGCTTCCAGGGTGGGGGGTTCCTGGCCCAGCACCACGCGGACGGTGCTTGCGGCGGCTGTGCCGCCGTCGGAATTGGCCACTGAGCAGCCGCTGAGTGCCAGAAGCCCCGCAGAGGCCAGGGCCGGCCACGTGAGCAGGGCGGGGTGAAAAGGATGCTTTGAAGAAGGCGTCATTGGGTTCCTCCGGTTTGGATGCTTGCGGCGGCGGGCAGCTCCCACACTGCAAACCTGGGCTTGAACAGAAGGTGCTGGGGCCGCGCTGGACTCAAGCTAGTTGAGCTCCAAATGCTTCACAAGGCAGATGCACGGGCTTCGGCGGGGGAAGAGTCCGGCACCGGAGCCCGAGGCGCGGTGTGACGGCCACCACGCATCCCCGAAAACCGCGCCGTTCCGCCGGAGGAGGGGTATCAATCCACTTCGGGAATCGATCAATGCCAATTGCATGTTGGACGCGTATCGATCCGAAAACCTAGGGTGCAGGTATGAACAACACAGCCGTCCTGCAGGTGGGGCCCCTTATGCCTTTGGTCCAAGACGCCATCGTTGGCGACTACGGAGCCCTGCGGCTCCCCGATTCAGTTCCGGACCAGGAGGAATTCCTGCGAAGGCATGGGGAGTCCTTCGGCGTCGCGGTCACCTCCGGAAAAATCGGGGTGGGCACCGAGCTGATGCGCGCCTTGCCCAACCTCCGCGCGGTGGTCAATTTCGGCGTTGGCTATGACACCACGGACGTTGCCCAGGCTGTCCAACGGGGCATCACCGTCAGCAACACGCCCGATGTCCTTAACGATTGCGTGGCGGATACTGCGATGGCGCTCTATCTCGACGTCCTGCGCAAAACCAGCGCCGCGGACCGCTATGTGCGCCGTGGGGATTGGGTTGACAAGGGAAACTTTCCGCTTGCCACCAAGGCAAGCGGAAAACGGGTTGGCATCCTGGGGCTTGGCCGGATAGGACAGGTCATTGCGCGGCGGCTTGAAGCGTTCGACTGCACTATCAGCTACCACAACCGCAGCAGGGTAGCCGGGGTCAGTTATGAGTACGCCGCGTCCCCCCGGGAACTCGCCGAGGGCTGCGATGTGCTGATCATCGCTGCCGCCGGCGGTCCGGAATCGGCGGGGCTGGTGGACGCGGACGTCATTGCCGCCCTCGGTGCCAAGGGCTATCTCATCAACATCGCGCGGGGTTCAGTGGTGGACCAGGAAGCTCTGGTTTCCGCCCTGTTGGCCGGGCGGCTTGCCGGCGCCGGGCTGGATGTCTTTGCGGACGAGCCAAAGGTTCCCGAGGATCTCCTGGCCCTGGACAACGTGGTCCTGCTGCCGCACCTGGGCAGCGGTACGCACGAAACCAGGGCCGCCATGGCCGAGCTCACCCTGGCAAACCTCAGGTCATTCCTGGCAACGGGGTCCGTCCTGACAGCCGTCACCGTATGAGCGTCGCGGTTGGGTACGCATCCAGTAAGGAAGGGCGGGCTGCACTGCATGCCGCCATCAATGAGGCAGCTCTGAGGGCCACAACGCTGCAGATCCTGGGGCCCGCAGTGGCGGAAGAATCCACGGCTTCAGACCTGGACATCAAGGAGGCGATCCAGGCCGCAGCGTCCCTCGGCGTCAGAGCCACGCTGCGCCGTCATGAGGGCTTGGACCCCGCGGATATCATGATCGACGCCTCCTATGAGGAGGACGTTGAGTTGATTGTCATCGGCGTGCGCCGGCGCTCTCCTGTCGGCAAGCTGTTCCTGGGCAGTACAGCGCAGCGGGTGATCCTGGAGGCGGGCTGCCCTGTCACGGCGGTCAAGGCCGACGTCGGACCCGTTGCCTAAGCCTCACTCCACAGGCCAACTTAGCCACCAGCAGTTAAAGCAAAGGAACCCCGGTCCGAAGACCGGGGTTCCTTTGCAATATGCGTGCGCGAGGGGGGATTTGAACCCCCACGCCCTTTCGGACACTGGCACCTGAAGCCAGCGCGTCTGCCGTTCCGCCACTCGCGCGCAACTTCTTTTCCACGAATCACGGCCGGTTTCCCGGAACCGCAACCTTGTAAAAGCAGCGAGATCAAGCATAACGGACATCCGCGGCAAAACACCAATTGGCCCTCGGACGTGCCCAGCGGGCGGCCACGTCCCAAGGCACGGCGCAGCCGTGGGAGGCGGGAGTGTTGGCACCAAAACGCCCCGCCAGCGGGTATCAGCCGGCATCACGGATTGAACTTTTCGTGCGGCCCGGCCGTTGTTGATTAAGGTCATTCATAGGCCTGCCCAGTAGTATCTGATGTAGTGGAGCCTGCCGCCGGCAAGCTCGCGGCCAGGTCATGGACTCTGTAGCTGATCACGTTTGGAAAGAGAACTGCCCCGCTGCCGGGGGGAAAGGAGAAGGACCATGGGATTGCTGGACAAGGTCGAGCGTGGCATCGAGAAAGCCGTCCGCGGTGTCTTCTCCACCGGTTCAAAAGCGCAGGTGGAGCCCGTGGAGATTGCCAGCCGCCTCCGCCGCGAAGTGGACAACAAGGCCATTACCATCGCAGCCGGACGCACGCTGGCGCCCAACATCTTCGACGTCCAGCTCAGCGATGACGACTTCAGGCGCGCCCAGGACTGGGGCACCCCGCTGGCCGAGGAACTTTGCGATGTGGTGATCAATCATGTCCGCAGCCAGGGGTACACGCTGAAGGGTTCCGTCCGTATTTCCTTCCGCCGTGCGGAGGAGCTTCGGGCCGGTGACTTTGAGATCAAGTCCTCCACCGAAAATTCGGCGGCCGCCCCGGGCAGGCCGTCACCGCGGCCCAACATGCCGGCTGCGCCGAGCCGCGCGCCCATCCGCCTCCAGCCCGTCCTGGACATCGATGGCCAGCGGTACTCGCTTAACGCGCCATCCATTGTGCTGGGACGGTCCTCAGAGGCCGATATCCTGGTTGACGATACCGGCGTCTCACGCAAACACCTCGAAATCCGTACGCAAAACGGTGTGACCAGCGCGGTGGACATGGGTTCCACCAACGGCAGCTACGTCAACGGGCACAAGGTGTCCGGAAGCACCGAACTCACTGACGGCTCCACCATCACGATGGGACGGACAAAGATCATCTTCCGCCTGCTGCCCGCCAATACCGGTGGCCGCCCATGAGCGAACTGACCATTACGGCGCTGCGGTTTGGATTCCTGCTTCTGCTCTGGGTCCTCATCTTCAGCATCGTCTCGGCCATGCGCCGCGACCTGATGGTGGGCCGCAAGGCCGCCGTCGGAACTCCCACAGCGCGCCAGGTCCGCAGGAATCCTGAACTGGCCGAAGGACCGCCCCAGCCGGTGAAACAGCAGGCGCGGCAACTTGTGGTCACCGAGGGCCCGCTCAAGGGGACCACCCTTCCGCTGGCGGCCAGCCCCATTCTGCTCGGCAGGGCCCAGGAAGCCACCCTTGTGCTGGAAGACGATTACGCTTCAGGCCGCCACGCCAGGCTTTTCCCGCAGGGCAGCCGGTGGTTCATCGAAGACCTCGGATCCACCAACGGCACTTATCTTGCCGATCAGCAACTTACCCGTGCCCTGCCCGTTGAGCCTGGCGTACCCGTGAGAATCGGCAAGACGGTCATCGAATTGAGGCCATAAGCCATGGCCGCCCCTGACATTTCCGCACACGAGGCCAAGCCCGTGCAGCGGCCCCTCATCATGCGCTACGCAGCGCGCTCGGATGTGGGCCGCATCCGCGCCAAGAATGACGACTCCGCCTACGTGGGACGCCACCTGGCGGTCGTGGCGGACGGCATGGGCGGGCACGCAGGCGGCGATGTTGCTTCGGCGGCCACCGTCCTGGACATGCTGCACCTTGACCACGGGGATTACGACGGCGACGCCGCCACTGTCCTGGCGGACGAGATCCAGACAGCAAACTCGCTGCTGTCCGAACTGGTGCACATCAATCCGAAGCTCGCCGGCATGGGGACCACAGTCACCGCCTTGCTCCTGGCTGAGGGCAAGCTGCACTTCGCCCACATCGGTGACTCCCGCGCCTACCGCCTGCGCGATGGCATCTTTGAACAAGTCAGCGTGGACCATACGTTTGTCCAGCGCCTGATCGATGAAGGCAGGCTCCGCCCCGAAGAGGCTGAAACCCACCCGCACAAGAACGTCCTGATGCGCGTCCTGGGAGATGTGGATGCAAGCCCCGAGCTGGACCTCGCCGTCCTGGACGTCAGACCCGGCGAACGCTGGCTGCTCTGTTCCGACGGACTGAACTACGTTGCCGGCCATGTGGTGGAGCGGACAGTCCGCGAGACAAAGGATCTGCGCGAGTGCGTCGAGACCCTTGTTGACCTGACCCTCGAGGCCGGCTCGCCGGACAATGTCACCGTGGTGATGGTGGAGATCGCCGAGGAAACGCCCGACGACGTCAACACTGCCGCCGTCGACCTCGTCCCTCCCGCGGTGGCAGCCGGAGCCGCCGGATCATCCAACATTGCGGCACCAGGTCCCGCCGGTAAATCCGGTTCAGGGCCGCATGAGGCAGCCCCGGCCCTCCCGTCGCCAGGAGCGGCCGGGCCGGCCAAGGGCTCTACTTCCGGGGAATCAGCTGAGGGCGCACAGACCGGTTCACAGACCAGCGCAGCAGGAGGCGCCGGTTCCACCCGGGCAGTTCCTCCCGCAGATGCCGCGGAAGCTGCATCCGGCGGTCCCGCGGCGGTTTCCGCCGGCTCGGATGGCGGCACACCAGAGGACACCGGCACCGAAGACCAAGCCTCCTCCACGGACCCGCAACTGGGCGAGCACCTCACCGCCGAAGTCCTGAAGGAAGAGCTGGCTTCGCGGCCACACGAACTCGTGGGAGCGGCGGCCTCGGCTGCGGAGTCAGGCTCCATTCCAACCATCGCCGGCCGCGCCGTTGCCCGACGCGCCGCCACTGTCCTCACCCACAAAGCCGAGCAGCCGGCCGGAGACTACGAGGAGTTCCTCGGACAGCCCCGGCCCCGCAGGTGGGTGACCCTGTCCATCGCCGCCGCTGTGGTGATTGCCCTGACAGTCGGGCTCTGGCTGGGATACGCCTGGACCCAAACGCGCTATTACGTGGGCGAATACAATTCCAAGGTTGCCATCTACAACGGTGTATCCCAGCGCTTGGGGCCCATCCAGCTCTCCACCCTGGAAGCTGAAACGGAGATCCGGATGGATTCGCTTCCCCAGTTTTCGCAGCAGCGTGTCCGCCAGACCGTCCCCGCCCGCGACCTTTACGATGCCCAACGGATCGTCAAGAACCTTGAACTCACCGGAACAACGTCCCCGGCTGATGAGTGCGTGACGCCGTCTCCGACTCCCGGAACCACCACGGCTGCCGCCACAGCGCCGCCGGCCGATCCCGCCGCGCCGGCCGCAACGCCGGCTCCAGTAGCGCCGGATCCGGCGGCTCCGCCTGTGACGCCCGCGCCAACAGCTACTTCCAGTCCCACTGCCATCTGCGAGGGGGGCCAATGAGCCAGCTCAGTACCATCCTTAAACCGCGGCGCAACACCGAGTTGCTGCTGCTCCTGCTGGCGCTGGCGGTCGGCATCGGCGCCAACATGCTGGTGGGAGTGGACCAGGAAAAGGCTTTTGATTCGGACTTCTGGTTCCAGTCCAGCCTGCTGGCCGTCGCCGCCCTCGCCTTTCACGCCGTGCTGCGCATCCGGGCCAAATATGCTGATCCGGTAATACTTCCACTGGTGGTGGCGCTGAACGGACTGGGCCTGGCCATGATCCACCGGCTCGACGCGCCCGGCGACGACACCGGGAACAATCAGCTGCGCTGGACCCTGATCGCCATGGCCGTCGCCATCGCTGTGATCTGGTTCCTCAAGGACCACCGCATCCTGCGCCGCTTCACTTACATTTCCCTTGCCGTCAGTGCATTTCTTCTCATCCTGCCCCTTATCCCCGGCATCTCCGCCGGCGAAATCCTGGGCGCCCGCGTATGGATCCGGCTTGGCCCCATGACGTTCCAGCCGGGCGAGGTAGCCAAGATCACGCTCGCCATATTCTTCGCCGGGTATCTTTCCTCGAACCGGGACCTGATCCTGCTGGCCGGCCGCAAAATCGGCCCTCTCCAGTTCCCCCGCTTCAAGGACATGGGCCCCATGATCACCGCCTGGCTGGTCAGCATCGGTGTGCTGATCTTCCAGCGTGACCTCGGATCCTCAGTCCTGTTCTTCGGCCTCTTCATCGTCATGATTTACGTGGCCACGAGCCGGATCAGCTGGGTTGTGATCGGCGTGGGCCTCCTGCTCGGCGGCGGCTTCGTTGCCTCCAGGGTGTTCTCCCATGTGGGGCTGCGTATCGACGGCTGGCTGAACGCCTTTACCGATGAGGTCTACGGACGCCAGTACGGCGGCAGCTTCCAAATTGTGGAAGGGCTGTTCGGGATGGCCAACGGCGGACTGGTGGGAACAGGCCTTGGCCAGGGCCGACCCAACCTCGTGCCCTTCTCCAACAGCGACATGATCATCGCCTCCTTCGGTGAAGAGCTGGGGCTGATTGGCCTGTTCGCCATCGTCATGATGTTCCTGCTGCTGTTCACGCGCGGCTTCCGGGCGGCCCTGGGGACGCGGGACGCCTTCGGCAAACTGCTGGCCTGCGGACTGTCCTTCGCCATTGCCCTGCAGTGCTTCGTTGTCATCGGCGGCGTCACCCGCCTCATCCCGCTCACGGGCCTGACCACCCCCTTCCTCGCCGCCGGTGGTTCCTCCCTGCTCGCCAACTGGATCATCGTTGGCCTGCTGCTGATGATTTCGCATGCTGCGCGTGGCCCGGTGGACACCACGCCGCTGGCGCCGGCCCAGGTGGCTGAAGCCGCAGGCATTGACACTCCTACCGAGGCGGTGAAGCCGCTGTGAACCAGGCAATAAGGAACTCGTGGGTGGCTGCTGTCGCCATGTTCGCCCTGATCTTCGGCGCCCTGAGCTATGTCCAGGTTGTAGGGGCCGATGAACTCAAGGACAACGCCTGGAACAAGCGTGCCATCCTCCAGAACTACTGCAACGACCGCGGAGCCATCATCGTTGGCGGAACTCCTGTGGCGGAGTCCGTGGAAGGTTCTGAACAGTGCAAGTTCCAGCGGACCTACACGCAGCCGGAGCTGTACGCCGGGATCACCGGCTACTTCTCGCAAAATTATGGTGCGACGGGGCTGGAGCAGACCATGGGCGAGCAGCTTGCGGGCAGCTCGGACCAGCTGTTCCTGGACCGGATCGGCCAGCTGTTCCTGGGCAACCAGCCCAAGGGTGCCTCGGTGGAACTCACCATTGATCCAGAACTCCAGCAGCTCGCCTACAGCCTGATCCCGGATGGCCAGCGCGGGTCCATTGTGGTGACCAACCCCAGGACAGGCGCCATCCTGGCCATGGTGTCCAAGCCTTCCTACAATCCCAACCTCATCGCCACCCAGGATCCGGCGGCAGAAGCAGCAAACATCAACGAGCTGCTTAAGGTCCCCGGCATCAACCTGAACCAGAACGTCAGCGGGCCCACGGGCAACCTGCTGGCGCCCGGGTCCGTCTACAAGCTCGTGGATACTGCGGCCGCGCTCAATTCCGGCAAATACAACAAGGACAGCGTGTTGCCCAATCCCGCGGAAATGCCGTTCGAGGGGATCCAGTACAAGCTGCCCAACTATGCGGGCGGCAACTGCTACACCCGCGACACGGCTTCGTTCGCCTTCGCCCTGCAGCAGTCCTGCAACACTCCGTTCGCCAGCATTGCCCTGGACCTGGGACGGGATGCCATTGCGCAGCAGGCTGAAAAGTTCGGATTCGGCGCGGATCTTGGCGACCAGCTGAAGCTTAACTACGCGCCGGGCAACGGCTTCCCTGACAGCCTGGACGGCCCGGGACTGGCGCAGTCGGCGATCGGCCAGAAGGATGTCCGCGCCACTCCGCTGCAGGTTGCCCTGATGACGGCGGCCATCGCCAACGGCGGTGTTCAGATGAGCCCCAACCTCGTCAAGACCGTCCGTTCGCCTGACCTTCGGGTAGTTGACGAGCCTCAGCCGAAGATCCTGCGCACCTCCACCACACCGGAAATCGCCCAGCAGATCACCCAGTGGATGACCAGCGCGGTGACCGACGGCATTGCCCGCAACGCCGGCGTCCAGGGTGTCCAGGTAGCTGGCAAGACCGGCACGGCGGAGCTCGGCAACGGCCTGAACAACTCTTGGTTTACCGGGTTCGCCCCGGCAAACAACCCGCAGGTGGGTGTCACCATCGTCATGGAGGGCGTAGACATCACCACCGGCGCACAGCTAACCAGTCCTAACGCGAAGAAGATTTTTGAGGCGGTGTTGAATAAGTGAGGCCTACAACGGGAATCACCCTCGGCGGCAGATTCCAGCTGACCACCCGGATTGCGATCGGCGGCATGGGCGAGGTCTGGAGGGCCAAGGACCTCATCCTGGGCCGGATAGTCGCCATCAAGGTGCTGAAGGAGGAGTACACCGGCGACCCCGGATTCCTCCAGCGGTTCCGCGCCGAGGCACGCCACACTGCGCTCCTGAACCACGAGGGCATCGCCAACGTTTTCGACTACGGCGAGGAAGAAGGCTCCGCCTACCTGGTGATGGAACTGGTTCCAGGCCAGCCGCTGAGCAGCATCATTGAACATGAGCGGGTGCTGTCACCGGACCGCACGCTGTCCATGATTGCCCAGACCGCCCGCGCCCTGTCCATCGCCCACGCCCAGGGCCTGGTGCACCGCGACATCAAGCCGGGCAACCTGCTGATCATGCCCGACGGCCGCGTCAAGGTGACCGACTTCGGCATTGCGCGCCTGGCCGACCAGGTTCCGCTCACGCAGACCGGACAGGTAATGGGCACCGCCCAGTACCTCGCACCGGAACAGGCCACAGGGCAGACCGCCACCGGAGCCTCGGACATCTACTCCCTTGGCGTGATCGGGTACGAGTGCCTCAGCGGACGCCGGCCGTTCTCCGGCGAGTCGCAGATCGCCATTGCGCTTGCCCAGGTGAACGACGCTCCGCCACCACTGCCGGAAACACTGCCCAAGCCGATCCGCGCCCTCCTGATGTCCATGCTGGCGAAGGATCCGAAGAACCGCCCTGCCAATGCCATCAAGCTGGCAGAGGCCGCGGAAGCCATCCGCCGCGGAGACATCAACGCTGCCCACGCGGCAGTGCCCGGCATGCTGCTCTTCGATGCAGCCACCGGACCCATCACGGCTCCGGTGGATGTTGCCACCGCGCCCACGGGCGTTATCAGCGGGCAGAAGGACACTTCGACGACGTCGACCTCCGCCCTGCCCCTGCTGGGCGCCGGAGCTGCGGGTGCTGGAGCGGGCCTCGCCGCCGGGGCGGCCGCGGCGAACGCCGACGGCGGCGGTTCCGGCCCAGGGACCGGTATGGGGAGCACACTTTCCCGTGCTGACGCATTGGCTGCCGAGCGCACGTGGGACCAGGAAGAGGAAATATACGACGACGAACCTGCCGATGAGCCGGAGCGCCGCGGCCGCAGCCCCTGGACCTGGCCACTTATCGCCCTGATCCTGCTGGTGCTGTTTGCCTTGGTGGGCTTCTTCCTCTCCCAGCAGGGAATCCTCTTCCCCTCAACCGAAACCACCAGTTCGGCGGCCAGCAGCCCAGCCTCCACCAAAGCCAGCCCCACCACCACGTCAGCGTCGCCCACCGCCACCCGGAGCACACCGGCATCCACGCCAACTCCGACGCCCACGCCGGAGACGGTCAACATCATTTCCACGGCGTATTTGGGTAAGGACTATCGCCAGGTCCAGTCTGCCCTGGAGCAGCTTGGCCTGTCGGTCACGGTTCTGCCGCAGCAGAGCGCGGACACGGCCGGCACCGTGCTCCAGGTCAACCCGACCGGTACGGTCCCGAAGGGTACGCTGGTGACAGTTATCTACGCTGTTCCCCTCCCGGCACCGCCGCCCCCCTCGACGCCGCCGGCCTCACCGTCCAGCCCGGCAGCCACGTCAGGCACAGACCCCCTTCCCGACTGCACCACCGGCCAACTGCCGGGTGTGCCTCCCACCTGCAAGCCGTAACCACCGGGACTGCCAGTGACTGACTCGCCTCGTACCCCATCACACCGGGAGGACAGCCTCCAGGTGGACCATCAGCGTGTCCTGAACGGCCGCTATGAGCTGGGTGGACTCCTTGGCCGTGGGGGCATGGCGGACGTTCACCGGGGAGTGGACACCCGTCTGGGCAGGACAGTCGCGATCAAGTTACTGCGCCCGGACATGGCCCGTGATCCGCAGTTCCAGGCCCGTTTCAAACGTGAGGCGCAGTCGGTTGCGGCGCTCAACCATCCATCGATCGTTGCCATCTACGACACCGGCGAACACACGGTTCCTGACGGCTCTGAGGACAATGTCAGGGTTCCCTACATTGTCATGGAGTTCGTCGAGGGCCAGACTCTCCGGGACCTGATCCGGGCCAGGGAAGTGAGCATCGATCAGGCCATTGACTACTGCCTCGGGGTGCTGTCCGCGCTCGAGTACAGCCACAAAGCCGGGATCGTGCACCGGGACATCAAGCCGGCCAACGTGATGTTCTGCGACGGATCCAATTCCGTCAAAGTCATGGACTTCGGGATTGCCCGGGCCATCGCAGACTCCTCTGCCACCATGACGCAGACGCAGGCGGTCGTGGGAACGGCCCAGTACCTTTCGCCGGAGCAGGCACGCGGGGAAACCGTGGACGCACGCAGCGACCTCTACTCGGCGGCGTGCCTGCTTTACGAAATGCTCACCGGCCGGCCGCCCTTTATCGGCGACAGCCCCGTGTCCGTCGCCTACCAGCACGTCCGTGAGATTCCCGAGCCCGCCAGCAGCGTGAATCCGGAGGTTTCCGCGGCCCTGGACTCTGTCCTGGCCAAGGCCCTCCAGAAGAACAGGGCCGATCGCTTCCAGGATGCCGCTGCTTTTCGGCGTGCACTCCGCGCGGCCCGGGCAGGGGTTCCAGTTCCCGAGCTTCCGGCGACAGAAGCCCCCACAGATCCCAACGACCACGTCCCCGCCCCCGAACGCGCCCCGGCCACGGAAGCTTTCGCTTACACCGGCGCCAGCTTCCTGGACGATGCCCCCACGGGCAGGCTGCGGGCCAGCAGCAATGCCCTGGCAGAGGAGAGCCCTGCTGTCCGGACTGCTGCCGACGACTACCAGCCCTCCGAAGCGGATGCGCTGCCCTTGGCTTTCTCAGCGGAACGTGAGCGGACTCCGCGGCAGAAGTCCCGGCGTCGTGCCTGGACCGCCACCTTGGTGATTTTCACCCTGCTGGTCCTGGCAGGGGGAGGACTCTGGGTCTACAGCATTGTGAACCAGCCGCCTCCCGCCCCTCCCAAGGTGGAGATCCCGTCCGTGGCCTCACTGACGGAATCTGCTGCCCTCCAGGAACTCTACGGCGACAACCTGCGCCCCCAGATCAAGCGTCTCCAGCACGACACCGTGCCCAAGGGGACAGCCATCGGCACAGATCCGGCCGCTGGAACCATGCTGGACCCGAACTCGGAAGTGGTTCTGAACATCTCCGACGGCCCCACAGCTGTGAAGATTCCTGAGAACATCCCCGGCCAGACCGAGGCTGCCGCCCGCGACATCCTCCGGCAGGGTGGCCTGGTAGGTGCCGCCTCCACCACAGAGGCGAACAGCGCCACCGTGCCGGCGGGCAAGGTGATCACCACCAGCCCGGCGCCTGGCCAGATGGTGGCCGTCGGCAGCACTGTGGAGATTGTTGTTTCCACCGGCAAGGTCTCCATGCCTGAACTCCGTGGCCGGACCCGGGCGGAAGCGGAGGCTGCCCTGAAGGAGCTCGGCCTGGTTCCCAACGTCGCGGAAGTCGAAAATTCCCAGGTGGAGGCAGGGAGGGTGACGGATCAGAGCGACGCCGTCAACACCGCTGTCCCTCAGGGCAAGGTCATCAACCTCGTAGTCGCCAAGGCGCCACCGCCCCCGCCGGCGACCCCCACACCGACGCCCACACCCACGGCCACCAAAAAGGAACTACTCGGCGGGTGACGCAGGCAATCGCCGCTTACGGGTCAATAATGTCCTGTTATGCAGGCGTCAGTGCTGGATGAGCGGGCTCAGCTTCGCAGCCCGCGACGCCGCTCCAGCCATGCCGAGTGACTCCAGCCAGTTGCCCAGCATCTGATAGCCGCCCTCGGTCAGCACAGACTCGGGGTGGAACTGCACACCGCAGAGCGGTGCCGTACGGTGCTGGAGGCCCATCACCACTCCCGATGATGTTTCCGCCGTGATTTCCAGGACGTCGGGGATGGTTTCCCGGACCGCTGCGAGCGAGTGGTAGCGGGTGGCCGTGACGGGGGAGGGGAGCCCCACAAAAACGCTGGTGCCGTTGTGCTCCACAAGGGACGTCTTGCCATGCATCAGCTCCGGAGCATGGGTGACCTTGCCGCCGTAGGCTTCGGCCAATGCCTGGTGCCCCAGGCAGACGCCAAACATCGGTTTGATGTTCCCGCCGCACCATTTGATCAGCTCGATGCAGACGCCGGCCTCAGCGGGGTTGCCGGGGCCCGGTGAGATGAGCACGCCGTCGCGGGTTTCGGCCATCTCGATCGCTTCGGCCAGGGTGACATCGTCATTGCGCACCACGGTGGTTTCGGCGCCGAGCTCCTGGAGGTAACCCACCAGGGTGTAAACAAAGCTGTCGTAGTTGTCTACGACCAGGATCTTGGTTGTGGTCATGGCTGGCTTAGTGAACCAATCGTTGAGTCGGTGAATTGGGTGAATTGGGACATCCAGGGGAAAAGGAACTGGACCATCAAAACCAGGGCTACGGAGATCAGGACCAGCGAAGTCAGGATCCGGAGCCACAGGGGTCCGGGGAGGTGGCGGAAGATCCATGCGTACATTGGTCAGCCCTTCCCTATGGCGGCAGCCACCTGCGCGGCGATCTCAGCTGGAGGACCCGCAGAGGCAGGCCGCCAGCTCTCCAGCAGTGCGTAGGCAATAATGCGTTCCTGCGAGCCAAAGCGCGGGTTGCAGCTGGTCATGGTGAGGAAGCTTTCGGTCGGGGCCACACCGGGCCGGGTGGGCACCGGTTCCAGTACATCCGTCCTGGAAGGCAGCACTATCTGGTTGTTGCGGAAAACATAGACGTAGTAGCCGTCCTTGGTCTGGACATAAATCCTGTCCCCGGGTACCAGCGTGTGGATGTTGTCCAGAACGGCGCCATGGGTCTGGCGGTGTCCAGCCACCGCAAAGTTTCCCACGGCTCCCGGCATGGCTGTATTGCTGTAGTGGCCCAGCCCCAGTGTGTCCAGCACGTCGCCAGTGGTCCCTTGGACGATGGGCCGGGTGTAGCTCTCGCCAAACCGGGGGATGTAGATGATGCCGATGGTTCCAGCATGCCCCGGGGCCGCCGATACCACCGGAGCGCCGTAGTCCACCGGCGCTGCCCCTTGGTCTGGGGAGGCCGGTGCGGCCGGTGTCTCACCGCCAAAGCCCTGGGCGAACTCCTTGATGACCTCGCTCTGCTTGGCGTCCGATTCCACGTTTGTCCACCACAGCTGCCACGCCACAAAGAGCAGCAGGACGATGCCTGCGGTGATGAGCAGTTCACCCAGCACCTGGACCGTCCCGCGCAGAAGGACGACGCCGGGAGCCGGCACAGCGGCCTGCCTCGCCTTTTCCTGCAATACCACGCGTTCTCCTCCGGGGCGTTCGCCATGGGGCGTTGTGGCCCCTGAACTACGGCTAGAATTGGCTGCTAGTAAGAATCCAATTTGACCAAGATCGCGCAGACCGCTGGCAATTTCCTTCTTGCAGGATATCAAGCCTGGGTCGCCGAGCTTGCCTCAGTCCGTCAAGGAGCACACGTGCCAGAGTCAAAGCCACGCAAGAAGACTTCCAGCGCTGTGCCGGCATCTTCCTCAACCCAGGCATACAAGCCAAACCCCATCTGGTTTAAGCCTGTGATGTTCGGCCTAATGATTATCGGCCTGCTCTGGATTATCACCTTCTACATCAGTGAAGGCCGGCTTCCGGTCCAGGCCTGGGAGTCATGGAACATCGTCGCGGGCTTCGGGATCGCCATCATCGGCTTCCTGATGACCACCCGCTGGCGTTCCTAGCGGTTACCCCGCCCGGCCACGAAACGGACGTTGATCAGCGCATGGCCCCCGGCAGCAACGGCTCCGTGATCGGAGACGACGGACTGGCCCGGCCGCCGTGGGCCTCCGCTGATCCCCTCCTGCGGGAGTACTACGACACCGAGTGGGGCCTCCCTGTCCGCGACGAGCAGGGACTCTACGAGCGGATCTGCCTCGAGGGCTTTCAGGCTGGGCTGTCCTGGGCGACTATCCTGCGAAAACGCCCCGCCTTCCGGGAAGCGTTCCACAATTTCCAGCCGGACACCGTTGCAGCCTTCACGGAGGCTGACGTGGAGCGCCTCCTCCAGGACCCAGGCATCGTCCGGAACCGGCTCAAGATCCGGGCGGCCATCACCAATGCCCGGGCAACACTGGCCCTGCGTGATCAGGGTGGCCTGGTGGACTTCGTCTGGCGGTTCCAGCCGGAAACAACACCACACCCCATGTCCCACGCGGACATTCCCACCCAGTCCCCGGAGTCCGTTGCGTTGTCCAAAGCCCTGCGCAAGCAAGGGTTTTCCTTTGTTGGACCCACCACCATGTTTGCCCTGATGGAAGCAATCGGCATGATTGACACCCACTTGGTGGACAGCCACCGGCGCGGCTCATCGGGCGTGTGGCCGCGGGCAGTTCCCTGACCCGCCACCGTTTTCCCCAGCTGTTGGGAAGGTTATCCACAATGTGTATAACCTGGCGCGTTGAGGACCGGTGGCAGGAGCAGGAGGGGCCAGCGGGCCGCTTCAGGGAAATTGGCATGTTTCACACCACTTATTAACACTGTGGAATACCCTGTGGATAACAGCGGCAACCAACAGTGCAGTGGATGAGAGCGGCGGCGGAAACCGCGACGGGCTGGCCCTTCCGGCGTTACCGATCCCTGCGCACCGGATGATGGCTGGTGATTGATACCCGGTTGAAGGCGTTCATTGTGATCGCCAGCCAGCTGACCACCGAGAATTCCTCCGCACTGAGGTGTTCACGGGCATATCCCTCCTCGTGCTCCCGGGACCGGTAATCCGGCAGCTCCGTGATGCATTCTGCAAGGGCCAGGGAAGCCCGCTCCCTGTCGGTGAAGAGAGCTGTCTCCCGCCACGCCGGCAGCACGGCCAGACGCTGCGGAGTTTCACCGTTGTCCACAGCTTCCCTTACGTGCATGTCCAGGCAGTACGCGCAACCGTTGAGTTGGGAGATCCGAACATAGAGGAGATCGATGATTGTATTGTCGATCCCGGTCTCGGCAGCAGCCTCACGGACTTTCAGTCCCAAGCCGTTCAAAGCCCGCCAGATGGCGGGGTGCTGTTTGTCCAGGAAAATGTGCTGGGTGGTGGCGGCGCTCATGGATCCTCCTGCTGGAAAGCCTCTGCGGTGGGGGTGGTCGCCCACCGACGGCAGAGGGTTTTGCTGTGTTGCTTCCAGCCTTTCATGCAGCCACGGAGCTTTTGCCCACCTCGGAGGCCCGGACTGCTTCATCCCTGTGTCGCGTAGAACCATGCAAAGGGGGTTGTGCACTTACTAACACTCGACTACCCACAACTTATCCACAGGTGTGGAAAACGGGGGGATTACTCGAGTACTGCCGGCCCCGAGCCGTGCGTTGCCGCCAAAACGCCACTAATAACTACAAAGCTGTAGTTATTAGTGGTGTGAATAAACTGTGGAGATCCTGCGGAACTTGATGGGAATCAGCGCTGAAAGTGCTCCTGAATCGAGCTTTTCCACAGGGTGGGCAGAAATACGGAAGTTGTCCACTTACCCACAGGGACAGGCTTCGGAGTTGTGCACAATTGTGGAAAAAAGCGCCGCTTCCTGCCATAACCTGCCTGTCTGTAAGGAACTGGAGCCCCTCAGGTGTGAACTACAGCCATGTAAGTTACCAACACTTGTGGATAAGTGCTGTGGAAAACTACGGGAGGCCGGAAAGGACATCCAGGCCTTGGGTATCAAGGGAAGAGGGAGCGGCGGCCGGCAATGGACGGCGGCCCGCTTAACCCCAACTAATGACAAGACCCGGTGTTCCTGGGGACACCGGGTCTTGTCATTAGTAAGGAAGGGAACCGCCCGTGGCGGCCGCGTCACCGGACTAGCCAGCGGTTACCCGGAGCCAGCTCACCAGAAAGAGCAGGATGACAACTGCTGCCAGGCCGCAGGCCTGCAGCAGCGCCTGCCGTGGCCCACGGGGAGTGTAGGCGATCACCGCCGCGCACAGCCCGCCCGTAATGAGCCCGCCGAGGTGCGCCTGCCAGGCGATCTGTGGGATCACAAACCCGATCACGCCGTTGATGGCGATGAGTACCCACAGTTGCCGCGTATCCCCGCCACGGTGCCGTTGAACCAGGAGCATGGCCCCGAAAAGCCCGAAGATGGCACCCGAGGCGCCTACTACGCCGGCCTGGGGCACTCCGGGCACGTAGCCGGGGGTCAGCAGCAGGTAGCCCACGGACCCTCCGATAGCGGAGATGAGATATACGGCCAGGAAGCGGACCCAGCCCAGGAGCGGTTCGAGTGCCTGTCCAAAAATCCACAGCATGTACATGTTCAGCACAATGTGGAGGATGAAGCCCTGGGAGTGCAGGAAAGCCGCCGTCAGCATCCGCCACGGTTCGAACTCGCCAGAGTCGGGAGTGACGAATCCATTGGCGAACGCCAGGTTCTGGAAGATCCACTCGCCGGGAACAATCCATTGAAGAACGTACATCACCGCACACGCGGCGATAATTCCAAACGTCACCAGTGGTTTGCCGGTTGCTACGGCGCCGCCGTAGACCGTCCGGACTGCCGGCGTCGTCCGTTTTGTCTCGTTAACACAGTCAATGCATTGGAACCCGACGGCGGCCGCCCGCTGGCAATCGGGGCACGCGGGGCGCCCGCAGCGCTGGCAGCGCACATAAGAGGGCCGGTCCGGGTGCCTGGGGCAGACCGGGACCTGCGCGGACGGCTCGACCGACGGGATTCCGTAACTCATGCGGGAAAACTAGAGCTGTTCAATATCAATGCTGTTGATGGTGACATCCTCAACCGGGCGGTCGCCCATACCGGTGCGGACGCCTTCAATGGCGTCAACGACCTTCTTGGATTCGTCGTCGGCCACTTCGCCGAAGATGGTGTGCTTGCCCTGGAGCCAGTCGGTGGGGATGGTGGTGATGAAGAACTGCGAGCCGTTGGTGCCCTTGCCCATCTGGATGCCCGCGTTGGCCATGGCCAGCTTGTACGGCTGGTTGAAGCTGAGCTCCGGGTGGATCTCGTCGTCGAATTTGTAGCCGGGTCCGCCGACGCCGCGGCCCAGGGGATCGCCTGCCTGGATCATGAAGTCTTTGATGATCCGGTGGAAGATGGTGCCGTTGTACAGCGGCGTGCCAGTCTTGTCCTCGCCCGTCTCCGGGTGGGTCCAGGCCTGCTCGCCCGTGGCGAGTCCGATGAAGTTCTTGACCGTCTTGGGCGCGTGGTTGCCGAAGAGGTTAACGGCGATGTCGCCGAGGCTTGTGTGGATGGTTGCTTTTGCAGTTGCGATGGCAGTCATAAGCCCCATTCTTCCACGCCGGGTCAACGCGGATGCGGCTGGAAGCGGAGTTCCGCGCTGGGTGAAATCAGCCGGAATTCCGCGGGAAGAATAGCCGGTGGAGGTCAATCCACGTAGGCTAACACCAGAACCGTCACATTAATTGGGAGGTAGTTGTGAAGAAATCGGATCGTATTGCCCGTGACCTTGAGCAGTCTGTCAGCACTGCAGTAGAGAACGCCAAGGATTGGGCAACCCCCCGTGTGGAAGCAGCAGTGGACTGGGCTGTTCCCCGTCTGCAGCATGGCCTGGATACCGCATCTCCCAAGATCCAGGAGGGGCTGAAGACCGCCGCGTACAACCTGGCCGACGGCGTTGCAACGGTAACGCCCCGGATCCAGGACGGCCTGGCCCACCTCGCCCCCAAAATCCATGACGCGGTGGAAGGCACCACCCCGCGCCTCCACGAAGCGCTGGACAAGGCCACTCCGGTGATCCTGAACGCACGGGACCGCGTGGTGGTGGAATACCTCCCGCGCCTCTCTGACCAGATCGGCCATGCATCCGACGCCGTGCACCGTACTCTGGAGAACGCGCCGGCCCACGTTGACGCTGTGGCGCAGAAGCTCGGCGACGTCGGCATCGTGCATGCCCTGCAGGAACAGGCGCAGACCGCAGGCACGCAGATCAAGGCCGCGGCAGCTGAAGCCGGCAAGGCGGTAGGCGTTCAGCTCGCCCAGCCCGAAAAGCCAAAGAAGCGCGGCTGGCTGGTCTTCGGTGTCATCGCTGCGGCAGTGGCCGCAGGGGTGGCAGCCTGGAAGGCCTCCAAGCCTGTGGAGGACCCCTGGAAGACACCGTCTCCCGTTACCCCAACCCCGGCCCCGGTTCCCGCCGCCACAGTGACGGAGGGGCAGGAGTCCGCAGCTGCAGGGACGGACAGTGCCGCAGCCGCTACGTTGACAGGCACAACGTCAGCCACCACGGAGGACGCTGACCAGGACGCAGCAGACAAGGCCAAGCATGTAGCTGATGAGGCCACTGACGCCGCTGCAAAAGCCTCCACCGATGCGAAGAGCGCCATGAAGAACATCGCGTCCAACATGAACGGTTCCGCGGACAAGGGCACCAGCTAACACGCACCAGCCGCCACGCGGCATGCACTGAAGGGGTTCCGCCACCGGCGGGGCCCCTTTAGTCTTCTGCTGGTCTTTGCCCACTGTTTGCCCTGTCACCGGAGGGAAGGGCGGCCGATCGGTGCTAAATTTGACCTGATGTCAGCCGATAAATCCTCTGGGGATGCCTTGAACGACGCAGCACAGCTGCCCAGCGTGTCCATCGTTATCCCGGCCTACAACGAGGAGAGCGTTATCAGGCAGTGTCTTATCGCTGCCATCTACCAATCGGTTCCGGCCCACGAAATCATCGTGGTGGACAACCGCTCCACGGACCGCACCGCAGCCATCGTGCAGCAAATGCAGCAGGAATATCCCGAGAGCCCGGTTATCCTGCTGAGCCAGCATGAGGACCAAGGCCTGATTCCCACCCGCAACTACGGCCTGAACCACGCCACCGGCGATATCCTGGGGCGCATTGACGCGGATTCAGTTGTGGAGCCGGACTGGGTGGAGCAGGTACAAAAGGCATTCCTGGACGACTCCGTGCAGGCGGCCACCGGGCCCGTGGTCTATTACGACATGCCCATGCGCCGGTTCGGTTTGAAGGCCGACGACAAGATGCGCCAGCTGATGCTGAAGCTCGCCAAGCACCAGTACCATTTCCTGTTCGGCTCCAACATGGCCGTGCGTGCCTCTGCCTGGGAGACCATTCGCGACGAAACCTGCCGCGATGAAAAGGACGAGATGCACGAGGACATCGACCTCTCGCTGCATCTGGCCGACCACGACCTGAAGGTGCAGTATTGGCCTCAAATGGTCTCCGGCATGTCAGCGCGCCGGCTTGAGGATTCACCCCGGGACTACCGCTATTACGTAACCCGTTTCGACCGCACGTACAAGGCACACAACGTCAAGAAAATGGCGCTCAAGGCTCCCATGGTGGTCTTCTTCTCGGTGTACTTCCCGGCCAAGCTCCTGCGCGCCATCCACACCGTAAACACAACCCAGCCGGTCCGCCGCGGCGGCCAGTAGTCGCGTGGCTGGCCTGACGGGCTAGTCAGTTCCCAGCTCGGCCAGGGACTGGTCCGACGGCGGTTCGCCCCGGCCGGCGCTGCCTGCCCGGCTGCGGCGGGCTGCAGCGCCTCTCTTTTGTCCCAGGACCACCACCGCCAGTCCCAGCAGGATGAGTCCCAGCCCCGCGTAGGTGCCGGCAGGGAGGGTCTCCTGCAGGAAGACAGCGGCCAGCAGGGCAGCGCCCGGGATCTCCAGCAGGATGATCATTGAGACCAGCAGCGGGCTCATCTTGGCCAGCAGGTGGTTGAACGCTGTATGGCCCACCAGTTGTGCGCACACCGTGATCGCCACGATGCCCAGCCACCCCGCGGCCTCGAACCCCGTCAGGCGCTGGTTGGTGAAGAGCGCCAGCAGCGCCACCACCGCGGCGCACATCCCGTAGCACAGGGTGGTGTAGGTTCCCGTGGTCATGCTCTGCCGCGCCTTGCCGCCCGCCAAGGTGTAGAGCCCGGCAAGGGCCCCTCCGGCGATCGCCAGGAGATCCCCGAGCAGGGCGCTGGGAGAGGACCCCATATCAAAGCCGGTGATGGCCACAACGCCGCCAAAAGCGATCCCCAGTCCGGCGAGCACCTGCCAGCGGTGCCTGGTTCCGCGGAACAGCTGGAAGACGGCAATCCACGCGGACTGGAGGCAGACCAGTGCGGTGGCGGCAGCTACGGATGTCAGTTGAAGCGAGGTGATGAAGCACGCAAAATGCAGGGCGAGGGCCACTGCCGCCAACAGCGACCAACGGAACTCCCGCCGGCTGACGTGGCCGAACTGCCGGGGCTCACGGATCAGGGTTGGCGTTGCCATGACAGCCGCCCCGATGGCGTTGCGCCAGAAGGCTATGGCCAGCGCACTCGCACTGGTGGCGCCCAGGGTGGCGGCAATCAGCGGACCTGACGATGCCACACCCAGCACGCCAAGCGCCGCGATGAAGAAGTTCACCTTCCAACCCTACTGGGCAGGATAGCCGCCGGCCTGTTGCCCGCAGCGCTGGAGGCCGCAGTCCGGAATTGTGTACCCCGGGAGCTTCCGGAGAAAACAAAAGTCCCGGACAGTTTGACACTGTCCGGGACTTTCTTATGGTGGAGGCACGGGGACTCGAACCCCGAACCCCCTGCTTGCAAAGCAGGTGCGCTACCAATTGCGCCATGCCCCCATAAGAAGCAACCCGTCAATCATACCCTAGAACCAAAGAGCCTTTTGCCAGCTCCCGGTCCGGGAATCCAGGCTAATCAACCGTGTCGGTTGACTCACTCCAGACCGTTTTCCGGGCCTCGGATTCCTGTGCCTTCTTATAAAGAAGGACGCCTGCGATCGCAGCTGCAAGTACCAGCAACTTCTTCACATGCACCCCGTTCCGGTTCCGCGACACCTGAATGTCACCAAACCTCCACTTGAACCTGCACAGGTTCCGTGGGCGTACCAGGACTTGAACCTGGGACCTCTTCGTTATCAGCGAAGCGCTCTAACCGCCTGAGCTATACGCCCCGATGCCTCATCGGGCCGAGATATGACTTTACAGCACATCCCGGCCCGATCTCAAATCGAGGCATTTCGCCGGCAAACAGCCGGAAAATTTCGGGTTCTTAGTCGTCCGTAAGAGTGACGCCGATGCCGCCGACAAGCGCCGCCGACAGGTTGTAGAGCACGGCGGACAGCATGGACAGGGCTGTCAGGAGTACAACGTTCACCACGGCGATGATGGTGGCAAACGAGGCCACCTGCCCCAGGGATGCGACCTTCTTCAGTTCGAACCCGCCGCCTTCAGCACCGGCAAGGGTTCCCAGGAGGCTGTCCACCTGGTCAAAGATTCCGGTGAGGTCCAGGACCGTCCAGAGCACGATGGCGGCGACCACGGTAACGATTCCCAACGCCACCGAAAGGAGGAATGCCATTTTGAGGACCGACCATGGGTCCACCTTGCTGACAAGCAGCCGGGCACGCCGTACCTTGGCTTTGGGTGCCGGTTTAACCAGCCCGGGAGCGCCCTGCTGGGGCCGCTGGCCCGGAGTGGCTGGCCGCTGTCCCGGAGCCGCGGGCCGCTGGCCGGAACCCGGCTGGCCCTGAACGGGACCCTGGGCAGGCCGCTGGCCGGGGACTGCGGGCCTCTGGCCCGGAGCGGCGGCAGCTGCCGGCCGCTGCTGGGGACGAACGGGGGCGTTCACCCGGGGAGCTGTCGCTGGTTGGCGTGTTCCGCCAGGACCATTCGTGCTCGGTGTGGGATATGAGTCGGGATTACTCACTCGTTACCTCCGGTGTAGTCTTCGTTCGGCTCAGCGTCGCCGGAGGCGTCCTCTGACTCAACGGCCGGTGTTTCTGCCAATGCCTCTGATTCCGCGGATCCCTCGGGGGATCCAGCCTCATCAGCCAACGTTACGTCATCCTCCAGGGATTCATCGCCCTCGAGCCCGCGTTCGCTGTTCCGTGCCACCTCGATAATCCGGTCATTTTTATCCGGCTTGGCAAAGATGACGCCCATGGTGTCGCGTCCCTTTGCCGGAACGCCGGCCACCGAGGAACGGACCACCTTGCCGCCTTCCATGACCACCAGGACTTCATCTTCTTCCTGGACGATCAGCGCACCCACAAGGTCACCGCGCTCTTCTGCAAGCTTGGCAACCTTGATTCCCAAGCCGCCACGGCCTTGGAGCCGGTACTCTTCCACTGCCGTGCGCTTGGCATAGCCGCCCTCGGTCACGATGAACACAAATGACCCATCAGTGACAACATTGGCTGCCAGCAATTCGTCGTCCTCGCGGAACTTCATCCCCGTCACACCGGAGGTTGCCCGGCCCATCGGGCGGAGGGCATCATCGGTAGCCGTGAAGCGGATGGACTGGCCCTTGCGGGACACCAGCAGGAGGTCATCCGTTTCGGAGACCAACTGCGCGGACACCAGCTCATCCTCATCGCGCAGGTTGATGGCAATAACGCCCGCGGAGCGGTTGGTGTCGTAGTCCTCCAGGCGTGTCTTCTTCACCAGGCCCCGCTTGGTGGCGAGGACGAGGTAGGGCGAGTGCTGGTAGTCCTTGAGGTCCAGTACCTGGGCAATGTGTTCGTCAGGCTGGAACGCCATCAGGTTGGCCACGTGCTGGCCCTTGGCGTCCCGGCCTGCCTCCACCAGTTCGTAAGCCTTTGCGCGGTAGACGCGGCCCAGGTTGGTGAAGAACAGCAGCCAGTGGTGGGTGGTTGTCACAAAGAAGTGCTCCACGACGTCGTCCCCGCGCAGCTGTGCACCCTTGATGCCCTTGCCGCCGCGCTGCTGCGAGCGGTAGTTGTCGCTGCGTGTCCGCTTGACGTAGCCGCCGCGGGTGATGGTGACCACCATCTCCTCTTCGGGGATCAGGTCCTCCATGGACATGTCGCCGTCGAAACCCATCAGGATCTTGGTCCGGCGGTCATCGCCGTGCTTGGCCACAATCTCGCCGAGTTCGTTGCTGATGATCTCGCGCTGGCGTTCCTCGGAGCCCAGGATGCTGTTGTACTCGGTGATCAGGGCTTCCAGTTCCGAGTGCCGGTCCTGGATCTTTTGGCGTTCCAGGGCGGCGAGCCGGCGGAGCTGCATGTCCAGGATGGCCCGGGCCTGCAGTTCGTCGATGTCCAGCAGCTGCATCAGGCCGTCGCGGGCAGCCTCCGTGGTGTTGGAGGCCCGGATGAGGGCAATAACCTCGTCAAGCATGTCCAAGGCCTTGAGGAGGGCGCGCAGGATGTGCGCCTCTTCTTCCGCCTTGCGCAGACGGTAGCGTGTCCGGCGGGCAATGACGTCCATCTGGTGCGTTACCCAGTGACGGATAAACGCATCCAGGCTGAGCGTCCGCGGAACACCGTCCACGATGGCAAGCATGTTCGCGGAGAAGTTGCTCTGCAGCTCTGTGTGCTTGTAAAGGTTGTTCAGCACCACCTTGGCTACGGCATCGCGCTTGAGCACGATGACCAGGCGCTGGCCCGTTCGGCCCGAGGTCTCGTCCCGGAGGTCGGCAATCCCGGAGATCTTGCCGTCCTTGACCAGTTCGGCGATCTTGATGGCCAGGTTGTCGGGGTTGGCCTGGTACGGCAGTTCGGTGACCACCAGGCAGGTGCGCCCCTGGAGTTCCTCAACGTTGACCACAGCGCGCATGGTGACGGAGCCGCGGCCGGTCCGGTAAGCGTCTTCAATGCCCTTGTGACCAAGGATGGTGGCACCCGTGGGGAAGTCCGGCCCCTTGATCCGGAGCAGCAGTTCTTCGAGCAGTTCCTCGCGGCTGGCTGTCGGGTTGGACAGATACCACTGGACACCGTCGGCCACCTCCCGCAGATTGTGCGGCGGAATATTGGTGGCCATGCCGACGGCGATCCCGGACGAGCCGTTGACCAGCAGGTTGGGGAACCGCGCCGGCAGGATGGTGGGCTCCTGGTTCTTGCCGTCGTAGTTGTCCTGGAAGTCGACGGTTTCCTCGTCGATGTCGCGGACCATTTCCATGGCCAGCGGCGCCATCTTCGTTTCGGTGTACCGCGGGGCGGCTGCGCCGTCATTTCCGGGTGACCCGAAGTTTCCCTGTCCCAGGGCGAGCGGGTAGCGCATGGTCCAATCCTGGATCAGGCGGACCAGCGCATCGTAGATCGCCGTGTCGCCGTGGGGGTGGTACTGGCCCATGACTTCGCCCACCACACGGGCGCATTTGTTGAACGAACGGTCCGGCCGGTAGCCGCCGTCGAACATCGCATAGAGCACACGGCGGTGCACGGGCTTCAGTCCATCGCGGACATCCGGCAGGGCCCGGCCAACGATGACGGCCATGGCGTAGTCCAGGTAGGAGCGCTGCATCTCCGTTTGCAGATCAACCTGCTCCACGCGGTCCACCAGCACATCGCCTTCAAGCAGGGCGTCCGGAATGCCGGCGGATTCCGCCGGGTTCTCGGGTGTTTCGTCACTCATAGTCTATTTTCCGTTTCAGGTATATGTCAGGTGTGGAATATCAGTCGGGCAGTAAGCCCTTAGATGTCCAGGAACCTGACGTCCTTGGCGTTCTGCTGAATGAAGTTGCGGCGCGATTCCACGTCTTCGCCCATCAGCACGGAGAAGATCTGGTCAGCGGCCAGTGCATCATCCATGGTGACCTGAAGCAGGGTGCGGTGGTCAGGATCCATGGTGGTGTCCCACAGTTCGGTGTAGTCCATCTCCCCGAGGCCCTTGTAGCGCTGGATCCCGTTGTCCTTGGGGATACGGCGCCCGGCCGCCTGGCCGGAGAGCAGCATCGCATCGCGCTGCTTGTCGCTGAACACATAGTCGTGCGGAGCGTTGGACCACTTGATCCTGTACAGCGGAGGCTGTGCCAGGTACACGTAACCGTTCTCGATGAGCGGGCGCATGTACCGGAAAAGAAGCGTCATCAGCAGCGTGGTGATGTGCTGGCCGTCAACGTCGGCATCAGCCATCAGCACAATCTTGTGGTACCGGAGTTTGCTCAGGTCGAAGTCCTCGCCGATGCCCGTACCGAACGCGGTGATCATCGACTGGACCTCTGCGTTGCCCAGGGCCTTGTCCAGCCGGGCACGTTCAACGTTCAGGATCTTGCCGCGAAGCGGCAGGATGGCCTGGGTTTCGGGGTTGCGGCCGCGCTTGGCCGAGCCGCCTGCGGAGTCACCCTCCACGAGGTAGACCTCGCACTTGGCCGGATCCTTGGAGGAACAGTCGGACAGCTTGCCCGGCATGCCGAAAGATTCCAGAGGACTCTTGCGGCGGGCGTTATCGCGGGCCTTGCGGGCTGCCATTCGGGCCTGGGCTGCAGAGATCGCTTTGCGGATGACGTCCCGGGCCGGGCCGGGGTTCCGTTCCAGCCAGTCGCCCAGCTGGTCAGTGACCACCCGCTGGACAAAACCCTTGACCTCGGAGTTGCCCAGCTTGGTCTTGGTTTGGCCCTCGAACTGAGGCTCAGCGAGCTTGACGGAGATGACAGCTGTCAGGCCTTCCCGGATGTCATCGCCGGTGAGATTGTCTTCCTTTTCCTTGATGATGCTCTTCTCCCGCGCGTAGCGGTTGATGAGCGACGTCATGGCAGCGCGGAAACCCTCTTCGTGCGTGCCGCCCTCATGCGTGTTGATGGTGTTTGCATAGGTGTGCACGCTTTCCGAATACGCGCTGGTCCACTGCATGGCCATCTCGACGGCGATGTGGCGCTCGGTGTCCTCGGTTTCGAAGGCGATGACGTCCTCATGGACAACATCGACTTTTTTGCCGGAGTTCAGGTGCTTTACGTAGTCCAGCAAGCCGTCGTTGTACTGGTAAACCACGGTTCGGTGATCCGCAGTGACTTCGCCTTCGGTGACCACGGCGTCAAGATCGAGGTCTTCGTCGTCCACGGCGTTCTTCGTGGGCACGCGTTCGTCGGTGAGGGTGATGCGCAGGCCCTTGTTGAGGAACGCCATCTGCTGGAAGCGGGAGCGGAGCGTCTCAAAATCAAACTCGGTGGATTCGAAGATGCTCTCATCGGGGTAGAACGTCTGCGTGGTTCCGGTGCTGTCAGTTTCTTCGCCCTTCACCAGGCCGCCCTGCGGCTTGCCGCCGTCGGCGAACGACATCCGCCACACGTGTCCCTGCCGCCGGACCTCCGTGTCAACACGGCTGGACAGTGCATTTACCACTGAAATGCCCACACCGTGGAGTCCGCCGGAAACCGCATAGCCGCCGCCGCCGAACTTGCCGCCGGCGTGCAGGATAGTCATGACCACTTCGACGGTGGGCTTGTGCTCAGTGGGGTGCATGTCCACCGGGATTCCACGGCCGTCGTCCACCACCTTGACGCCGCCATCCGCCTGCAGGACTATCTCGATGTGCGTGCAGTAGCCGGCCAGGGCCTCATCAACAGAGTTGTCCACCACTTCGTACACCAAGTGGTGAAGGCCGCGCAGGCCAGTGGAGCCGATGTACATGCCGGGCCGTTTCCGGACGGCTTCCAGGCCTTCAAGTACAGTGATGTCACTTGCGCCGTATTCGCGCGGTGTCACAGCTTCCGTCGGCATCTCAGGTGTTGGGACATCTTCAAGTGCGAGTTCCACTGCCTGGGTATCTGTATTGTCGTTAGCCACAGGTGCTGTCGACTCCTCTGTTTTCGATGGTGGCCGGCGGGTTCTTTCCCAGGGAAAAGCATCCGCCAACAGGCACAAGCTGATGGCGCCAACTAGTAAATCGACGTGCGGAACCGCAGTCCGCCTGCGGGAAGCGTGCGGAAAACGGACTCAGTCAACGTTTCACCGGCGCCCAGTTATCTGATGTGATTCTATCGTGAATTCCGGCGGAAACCTGCATTCAGGGGCCGTCGCCCGGCTTCGATGTGCCTGTGTGAGGCCGTGAACCCCGCCTAGGAACCCCCCGAAGTCCCCTCTTGAGGTTCCTATACGCGTCGGGGGCCTTACAGCGCCCTACACGCCGTTTGGCCATTATTCAAGAGTTGGGAATGGCGGCTATCCGTAAGTATCGCGTGGCCCGCGTCCATTAACAGTGCGGCCGCCCTTGCGCCAGCTTGGTGCGGACGGCCCAAGCACCTGGATGCTGGTGACAACGCCGTCTCCAAGTTCGGTGCGGAACTTCTCCAGCAGGCTGATGCTCAGAAGCCGAAGCTGGGTGGCCCAGGCGGTCGAATCGCACCGTACGTGGAGCGTTGTATCGGTGAAGCTCTCCGGTGTGCAATGTGCCGAGATCTCCGGTCCCACCAGGGTTGCCCACTCAGCCATCACGGATCCGACCGCCACCGGAGAGGTCCAGCCCCGCTCTGCCACCAGCCGGCCCACCACTTTGCCCAGCCCCAGCGGGTCCCGCCCCGTGGAGTGGAACTGGCTGAACCCGCGGGTATCACTGATTCCCCGTTTGGCCTTTGGCGTTCCGCCGGGCTTAGGGGCTTTACGGCGGATTTCTCCGCGTGCAGCCGCCGCCTCACGCATTCGGTTAAGTGCTGCCTGCGGTGCATCGATATCGTCGGGTTCCCGGCCGGGCTGAAGGCCGCTTCTGTCGTCCCTACTCATCAATTCCTCCCGGAATAACCTTCACCCGCCGGCCGGACAACTCTTCCGGAATATCGGCGTCGACGGCGGCGGTCACCAGGACCTGTTCCGCGCCGGAGACTATTGCCGCAAGTTTACGCCGCCGCTGGACATCCAGCTCGGCAAAAACGTCGTCGAGGATAAGAATTGGAGCAGACCCACCGGTGCGCGCGTCGTCCAGCATCACGTAGTAGGAAGCAAGCCGGAGCGACAAGCACATGGACCAGGTTTCGCCGTGCGAAGCGTACCCCTTTGCCGGAGCCTCACCGAGGATGAGATCCAGTTCGTCCCGGTGCGGGCCCACGAGGGAAATGCCGCGTTCCAGTTCCTTTCGGCGGGACGCCGCGAATGCCCGGATGTAGAGCTCGGTGAGTTCTTCAACGGAAAATTGCCGGAGGTCTTCCTGGCCTGCATCTGCCGGAACGGCAGGCGCAGCACCGGCACTAAAAGCCGGAGCGCCGTCGTCGTCCATGTGGTTTTGAAGGGTGGAGCGGTAGACAGCGCCGGCGTCCTTGGTGCCATCGGTGAGCTGTGAATATGCTTTCGCCAGATGTGGACGGAGCCGGTCCACCAGTTCCAGGCGCGCATGCAGGAGCTCTGCCCCCGCCCGGGCCATGTGCTGATCCCACACATCCAGGGTGGCCTCGTGCGCGGAAGTGAATTTCCCGGCCCGTGCCGATTTCAGGAGTGCATTGCGCTGTTTCAGGACACGGTCATAATCGCCGCGCGTCGCCGAATGGCGGGGAACCAGGCTCACCAGGAGTTCATCGAGGAAGCGGCGCCGGTTGGACGGGTCACCCTTGACCAGGGCGAGGTCCTCCGGAGCAAAAAGGACCGTCTGGCAAATTCCCAGGAGATCCCGGGCCCGGACAGGATTACTGCGGTTGATCCGGCCGCGGTTTGCCCTGGCCGCATTGATTTCCAGTTCCAGCACAGTAATCTGGCCGCCCCGGACAAGCCGTGCCCGGACCAGGGCACGGTCCATACCGAACCGCAGCAGCGGAGCGTCTGAACTGACGCGGTGCGAGCTCAGCGTGGCAAGGTAACCAATGGCCTCCATGAGGTTGGTCTTGCCAATACCGTTGGCGCCCACCAGCACGGTGACGCCGGGCTCCAGGGCAAGGTCCACCTGGGCGTAACTGCGGAAGTCAGTCAGTGAGAGGTGCTGTAGGTACACGCGGTCTTCAGGATTCTCGGAACCAGCGGGCCCCGGCGGTTGGTGCTATTTGGCGGGGCGGGTGGCATGCCCGCCGAACTGGTGGCGTAACGCTGAAACCATCTTCATGGCCGGGGAGCTGTCCTCGCGGGACTCGAAGCGCGCAAACAAAGCTGCCGTTATGGCCGGCGCAGGAATTGCGTTGGCAATCGCCTCTTCAACGGTCCACCGCCCCTCACCCGAATCCTCGACGTAGTCATCGATGTTCTGCAGCCCGGGATCCTCATCGAGCGCCTTGACCAGCAGGTCCAAGAGCCACGACCGGACCACCGTACCTTTTTGCCACGCGCGGAATGTGCCTGGCAAATCGTTGATGATGTCCTTGGAAGCAAGCAGTTGGTAGCCCTCGGCGTAAGCCTGCATCAGGCCGTATTCGATGCCGTTGTGGACCATTTTGGCGTAATGGCCAGCGCCGACGCCTCCCACATGCACAAAGCTGTCAGCCCGTTCACCGTCTGGGCGCAGCGCATCAAAGACCGGCAGGGCCCGCTCGATATCTGCGGCATCGCCGCCGGCCATCAGCCCGTAACCGTTCTGCAGGCCCCACACACCGCCGGAAACACCGCAGTCGGCAAAGCGGATGCCTTTTTCGGTCAGCGCTGCACCGTGTTTCTGGTCTTCGGTGAAGCGTGAGTTTCCGCCGTCGATTACCAGGTCGCCGGCATCCAGCTTGTCGCCAAGTTCGGTGATGACCGCGTTGGTGATGTCGCCGGCCGGAACCATGACCCAGATAATCCGGGGTGACGGGACGGCTGCAATCAGTTCGTCCAGCGATGAGACATCCGTGACGTCCGGATTGCGGTCGAAGCCGGTGACCTCAACCCCGCCCTTGCGCAGGCGTTCGCGCATGTTGAAACCCATCTTGCCAAGGCCGATCAGTCCGATATGCACGATGCGGGTTCTCTTTCTGCATTGGGTGTCGGTTGTCGTTTTGGGCCAGAACGACAACCACGGTCTGGGCCCACGCCGCCAGGGTTCCCTGGCCGTGGAGCCCCATCGGCGAGGGGCCCTGCCTGAGCTTGCGAAGGTTGGGAGCCGATGGGGACTTGCGAGGCGAGGGTGGCGGTGGGGATTAGTTGGGGAGGCGGACAGGCATGACCAGGTAACGGTAATCATCCTGGTCTTCGCCGTCAGCTTCTGCCTGGGCGGTGATCATGGCCGGCTTGGGAGCCGTAGTGAATGAGAACCTGACGAACTTGGTTTCAATCACGCTCAGGCCCTCCACCAGGTAGTGCGGGTTGAATGCCACCGTGATGTCTTCGCCGGAAAGCTGTGCTTCGAGTTCTTCGGAAGCCTGGGCATCTTCGCCGGTGCCGGCGTCGAGGTGCAGCTGGCCCTCGGTAAACGCGAGCCGGACCGGGGTATTGCGCTCGGCCACCAGGGACACACGGCGCACGGCTTCGACCAGTTCTTGGGTCTGAACCGTTGCGTGGATGGGTGTGGAATCCGGGAAAAGTGAGCGGATCTTGGGGTAGTCGCCGTCAACCAGCAACGAGGTGGTGGTTCGTCCGCCGCTTTCGAAGCCGATGAGCCGGCTCTCGTCATCTGCGAGGGCGAGGTTGATGTCACCGCTGTTGCCCAGGGTCTTGGCCACCTCGTTGAGGGTTTTTGCCTTGACCAGTGCGCTGGTGGAAATGCCCGGGGTTACCGGCTTCCACGGCACTTCACGCATGGCGAGCCGGTAGCGGTCGGTGGCCAGGAGGGTGATGAGGTCGTCCTCGATTTCCATCCGGACACCGGTAAGAATCGGCAGGGTGTCGTCCTTGCTGGCGGCGATGATCACCTGGGACACAGCCTGGGCGAAAGCATCGCCGGGGACTGTACCGCTGATGGTGGGCAGCGCAGGCAGGGGCGGGTACTCGGCTTCCGGCATGGTGGCCAGGTGGAAACTGCTGCGGCGGCAGGTGAGCGTGACTTTGTTTCCGTCGGTTTCTACATCCACCGGTGCGGAGGGAAGGCTGCGGCAAATGTCAGCGAGGAGCCGCCCGGAGACAAGCATGGTGCCTTCAACAGCGATGTCCGCGGTGATTTCCAGCCGCGCCGAGGTCTCGTAGTCAAAGCTCGAAAGGCTAACGGTGCCTGCTTCAGCCTTGAGGAGCAGGCCTGAGAGCACGGGTACCGGCGGCCGCGGAGACAGCGACCGGGCTGTCCAGGTGACGGCTTCTGCCAGGACGTCCCGTTCGACTCTGAACTTCACGGAAGGGTGCCGCCTTTCATTGCTGCTGCCATATCTGAACCGGAATCTCCATCAGGGAGTTTCAAAAGTGATGCCCCAAACTCCTGAACCTGCATGGTCCAGGCGTGCTGAACCACAAAGAAACCCAAGGATGGGAGCGCTGCTGACAGCTTAGCCGGAAGTTTGGGGATTAACCCATCCCCGGCAGGGATCCGGAGAAGGCCGGTCCGCCCGGACCGCCCGTGGGGCGGCCGTTCGGCTGGCTCTGGACCTCTGCTCCACTCCCGTTGGGCGGCGTGCGGATCGGGATTGTTGTTTGAGGGAATTCAATTTTTTGGGATTAGTAGTGTTAATAACTGCTGTGGAAACTGTGGATAACTCGGTTTCGCCGCAGGATCCAGCGGTTAAGCCCTGTTCATGGATTGTGGGTTGAGCAGGTTTTAAACAGGGTGTGGATGGGGATAACCATTTTGGCGTTTTCGCTGATCCACAGATGCCTTAAGGGTTTTAAGCCCATTAAGCGCGGTTGTCCCCTTAACTATCCACAGGCTTATCCACACGTGCCTGTTAATAAGGTAAGAGTGCGTGGGTTCAGGAGTCGCGCTGTTGCTGTTTGATCCTGTTGGTGAGCTCGGTGACCTGGTTGTAGATCACACGGCGCTCGGCCATCAGCTCACGAATTTTGCGGTCCGCGTGGATGACGGTGGTGTGATCGCGGCCGCCGAGCTCCTGGCCGATCTTGGGAAGCGACATGTCCGTCAGCTCACGGCACAGGTACATTGCGATTTGCCGTGCGGTGACCAGGGTCCTGGTGCGGGACTTGCTGCAGAGCTCCTCCATGCTGAGCTTGAAGTAGTCGGCCGTCTGCGTGAGGATCTGGCTTGAGGTGATTTCCTGGGCGCCGTCGTCCGTGATGAGGTCCTTCAGGACCATCTCGGCCAAGGCAACGTCAACGGGCTGCCGGTTGAGGCTGGCGAACGCGGTGACCCGGATGAGGGCACCCTCAAGTTCCCTGATGTTGCTGGAAATCTTGGAGGCGATGTACTCAAGCGCATCATCGGGCGCCGAAAGACCCTCACTGAGGGCCTTCTTCCGCAGGATGGCGATACGGGTTTCGAGTTCCGGCGGCTGGATATCCGTCAGCAGGCCCCATTCGAAGCGGGACTTCATCCGGTCCTCAAAGCCGGCCAGCAGCTTGGGCGGCTGGTCCGAGGTGATCACTACCTGCTTGTTGTTGTTATGCAGGGAGTTGAACGTGTGGAAGAACTCCTCCAGTGTCCGGTCCTTGCCGGCCAGGAACTGGATGTCGTCAATCAGCAGCACATCCACGTTGCGGTACGTGGTTTTGAAGCTGGCGCCTTCGTCGTCACGGATGGAGTTGATGAAGTCGTTGGTGAATTCCTCGGAGTTCACGTATCGGACGCGGATCCCGCTGTAGAGGCGGCGGGCATAGTGGCCGATCGCGTGGAGCAGGTGAGTCTTGCCGAGCCCGGAATCGCCGTAGATGAACAGCGGGTTGTATGCCTTGGCCGGCGCTTCAGCCACGGCCACAGCCGCGGCATGGGCAAACCGGTTGGAGGAGCCGATCACAAAGGTGTCAAAAACGTACTTGGGGTTCAGCCGGCCAAATTCGTGTGAGGTGCTGGGCAGCATGGGCTGCGGCTTCTGTTCGATCAGCTGGTCCGATGCAAAGGACGGCTCGACGACGGGTTCAGGCTCTACATGGATCGGCACCAGATCGGTGTCCACATCGATGGCGCAGCGGATGTCTTCGGAGAAGACGTTGTGCAGTGCATCATCCAGCGCGTCTTTGACCTGCGTCTGGAGGACTTCGCGGGTGAGTTCATTGGGCACCGCCACCAGGAGGGTGGAACCGATCAGGCCCTGGGCCTGCGCCAGGATGACAAAGCCCCTTTGCCGTGGTGAAACACGGTCGTCCTGTTCCAGCAGGCTGACAACCCTGCGCCAGGAACTTCCGACAGTATTGGCATGGTTGGCTTCGTCTACTGTCAT